>CAKRWT010000001.1 GCA_934418125.1 uncultured Lachnospiraceae bacterium
GGATAATCAGGTATTATCCTTCATTAACCTCTTTCATAACCACTGTTCTATAACGTTATTTATAGATTCAATTTTTAATATATTATACATCGCCTATTTATTTAGTACAATACTTTATTCTACAAAAATTTCCATCAAAAACTCAAAAACTCAAGTTTCTCCAATCTCATTGCATTATCCAATTCCTTATGCTATACTTCGCTCATGGGAAACCAGAGCCGGGCGGCTTACCCTCTTTTCGGAGGGGCTACCCTCCAGACGAAAGAAAGGAGGGCGTTGCCAATGTTTGTTACATACTCTGATTTAATTCAGATTGGTATATTCATTGTCGCTCTTGTAGGTTTGTGTTACACAATCTTCAAGGGAAAACGAAAATAGCCGCCATTACCTGCGAATAATGACGGCTGACCTCTTATGAGGTTATCACTTTATTATTTGGGTAAGCCGTAGCTCTGGCTCTCCCTATTTATAGCTATACAATAGCATATTTATCCCCCTAATTCAAGTCTATTCAAGCAATATTACGGAGGTTCTACTATGTCATCCACACCTTTTTTAAGTATCATTGTTCCCATCTACAATGCAGAGCAATATCTGGAAGAATGTCTCGACAGTATTCTCTGCCAGGAGTTGACTGATTACGAACTGATTCTAGTCGACGATGGTTCTACAGACAGCTCTCCAGCTATCTGTGACCACTATGCCTCCTCTCATTCCCAGGTACAGGTTTTGCATCAGCAAAATCAGGGATTGCCCGGAGCCAGACAATCCGGCTTTGCCATGGCAATAGGGGAATATATTGCCTTCGTAGATAGTGATGACCGTGTGGATTCCCGTATGTACCCTGCTATGTGTCAGCTTGCCAGGCAATATCGGGCAGATATTATTCACTGTGACTTTACTGCTGTAATGCCTGCCAAAGAAAAGGTCTGTGCCGTTCCCTATGAACCAGGCTTCTATGATAAAAAACGGCTTATGGAATCAGTGTACCCTAACATGATTTATTCAGGGCAATTTTATACTTTTAACGCTGCACCAAATATCTGGAACAAGCTGTTTCGCCGTGAACTTCTGGCGAAGCATCTGTGTAAAGTCCCCCTTGCCATCCGCAATGGCGAGGACTTTCTGGTTACCTATCCCTGTATGTTAGATGCAGAATCCATCTATTTTACGGATATTCCCTATTATTATTATATCAGCCGTGCAGAGTCCATGTGCCACACCATTACTAAGCAACAACTCGAAAAAGTATTTCTTCTTTTTGAAACCATTGAAAGTAATTTTGACACGGCAACATATCCTTTTTTGAAGACACAGCTTGATTACTACCGCGTTTACCAGACCTTACTCTACGCATTACCCATTATGCAGGAAATGTATTCTGCACCGGGCGGCAAGAAACAAATCCACAAGCTGTTCCATGAAATAACAGGAAGAAGTTATATTTATAGTTCAATAAAGCATGTTAAGCCTGCTAATCTGACTGGCATCCGGAATAAGCTTTTTGTTTATGGTGCAAAGATGCACTTTTTCCCACTTATTTTGATTGCCGCCAGACCTCAGACATAGTACGTACTTTTGCTTAACTGGCAAATGCGCTTCTACCAGCCACCTCTTACCGCTTTCTTAGGGTAATCGTAATATAACTCTCCTGCTAATTGTCCATGGCCATTCCATGGGCAGCATAGCAGAAATATAGAGGCAACGCCACATAATAGATATAAATATACCGGAAATTGCTGACTGGACCTAACAAAAATGTCAGGAACAATCCTATGAGTGCCGTAAAAGCCAAAACACAGTCCGCTCTTCTATTCTTAATAATCAGATAAACACATACCACCAGACTCATGAACGGAAATGCCAGGGAATAAAAATACCGGATACCCGGAAGCTGCATCAGCCAGTGTTCATGCCCGGCGATTTGCTCATAGAAGCCATGTACCTTTGGCAATAGTCCGGCATTATCCACCCAGAAGACTTCCCGTTCCTGCGTATCCGTTTCTATATACTCCCGGTTGGAATAAGGGTCTGGAAATTCCGCGTTGGGATACCAATAGTCCACATTTAAATCCAAAAAAATACAGAAACTCTCTACCGGAGCTTTTTTCACGATACTCAAATAAGTCTTCCAGAACGTCTTACTGTCCTCTTTATATAATTCTTCATCAAAAGAACTTTTTACATAATCAGCAAAGTGTCGATTGAAATTGGCTACATCAGGAATATAATCCAACAATACCTGCTTTTCTTCCTCCGTGAGCAACTCCGGATAATTCACATAGATTCCACTCATTTGTGTTAGTATCAAGGGAAATGCTTCGCTTCGTTCCCCCGACTCCACTCCCACTAGCGGGAAAATCAGTTTCATAATTACATAATAAGTAACCACTATCATGCAAAGTATCCATTTCACGCACTTTGCATATTTCATAATAAAAGCTGCTAAAAGCACCAACAGCATGACGTATATCATATTATTGCGAAACAGACATGCCAGCAGACCGGCCAAAAAAAGTGCAGTTTCCTGTTTTCTGCCAACTTCTGACTGTGCGCTGTGCAACATGATTAAAAATACAATGAAAAAGCCGGAAAATAAAATATCCTTTGTCATGCTAAACGACATAACAGGAAGCACCGGTGTAAGCAGATAATACAAATAAACTGCTATTAGTGCATAAATGTTATCTGTCAGCTTATAAACAGTATAAACAACCACCATGCTGACAGTCACTACCACAAGCATTTCAGACACGCTGTAAACAGCCAGTGCAACTGTCTGTTCCATCCCGGAAAAACAACTGCCTATTATCAGACAAACTCTCCACACCAAAGTATGCAGCACCGGGTGATGTGTATTTAAAGGGTCATAGCCATACGCCTGATAAGTCTGTGGTGGTGCGTCATAAGCAAAAGTCCCCGGGTAATAGGACACATAACAGATAAAATAAACTCCTGCCAGAATTATCCACAATACCAGAAAAGCCCATCGACCTGCCACGACTTTTCTTGCCGTTTGCCATTGCCTTATCTTTGCTGCTTTTTTCAGAAATAAATCTAACAGCCCTAATGCAATTGCAGATACAATACCCACTCCCAGAAAAAGCAGTACATATTTCGCCGGATTTTGAACTATTCCTCTAAAATCTGTCGTTTCATAAATGGTTTTTCCAAGGCAATAAACTACTGCAATCACAAAACCATATATACATTCCGTAAGACATCCTCTTTTGCACATCAGTATCCTTCTTCCCCCACATTTGTTGCTTCCTGATGATAAAACTGGTTCATCGCCTCTGTTCCATCATCCAGGGCAATCGTCTTATGAAACAGATTGGTCGTTTGCAATAAACCAACAAATAATATCGTTAGTGCCAGTCCCATAATAATGGTGACTATTTTGCGCCGTTTCCACTGCATTGTTCCATTTTTAACCACAAGGGCTGTATCCTCTATTCCCCTGGTCAAGTCCAAATACCCTTTTACCGCATAGGGAATCAGCACTAAGAAGTACGGTATCGTGTACGAAGCCCCGGATTCCCACACAAAATGGAACAGATAACCTCCCAGGAAAATGACAATCCCCATCAATTCATAGAGATTCCTGCTTCTCCAACGAATGAACAGATACAACACTACCCCTATCCAAATGAGTGTCTGCACATAATTCAAAATAACCGAAAGCGCAACCTTCGCCTGACCATCAATCAGACTCCGGGCAAAACCAGGGATGACTTTTGCTGATTCTCTACCTTCCGTTCTTTCCATTGCTACAAAGGTAGGGTCATTCCACTGAAATGCCATCTTTTTTGCAAAGAAAGTTACCCCATCATCCAGTGGATTTTCACTCATCCGCTTGATGACCTTCTTAATGTCAGTGATTGTGGCTTCTTTTACCAATTCACTATCATAATGATACCGTTTAAAAATATTAATAATATAGCCGTTATACTCGCCTGGTCCGGTTGCATCTTCAGAATCCTGGAGTCCCATAAATACCCAGGAAACCATAGCCGCCCCATCCGACAATTCATAACCCGAAATATTTTCCACTGTTTTCTGATATGCTTTCGTACATCCCACATAGGAAAGCACCATCATTGCCACACAAAGCAGTGAACACAGCCAACGCCTGGGCTTCCATTCATTTCCGTTCTCTTTTCCCTTCCTGCCGAAACTGTCAATGGCGTCATATACGAGAAAACAACTCATTGCTACCAGATAAATCAAACAGTTGGATTTCAATACAATCGCAATGCCTATGCATATTGCAGCTCCAATTCCATAACGAATTCTGCCCGATTCCAGATATTTCATAACCAGATAGACTGCTGCCATAGCAAATGCCATACCCGGTATGATGCCATATAAATAGGTAACATAGTACAGCATCGGCACCCAGCATAAAACGGCAAGATATGCCATTACCGGAACGGCTTTGTCCTCTTTCCAGAATTTCTGCGCCAATTTCGCTATAAAATAGTAAATCACCGCTAATGCTGCCGCATTGATTATCTGCAGTCCCACATAATTATTCATCCCTACCAGATAGGACATCAAATAATAGAAAAGAATAATTCCCGACTGAAATGGGTAATTAAATAAATATTCCCCTTCCTCAAAAGCGGAAAAGTCTCCATTCCGCCACTGCATCGCAATCGCATACACTTTCGCCGGGTCATTGCCAGGTTTTAACTGTGTCACAGCAATCCAATAGATTCCCAGTGCACAGGTTAACAGACTAAGTCCTAACAAAATCCATTTACTGTCTATCTTCCTAATCTTTCCATTTACCTTTAACTTTCGATAACTATGAAGAATTATCCACAAACACAAAATAAACACTACGAATACCACGAAATGTTTCCATGGACTATCCGTAATGTTTAAGGTTCGTTTGCACAGACTGCCATCCTCATTTTCTACCCATCCAATAAAACTGGTACTGAAAATACTGTGTAAAAATAACACAAAAATAATGGCTGCTGCCAGTAGTCTGATGAAGCTATTTACGATTTGATAAAAGGAAATCTTGTTTTTCATATTTATTTCATGGTATCCTTGTCTGATTTGGTCGCTCTTTCATTATATCTGACTTAGATTTTACCGCATTCTGGTGGAATGTACAATGAAATAGTGAATAGCAAATTAATTATGATTTCTTATATTGGCTTTATTACTCTCACATATAAACTAATTCCACTATTTATATCTATGAATATCATCCAAAATAGCACATACACATTTAGCATAACCATTTTTGATATCTGATGATATTATTTGACTCTTATGATTTGAATCAATATCTCTAAATAAATAGAATAAAGCTTCTATTTTAGCATTCTCTCCCTTGTTCTTCTTTTTACAGAACAATGTCACTTCTTTTGCCCTTCCTGCCTCTTTAGTCATATTATAAAACACATATATGCTTTTACATACATTAATATATCGAATATAATTATTGCTAAATATTGAAGATGTACAAACATACCTATATTTATATTCGCTCTGAAACCGATATACATGTTTCCGTTTGTATTTAAATTCATAACTATAAAAATTATATATTAATAAAATACCCATGGCACTCATCCATTTAAATCGATAAGTAATCGCAGTTACTACAAACAATACATTTAAAAGTACAATAATGTAATAATTCTCTCCATCAATCCCAAACTTATTCAATAATATAGCTACAAAATTAATATCAATTACTGCCATTACCCAAAAACTTCTTTTTGCCAATCTCTTCATTGTATTTTTATCCCTAAAATTTCTGCCATATTTTAGGTCCATTAACATGGATATTTCTATTTTATCTAATAAACATAAATATTCATTTACTAGTATATCCAACATTTCCTGGATATCATTCTTACTCTGCAATTCAATTGGATTTCTATAATTAGAATACTCTATATTTTGATATAACGAAAATAATACTCGCTTTTCAGCATATGAACTAAACATAATGCCAGCAAATATATTTACAATATAAAAAAATAAGAACAAATATACCAAGAACACCCAATGTAACAATATTACTCTTGATGTAAATGCTGCAGTGCACATTATAATAATACAAACCATTAAATGTTTAAAAAAATCTTGAATGTGCAAATAAGTGGATATCTTATAAGCTGGGATAATTCCTTTTTCTATTTTCCATTTAGAAAGCAATGTCCAAATTGTTACCAACCCTACAAAGGAACCCAATGCTATATTTAATAATTCATAACTATTATTATCAGGACGTTCAACATGCACAGCTTTTAAAGCTAAATAGATAATCACACATATTATATACCCCAAAACCGTTCTTTCATAATAGTCAAAATTAAGCAAAAAGTTATTTTTGCTCCGCTCTATCTGCTTATTATCATCATTCTCCTCTCCCCATTTCTGTACGATTTTTCTACCTGCTAATAACCAACATAACATGACTATGCAGTATTGCCCTATGAAAATAGCATATTGTCTATCAGCACAAATTCCGCTAATAAGTTTATCTAAAAGTGCCATATGTCAACCTATCCTCTTACTCTATTTCCATTCTAACTTCAATATAATATTTGAATTTAAGTGAAAATACTAGCTTTTTTAATATAACCATATCAAATTTCTGTAAGTAAAGTCATAAAATTAATTGACAATATATTTTCTACACGGTAGTCTTTCACAAATATATACTTCTCTTAATTAATGATTTACTTTCTATACCATTCTACTCGTCTCCCGCATTCTCTAACTCAAACATTTTTACAGGATGCATGTCATCATATAGCACAACATATATTTTTTCTTTTACTTTAGCAATTTCTTCTTCTGCGGCTATAATTTTACATCCTTCTATAAACCGTTGCTTTACATTATCTTTGTCAAAGTAACCATTACAATAATAATATATAATAAGTTCGCTCTGTTCGTTTAATAGACAGCTATAAATATTTCTCCACCACCAATTATCTGTTTCACCTATTGAAGTGCCATAAATAATAAATAATTTTACATCGTTAAAGTAAGATTTATACTTTTGATTACTTTGTGCCCAATATGATTTATTGAACCGATTAAGCACTCTATCTGTGACATATTCTTTATTCTCTATTCCAAATAGTAATGATCTCGGGATACTCTGATATCCATGAGGATGGATTGTATCTGTCATAATAAAAGAGGACCACACTGTTCTTTCATTCATATTAATTTTAGAAAATCCATTTGGATTAGGATAAAAATCAAAATTTGTATCAACACTCTTATATGGATGTGGTTCAAACTGATACTTGTCCAAATATATGTAATTATCAAATAGAGATGTATAATTAAAATTAACAAATAAATAATTGTAATAGTCTGTACTTGTCGATTCCCATATTCTATTCATAGATAATTTCATTTACTTTAATACGACTAATTGGGATTGACATGATAACGATTGATATTCGATAAACCACATACAATGCAACACATGCAATAACCCACATCCACGTATAACTGTTTAATTCAATATAAATGTCCGTAACCTGATTAATGTAATTTGATATTGCCACCAGAATACGTTCAATCACCAGACATCCAATCAGTCCCCCAAATATAATAACGATAGAATATACATTGATTACCATTTTCTTTATGGTTGATGTTTTATATCCTACAATACTAAACACCGCGATATTATGTCTGTTATCCTTTATATTCAGATATGCCAGCAATAATGAAATACTCATTACCAGAATGACCGTTAAAACTACCAGGATTGGAATCATGCTCATACTTCCGTTGATTACTGATTTCATATTGTCGATCACTTCATTCTTTCGTTTTACAGAATAGTTGCAATCATCTGCTATGTTCAACTCTTCGGATGCAAATTCAACATTATAATTCTGATCATCAACATGTTCGAGATAATGCTTGACATCACTGATGTTCATATAAACTGCCGAATCATATGCCAGCGGATTTATTCCCTGTATTGTTACATCGTAGCTCTTCTTGTCTTTTCCTTTTATACTGATGACATCACCTTCCTGAAGCCCATAGTTGTACGCCATTTTCTTAGACACAATTATCGAATTCCCATTCTCCAGTTTCTGAAGCAGATTGACATCCTGATTCAGAAGCTTCATGAAAGAAAAGTCCTCCTCCACAAAATAACATACAACAGACGAATTAATCTTCGTATCACCCTTTGCAAGTATATACATATCAGCTACAATCGCTTTATCGTCACCTTCGCGTTTGTCCTGCATATCATCGTACGTATAGACATATTCATACTGGATTGCAGTCTGTAATTCTTTGATTGGATTCGTGGTCAAACCCCAGATTGCTGCTGCAAAATTCAACATCACGAATGAAATACCGGTCATAATAAGCATCACGAATATTCGTCCGACATTCTGTGACATGAATTCCAGTTTCATACGTGTAATAAATGGAATTCGTCTTAGGGTTCCTCCGATAAACTCTGATACCCTTCCCATCTTCTTTTCGATTCGGTTCGCCATCAGATTCAGAACGGGTTCTGATACTTTCTTCATCCCCCTAAAAAAGCACACAAGCACCATCAGGACTGTAATCGCAATACACAATTCTAATGTTAGCACATAGTCAAATGTAATATCTGGTACAATATAGTTAAACGTATTCAGATAATTCCTGCTATATCCAAACGACTGCGTATATCCTAACAGCAAACCTATGAAAAAGCCGATGCAAATTGGCATTACAAATACGAAAAATGAAACTGCAATCTTACATTCTGAAAATCCCATCGCTTTTAAGATACCAATGCATTTTTTATACTGATTAAACTGGTTTTCAATAATCTGAAACATAATCAGGATAATCGTAACAAGAAAAATTACGATTCCAACCATCATAAAAGCCAGACTAGTGTCAAAATTAGACCGCAATGTCTCGTAATTCATAAGTTCATTGCTTTTTTGAACACTCACAATATCTTCATCGTCCATCATATCCTGAATAATCTGATCAAGTTCTTCATGACTTTGTTCCTTGGAAAATCGACCAAGATACATCAGTTCACTGTCACCAGCTACTTCATCAAAATCATGTTTGGTCATGCATACGCCACCATTTGATTCTGTATTCATATTTTTTGCATATTTACTATTATAAATCAAACTTTCGGATGGCTGATAATACAAGCCGACAATTTGATAGTCTTTCTCATCAATACAAAAGGTATCTCCTGCTGCCAGCTGCTTTTTATTTGCATATTGCACAGATAGTAATATTTCACCGTTATTAAGATTCTCTGTTCCTTCAACAATTACAACCTTATCCAGGTCTCCCTCTTTATATGTCATGTATAACGTCTGTTGTTCATCCACGACATATTTTCGTTCCAGTAGTGTTGTTTCAAGATTATACTCTTTTTTTAATTCCGAAATTCTATCATCGTAATATGGTATCAAATCCACATGATATTCCTTTATCAGCTCGTTCATGCTTTTCTCGGCCAAATCCTCAGGCTTCATCTGATACTTATCCACGATTTCATTGGTTTCCTCATCAGACAGCTCCAGATTCGGTAACAGTCTGATTTCCTCCAGATTACAGGAGTTAAGTTCGTCTTCGTAGCAATTCTTCATTGGCATATTGCCATAATACAGATAAGAAAACAGTAACCCCATAATCACAGAAATCAGCAACAGTAACAGCAAAAACAACTTATTCTTCACCAACCCTTTCAGGTTGTTCTTTATTAGTATTTTCATTATACCCACTCCACTTCTTCAACAGACATTCTTGTTTGATTCTCTTCAATTTTTGTAATGTTGCCATCACGCATATAAACAACTCTGTCTGCTATATTAGCGATTAAATTATTGTGAGTAACAATAACGATTGTAACACCTCGTTCTTTTTGAACCTCCTGTAACAGCTTTAGCACCTTAATACCGGTGTTCGTGTCTAGCGCTCCTGTTGGTTCATCACAGAACAATATATTGGTCTGCTTTGCAAGTGCTCTTGCAATAGATACGCGCTGCTGTTCTCCACCAGAAAGCTGGGATGGGTACTTCGACATTTTTTTCTCCAGTCCAATTGCCTTTAGAATTTCTTCGATGTCAGTTTTGTTCTCTGCCAGATAATTTCCGACTTCTACATTATCACGCACCGTCAGGTTCGGTATCAGATGATACTGTTGAAAGATAAATCCTATATGATTCTTTCGTACGTTCAACACCTGTTTCCTGCTCTTATAGTTAATCGTTTCATTGTAATAACTTACACGTCCCTCATCAGGTGATTCAAGTGTACTTAGCACATTTAAAAGAGTTGACTTCCCTGATCCAGAAGTTCCAAAAATTACAACAAATTCTCCCTGATATACCTCCAAATCAACTCCTGCTAATGCCTGTACTTTCGCTTCATCCTTACCAAATGCTTTTTTTACATTCTCTGCCTTGATTAAGATTTCTTTCTTATTACTCATACCATTCTTGTTGTTCTTGTCTTTTTTATTCATCAGCGTTTCCTTTACAAGTTTATATATGATTTCTCTATTATATTTCAGACTTTCCCTGTCATTCAACATTGACAAATGTGATCCACGTGCCTCTATATACTGTACGTCTTGTTCTATGCACTGATTCCATCCGTGTCTGGTATCTTTTTCCGTTTCTTCAAATACATCCTCCGATAACAGATTGTACACTGCTACCTTCTCTAGCTTCTCGAATCTATTTTTATGCTTATCGCAATATCCCTGATAGGTTTCTGCCTCTTTCAGGAAATTAGCCCGCTCCATTTGAATCATATGCTGAACTTGAGGTGATTGCAGCAGGTCTTCGCTCATATTTGAGGATTCCAAAAAGTCTTTTAGCATTCCGTCAATATTTTCCTCTGTCAGCGTTACAAAATCGAGTCCTGTCTGCCATTTGAATCCATCAATCATTACAATGCGATTCACATGAATCCCCTTCTCTTTCTGCAGATACAACGCTGTATCATATGCAATGTTCGCTCCTCCTGAATATCCAATAAACAGATATGGTTCCTGCATCTGCTGTTCCATAATATACGCTGCATACTGCTTACTCATTCCCTGGGTTGCAGTCAGATGGAATACATGCAGTTTCAATTCCTCATATGGTGCGAACAGTTTTTCATAAACCGGTAAATACGCAACCTTTAGCATTGCCGGCGGGAATAAGAATACGTTCTTTGTTCCTGTTTTATTTATCACATTCACATAATCCTGGTCAGATTGGTTCAGATATCCAAATGCTCCGTTTTTAAGTAACTCATTTGCATCTAGGTTGACTAGCTTTTTCAAATTAGCTTCAAAAAATCGCACAATCTGTTTTATTTTCCATTCTTTAATTCGTGCACTATCATATCGTAGATTGCAATATAGTTCGCCGTCCCGAATTGCCATATTTACCAGAATTCTATTTTGCATCTGAATCTGATCTGACACTTCTTTTCCCATAGACAGCGGTTCCCAATGCAGCCCAAGTTCTTCATTTGAAAGATTCGAAAACTCGCCCAGATAATTAAACATCGTTGCGGCTTGTGTATTAACCGGACTAAGTTCATTTGTCATAGTACTTAATACTGAATATCCAATTCCGTTATTCGGAACACAATCTATTTTCCCACGAATATAGCTCATACGGTCCTGTATTGCCTTGTGGTTATTATCAAATCTGATATGCAGTGGATATACTGCAGTAAACCATCCAACAGTATGTGCAACATTCAGTCCAACTAACTTATCATCTCTTCCATGACTTTCCATAAAGACTGTCATATCATTTGTTTTTTCTGCTTTCATCTGTGCCATGGAATAGCAGGTCAATAGTACATCCTGCAGGTTATAATCCGGTAAATAATTCAATTTATCGCGAAGTTGTGTTGTAAGTTTCTTATGAATGCGTACCTCGTAATACTTCGATTCTCCAACACTACACAATTCGGTTTGCTGTTTTGAATGTAGTGCCATAGAATGTGAAGCTTTTGAACCTTCACTTTCTGGAAGTGCGCTAATCTGCTCTTTCCAAAAATCCACTTCATCTTCGAGAAGATGATTCTCTACAATCTCCTGTAGTCTCTTACCCCAGTCAACAATTGAATAGGTCTTCTTCGGTAATTCGATTGTCGTTCCTTCCTTTGCACACTGGTAAGCCAGGAACAAGTCATCAAAAATGATTCTCATTGAAATCGCATCTGAGGCGAAATGGTGTAAGATAATCAGTATATATTCACTACTTTCTGTTTTCAGTACAACTACCCGAATCGCAAGTCCCTCTTCAAGTTTGAAGCTTTGCTGATACTCAGTTGCAGTCTGATTTAACTGTGCATCACGACACTCAATCTCTTCTATTGCCGTTTGCACCTTTGAAGCCGGAAGTATCTCAGCCTTTTCATCTCCATATCGATAACGGATTCGAAGGCCGTCATGTACCTTCACTACTTCTGCTAACGCATCACTTAACGCCGTTCTATTCACGGGCTGTTCTGATTTGATTAGCATAGACTGGTTAAAATGATTATATGAAGTTTCACTAGCACTATTCAAAAACTGCTTATACGCCGGAAGCAGTATCATGTCTCCAGCTACTTCCTCCTGCGAAATATTAGATTTTTTACTTTTTAAAAACTTTGCCAACTGACGAATCTGTGGATATCGAAGAATATCATTAATCTTGATATCATAATCGTTCAACTGTGATATAATTCGTATCGCCTGAATAGAATCTCCCCCAAGACTGTAAAAATTATCATCTATACTGATATGTTCTACATTCAGGATCTTTTGATATACCGAAACAAGCAATTCCTCTTCTTCATTTGTCGCCTTCGCTTCACCATGTCCCGTTTCTTTCCTATAATTCACGGCCAGTTCTTTCAACTTCTTTAAATCAGTTTTCCCACTAAGTGTCATTGGCATCTCATCAATTTGAATGATGCGGGATGGAATCATATAGTATGGAAGCTTTTTCATTAGAAACTCCATACAGTGCTCAGTCGAAACTGGATTTGCTGCCTTTACAAATGCAACCAGATTCTGTTCTACACATACCACGCTTGCTTTTAGTATCTCTTCTACTAGTAAGAGTAGCTGTTCAATTTCTTCAATTTCAATTCGATATCCATGGATTTTTATCTGAGAATCATTTCTACCAATAATTTCAATCATGCCATCCTGATTCCAGTATCCAAGATCTCCCGATAAAAACAGGGTTTGATCCACCCCTGGTACATATCGCATCTTCTCCCGGGTTAACGTGTCGTTATTCAAATACCCCGAAAACAGGCCAATTCCTGCAATACAGATTTCTCCAATCATACCTATTCCACATAATGAGTTACCATTCATAATCAGAATACCTGTATTATCAATTGGAGTTCCAATTGATACAGAGTTCTTCTTCGCATCCACACCCTTACATAGATAACAGGTCACATCAACAGTTGTCTCTGTTGGACCATATACATTATAGACGTTAGCATCTGTTGTTTTAATGGCAATTGCATCGATCAGTTCTGGTTTTAATGCCTCTCCACCAATAATATATTCCTTAGTTTCTACCTGCCCCTCATTTGAGTGGAACAGTAGTTCTATATAGGATGGTGTACCATCAGTAATCATAATATGATTGCTATTCAGATACTCCCACATACTACCTGTATTCTGCTTAATACGATCCGTAATCAAATGCAACGTGTGTCCGTATAATAATGCTGTAAATATCTGCTGTACTGATGCATCAAACATTGGACTTGCAATTAACGCAACGTCTGTATGTTCATACCCGCTATAAATCATACGATTCAGATAATTTACCAGGTTAATTACAGCCTGTTCTTTGATTTCAACTCCCTTCGGGGTTCCTGTTGTGCCAGATGTATATAATATATACAGATTTTCGTGTTTCCTATTTTGGCCCGAATTGACAGACATCACTCCGGTAGTAACTGTCTTAACATTTATATATGGCAAATGTATACCTTCTACTGAGTCATCCGTAAGTACAAGTTTTGCTTCACTATCCTTCACAATATAGTCAATACGACCAGAAGGGATTCCTTTTTCAACTGGAATGTATGTACAGCCACATTTGATTGCAGCATAGATTCCAATAATCATTTCGATGCTTTTTTCACATAACACCAACACTCTGTCATCAGCTGTCACTCCATGCTCTGCAATACTGGTTGCAACTGCATTCACTCTCGCGCCCAGCTCTGTATATGTAATCTTCTGGTCTTCACACTGAAGCGCAATCCTCTCTCCACATTGATCAATCTGTTCTTCTAAACGTTCTATAATCGATTCGAATTCAAGCTCTCGCTGTTCTCCATAAGAGCTCGTTACAATCTTTTGCTCTTCCTCACCCGAAATCATTGTAATATCCTGAACCTGCTTATGTGGTGAGCACACAACATCTGTTAAAATCTGTACAAAATGTGCCATTGCCAGCTTGGCTTCTTCCACCGACAGTAGCTCTTTGTTATAGTTGATATGAAACTCGTACTGGTCATTTTTGATAACGGCCAGTGACAGTGCATACTCTGTTTCTTCCTGTTTGTTATCGATTTCTATATCCAGCCCCTCGGTGTTCGCCTGTTCCGATTTATCAACATAGTAATTTTCGAAAATGTACAAACTATGGATTAACTCTCCTCCAATTTCTGACACCTTTGCAACCTCATACAGAGGATAGTAATCAAATCGTTCGCTATCTAACGACTGACTCTGAAGCTCCCTAATCAACTCATCACAAAACTTCTCTGCTCCTGTATTCAGTCTTACCGGAATCGTATTAATAAACAGTCCCACTGCCTTTTCGATGTTTCTTAAATTCGCATTTCGTCCAGAAACTACTTTTCCATATACAATCTCTGGTAAATGATTCTGCTTAGCAAGAAATAACCCCCAGGCAAACTCAATAACACTGCTAAATGTTACCCTTAATCTTCTACTAAGTTCTTCTACTTTCTCCCTGATTTCCTGTGACAGTACCTGTACTTCTTCGCCACAGCCCTTATTCTCTTTCGTTAATGTAATAGTAGGTCGGATTCTGCTATCCTGACTGTAATCACAAAGTACATTGCTCCAGTATTCCTTTGCTGCCTGAGGATTCTGAACATTCAGCCAGTCAATGTACTCACCATAATCAAATATCTGCCTATTGGTTTTTATCAGATTCTCTTCAGAGGTTCCCTGTTCCAACGCATGATAAAATGAGAAGAAATCATTTAACAATATTGCCATACACCATCCATCTAGGATAATATGATGAAAACTCCATATTAATACATTTTCATTATCTGAAATATGTGCAATTGTTACTCGCAGCAGCGCATCATTCATCAGATCAAATCCGCGTTCCTTATCCTGTTGTTCGATTACAGCTACCTGTTCTTTGGTTGCCTGTACCTCAATGCATTCGATCTCACGATTGGCCAATACAACCTGTTTTGGCTCGCCCTTCGCTTTATGAAATATAGATGTTCGTAACACACTATGTTTCTTTCCCAAAATTCGCAAACTTGCTTTCACATAATCCAGATTCAACGCCCCATGTACTGCGATAGATTTCTGAATAAAATACGAACTGGTATTACTATCTTTCAAATAGGTATACAGCATGCCTCGTTGCATAGGTGTTAAGCCATATACTCTTTCAATGTTGTTCTTCGTTGCCATTTCTTTCCTCACTATGCGTTATACATCGCACATAACTCATCCCATTCGTCTTCTGCTATTTGTTCCGTACTTACATCTGAAACAGTAATCACTTTCTCATGCTTACCAAAACAAAGTGTCTTCATCTGTTCTAATACATCCATAACGTTTTTCTCTAATTTCTCAATATCAGATTTTGAATACTGTGCATTTCCATATTCAAGTTCAAACAATACACTATCTGCCTTTGTAAATCCGTTAATTGTAAGTAACGATTCGTCTTTATTTTCCTTCGCACACATCTCTCCTAAATCCAAATCCGATAATGCAAAGAATTCATTTTCTTTCAATGTCGCTCCAACATCACCAAGATAGTTAAACATCACATCTGGTACAAAATCGTTCATCTTCTCATGTAGAATATATTTCTTAATTCCATATCCTAACTGATAAAGACTGGCCATCTTGACCGTATCTTTCACATGCACCATTGTGTTTTGTATTGTATCCTTTAAATCTAGTACTACAGGAAAAATGCTGGTAAACCATCCAACTGTTCGATCAAGTGAATTTCCTTCCTGTATCACTTCTCTTCCATGTCCCTCCAGACTCACCATTATGCGCTTACGCTTGGTCAAATCACACAATGCTACCATAAATGCTGTCATATATACAACATTTGCATCCATTCCATATACCTCTCGACAAGCCAAAAGAAGCTCATTCATTTCTCGTTTGTCTAAGAGAATTCTATGCTGTGTCACCCCATCTGTTCCATGTAACACCTTCCTATGATTCTCTGTTTCAAATTGCTCAAGCCATGTATTCCAATACTGATTTTCTACAGTAAAGCCTGACGAATTTGCATACTGTTCCAAAGCCTCTGCCCAAGTCTGAACAGAAGTTGTCTTTGCCGGAAGCTGCAGTTCTATTCCCTTAGAACATTCTTCATACAATTGTACAAAGTCGTCTAGTAAAATTCTCCATGAAACTCCATCAATCACAAGATGATGAGCCACGAACAACAGATAGTCACCATCGCCCGTGGATAGAATAACTGCCTTGCATAATGAGCCATGTTCAAATGAAATGCTCTTTTGTACTTCATTACAAGCCTGCTCCATATTCTTCGTACCATTGATACTAACTGTAGTAACATCCACAAATTCATGCGCACGATCTTTTTCCTGAATTCTCAATGAACCATCCGCCCATTTTGCACGTAATACATCATGATGTTCCACCAGATGTCCCATTGCCTGTTCCACCCATTCAGTTTGAACTGGTTTCATTCCCTGCAATAATACTGCCTGATTATAATGCGTTTCGTTTGGCAACTTCATCTCTTTAAAGTACTCATAAATTGGCGTTGCTTTTACGGGTCCTTTCACATCCTCATTCTCACCTGTTTCACCTGACAGTTCTCTACAAAGTGAAGCGATTGCTTCTACTGTAGGATTCGAAACAATTTCCTTGGAGGTGATTTCATATCCGATTTCCTTGCATTTTGCAACAAACATCATACTCTTAATGGAATCACCACCGTACTCAAAGAAATCATCCGTAATACCTAGTAGTTCGTAACCAAGTACGTTCCGGAATATCTCTAGAATCTTAGCTTCTTTTTCATTCCCTGGCTCTACGAAGGTATTCATAATTGGAGTCTCAATATCCGGCAGTGAGTTTCTGTCTAACTTACCATTTTTCGTAATTGGAATCTTCTCTATTGTTGTCCAGTACATTGGAATCATATAAGACGGCAGCACCTGCTTAATTTCCTTCTTAATCAACGAAAAATCCACTCGATCCTGATATACAAGATATGCAAACAGATTTCGCTTTCCACCATTATCAATTCGGTCAATTACCACACACTCTTTGATGTCATACTGGTTCTGCTTTAGGATTGCATTTTCGATTTCCTTTAGTTCAATACGGAAACCGCTAATTTTTACCTGCTGATCAATTCGTCCCAGATATTCAATGCTTCCATTTTCCTGTATTCTCGCCAAATCTCCTGAGCGGTAAATCATTTTATCTGTTAACTTTGGTATCGATACGAACTTTTCTTTCGTTAATTCATTTCGGTTCAGATATCCACTAGACAATCCGGCTCCATATACACACAGTTCACCTGGCATACCTACACCGCATAACTGCTCTCCTTGCAACAAATAGATTCCAAGTGTCGGAATTGGTAATCCGATATCACTGATACCACTTGCTATTTCTTCGTCTCCGATTTCTTTGTACGTTACGTGAACTGTTGTTTCCGTAATTCCATACATATTAATAATCCGAACCTGTGGATTATACTGTTTCCATTCTGCAAGTTTTCTTGGGTCTAGCATTTCACCACCGAATATCAGATATCGCAACGAATCAATTCTCTCTTTATCCATCCCAAGCATCAAGGCATAGAATGCAGAAGGCACCTGGTTTAGCACCGTAATCTGGTTGTCCTTTATCAGTCGAATAATTGCGAATACATCTCTGGTTTCTTCTAATGACGGAACAACCAATTTTCCTCCATATAACAGGGCTCCATACATTTCCCAAACAGAAAAATCAAACCCATAATAGTGAAATAGTAACCATGTATCCTTCTCAGAAAACTGAAATTGAAACTCGTCATTGAATAACAATCTCACTACATTACTGTGGCAAATTGGGACCCCTTTGGGTTTTCCTGTGGTTCCAGACGTATAGATTACATACAGCTCATCCTCCGGATTAATCTGTACATTCGGATTCTCGTACGTCTTACCTGTATCAAATGATTTCACATTCAGAACATTTTCATGTGAGATTTTGATTTCATTTTCTGTTGCAAGTAACACGGCCTTTGCCAAACAGTCTTCAATCATATACTGAATTCGTTCCTCTGGATAATTAGGATCCATAGGCACATAAACTGCTCCTGCTTTGATAATACCAATAATTCCGTACAGGATATCCACCGTTCTATCAGAAATAAAGGCTACATAATCTCCCGGTTTTACACCTGACTGAATCAGATTTTGTGCTATCATATTAGCCTTCTGATTTAGCTTCGCATAGGAATATTCTTTTTGGTCATATATCAGTGCTGTTTCCTCATCTCGAAGTTCTACCTGTTTTTCGAACAGTGAAACAATTGTTTCCATTTCCGGATATGCAACGTCAAACTTCTCATTAATTTTCCGATACACATCATAATCAAATTGGTCAACAAGCTCAATTCCCCTGACATTCGTATCTGGTTTTTCCATTCCCGACATCATGATGTTCATAATCTGGCGGTGCATGGTTCTGATTTCCTTCTCCGTCAATACACAGTCAAGATAATCATAATCGATAGAAAACTGTCCGTTATTTTCCCAGTCGCAGATATTTACAGTCAGACTGTTAAACTGTTTTTTACAATTTTGCCAGCGCACATCAACATCATCCTGAAAACTCTTATGTACCACCTGGTAATTTATTATGACATCCAGTAGTTCTAGCTGGTTGTTATTCTTCACTAATAACTCTTTTTTTGTCTCCGTATAATTGAATCTTGAATGCTTTAGACTGGCAAAGATCTTTTGCTTCACTTCCGCTATCATGTCTGCGTATCTGTCATCTGGATTGACTGAAATTCGATAAAGAATGGTATCTGCAAACATACCAACTGTACTTTTCAGATTCTTACCAAATCGATTATGAATCGTTGTTGCAATGTTAACTTCTTCCATTCGGTTCATCCTTGACAGATATACTGCAAAGGCTGCCATATAAGCATGAAACAGTGAATCTTTCGTCGTACTGGTAAATCGGTTTAACACCTGTAATTCATGCTCGTTCATCCTAATCGAGATTCTACTAACGTCATGCTTCGTTGCACGTTTTTCTGTTATTTTGGATGGTTCATTCACTCCCTGAAATTCATCAAACCAGTAGTCACGATCTTTTTGATACTTCTCACTGTTTCTATACGCTTCATGTTCTTCGAGTGCAGCCATAAAATCACCACACACTAACTCGAACTCTCGTTCTCCCAGTGCGGCATGGTATAAATCATTGAAACGGCAAATAACAATTCCAATTGATGTCGCATCAGAGATAATATGATGCATTCTGATATATAAGCCAAATTCCTGTTCCCCAATTGTGAACCCATATAAGTCAAAGAGGTGCTGATAATCAATTGCCAAAGTTTCAACATTTGCTTTCCATTGCTCAAATTTCTCCCAGGAAGGAAATTCATTTACTTGAACGGTATATGATTTCTCCTCATCAAGATATTGCTTCATCTCAACGCCATCATAGTCAAATGAAACATGAAAAATCTGGTTGTTTTCATATAACGTTTCCAAACAGGTCTTCATGTATTCTACGTTACCTCTGCCCTGAAATGTTGCTATCGCACTGATGGAATAATCACCATCCTCAATCTGTGTCATGTCAAATATCTGCTTCTGTGATAATGTCAATGTTCTCTTTTCCATATTGTCTACTTATCCTCATGTCTACTTTCTTTATTCTGCCAAACTATATAACCTCCAAAATTCTGCTTTTTTATCAATCAGTTCATCAAATGTTCCTCTTTCTGCTATAACTCCTTTCTTCATCACGATGATTTCATCGTATTCTTTTAATAACTCCTTATTATATTTGTGGGTTACTACAATTCTTGTTTTCGATTCCAGATTCAGAATAGTCTTTTCAATTTCGTAAGCCGTATTTGAGTCCAAAGCCGATGTCGCCTCATCCATCAGCATAATTGGCACATTCAGCAATAAACATCTCGCAATCGCAATTCTCTGTCGTTCACCACCAGACAACTTATTTCCGTTCTCTCCGCATTCATACTGTAGTCCCTTTTCCGTTACCAGTTCTCTTAGATTCGCTGCATCAACTACCCGCTCTACCTGTTCCTTTGTGAACTCTTTGTACAACGTTATATTGTTCCATATCGATGTATCAAAGATGATAATTTCCTGCTGTAATACTGAGATATGAGAAAAAATCTCTTTATTTGAGATTCCCCTAATATCCACACCACCGAGACTCATTGTTCCATCGTACTGGTTCCAATATCCCTGAAGTAATTGGATTAATGTAGATTTACCACTGCCACTTGGTCCAACGATTGCATACTTCTTGTTTTCATCGAACGAAATTGTTATATCGGTTAATGCTTTTTCCGTTCCATCATATGAAAAATCAACATGATGAAATGCAATATTATACCCCTGAATGTCCTGTTCTTCGTATCGTTGCTCATCACCCGACTCAGTTAGTTCTTCCAGATTCTCCGTTACAGCCCTAACAGCCTTAAACTTAGCAACGCACTGTGGAATCACCTGAATTGGCACCACAATAAAATTCATCAACTGTATAAATGCAACAATTGTACCCGCCGTGATTGTACCATGTATTGCCTGCCATGCACCCACAGCAAACACAAAGAGTACAATACAATTCGTACTCATTTCTCCTGATACCTTAATTGCATCATGGAGCATACGCTTTTTATATTTACCTGACTCAAGTTCATTGCTTTTCTTATCAAAAATATCCAGTACGGTTCTCTCGGCCTGGAAACTTTTAATAATCTGAAATCCTGACAGAATTTCTTTTGCAAAGGTTACAAACTGTTCATTACTCTTCATTACCCGTTTCTCCGTATCTGATGCATTCTTCATAAACAATCCAGATAGTGAAAATGTAAGTCCTCCCACAATCAGAACGCATAAAAAAAGAGAGATATCAAGATAAATCATTACAATAACTCCTAACACAGCAGTTATCACATTTTGAATCATTACCAGAAGATTCTCGATATAGTCTGTTTCGATTGATGCAACCGAAGAACTAAACACTGTAAAATACCTAGACGTGGTATTTCGCTTCATCATATTGATATCACCAGTCAAGATCTGTTCCATTATATCAGCCTTCAGATTTTGCATTCCCTTACGGATATATGTATTTTTCAGAAACGTACACACAAATGAAACTCCAAGTAATGTCAGGATATACGTTCCACTAACTATCAAAAGATTTTTTAATTCTGGTATTGTTCCACTCGTAGCTATATCTATTATTTTTTTTAGTAGAATGGCTGAAAATACATTCAATCCTGCCACAATAGTTGAAACAGCAATTTGTGTAACAAACCTCAATTTGTTTTTGTGAAAAATTGTTCGTAGTATCGATTTCTTTGTCATAGTCATTCCCTCGTTTTTCACATGGTTTTGGCACCAGTTTTATGCACAGTTTCCATTAATACTTTATTTTTCAATAATGTATTATGTACTATATGTTGTATAGAAAATGCTATCACATATAGTAATTACTGACAATATGATAGGCATTTTTCGTATTTTTATATAATTTTCCACAAAAAAGCACATAACACTTTCACAAATGTTTCTTGTAGGTTTTTCTTATTCTTACGTATTTTTCTACTTATTTACCAAATATTTTTTGGCGATTGCACTCACTTTCAATTCCAGTTTCCATTTTCATTCCTGTCAGAAGCAAAAAAATACACAAGTTCTTCCTCCGTTATGTTCACTAATTCAGTTGGAGCTTCTGACCTGGAAAATAACGATATAATATACTCTCCTCTTTTCCACGTTTCGAATTGCGGAAGATTTGTTGGAATCTCAGTCACTTCAACTGAAAGACCAGTCCCATCACACTTGACATAGGCTTCTTTCTTCGTCCATATTTGGTAAAATGCGCTTGCCTGTTCCTGTTCTGATCCCCGCTGACACTGTAATTGCTCATCCGCACGATAACGTCTTACAATTTCCTTGTGAAAAGGCACTTTTATGCGTTCAACATCAACGCCAACTGGCTGGTCCGAATATCCGCACACAATCATATTTCTTGTATGAGACAGATTAAAATGAATGTTCCCTTCACTCACCAGATATGGTTTTTTCATGTTCTCACATACAAATGTCTGTTCCTCATATGGAATATTCCAGAACTTCTGTATTCCCATTCTTACTAATAATCCACCATACAATGATAATCTCTTGTCTACATCAAACCGATACCGATTGATTTTATCCTGTCTTTCCCTGGATAGTTTAGCACTTAACCTTCTATCCGTTTCACTATATGGTCGTTCTTCTAGTTCACACCAGAATAAATATTTCTTCATATAATTCCTCTTTCCAACCTCTCTTGCATTCAGTAGTCATTTCCAGTTTGTTTGTCGTAATTCTGTTTCATTGTACCATATACAAGATTACATTTTTTACCTTGACGAAATTAGTACTTAACGGAAAATTTAATGTAAAATTTATTATAATCTGAATGCTCATATTCGCTAATTATCAAATAATGTTCATTGCCTGTTTGATTTATATTCAGAATCTAAGCGTAGTTTTACACTGTCTTCACTAATCTGAACAAAAAAGCAAACCGCTAGCCTTGCAGTAATGCAAGGTCGATTTGTCCTGATACCCGCAATTGAGGACTTACAAAATTTCTATTGAAATCAAGGTCCCAAATGATATAACATTCAAGTAATATATTACTTTAAATATTTACAAAAATATCAGTTGTGTATCTACTCAATAAACTGCATCTTAACTTTTAAAATATTATTAAACAAAGGTTCATTCCCTATTATTAATATACATAATCTTTCCCTTGCTCTTGATACTCCTTGAAACCAAAGTTTATAAAATATGTAATCAGGATTTGGATGAATACTTCCCTGTAAATCTCCATCTTGCGTATATCTAAAATTATTATCCATACTAAAAATCACATTGTCGAATTCCTGTCCTATTATATGATGTGTATTTGTATAATTAGAAAGTTTATCTATATCATTACTTTTTATTCTCGATGGCGTATACGATATAAATTTATATTCCTTATTTGTAACATAATGTTCAATTATATTGTTTGCCACTGTATAGTCAGAAGCATACAGAACTTCTATATTGCTATAATCCATATATCTCTTGGGTCGATGTGTTAAATTAATCACATTTTTAATAAATGACACGACTTCCTTGTTCGTACGTATTTTTTCAGATAATTTATTTTCACAAAAAAAATTTAATCTATTTAATTGCTCTGGAATATTTCTACTTTCTTCGGCATAAGATAAAATCTGATAATAGTCGTATCCAAAAATACAATGAATATTCCAATCCTGAAACGCCTTAACTATACAATCAAAATCTACCTGATATAACCTTTGCGACTCATCTATCAAAATGCAATCATATTGCCTAATCGAATTTTCATTACATTCTTTAGCTGGAATTATGTCAACTTCTCGTAAAATTGAATTTAATTCAATATGGCCTTGAGAAAGAATGCCCGAATGTATCACACATACCTTCATTATTTGTCCTAATGTTTTTGCAATATCATAGAGCAACAATGTTTTTCCAGTTCCAGCGCTACCCTGAATTCCCCATATTTTGTGTTCGTCATTATTTATTCCGTTAATTATTTTATTCTTAATCTCTTCCTGTTGACCTGTTAAATAATAATTTTCTTCGACAAAAAGCTGTGGTGTATTAATTGGAGATATCAAATAATCCTTAGCCTTAAATAAGCTCTCAATATTTTCTTTAATAAACATACCTTTTAAAGAAATTAATTGAGCAATTTCTTCTATATTACTTTTAAATAATTTGTCCCCATCATATGAATATATCTTACCCTTTTCCCCAGAATTAATATAAGTAAAACTATAGGTTTTTTTCTTTAAATGTGATAAGTAATATCTATTTTTCCTCAACTGATACTCTATTTTGTCCAAATCTATATCATGACTTTTTAATTCAATATTTACAACTACATCATTTTCGAATATTTTTAACAAATCAAATTCTTTTGATATTTGTGGAATTGAAAATCCATAAAAAAATCCATCTAAGTCCTCTATGTCTATACCCCAGTTCAAAAGTTCATTAATAAATCTTTTCAATGTATCAATTTCAGCATTTTTCAATTGTTTTTTCTCATATGAATTTGTCAATACTTTCTGATAATCAACCAAATTATCCAATTTTGTACCTTCACATAAAATATATAAATTTACTGCATTCATATTATTACATTTCTCCTAATCTCTTATTTGCCACTTTAATCATAGTAAATCGCTATGGGATACGAAATAAATACCTTCTCGTCATTTTTTAATTATATCTTGCCGAATATCCTCAATTTTCAATTTAGTGTACCTATCTCTTCAATTCACAATTAAACATTTTCTCAATTATTCATCGGTAAAGTATCTATTAATTCTTTTATCACTGTTGATTTATAAACAATTCCTAATCCTAATACTTCTTCTGCCAAACAATGAGTATTTGTTTCTATTGATTTTAATTGATTATATGAGCCTCCTCCATGGGCACTGCAGCTGCCAAATATGTTGACGAAACAAACAAAGCAACATATTCCGCCTTTTTCCCAAAAATATCATAAAATGCCTCTCTTTGATTCCTTCCACTAAGGTAAATCTGACATTCTGGTGATGGTGCAAAAAAAACTGACAATTTTTCTGCCTTTAAATAATGATATACTTTTTCTACTAATTTTTCTTGTTGTGATTCATAGGATAATGCTATATTATATTTATAGTTCACTTGTCTTTACCTTTCCTCCTTGATATATAATATTTCTCTTATTAAGAATACCCCTTATTTATTTTTATTTCAACCTTAATTTGTAGTTTGTATTAATAACGCTCCTCTGATATCTTAACTCCAAGGCACTTCTTTAACTAAAATTAAGCGTCCTTTTTTCTGATTCTACTATGCTTGTTTCCCGAATTCCATCCTCAAAAGAAGTAAACTCTATCTTTCCTATATCTTCTTCCAAATCATGTATATCCGCACAAAGATACATTACTTGTTTTGCAAAATAAGGTATTTTCCCAAACCCCAAATGCTCCGCTCTCTCCATTGCATCTTCTTCTGGTCTCTGTTGATACTCCCGTATCACGTCATATATTTTTTCTATATAAGAACGTAATTCTTGCACTTTTCCGCTTCCAAGACAATATACTTTTCCATTCTTTCCCCGTTCTCCAAGCGCAAGTATTATTTTAGCGGCATCCCTACTATAAAGATAATCCCATTTTTGTTTACCTTCTGTAAATGCGCCGTTTTCGCCATTTTCAAACTTTCTAATAGCGGTAGAAACCAGAGACTGCTCTCCATCATATGGTCCGTATACACTTAAGATTCTTGTCCATATATGACGCATACCAAGACCTTCACACATAATCCGGCTCATTTGTCCTGCACAGAGTTTTGCCATTCCATAACCATTCTCTGGATTCGTTGGCACCTGGGCATTAAGATTTCCTTCTACCCTTCCATATTCTGCCTGGGATCCTGCACCAATAAAAAACTGACATCCCAATCGATGCGCCAGATTCACAGCATCCATTGTGTACTCAATATTATGACTTTGTAATATCATGTCATTACGCGCATCACCAGTTGTCCCATTCCATGCTAAATGAATTAATCCATCACAAGTTCCTAATTCCTTTTCATCTAATGTTGTATAATCTGCTAAATCGGCTTCCACAATTTTGATTAGTTCAGATGTCGGTATGTTCCCTATCCTTTTGGAACTTTTATGGCAGATTGCCAAGACTTCTATCTTTCTTTGTATACATAGTTCTATCAACGCCATACCTATGGCTCCTGTAGGACCAGTGATTGCAATTCGTTTCATATCTTTTCTCCCAATATGTGCCTGATATTATCCTTGATATTCATTCATGCATTCTATGATGTATTCTATCTCATCCTGCAACAATCCAGGATAAAGCGGTATGCTTACCTCATGTGCACATATTTCTTGAGTAATTGGGTACTTACTTGATAATTCTATATATTCTCTATAAGCCCCTTGCTCACAAATTGGAATAGGATAATGAATGTTAATCCCTATCCCTCTTGCTCTCATATAGTTACTAAAAGCTTCCTGATTATCACACATAACAGGATAGATGTGGAAAACATGATTTCTTCCACCATTCCACCCAGGTAACCGCAATCTTGGATTATTCACTTTATTCTGGTAGCATTTGGCTATATTTCTTCTTTCTTCATTCCATCTATCCAAATGTGACAACTTTTTTAGTAAAAATCCTGCCTGTAACTCATCCAATCGGGAATTACACCCCTTAAACTGATGGTTATACTTTTCAAACGAACCATAGTTTGCTATTGCACGCACTTTTCGAGCGATAACATCACTATTCGTTGTTATTGCCCCTCCATCTCCAAGAGCTCCTAAATTTTTCCCAGGATAAAAGCTGAATGCTGCCGCATCTCCAAGAGCACCAACTCGTTTTCCATGCATTTCTCCTCCATGTGCTTGTGCTGCATCTTCTATCAATGCAATTCCGTACTGTTCTTTCCACTTCGCCAATTTGTCAAAATCAACTACCCGACCATATAAGTGCACTCCTATTATAGCTTTTGTCCTATTTGTGATAGCCTTCTCAACCAAATCATAATTTATTAGATAAGTCTCCGCATCTGCATCCACAAATATTGGCGTTGCCCCTGTATAACTAACAGCCAATGCTGTTGCAATAAAAGTATTGGCCGGAACAATTACCTCATCTCCCGCTCCAATTTCTAATGCCATTAATATAATTCTGATTGCATCTAAACCATTACCTACCCCGATACAATGTCTTGTCCCACAATACTCTGCATAATCCTGTTCAAATTTTCTATTAAACTCTCCTTGAATAAACCATTCCTTCCGCATAATCTCGTTATAAACATCATCAAACTGTTCCTTCAAAGGCTGGTGAATCCGTTGCAAATTTAAATAAGGTATTTCCATCATTTTTCGCCACTTTACTCCTGTTTTTCCGCATCCTGCATATATTCCTGTATCTGGCATTTGACACATTCCCATAAGCTATCTGCCTTATTTACGCTATAACGATAGTACCATTCTGCTACTTTTTTAATTGTCCTCTCTACATCCCAAACAGGTTGCCACTGAAATGTATTTTTAAGTTTTGTACAATCCAATTTTAATAAATTAGCCTCATGAGGACCATTATCTTCCAAAGTCTTCCACTCCAAATGTTCACCAGATAGCTTATTCCATTCTTCACAGAAATAAGTTGCCATCTGTGCTGTTGTTACGCAATTACTTTCTTCTGGTCCTATATTATACGCCCCTTCCAGAGATTTATCTGTATACTGCTTTTGTGCAACCAGCAAATATGCCATCACTGGTTCTAATACATGCTGATATGGTCTGATTGAATTAGGATTTCTGAGAATAATCGTTTCTTTTTGTTGTGCGGCTCGCACGCAATCAGGAATAATTCTGTCCTTCGCAAAATCACCACCACCTACAACATTTCCCGCTCGCATCGTAGTGATTGCTACATCACGCTTTTCAAAAAAGGAATTGCGATAACTGGCTGTAACAAGTTCCGAACATGACTTAGAATTTGAATAGGGATCATAACCATTCAATTCTTCATTCTCACGATATCCCCACTGCCATTCCCGATTGTAATATACCTTATCTGTGGTAACGTTAATAACAGACTTAACGCATTCATATCTCCTGACGCATTCCATGACATTAACCGTTCCCATAACATTCGTTTCGTATGTATAAACCGGATTTTTATAAGATTCTCTTACAATTGGCTGAGCAGCCATATGAATGACAATTTCTGGCTGAATTTCCTTGAATACATCTTCTAAGTGCTTTAAATCACGGATATCTCCCTGAATAGACCTTACCTTTTCTTCCAGATGTAACATCGTAAACATACTTGGATTTGTCGGAGGTTCTAATGCATACCCGGTAACATTAGCTCCTGCCCCCACCAACACCGCACACATCCAACTGCCTTTAAACCCTGTATGTCCTGTAATTAGCACGTTCCTGCCACAATAAAAATCCAGATTAAACTTCATTTTAACCTCCACATCACTCCACTGCCTCTATTAATGTTTGTGCCATATAATCAATCATTTCATCTGTCATACCCGGATACACGCCTATCCAAAAGGTGTCTGCCATAATTCTATCTGTATTGCTAAGTTCTCCTACTACACGATATCCTTTGCCTTCTGCCCGCATCTGGTCAAAACATGGATGCTTAATCAAATTTCCTGCAAACAGCATTCTTGTCTGAATTCCATGTTCTTCCATATATTTTACAACATAATTTCTATCTATACCTGCTTTACACGTAATTAGGAAACCAAACCAGCTTGGATTGGAATGTTCACACTCTATTGGCAAAATAAGCTTTTCTTCTATTCCTCTATGCTGTAGCAATGCATTTTTTAAGCGCGTAAAATTATATCTTCTGCGTTCTACAAAAGAAGGGAATTTCTCAAGCTGTGCACAACCTATTGCCGCCTGCAGGTCAGTTGCTTTCAGATTATAGCCAAAATGCGAATACACATATTTATGGTCATACCCAAGCGGAAGTTCTCCATATTGCTTATCAAATCGGTGCCCACATAAATTATCATGTCCTGAAGGACATACACAATCTCTTCCCCAATCTCGAAATGACCTGATACACTTATTTAATAATGGATTGTCCGTATATACTGCTCCACCCTCTCCCATTGTCATGTGATGTGGTGGATAAAAGCTGGAAGTCCCAATATCGCCAATAGTACCCGTCAGTTTTTTTACTCCATTCAGTTCATATTCAGATCCAAGCGCATCACAATTATCCTCGACGAGCCATAAATTATGCTTTTGGCAAAATTCGCTAACTGCTTTCAAGTCAAACGGATTTCCTAATGTATGTGCAATCATAACTGCCTTCGTCTTCTCCGTTCTGGCCTCTTCAAGCATCGTTACATCAATGTTATACTGTGGAATGGTCACATCCACAAATACTGGTACTGCGCCATACTGTATCACGGGGGCAACTGTTGTTGGAAATCCTGCTGCCACTGTAATAACTTCATCTCCTCTTTGAATTGCACGTTCTCCCAGCAATGGAGAAGTAAGTGCCATAAATGCAAGTAAATTTGCGGAGGAACCTGAGTTTACCAGCGAACAGAATTTCACCCCTAAATACTCTGCCATCTGTTTTTCAAACTGGTCAGTATATCTTCCTGCCGTTAACCAAAATTCCAACGCACTGTCTACTAAATTTACCATTTCAGCACTATCGTAAACTCTTGATGCATACGGAATCCTTTGTCCCTCCTGAAAAGGTTTCCTTACATTATGATATACTTCACAATACTCTTTTACTAAGCTTAATATTTCTTCCTTTGCCTGTTGTTCTGTCTTCTGGTTCATCTCTCTATCCTTTCAGCTCTTTTTACCATAGTTTCCATGGTGCCTTTCCACAGTTCCAAAGTCCCTCCAAATAGGCACGGTCATGCACAGTATCCATTGGGGACCAGAAACCTGTATGCTTATACGCTGCCATCTGATTTTCTCCTGCCATTCTCTCAAATGGTCCTCGTTCCAGCATGTCCATTCCGTCGCCTAAATAATCAAAAATTTTTCTGTTGCATACCATATATCCCGCATTAATCCAGGATTGGTCTTTCCTCGCCTTTTCTTTAAAACTATCTATGACGCCATTCTCCCTGATTTTAATGGCACCAAATCGCCCTTCTGGTTGCGTTGTTGTAATGGTTGCCACACAACCATGTGCCTCATGAAATTTTACTAATTCAGGAATATTAATATCTCCTACACCATCTCCATAAGTCAGCATAAAGGTGTCATCATCACCAATATACTCTTTAATTTTTAGTATTCTACCTGCTGTCAGAGTCTCCAGCCCTGTATTTGCCAGAGTAATCCTCCATGGTTCTGCATTTGAGTTATGATATGCCTTTTCTCTGTCTTTCAACTGAAAAGTAGCATCTGACTGATACATATAATAATGAACAAAATAGTCCTTAATTATATGTCCCTTATATCCACAACAAATAATAAAATCATGATATCCATAATAGGAATATATTTTCATAATGTGCCACAGAATAGGTTTGTCCCCGATTGTAACCATCGGTTTCGGTTTTAGCACCGATTCCTCACTGATTCTGGTTCCTTTCCCACCTGCCAGAATAACAACCTTCATCTTCGCTACTCCTTATACCAGGGAGCCTTTCCCTGTTCCCAGAGAGTCTCCATATTTACTCTGTCACGATAGGTTTCTACCGGAGTCCAAAATCCATCATGTTTATAGGTAATTAGTTGCTTTTCATTCGCTAACCCCTCGGTAAGTGCCTGTTCAAGACCAACCTCCCGATTTAATACCTCAAGCGCTTTTCTATTTAAAACATACACGCACGCATTGGCCCATGTCTGGCTTTCCGCTATTACCTCACTACGTCTTGAAATATTTCCCTGTGTATCAATCGCTATTGATGTACTTCGTCCGGTTGGTTTTGCAACAACCATTGTCGCAAGTTTTCCATGTTCATGATGATAAGTTACTAGTTGATTCACATCGATATCTGTCAAACAATCTCCATAGGTCACAATAAAGTCTTCTTCCGTTATATACTCCTGTATTTGTGCGACTCGTTTCCCGGTGGCTGTATTCAATCCAGTATCAACTACCGTTACCTTCCAATCTTCTGTGCGGTTCTTATGAATCTGTATTGAATTTGTAAGAAGGTCTACAGTTATATCCGATTGATAGATATAATAGTCCATAAAATATTCCTTAATCATATCTACCTTATAACCACCACAAATAATAAATTCATTAAAACCATAACCGGCAAAACTTTTCATGATATGCCACAGCATAGGCTTACCACCTATTTCAGCCATAGGCTTTGGTATCCCATTTTGTTCGTTGTTTAATGTACTTTTTTGACCTCCAGCCAAAATTACTACTTTCATTTTCACTTTTCTCCATTATCTAGTGCTGTATATAAAGAGTATTGGTTATATACTCCATTGTAAATGCAAGATTTCCAAGCCGCTCCAAACTTTCTATAACATCCTGATTAATCTCCATTGCCTTTTCCCTGCTAAAAGAATGGTCCATATTGGGATTGACATAATTGGGAGTATCTGCTTTAACATATCCGTCAAAGCCTGCTAATGCTACATGTTCTACACCTGCATCATTTAATAACTTTAAAAACATAATCATTGGGTTATCCACTATCATTGCCTCCTCATCCAGGAGTGTACTATAGTTAAACATATAATCAAACGAACCCGTTGATTTCGTAACATTTGATGTTGCCATCGTTATCAATCTGTCTTTTTCCTGACTCAATTTTGTAGAAAGCCTCACATATCTCTTAGCATTGCTTACAAACACTGCATTAATCTGTAAATCAGCAGGAATAAAATTAATTGCAATTGTTACTAACCGGTTATCTCCTTGATATTCTTGTTGATATGCCAAAATCCTGTCCTTTTGCTTATCTATATTTTTCCCAGGGGCTAATAACAATACTTTCTTTCCTGTAAGCCACTCTCTTAATTTATTTCTATCCTCGAAATCCTGACATTCTTTTTTCTGATATTCAATATAGAGCTGTTCCACATACTCCTGGTCATATAATAATTTTTTGTCCTTTTGAAGTCTATCCAATATTTCATTAATGGATTTAACGGACAATTTTCTCTTATCCATTAAATATGTTACATAATTAGGATGACAGTCCTTTGATGCCGACAAAAAGAATTTAAAAGAATATCCCCACGGAATTTGCTTAAATATATCAAGCATTGTCACATCAATCGCTTCAAGCAACTGACTACAATGATAATGTTTTCCAAGATTGTCATTCATATAAGTTGCCAACAATTCTAATGGTGCATTTCCTGCACTTTTTCCCATACCATATAATGTACCATCTATTACAATTGAACGATTAACATTTTTCAGTTCCATAATTTCAATACAATTTGCATACGCCAATTGAAAATTATTATGAGAATGATATCCTAATCCGATTTCCCTTTTCATATAAGCATCCGCAAATTCAAAATAGTGCATCAGCTGATTTTTGTGTAACAGTCCATAAGTATCTACCAGGGAAAATGCATACGGCTCCAATTCGTTAACAAGCTTAATTAGTTGTTTTAGTTCTTCATCCTCATAGCTTGTAATAGAAACCGCTTGGGCGAAAACTTTATAGCCCAGTTCCTTTACTTGCTTACAGAAAGCAATTGCCCCTTCCTTTTTCTCTTTCTTGAAAATTACCCGGATGCCATCCATGAAACTCTCAGCCACCGGAACTAGTTTATCGATACCACATGTTCCATAATCAATCATTCCAACAATCATGGATTTTCCCTTTTCAAGCATCCCGTATGTCCTGTTTATCGCTTCTGCATCTGGAAATATCGTCCTGTTTTCATCATAATTACGCTGTTCATTCAAAAAACCGATTTCAATAATATCAACTTCCGCACTTACCAGGCGTTCAAATATATTAACAATATTATCTCTGCCAAATTCCCAATCATTGAGATATCCGCCATCTCTCAAAGTGCAATCTAATAGCTTAATCTCCTCCATGTCTCCTCCGTACTAGTTACTCATCATGTTTTCAAATAATTTTCTATATTCACTTCCAAGACTCTTATAAGAATACTTCAGTGCTGCTTCCCTTGCTTTTTCTCCTAATTTTTCAGTATGTTCCGCACAATATTCTATTCCTCTTGCCAAATCTCCAACATTCTTAAACTCCGCCAAATATCCATTCACTTTATGTGTAATTTGCTCCCTCAATCCACCAATCGGAAATGCCACTACGGGAGTTCCACAGGCCATTGCCTCACACGCTGTATATCCAAAAGATTCCTGCATCGAGGGATTCACAAACACATCCGCTTCCCTGTATAACCTTATAAGTTCTTTTTCTTCTTCAATATATCCGGTATGCACTATCTCAAAATCACATTCCGTCATAATTTTCTGTTGAGAATTTCCGAATATTACAAGCCTATATTTTTCTGAATTGAGTCGTCTAAGAGCTTGCAGTAAATAGGAAAAACCTTTGTTAGGATTCTCCGTACCTTCATCTGCTGCACCAAACATAATTGTTATCTTCTTTTCCGTATTTCTCCTTTTATAATCTGGACAATAGAAATCGGTGTCAATAAGATTCCCCATACAATATATCTCCCGTCCAGTCATAATTGGACTTTTCATCGCACTATCCACTATCCATTGGCTAGGACCAGCCACCCTGACATTCTTCAGTCTGGCAAGTAATTCCTGTTTCCTTCTGAAATTATATACTGACAAATCATTTCTTCCCTTACTTTTTACCTGAGGACAGTTACCGCAACCATACTCGTATTTTCCACAATACCCATCTACATGGCATCCTCCGGTAAAAAGCCACATATCATGCATAAACCATAATATTGGCTTTCCCAATCTGTCCAATTTCATAATTTCCTTATTCGATAAAAAGGAATTAATCCAATGAAGTACTATGATATCCGCTTTCTGCACCTGAGGACTTCTACTAATATCCGTTCCAAGGAAATCACTGTATATATTTCCACTAGTTCTTAACATATTAAATCCATTCTTAATCTTGGATAATATTTTTCCTCCTACAGTTGTAAAAATTTCCTCCGTAGGACTGTCAGTTCTTCTTGTACGCACAAGAATGCTAGATTCGATTCCCTGCTCTGTCAGACATTGATGTAAACGTAATGCAGATTTATATGCTCCTCCACTGTCTATTGTCGTCACATGAAGTATCTTCATAATTCATTCCCAACCCTGTTATGCATAATAGCATACATAAATTTTACCCTATTTCTTACAATTATACAAACGCTAATTATTACAATCGCTCCTCTACACGTTTGTAATACTACTTGCCAAGCCTTTCAAAGAAAGTTACAATATATTCATATATTTGCAATAATTATTGAGGAGTTGTTTCATGAATATTATTATCCTGGGAGCCGCTGGTTTTATCGGAACAAATTTAGCGATTGCTCTGTCGAAAGAGAATAATCACCATATTACTCTGGTTGACCGCGACATATCCTATTTCAATGCCATACAAGCTTTGTCATTAAAAAACACCAGTATTTCTATATCTGACTTGACGGATAAAACCGACTTTGATACCTTATTAAATGGACAGGATATCGTATATCACCTCTGGAGTACTACTATTCCAACTACTTCCAATCAGCATATTCCCCAGGAGTTTCTTGCCAATGTCTCATCGACTATGTTTCTGTTAGAATCCTGCGTGCGATGCAATGTAAAGAAAATTGTCTTTCTTTCTTCTGGCGGTGCTGTATATGGTGTAGAGGCTCAGTGTCCCATTTCCGAAGACGCTGTCACATTGCCAATCACATCTTATGGATTGCAGAAAATTAATATTGAGCAGACCCTATATTTATACCATTATATGTATGGTCTGGACTATCGCATCATCCGTCTTGCCAATCCTTATGGTCCGTATCAGCGTCCAAATGGGCAACTTGGTGCAGTTACTACTTTTATTCATAAAGCAATTCATCACGAAGAAATTACTGTGTATGGAGATGGCTCTGTTATTCGCGACTTTATCTATATAGAGGATGCTATCCAGGCGATTCTGACCATCGCGGAGGGAAATGCCCCATATAAACTTTTTAATATTGGCAGTGGTCATGGCACCAGTATTCAGGAAGTGATTTCCCTGATTCAGGATACCTTAAATCTTCCACTCTCTATTATCCGTAAAGAAGGGCGTAAAGTAGATGTTCCCATAAATTATCTCGACATTACCAGATACGAAACAACTTATGGGAAACTCAACCCTATTTCCCTGAAAGATGGCATTCTAAAAACAGCCGCCTTTATGCGTGGAGAATAGCTTCTATTTTCTCCACCATTCTTTCCCAGGAAAATTCCTTTGCTTTTTTTCTTATATTGTCAGTCCAGTCAATCTGATTTCCTGTTTGGAAAAACTCAAGGACTGCCTTTGCGATATTCTCCTTACTCCTGCTAGGTATAACATACCCAGTCTGACGATTCTGTACTACATCCGGTAATCCTCCCACATTTGTTACTACTACCGGTTTCTCAAATCCATACGCAATCTGAACAATTCCACTTTGAGTAGCTGAAATATATGGAAGTACCACTAAATCCGATGCTGCAAAATACTTTTCAACCTCCTGGTCCGGAATGTATCCTTCCACCAATTTAACACAATCCTGTATATCGTTTTTCTCAATTTTCTTTAAATATTCCTCTCTCTCATCTCCAAAATCTCCAACTACCCACAATTGGACATCTGAACACTTCTCCCTAATAAGCGGCATTGCATCTAACAGGTAACCAAGTCCCTTATATTCTCTTACAAAGCCAAAGAAAAGAAGCATGGGAGTCTGCATCTCCATACCTAGCAGTTCTCTTGCAGTCCTTTTGCTCATATTCTTCATTTTAAACGCGTTATAAGTCGGATGTGGTGTTACTACATAATTAGCCTCTGGTTTAATTGACAGCAAATCGCTTTCATCCATTTTGGACTGAACAATAAATCCGCTCCCCTGCTTTAACGTCATTTTCGTCAGAAATCTATCCAGCGGAAATCTCTCGTGTGGGAAAACATTGTGGCAGGTAAATACAATAGGAATTTTTTTTAACACTTTACTTAAAATAATATAGCAAGGTGCAAAATATGGATGCCACCATTGTATAATAACTGCATCCGGCTTATACTTCTTAATTTTCTTCCCACATCGCACTATATTAAACGGATTTGCCGTGTTAATCCAATATTTTGCATCATCAATCTTAAAACCAGTGTTACTGTAATCTTTTTGCTCTCTCTTAAATAAAAATCTTGGATACTGCATTTTATAGGTTACCATCTCTACCTCGTGCTTTTCCCTTAATGCATTGCACAAAAGACTGGTATAATGGGCAATTCCACCCTTATATGGATAAACTGGTCCAATCAATACAATTCTCATAACTTCTCTCCTGTAGGCACATAGACTGCATAGCACATTCCACTGTTCTCATTCATATGTGCCTGAACACATTCATACATCACCCCATGACATTCTATTTGTGTCTCCAAGTAAATCCTTTCTTTACTTTCAGCAAAAATACATTCCGGTATATAAGAAAAATCCTCGTATTTCTGCATTGGTGCATATTCAACATTAACTGCTTCCAATCGTTGCAAATTATCCACCATTTGCCAAACAACATACTCGTAAGAAATATCCCCAAGTATGGCGACATTTGTATAGCCTGCCTCATTCACGTAGGATATCATTTCGTCATAGTATTCCTCTACTTCATCTATATTGACAAAATACTGATGTATCCGTTCTCCCTTCAACCCTTCAACTGCATCATTTATTTCAAAAGTCATTGCATTGATTGCTCCTAATGAGGAAATCGCCAACATTGCCACCACCACATCACGTCGTCTTCTATCTGAAATCCTCATATTCTGAATAACCAGAACAAAGCAAATACATAAAGTACCCATAACCCCCAATAAGTAGCGTACTCTGAAATAAGTATATCCCATCAATCCCGCCTGGATAATTAGTGACAATATACTACACCAGAAAAAAACAAGCTGTTCTCTTAAAAGTTTGCTAATTCTTGCCACAACCAGAATGCATGCAATCAACGTAAACCACATAATACATGGACTAGGTTCACTCGTTTCTCCCAAATCAGCCTGGTCTACAAAAACCTGAAAACGGCACAACCCGTAACTAATCTCATAGTCTATCTTATTGACAATTCTTTTTAGCCACAAATTTACCTGCGGAAAACATCTACTTGTCGCATTGGTTGCCAGATTTTGTACCCCTGCTAAAACAAAAGAATTAACATTTTTCAAGTTATGCAAAACCATGGCTTTATTGGCTTCTTGTGCAACTTCAGCCTGCTTAGATTCTGTCTCTTCATCTAATACTGCCTGGAACTGTTCCCCTTCAGGTTCATCGTTATCTGTAGCTTTACCTTCTACCATTTCCTTCTGTACCTGCGTATCCACAGTGTTTTCTATGGTATAAGCTCTTTTTTCACGCAAATAGGATGGCATAAATAATAGTCCTGCCACAACTCCGCCTACTAAAACATATCCTGCCAGCACATACAGCTTGTCTCGTCGCATCAATCTTACGATTACCATCCAAAGCATAAAAACAACCATAGCAAAACATACTGTTGGTTTAGTAAGATAACCAAGCATAACACATACTGCTAAACGCGCTCCCGCTAATACACCGTTCTTATCCAATCGTAATTTATTCTCTTGAATAAAATCTAACAGATAATATAGAAACGTCAGTAAATATACCGCTGCCACAATGTCCGTCTGGGTCGTGCATACCTCAATAATTCCTGCCGGTATCAGCCAGTATAACCACGCTGCCACCATTGCCAAGCGCGAAGAAACTTTCAATTTTTTACATATTCCATAAATAAGCAGTCCCGCACATATTTGTGCCCCGATTTGAATCAGATTCATTATGCGGTCACTTCCGCCCAGGAGCAATATTTGAGCATTCATATACTCTGCCAAATCCGACAGTTGAACCTGTCTACTGGAATCTGTCGCAAATGGCTCTACCGTTCCATTCTGCATCCAATGCATAATTTTGACAAACCGGTGACATAGATTATCAACCAACGCCTGACTTCGCACCAGTGCAACTATTCCCAGTGTTACCCATGTCGCTGCTGTGACTATAAAGAAACCTTTATGTTTTTCCCATTTTGCATGCAAATCATTTCTACTTTTTATGAATTCCTTTAAACAATTTTCAATTCCCTTTTTCCATAATATTAGCAACAATATCAAAACTGCTGCAATCCAAAAAATAAGTACTGGGACTGTCTTCCAACACTGGAAAAAACTTAGGATTTCTGTTTGCATCCATATAAGTAATGTCAAGATAACCCATGAATTTGCAAATGCATCTACATATTTCTTCCTATTTAAATAGATAATTACACATAATAGTATATAAACTATCACCGGAATAACAAACATCTCTTACCTTTTACCTTTCCTGATTAAGTTTAGTGATTCCTAACAACTACACACTCTCCATCTTTTTATCCCGCATCCTGTCTGGTATCCTCCCACCAGATAAACATTCATAGAATTTTGGAGTAACTTTCATAAGAATTAGTGCACTTACTAATACTGCGATAAAAGTTGTTACTGTAAGCACAATTCTCCATGCGAATGCAAATTCCACCGTAATTGTCGAAGTTTTAATCTCTTCTGCAAACAGCCCGGATAACCTGATAAATTTTTCTTCCCAATGTAAAATAAAGTTGTGTATCGCATACGTATAAAACGGTACCTGCATCCACCATAGTGGCTCAAATTTAAAAAATTCTTTTCTGCAGATTATCCAGATTCCTATCGGTCTCATTGTGAATCCAATATAATACAGAAAATTATTTAACGGTAAATAGGAACATATAATAACACCAATCGCAAACACTAAAGCTAATACTCTATTTTTCTGATTATATTGTTCCTGTAAAATGCTCTCTGAATAATTCAATCCTAAATACGCCCCTAAACAATAAATAGGCACATGGTTTAAGAAGCGTAATACTTCTGCCTGAAATTTTACTGACGGATAAATAGATAATTTAGCCATAAATGGGAAATGATAATATCCCATCACAAACAAGCTAATTAGTATAATCTCTCTTATCCCCTTTCTTTTCAGAGCTCTTTGTAATAAAGGAATAAATAACAGCATAATTAACAACATCTGTACAAACCAAAGTTGCTCACAAAACCTGGACGTAAGAAAATAACTTATGATATATTTTATTCCTTTATCAAATGGATGATAAGACAACACCCCTATTGCATTCCATACTATCCAGGGAATCAACAACGATTTAATCCTGTGTTTTACTTTTCTCCATGCATTCTCCTTCGTTATATCCCGATACAGCAGAAAAGCTGATAATAACATAAAAAAATAAGTCCCGGAAGATTCTGTCAACGCATGGTTCATCCATCCAATTATTTTGCCTGCTGATGTATCTGCTGGTAAAATATCTTTGAACATTACATTTGCATTTGCATGATAGCACAAGACCAAAATGGAATAAAAAAAATTAAAAAAAGTCACTTTATGGCTAAACTCTTTACTCACACTTCTTCTCCGTAATTCTTTCTACACAAACTTATTCGCTTCATATTCCTCACGTGGTAAAAATGGAAACATATCGTCTATCTCAGGAGATACTATTTTCCCATCCGGTAATACCTTGGAGGACAACTTCGGTTCAAAGTTCTGTCCTGCATCAATAATGACTTCACACAAAACCGGACCATCCATACTTAGCATCTTCTGTACTTTATCTCTAATTTCCGCTTGTTTATCAATACGCACATACGGAATTCCATAAGCGTATGCAATTTTACCCATATCCGGAAAGCTCAGTCCATTCCCATCACAGACTCCTACCAACGGCGGCTGGAACAAATTGGTCTGTGTCTGTCTGATAGAATGATATCCATTATTATTCAAAATAAATATTTTTAAATTGAGCTTATTATAAACAACTGTCTGCAATTCCTGTAAATTCATCTGAAAGCTTCCATCACCATCTATACAGATAATTCTGCCTCCCTGTTCCGCTACCGCACATCCAATTGCTGCCGGAAATCCATACCCCATTGCCGCACAACCTGAATTAGTAAACAGACGTTGATTTTCTTTTATCTGCATCGCCTGAAAGGTAACCACGCAAGCACTTCCATTGCCACAAATTACTTTATCTCCCGGTTTTAAGGCACCAGAAAATTCTTTTATAAATACATACGGATTTATTGGCATTAATTTGTCATAATACTGCTGTAAAACTGCAGGATACTTCGCATTTATGTTCTTACACCAACTAAGCCATTCTTCATGTTCCAATGCTGGTGAAAAGCCTTTACTGTTTTCAGATATTACTCTAATAATATCTTTCATAACATCTGCCACATTAGCATTGATTTTCATGTCCACCTGAACCGTTGGCTTATTTAACTCTGCTTCATCTATATCCACCACAATTTTATAGGCATTCTTTGCAAACTCTTTGTAATTGTAGCTAATCTGTCGAATATTCATACGACAACCAAGTACTAACAATACATCGCTATTTTGAACAACAAAATTACCCCCTCTGGTTCCAACACTTCCCGGTCTCCCACAATATAAGGGGTGTTCATCCCATAAAAGATCATGTGCATTCCATGCAGTCACGACAGGAATTTGTAATAACTCTATACATTCTAAAAATTCTTTATACGCTCCCGACAAACGAACTCCTGTTCCAGCCAGTATAACCGGTCTTTTTGCAGCTCTCAACTTTTCAATAATCCGGGATGTACTACTCGCATCATAAACCGGCTGTTCTTTTCCTTCTACTGTCTCCATTCCATGCATTGTGCCAACATGTTCCAAAGCTGGATTAAATTCTACCAATTCATCCGTTTCTACAATCGCTGCCTGTACATCCAATGGAATATCTAACCAAACCGGTCCTTTTCTTCCATGATTGCACAAATACCACGCTTTTTCTAAATGGTATCTGATTTCTTTTGGTTCTGTTATCATATAGGCATACTTTGTCATACACTTCACACATTCAACAATCTGAAATTCCTGGTCTCCCAACTGCCTTAACGGAACCGTTGTTGCCCACGTAGTTGTTTCCCTTTTTACCTGCCCAGATATAACGAACATCGGTATTGAATCCTGCCATCCTCCGATTACCCCAGTAATCGCATTTGTTCCTCCTGGACCAGAAGTAACACAAACTGCTGCAACTTTACCGGTCAGTCGTGCATACCCCTCTGCGGCAATAGCACAGGCCTGTTCATGATGATTATACGTACAATGCAGTTTTTCACAGTGTCCCAATGCATCATTCAGATGCATTGCACCTCCTCCCGTAATCGTAAAAACATCTGTTACCCCATGCTCTGCCATAAACTGTGCAATATATTTCGCTACTTTTATCTTCATTTCCTGCTTCCGCTCTTTCCGTTATTTCTATTGTACCTGGAAAGATGCCTTATGGATAGTCCAACCATCCGCTGAATAAGCCTTCTCTTCCAGTAAATTATATTTTTCCTTTAAAATATTATAATAGTTCTTACCCACATTATCCAGATAAAAGAAACTGATTTCTCCAAGAGTTTCTTTTTCCCACATAACCCAATCCATATTTTCTGTCATCTGACATACCTGAAATGCTACTGAGTTCTCTGTTTCCTCAGGGATTCTACACATTCTATTTGCGTCCCAATATTCCGTATCCAACCGGTAATTCTGCAATTCTCCTACTTCGCTCATCCCATCAAATGAATAGGCATTATTATCAATGGCCGGGAAGCATATCATTGCATCACTCCCTACAACATCTTCCATTGCCAAATCCAACGCCTTTTCCATTCCCAACATCTGGCGATTATATATCATTCCATCTCCTAATGGGGAAGCTGACGTGGATATTAATGTGGCTGCTCCCACTTTATATCTTGGATATATCATATAGGTAACTGGGTCTATTGTCCAAAAACAGGAAACCAACATTAACACAGCCACTATACTACCAGTCACTTCCACTACCATTTCCTTCGTGATAAAAATTGAAAGCATTATAAGCGTAAGCAAATATAACGTAATCTGGTTCGTATCATTATATCTGGCATGATTAACCGTCTTAAACACGCAACTAAACATAGTAAAGCCAATCTGTGCAAGCAGCAGTGACAGTACCTCTTTAAATACATAATACTTCTTCTGTTTTATTATCAATATAATACTACACAACAACATCAAGGTAAAAATCCAATTAAAATTCAGGAGATACAAGTTCTTACATTTTTTACCTATATAAGCAATATCCAGACTGATGCCACCCTCTCCTGCACTCCAGGGACCCAACATCTTATAAGTAACCAGCCAAAATATGCCTGGAAGAACCATAATGTAATATTGTGCTCTCTGAAAACAATGTAATACCTTGGCTCCAAAAGAGCAGTCATCGTCTTTCAACATGTCCTCTATGACTGCGCCCACACATACCATTCCATAAACGATAATTGCCGGTTCTTTTGTAAAACAAAATAATAATGAAAATAACTCAAAAAAAACCCACTTTCTCTTTTTCAAATAATATAAAACAGGCGGAAATAAGCATTGACATCCAAAATCCAGACTGTAGTAATGAACCATCCCAAGTAAAAAAGGCGACCATGCATAAACCATAGTAAATATAATATAAAAAATCTGTTTTTTATGGGGAATATAACTTTGGAGCAATTTGTAAAAATATGTAATACCAATAAATAATAATCCTACATTAACCAACAGCATCGCTACTTTCGTATTTCCAAAGATAACATTTCCAACCTGTACCATAGCCCCATAGGTCTGTGCAATATGCCCATATATTGCCAGACTACTCAATGAATCCAATGATAAATCCCTACAGGTAAGATAATAAAGCAATCCATCCCAACGATACTGAAACACATTTCTATCAACGCACAAGACTGCTGTAATTAAAAGAAATATTAAAAAATGCCACTGATTTATGACTATTTCTTTCATTTTCTTACAAATTATGGGAATGTCTTTTCGTAAAATAACCATTCCCACAATTCCGCCAGCTACCCATCCTATCAACGTAAGTAGCTCCTGTGGTTTTTGGGAACCCCATAACACTCTTCCACTTTTCAATAATAACAGACTTCCCAATATTACTACCAATATATATATTGCACACCATTGTCTGCCATAAAAAGTCAGTTTTACATCTTTTTTTATTCTAAGCATCAGGCAGTCTAATCCAATAATTGTTCCGATACTTACAAACAATGCCATTTCTTTAATTCCTGCCCCACGATATGATATTGTCCACAGGCACCATGCCAGATATCCAACACAACACAGACCTATTGTACTCCCTGTCACCAACCATTTGCTTTTTGAATATAACTCTCTATTCATTCCCAATCCTCTTTTAATATAATGTAATGTCTCTAAAGCTAAAAGATGCAGCTTCATCCCCGGTATTATCTATATACCCTCCATTAAAAATAATATCAATAGTTCCTGTATAGTCAGTCACGTCAAACAAATATTGATGCCATTCATTATCTAATTCCTGCCATCCTGCAGTTACCTTACCTAATCCGTTTCCGTTCTCATCATAAAAATATACGCTTGGTTGCCCATAATCCGTATTTTTCTTACCCTCAAACACTAAATACTTGTATGCAGTAATATCATTTACTCTAATTTTTACCCCCGTATAATCTTCCTGATATAAATAAGTTCCCACATTAATTTCACTGTCTGGCTCCCGATTCAATACCCCCACACATTCTATTTCCACATCATCTTTACATACCAGCCGAGCACTTTTAAATATTCCAGCCTTTAACATTTCCTCCGTATAATACAATGGCTTTATTCCACTCAACTCTTCACATAACAACGCCTCCGCGTAATAATCATTTTCATAATCTATTTGATTTTCTAATGCCCCATAATCAAACGTACTATAGAACTTAAGTTCACTCTCTATATACTCCTTGTAGTTATTCCATGTCAGCTGATATTCTCCCTCATGCATCCATTTCAAAATCAAACTGTTAATCCAGGAGCCATAATGGAAATAATCCTTATAATTATTCATATCTGTTATAATATCGGTTCTATTATTAAATGAATACAATTTTATGTTGTTGTACTGCAGTATTTTTTCTATTATATACTGCTCTGCCTCTATTTGTTTATAAATGGTTCCTCCCTCTACCTGTACTTGCCACCACGCTGCGCTATATGGTGGGAAAAAATAATAAAATGTAACATCTGGATACTGTTCTGCAATATCTGTAACATTCTTCTCAATATTTTCATCAATTGTCAGTTTCTCTTCCTGAGATAAATGTGCCGGTTCTCCAGCCCCCAGATAATTAACCCCCTCTGGATAAACTGCATGCAGTCCCCATTGTAAACCTGCCATAAAGTTCCCATAGTCATCAAAAGACGTAATTCCAGGCTGAAAATCATCTGCATCATTCGCGTTCATCATTGCATACACCCTGTTAAAAATTACATCTCTGTTAAAGACATAGTTTACATCATTCAAAATATTATTATCATATAAATAAGTCGGATACGTACCCAAGTCAGTTCTCATATAATCGGCCTTCCATAAGAAGTGCCCCATATCTAATCCCCTGACAATAATTTTCAAATCTTTATTATGAGAAAGTGCTCTACTGATGTTGTTATTTATCTCTTTGTAGCTTCCCCCCGAATAAGGCACTTTTATGGAATTCACTCCAAAAATATCATCAAATTCTGATGTTTTAAAATTCTTTGTCATGGATGTTCCCGTAATCATCGCATTATACTGGAAATGTTTACTGATTCCGTCATTCTGACTTCTCTCATTATCCAAAACATAATAATAAGAATTTATATTTGGCTCATGATAATGAAAAAATGGGTCTATTCTGACTACCTGTCCTCCAATTACAACTAATGTGCATACTATTATTATAAAATATCCAATTAACCAAATTTTAGATTTCATACTTTCTATTCTACTTTCTCTCGCAAATTCATCTGTCTAATATCATTAGAAATTGAAATATACAAAAACTGACTCTCCACTAAGACATAAGAATGCCCATACAAATGCAGCTGCACATATTATCATATAAAACCAATTATTCTTTTTCAAATTTCTATAATTATTTCCAGGTATTATACAGATGAAAAATGTAATCAACGTAAAGCACCAGAGATTAAATCCTCTGACATTGTCGTATAAGTACCCAAGATGTAAAATTCTGTTAATGGCAGGTGTCTCCGGCAAAGTAAACGTATTTATCAATCCGTCACTAATTTGCACACTGTCAAATGAAAATATCTTCCGTAAAACAGTCCACCACTGTGCCACTGAATCCGACCGGAATAAAAGCCAAAGAATATTTACCACAGTAAATGTACAAACCCATCTGACAGGTTTGAATATCTTCTGCTGTATTTTATCAGCTATCCTGTCAAAGACACTGAAACATCCGTGTAATATTCCCCATAAAATAAATGTCCAGTTCGCCCCATGCCAAATACCACTGACCAGGAATACAATCAAAGTATTCAAATAGGTTCTTTTTTCCCCTTTTCGACTTCCTCCAAGTGGAATATAAACATATCTGGTCAGAAATCCAGTTAATGTTATATGCCATCTCTTCCAAAAATCACGAATAGAAACTGCCTTATAAGGTGAATCAAAGTTCATCGGCAGTTCAATATTGAGCATTATAGAGACTCCTGTTGCCATATCACTATACCCGCTGAAATCAAAATAAATTTCAAATGTATAAAACAGCATAATTAGCAGCCAATCTATTGATGTTGCTATTTCCATATTCTCATAGCCCCAGTTTACTGCTAATGCAAAAGTATCTGCAATAAGCATCTTCTTAAAAAGCCCTAAACTGAATATCTTTAGTCCATTACAAATATTATCCCAGTTAACTTTCTTTCTCTCCTGGTCATTTATCTGTGTAATTAAATCAACGGGTTCCATAATAGGACCACTGAGTAATTTAGGGAAATACAAAATATAACCTAAATAATCTATCAAATTTACTTTTTCAATTTTTTTATCATAGATATTAACAAGGTACATAATCTGTTGGAAAGTAAAGAAACTGATTCCTAGTGGTAGAATAAGATTCTGAAATGTGATTTCTGTTTTCATAATCTTATTAAGATTATCTATCAGGAAATTGATATATTTAAAATAGAACAACAAAAGAATGTTACCCACAATGGCCACTGTGAGTATCACTCTTCTTTTTATCTGTATTTTCCCTAGACATAGGGCTAATACATAATTCATTATAATACTGATACCCAAAATAAGTGCTATCTTCCATCCTCCATAGACGTAGAAGACAGCACTTCCTAAAATCAATAACATTTTCCCTATCGTTACATTTATTCTATTTATAAGAAAATATGCTATTACAAAAAGTGGTAAAAAAGCTAAAATAAATATGTATGAATTAAATTGCATTTGACTGGTTCCTCTTTATTATTTGCTACTCTAATATTAAATGATTTCTTCCAAGAACTCAATGCCTAGCCAAAGTTTCTTGCCTCTTATCGAAAAATCAGTCCTAATAATTCACTCTGTTTTTTACACCTTCTAATATATTTCTCGTTGGGAATTCAAATGGTTTTAATGTCAAAATCAACGCCATCGCTACTGAAATTATCGTCCAGGCAATATTTCCCCAAAAACTAGCATAAAAATAATTTTGCACTCCTGTATAAAACACAAAACTCCTGATTATAATATGCCAGAAATAAATTGGCATTGTTTTCCTTCCCACATATGTTAATAAAGGAATATTTTTATGCGGTGTACTTGACATAACTGCCATTGAAATTACTACGACAAGTAGATAATATCCAATCTTTACTCCCACCCATTTAATACTCATCGTTGGAAATACATTTTGTACCCCAAACAAAAATGATCCTCTAGAGATATTGAGACTGGAATTTCTACACATAATAACTGAAATTATATATGCAATCACTCCAACTCCCCCTAACACTCGGATGTGCACTTTTGTGAACTTAGTTTCTATATCATTAAAATTTGAATTGGCTCCTAAATAGTAAAATGGAAACCAACCTATGAATTTTGCCAAAGCCATATATTGCATTAAATTTTTATCGTAACAGGCAATAATTGCCAAAAATAGTGAAATGCCCAAAACAACTTTTCTGTTACAATCTTTTAAAACATATGTTGCTGCCGCACACATAGCAAGGGTTAAAACAAACCATGGGATTTTAGTCGCTCTTAATATGTAAAATTCCTGTTCTGTTTTTAGTATTACATTATCAACTAAAATCAATGCTGCATTATATACAACACCTATTAATAATAAACCAAGCAAACGTTGCTTTATATTTTCGTTATTATGAAAAAGTCCTGATACATATATAAACAAAGGCATATGAAACAGATAGATTGCATTATACACAGCCAATGAAATATCACCGCATTGCATAAAATGAGCTATAACAACAAGTAAAATAAGAATTCCTTTCAAATTATCCCAATAACAGCTTCTATTTTTCAATAAGGACTACCTCATTTCTCTATAATATACTTCCATAATGGAAATTTTGTATTCAAACTTTACCCTTTCATTTTCTCACTAATCATAAATAGTAATATAATTTGAATTACCCCCTCCACATCTTTTCCCCATTGGGGATAGTACGTAAAGAAGTCTTCATACTGTGGAATATTTATCTCTGCTATTCTCTCAAAATCAATATTATTTTGAATCTCTTTTCCATCAAAAGAAAGCCCCTGATGATAAAGGTCATCACAAATCCAATGTTCTGGATGCACACCATATAAGCCAAAAGTTTTTATGAGTCCTTCAACATTCATGTCTATGGATAACTCAAATTTTACACTAATCTCCTCTTTATGATTTTCGGCATAACAATCCTTCAGTGTCTTATCAAAATAAGTTATTACAACGTCAGCATATTGTTTCTGTGGATAAATATATTTTTCAGCATCTGGTAATCTTCTATTTATCTGCTCTACTACCTTTTCTTTAGAATATCCTCTTTTCACTATATCTCTCTGAATTTTCCAATAATTACGCAATACACTATCCGTATCCATAAAAATCTTCAAATCCAATTCTTCCCTAAGCAATGGCAAATATAAAGAATGTAGACCACATAATACAATATATTTTTTTGTGTTAACCTTTTTCTTTTTAGTAAAGTTTCCTGTATCATGATTATATTCAGATCTAAAAACATAATTGCCGGATTTCAATCGTTTAATATCTTCTGCTTGTCTATAAAGAAAGTTTGCTTGTGGATTTAGTGCCGTATACTGCTCCCAGTTGTTATCATTTCTAGCCCATCTGTGATCACCATCTCCTTCAATAAATAAAACATCCTTTCCAGAGCCAAAAAGATTTTCAATCTTATCAAGAAGTCTACTCTTTCCAGCACCACTATCCCCTGCTATCCCTATGGCAAATGATTCTGCTCCTCGTCTGTATAAATTATTACTAGCAATACCACCACAATATATCTTATATGCGATTACCCCAAGGCATGTCACCATGATTGTAAATATTATTGACCGTGCCGAAGCATTATCGACCTTTATCCACTGTAAGTTCTTTCCAAGAAAGATAATATCCACATTATTTGTTATATGAAAAAAGCAAAAATAAATCATATAAATTACATTGAATATGGCATACATAAACATCTGTTTATACTTATCTTCTATAATAAAACAGAAATATAGAGTATAAAACGGCACTATCCAAATGAACCAGGCCGGCATCGGCGAAAGGCAGATTAAAAATAACGTATACAAAATCCCAATCATTGATATCAACAAATTTTTATTAAAATAGTTGAGTTCATAAGCATTCAGATAAACAATTATCAATACCGCTATTGGAATTAATAACGAAACAGTCCCATATGTAATCCCTACTGAAGTAAGTAGTGCCTGTTCCCTATTGAATAAAACAGTATGTATAAACCCTTCTCCCCAAAAACCAATTGTAAATATTGCTACGGTTATAAAGCTAATCAGCAAAGTCTTTATGGAGATCAAATAATCTCTCTTCTTAGCTACATAAAAAAACAAAATAGGTACAGCAGCTAAGATATGTGCTTTACAACTTATTGCCAAACCAAGAAACATTGCATATAAAAGTAAATTATGTTCATTTTTCCAATCTAATAAAAAATAAATTGCTAAAACCAAAAGAGTCGTAGGTATAATATCGAGCTGCCCATGTATATATGTTGCATATAAGATTACCGGAGAACAAAAATAAAATACTACCAAATATTTAAATCTAACCCTTAATCTAAGCAACACCCTAAATCCCAGAATGTCAAACATGAGCAATGGTAATTTAAAAAGTAAATTTTTTATAAAAATACTAGTCGGATTAAATAGCTTTAATAACAATCCACCGACTGATTCTATCAATAACATTAGTGGAAAGTATGGAAATGATGGATGAAGTGAATTTTCATAAAAATAATTGTATGGATTTTTACCGGAGAGGAATGCATTTACAAAAGGAACAAACATTTTATTCTGGTAGTCAGATGAAAAAAATCCCATCAACATTATTTTAAATACTATAATTAATCCAACTACTACTTTCTTATTATTTTTTGTATTCTGTAATATTGTGTTCATACTTCACAATCCCTAATCTCTCAACTTATACACTCTATAGGAATCATCCTTTGCCTGCATGTATATGATGAAATTTTTCGTTTCATCTAATTTTTGATAATTATCAGTATCAACTAATATGTAATTTATATTAAATGTTTTCATCGTTGTTAGCAATTCCTCTGCCGTTCTTTTATCAAAATCAACTGTCTGCAAATATCTTTCATACCAATCATCTACTGTCCTTTTAGATGAGGGAATAACTTTCTCAACAACCAAACAGTTTCTTTCACTTACAACCTGGAACCAGCCAGTCTCCACCTCCGCATTAGGATCCGCCAAAAATTCATCTGAGACTTCTGTATCATTTCTAAATTGAATAGCAAGGTCATACAGTTCATCCCCCATGGAATACCTTAATGCCTTTTCACCAGTTATTATCGAAAATGATGTAGTCCCACTATGATGAATTATTACTCTGTTTAATAACGAAAGAAGAAGCATACATACACAGGCCGCACAAATTAAGAATTTGTAACCGGTCATTTTTCTACTGGATACAATTCCTATTACCAATACCGCAAAAAAAACAAGAACAACTACAGCTCCATTTATTTGTCCTAATTTCGCCTGTTTTGCACAAATAACTCCGGCAAAAAAGATGACATCAAAATAAACTGCCACATCCTTCGGAATGATTCTTCTTCCATTTTCTATTATAAAATTCTCCACAGACACGGCTACTGCTGTAATAATTAAATAGATTAAAATACCCGTCAAATCAAAATCTGATGCGAAAAAGCCAAATCCCAAAACCGCATAGCAAGAAATATATGCTTCCTTTTTATACATATCAAAAGCGGCCTTTATCAACCAAATTATTGCAATCAATAACACGTATTTAAATGATTTAGAAAGAAACATTGTTGAAACTATTACCAGTGGTTTTTTTTCTGTAAAAATATACATTAATAAAATGGCTAAAATCCAAGCCACCACAAGGAATAGTGCCTGTAATAAATATTCTTTCACTTTCTCTTTTGAATTGATTGCAATAGACTGAATCCCTAATAACATAAAACAGATATCTATCCATATTGTCTTGTAAATAGCATCCATTCCCCAAGAACTTGGCATCAAATGATGTGGATGCCTCAATATGGAATAAATGTACACAAATTCTGCACCGGTTATTTCTAAAGAATCAGTTAACATACTCGGTCCAATAACTATTAACATGGTAACCAATGCAATCAAAACAGTCCAATTTTCCTTAATAATAATTCTTCTTTGCATAATGGAATCCACTACTGCAAATATGAATATAATAGCGCAGCAATAAATTCCTTCATGTATATGACATATAATTGAACAAGATGCTAATAACCAAGCAATTTTATAGTTTCTGTTTTCTCCAATAACAGAAGAAATACTCAAAAATGAAAATGCTAAAGCAGTGCCTATGCTTGTCGATGCGAGTCCTACTAAACTAAACCCTGCCAAGTAATTGTCACAATATAATATTAACGTTGAAAAAATAGCCGCAACAGCTATTTGTCTCTCTTCACTGATTTTTCTGGAAATATTGGCAATTGCCCACGCTTGAATTGCAGCACCAAAATATATCCAAACAAGTGCTGCACCAGCCCAATTTCCACCATTTATTTTCATTATAATTTTAAAGACAAAATCGATAATATATCTAGGAGAAATAACCCCTTCTCCCAAATACACATTATTATGAAACAATGACTCATTAAAAGCTCTTTTTTCACCAATTGCATATATTAAATTGTCCGAACCCAGTGCTCCTGAAATCGTTATTAATAAAATTGTCCATGCAACAATACACGAAATTATAAATTCTATGTTTCTCTTTTCTTTTAGTGTTATAATTATTTTTTTCAAAGTATTTTCCTCTAAATTAAATTGTAAGCCTACCTTCATTTAGGATTTCTAAACCCCTCTTTCAATCCTTCCCCTCTAAGTTCTATCCCCTCTAATATCCCCTCATACGGTACAGTTGGAAAAGGTTCATATCCTGTTTGGTCCCCTAAAACAGGAACTGCAAATAAACATCCTTCCATTTCTCTTTGTTTCGTTTCGCGATTAGCATAGTCATTCTGTAACACAAATGGCATTGACTGAGGAGTATAAAACCCAGTATATACAATGAAAATCATACTATATACTAATATACATCCCCCTACAAATATCTGTACACTTTTTTTTATTACGCATTGTATCTTTTGTTGCCCACTTATTTTTTCTTTAAATTGTATAATAACATACGGCAATGTTAAAGATATTATAATCAACATATATGCCATACCATATCTTGGAAGCGGAGCTGTGAACAACCAAAATACCATGCCTACCATACAGACTATATTTGCAATGTTACTTGCCTCCCAATGCTTAATATTTCTTGTCGTAATGGCAATCAATATTATTATAGCTATTATAGTACACAAAAAAAGTATTCTCCATAGTACATGAATACTTGCAAACCACTCGCAAAACCATTTTGTAATTGGTTCACCAATACGAGTAACATCCCGATTTCCTCTCCCCCATGCAATAATCTCCTGCCTGTCTCCCTGCAAAACCGTCCGTGACATTTTCCAATCAACATTAAATAAATCTATTTCCCAATAGGGATATATTAAATATCCAGAAATAATAATATTTCGCACAATATAAGGCACTCCGATACCGAGTCCAACAATAATATGTTTGATGATTTCGCCTATTTTTTTCTCTCTGATAAAAATAATCGCCGGATATATCGTCAGTAAGACCCAGCACGCAGTAGAAAGTTTTACCGTTGCTCCATACACTGTTAACAGGCATAGAAAGCCATACGGTACGCTCTCTGTTGCATCACTTTTCACAAATTCGCTCCACTTCATTACTATATAAAATATCAGTAGCATTGCCCATGTATCTGAATTGGGCGAAGACACATGAATACAATCATACAGAATATATCCAAAACATGCCATTTTCAAAAAGTCCGATGCCTGTACATTTTTTGTTTTTTCTGGTAAGCAAGTTAAAACACAGTATCCCAACATAAATAGTGTCACAAACCCATTTACCGTATGAATTGACTGCCCCAGCAACCACTTAAAACTAAATAATGCCTGCAATGTCATAAATGCACTATTGTATGCCAATCGAAAATGTAAATTGCCTAATCCGGGCACCACTCCATATTCTTCAATCCAATGAATTGCCTGCGCGTGATAAAGATACGTATCATAATGTTGCGGGACTAAATTAGTCCAACATAGTACTGCTAAGCTGCCTAATATCAAAATCAGAATCCTCGGTTTGCCATATTCTGAGCTGGTCCATTTTCTCCATATCTTTTGCTTATTTCCCCACACACTGAGCATCACGGCTATTAAAACTAACACAATAAAGGCTAATTTTCCTACTCCACCTAACAGACTACATATCTGTGCGTACACATTCATAATAAGTATGCCAAAAACAATATAAATATCTCCAGCCTGCAAAACAGTGTATTTATCTTTATATAATATATAAAGACCAACCCGTCCATATATAAGTGCTAATATCAGTATAATTATCCACGATATAATAATTGAAATCATTAATTATCTCCAACTTATTTATATAAATCCACATTTAGTTCAATCAAGAATCTTGCTTTTTCTCTGTCTGCTGTTTATACTTGATGTATATGTCTGGTAAAATTTGTAGGAGGATTGTTACCTTGAGCACAATACGTTCAAACAGCATCTACATTTGGCGCATTATTTTTACAATACTAATTATGGTAATGCACTTTGATAATATTTACAGTACCATATATTCCAACCCATACGTTACAGACGGTTGGTTTATTTCTGTTGAATTTTTCTTTCTGGTTGCTGGCTTTCTTTTGGCAAGTCATCTGGAACACCAGCAGCATCCTGAATCAGCTATTCAATATACACTAGGACGTTTCAAACGTCTCTTTCCCGAATACCTTTTTGCCCTACTAGTTCCTTGTCTTCTTAGACTTATTACCGGAGGACAAACTATAAAAAGCACTATTTTAACTTTTATGGGAAACTGGGAAGAATTATTCATGCTACAATGCGTAGGACTCAATCGTTTTCCCTTTTTAAGTAATGTAACCTGGTACTTGTCTGTCATGTTAATCGTAGGATACTTTTGTTTTCTGTTTCTGTCACACTACAAGAAATTCTATTTGCATGCTGCACTCCCGTTCCTAATTATCGTATCATACAGCTACCTGTTCCGCCATGCCGGATATTTAGATACCTGGATTTATACAGATTCTCTTTGGTTAAATGAGGGAATCATCCGTGGTATTTTAGACATGAATCTCGGCATTTTGGCATATTATGTATATCAGAATATCCGTCAAAAACAATGGACGAAAACTGGTCGCTTTATTCTTCTTTTTATAGAAGTATTATGCTATTGTTTTGTTATTTTCATGTCACTTCGACATGCAAGAGAATACGATTTTTGCTTATTGGCACTCCTTACTTTAGCTGTGCCACTATCCTTTATGAACCAATTTTTTGTTAAATTTCATACCTGCAAATTCATCAGATACTTAAACGAACTGACATACCCTGTATATCTCAACCATAACCTTTGGAATGGATGGATTCTCCCCAAAATCTTTCCTACTACTGAATGGCATTTGAGTTGGGTCATTTTGTATGTAATTTTAGTATTCCTATATTCGGCTTTAACCCACTTTATTGTCCTTAAATGTTGGAATTTGGCAAAGAATTTTACTAAAAAAATCTTCGTTGTATCTTAATTGATTTATCTCAAATTGGTTCGCTGTTGCGTAAACTTCTCAACAAGCGAACTAATTTGTCTTTCCAAATTATTTTCTTATATTCTCGTTCTGACAATAGACTCCATGCATGTCGCACTTTTATCAAATCTATATAGGCGTTACCTGATGCGCAAAAACCACCAAGACTAAAATTCGCAATAATATGATATACCGGCTTAAAATATACTTCTTTTTTCTCACTTACCCGAAGCATAAAGTCATAATCCGCTGCACTAATATATTGAGTATCAAACTTACCAAAATCATCATAAACAGCTTTCTTAACAAAGCAAGATGGATGATTAATCATTCTTTCTTTTAGAAAAATGTGTGAACATATACTAATAGATTCTTCTACTCCTTGTCTAAGTGAACGCATTGCTCCATAAAGAATCAGATACTTATCTCCTGTCATAGAATTAATTATATATTCTACAGCATCTCTTTCATAATAATCATCACTGTTTATAATTCCAATTAATTCCCCCGTTGCCATATCAATTCCTTTATTCATAGCATCGTATATGCCATCATCCGGCTCCGAAATCCATCTAAGTCTTCCCTGGAATAATGGCTCATATTCCTTTACTATTTTCATTGTTCCATCAGTAGAGGCGCCATCCACTATAATATACTCTATATCTTTATATGTCTGATGTAACACACTCTCTATACATCTTCTAATTGTTTGCTCACTGTTATAACATACAGTTATAATTGTGACCTTAATCTGTCTATTCATATAGTCCTCTTGTTTTCTGCCGAATTTCAAGCAGTTTTTACCAATAACAACTCTCCTCTACTTTATCACATCCTGCCGGTTTCTCATCTATAGGCCGAATCCACGCATCATTGTAAAACTTAGATATGATGGGGTGACTATCCCATCTATTTCCTTTAATTCCAAACAGTATTTGTAGAGCACCTCCAAGATGAATTGCCCCCTTACCCATTTTTTTGATTTCCGCTGCCAATGGCAACCCATACGCACCGCACCCAATTAATGCAATATCAAATTCAATTTTTTTACACTCTTCAATCATATATTCAAGTGCGTCAAACCATGTTGCAAATCTATCATCCGTCTGGTCTGCCATTGTCTGAACAGCTTTTAAGGTCTTTAATTCAAAATCCGGCAAGATTTTTCTATCTTTCCATATTTCTCTTCTTTTACCATATTGCAACCTAATAGATTGTTCAAATGGATGTATCACTAATACTTTTTTTCCTTCTAAACTAGCTGACCATGGAGCTTCTTCATAATAATATGGTTCTAAATATCTCAATCTCGTATAATCCGCATTATACACATATTTTTCACAAATAAAATCTTCCATATGATTATTCCAGACACCTAATAAATCTATTTGTGGACTAATCTTTAGCATTTCTTCCACAAATCGTTCTGCTAACCCGGAATCATTTGGAAAGAAACCTGCCGTCTCACACAAAAGTGCCACCGCAGCAGAGTATTTTGTATCATCTCGCCAAATCGGTCTTTCAAAATGTGCCCTCATCATATTAGACTCTGTATTACCAAAGCGCGCCACTAAGAAAGGTTTTCCCGAGTTAATATAGTAAGAAATTTTATTATTAGCTTCCATCATAGATAAAAATTTTCTATTACAGTAATGTTTTCTATTAAAAACATTACTTTTTCCCAAAGGTTCTGTAATCCAATTAAGATTTCTGTTAATCCTATTTCGAATAAGATTCCTCAAATAATATCTCTTATAAGTTTTAGTCATTAATTTTTCTTCAACATATCCGTCCATTTTATATTCCATCTGTAACTAACATCCTATATTTCTTCCAACATTTATATACTACCACCATGTATAAACGTTAATTCATTTAATGAATCTGAAACATATATCAACTCGTATCCACAATTTCGACACTCTTTTAAAAATTTCTTTAACACCTCATCTCCATTTTCAAAGAAACTGCTGTGTACTTCTACACAAATTTGACTAATCATAATTTTACTATTCAAAATATCAGAAATGACTTTGAATTCAGAACCCTCAATATCCATTTTAAGAATGTCAATTCTACTAGGTTTAGTATCAGAAAGTATCGTGTTAAATGTTTTCATTGGCACTTCAATATAAGCATTCTTTAATCCACTTCTTTGTATAATAGAACCGGATACATAATCTGAATTTTCCGGCAAATAAAATTTCTCTACTCCGTTAAATGTTCCCAATCCATAGGGATAAAAATGAAACTGACTGTTCCTTACATTGTTTTCTACCCATTGAATGGATTTCGGCGTTGGGTCAAATCCATAAATATTCGCATTATAATTCTCCATCAATCCAATATCAAATGATATATCTTCTCCAATACCAAAAGAAAAAACAACAGGACTATTTCTTAATAGTGAATCATCAATAGCAAATCCACCGTAATCATTTCCTATCCATTTAACCTTTCGTTTTTTATCCAAAGTCAAACCCATACTTTTCATTCGTTCTCTCTGTGAAATCTTTCTTAAATTCTGTTTAAAAATTACCTTATCCATTCATTAACTCCTCTGCCTAAACTTCTAATACTTTCATCCGCTACTTTTTTAAATATCTTAGTACTTTTTGATACAAATAAAAAAACAATCCTTCTTCAACCGGCATTGTCTTTATCTCGTACTTAACATATCGGTAATGTTGTTTCCAATCTTTCTTATATTTACAAGGTTTCCGCATGTCATATATTCTAATTCCATCTCCTGGTACATTATACTTAATATTTAGCTCATACGGTCTCATTTCCAATCCAAATTTTTCAACAATATGATAGGGGAGAATCGCTGAACTCAAACACAAATCATATTCTTCTCTGTTACCTCTGCTTCCGTAAAAATCAATACATACTTCTTTTCCATACCTGGCAGACAATTCTTCCTTAAGTTTTACATTCTCCATATAATCATCATACATTGGTAATTGTTCCAACGAACCAAAATTCCATTTTTTTTGTCCTACTAAAATCGGCACTTGGAACCCATTATCCTGACACACAATATGAGTTCCCTCATCATTAAAATTAGTGGATAACGATATGTGCGGTTCAATCACATATCTATCGTGCGTATCTAAATAATAATTGAAATATTTACACCAGCTATTTTTCCATGATAAAACTTGCGCCGGCACATCCCTATGATATTCTAATTCTCCATTATGCTCCGAGTACCATTCTCTGAATTCTCTCCATCGTTCGCCAATAATACACTGTCCCCAGGAGCAATTTTTCTTTGTTGCATAAACATCATACCCATTATGTATTGGTATAAACTCTCGATTCGCAAAATCATGTCTCGTCTGATTATATAAAGCGATTTCTGCTATTCTTTTATCATTTTTATAATATTCTAATGCCTGCTTAATATAATTATAATAGGCCGGTGATGCTACTATATCATCTTCAAAAATTATTACCGCTCCATACTGAAGTGAATAATCTATGCATGACATAACATGCTTCTTTAATCCTTGGTTCACTTCGAAAGTTCTTACTTTTTTCTCGCCATGGCTCCATTGGAAATCATTTGCCATCTCAACTAAATTCTGATTTCCTGAATAATCCAAACTAATAATTAGTGTAACCGCCTGTTCATCCTCTCCATAGTCAGCCTCTTCAAGTGAGGTTAGTAACCGCAGCAACGGCAATTTCCTGTTATACCCAATAGCTACTATAACCGGTTTCATATAGTGTTTACCTCCTCGTTATGACCTCTTTTATATGCGCAATAAATCCCTTAAATGTCATCTGATATACAAAAAAATCTACTACCTCTATGTTCTTACACCTACTATATGTATGAACTCCCTTAATTTCATTGCGAAATTGTGAAACATTTAGTTTTACATCATTACTGCCAATACTTTTCCAATCACTTTTTTCCTGATATTTTCCATGTGCAACTGAAATCTCTCGAAAAATCAGACCGCTCCCATATAATCCTTCATCGTCTCTTTGTATCACTCGGTAATGATTTTCTCCAATATGTAAAACAGGTCCACCATTCCTTGCATTATGTTTAAACGTACCTGACTGATATATCAATTCAGCCCTTATTTTACCACCATCTTCAATTTCGAAAATATTATATATGATTACTTTATTACATAATGGATTACTACTATCCTGCTCCGTACATATTATCCACAAATTTCCATCTACTTCAATCGTAACGGAATCGCAACATTTCCCCTCCGTAAAAATACTCCCAACATACTGCCACTCATATGGCGTATTCCCTATCTTATAGAACCGAATCTGCGAAGTTTCACTAGTTTCAGGAATCATATAGGCATCCCCATTATACTGAAATATATATGGAAATGACATATGAAACGGCTCCATAATAATGGGTATAATCTCATGGAATAGACCCTTCTCAGAATTATATTTTGCCACCCCTATGCATCCTCGGTTAATTGTCTTATTATACATTTCACAGAAGAGATATATTTCACCATCCCATTCAAAAAGTAATGGATCTGCACACCAATACCCTCTTGGTGTTTTAACGCATCTGAATGCTCTCGCTTTGCCATCATCTGACAATAAACCATCTTTTTCAACAGTTCGAAATCCCATATAATAAGTGGTGTCAATTGTTCTATCTAATACATATCGCCGTAACCGGTCACTATTTAGTCGCCTCACCCAAAATCTCCTTATAAGTATTCATTAATTCTCTAATCGCATTTTCTCTATCATATCTTGTCTGAGCCATTGTTCTGGCATTTTCTCCTAACCTTTTGGATAGACCTTCATCTGCAAGCAGTCTAATAATTTCTTCTGCCAACATATATGGTTCATCTGCCGGATATAGCAATCCTGAATACTCATGCTGTATGATAGATGGTGTTCCACCTACAAAGGAAGCCACAATAGGCATTCCTAATAATGCTGCCTCCCCTAATGAATTAGAAGAATTTTCTATACTCGATGGTAATAAATAGATTCTGCTTCGCAACATCTGTTGCTTAATTTCATCGGCACTGCAAGAGCCAATAAAGGTCACATTTCCCTCTAGCCCATATTTTTGTATTAATTCACTAATATATAAATCATACGAGTATTGTCTATTACCAAATCGTTTTTTTACTTTATATGTCTTTGACCCTGCCACACATAAATTTATAGCAGGATACTTTTCTTTTACAATGGCTAATGCCTCCAAGGCAATATGTAGTCCTTTAATAGGATATCCTCCCTGTGTCATGAAAATACAATCCGAAACGCATCTTTCTATTTGCCATGCTCCTTTAAAAAAAGTATCTCTTAATAATTCTTCAACATGATAATATGACACCTGTGGATTAATCTGTAACGCGCAGGTTTTATCCCAATGAGTTCTCCCCATTACATGATTAACCTTTTCTATTGCACTTCGTTCCATATTCCCTCTAAGTTCAAAGGCATGCTTTTCTCTTGGTATTTCTTGCCGCTGATAAAAATGGCTCAGCAACGTCCCATAAATTACTCGTAACGGTAAATCAGCATCATAATGTCTCGCAATTACAGATACCAATCCTTGTATATGAATCACGGTTCGCTCCGGCTTATTAAATGCCTGTACCATTGCTAAAGTATGCATATATTCGGTTCCAAAAATATGAACAATGTCTGGGGTTTCCTTTTCAAGAATTTCATGAAAATTATTCTCTAATCCATCACTATATATAGTAGTAGTTATATCCGGTATATATACTCCTACAAATCTGCTTTTTTCTCCCCAGTCTGTTTCTATATTTTCTACGCTAATACTTTGGGGTGCTACTACAACTAATTTCGTATCACTACTTCTGTCCAATGTATCTGCAATATCATTCAGCCAACCACACATAGGGCATGAGGACAATTTCAATTTTTGTGCAATTTGTGGAATAATCATTGAACATAACCATATAATTTTCATTCGCCGCTCTCCTTACTTTGACTAATAAATATTCATAGATTTAAATTCTTCCTCTCCAAATATTAAATGTCTTTTAGTATACTCATTTGCCCACTGCGTCCTAATTTATACCACAATCTAACTATTAATAATCTTTCCCTCATTAACTATCTGACTATAGTAGCTGTTATACTTTGCACATACTATTGTATTATCAAATTGTGTTTTAGCATATTCCTCAATCTCTTTAGCATCATATTGTTCTATTTTTTTCATCATTTCCTGAATTCCGTTCCTTAATGCCTCCACACTTCCTTTATCCACTAAAATGCCAACCTTATTTGTAACAAAAGATTCCGGTCCCCCGCATCTAGTTGCCAACACAGGTTTTCCCATCAAAAGTGCCTCAGCAATTGAGCATCCAAATGATTCCACAAGACTGGATGAAACTAAAAAATCTAATTGTGCCAGAATTTCATAAATCTTCTCTTTACTACACATTCCATAAAAAACCACTTGCTCATCTAATTGTAATTCTTTAACCATATTCTGAAAGTACTCTTGAAACTCTCCGCCACCAACTATATGTAAAATACATTTGCTTTCTTTCGCATTTACTTCTTTCAATGCAGGAAGCAAATACTGTAACCCTTTAATTTCTCTATCATAAAGAGCCGCAACAAAACCTATATTACACTTTCCTACCTTGGCATATTGCTGTCTAAACTCTATTTTCTCAGGAATGATTATTCCATTATATATAACTCTAAAAATATACTGTGGAAATATACATTTCAGTTTCTGCTGCAAATTCTCAGAAACACAGAAATTCCCACTACTTTTCTTATAAACAAATTTAGCATACTGATATGCCAGCCCACTATCAACTCCTGTGACTTCTACCGTTGAGTGTTCCGTCACAATAAACGGAATCTTGAATAAGGAACTCCACAATGCTACATATCTGCCAGCCTCCGTTGCCACATGCGTATGAATAATATCCGGTTTAAACTCTTTTATAATCCTACGAAACGCCTGAAATATTCTTACCCGATTACGGACACGTTGGTTCATGATAAATTTACTTCTATAGGTTAAAATTCCTCTTTCATTCTGTTCATAAAAATCCTCCTCCAAATTTCCATCAAACATATAGTAAATTGCAACTGTATTGTTTTTAGACAACTCCTTTGCCTGTTCATAATGAAAAATTCCCCCTGTGCCTAACTCATCTCTTCGATCCGCATACCAACTGGGTACAATCAAAATTTTCATATTTACTCCAATTCTATACTTTTTTAAATCTCCGACATAACCGAGCTACATATTTACGCCCGAACAACCCGCAACACATTTGCATTACTATACTTCCCCATAGTTCCCTTCTAGATACTATAAAGAATCTCTCCATCAAATTATTCCATTGATTTCTCTGTTGTTTTGTACCTGCTATAACTTCTCCCCAACTTGCTGATTCATCGATTGGCTGTCTACTATAGTCATACTGACGGTGGCTATATGAATTTTCTTTCTTATTATCAATCTTACTACAATGTACTCCTTCACTTCCATATCCGGTATTTCGTACCTTGGAAAGAGTAGGAAAAATCATATATTTATTTTCAAAAATTTGGTACATAGCATAAGCGAGGTCCACAGTAAGTACTTTCTCACCCTCTAAGAGCATATTAGTATACTCCACCATGCCCTTAATAAAATTGCAATACTGATTTTTACTTATATGGTATAGCTTAATCATTTTCTTATTATCATACAGATAATTTTCGAACTGTTTAATATTAATCTGTTGAAGCATTATTTCTTCTTTACTACGCCATGTCCCATATCCCCATGCAGAAAAATAGCTTTCAATAAACAATACGTTGTTACCCCCTGCCTTCCAATCAATAGGGTAAGAATAACCTGATACAGCAACAACATCCATATCCTGCTCATACTTTGTCAAACATTTGTCCATATATTCCAGGTAATCTTTTGAAAATTCATTGTCATCTTCTGTGAAAATATAACAACTATGGTTTTCATATACCTTTTCTCTCAATAATTTGTAATTGCCATACCATCCTTGATTGCTTGTTTGCTCAAGTATAATAACCTTGGCAAAACCATCAATTCCCGCATGCAAATATTCTTTAATCTGTTTATATCCATCCCAGTGTTTCTCTAGTAACGGATAATCCAAACTAATGTACAGTTCTGTGTATATCGCATATTCGTTATTTTGTAAAGATGTTATACATCTTTTAAGTTTGTCTGCCCGACATAAAGTCGGAATTATAACTGGTGCATATATCATATTAGCACTTTTCCTTCATATTCTTAATTCTCCGACCAACTGCTTTAATCGGTTTCAGTATATAATACCATCCTGGATACAATTCTTTCATACTCCTGTCATCCTGCTGCCGCATTTTTTCAAGATTATCAATTTCTGAACTGATTCCCTGGATGCAATCAAATCTGCTGATTATTCTGTCTATATACTGAATTTTCTTATGATATCTTCTACATTTCATCAGGAAATTATAATCTGCTGTTATACTATAAGACTCGTCGAACCCATATTCTTTCATAACAGCAGTTCTGGTAAAAATAGACTGATGGCAGGGCATTCTTCCGACTAACAGAAGTCGCAGCACAATATCTCTACCATGATATGTTTCAACAACTTCTCCCTCTCTTCTTTTGCGAATCACATTTCCAAAATAGATATCAGCTTTCCTCTGGTCACTCTCTATAAAATCTGCAACATCCTGTAATACTTTTTCATCTGCAAAAGTATCTCCACTATTAAGAAAGAGTAGATACTCCCCATCACATTTTTGCGTTGCCTGATTCATCGCATTATATAGCCCACTGTCTTTTTCTGAATATACCTTTGTATGAAGCATGTCTATACTCTTATAGACCTTATCCAAAGTACTATCTATCGACTTGCCATCCCAAATAATATACTCATAATTGGGATATGTCTGCATCCGTACCGATTCAATTGTATTGTCTATCGTCTCCTCCGCATTGAGACACACTGTCACAATAGAAAATTTTATCTTGGTATCAGCCATCCCTACCTCCCCGTTACTACATGCAGCATCCTAAATAAAATAATAAAAAGCACCGGGCAGTAAGCAATCAGCACAGAACTTCCCTTCATGGATAGCGGTGTTTTGGCACAATGAAGCAAGGTCAGAAGATGTTCTCTTAAATCCTTAGAAAGTGCTCTTATAGTCGTCTTATCATATCTCTGGTTACGACACATGGCCGTAATAACTGCTAATTCATACTCCAAATGATAGCTCGTTATTTCCTCAGTCAATTCTGGATATTTTTCTACTAGATATCGTCTCCACTTCATATATTCTCCAAAAGCCTTTTTATGTCGCTCTGTATATCCAGAACGCGATATGCTGGTAGATCGGATACATCTATTGTACAATGTTTCTTGATACAGAATAACCTTTTGCGACTTTTCCAACAATTGCACAACCATAAAATAGTCTTCCCCAATTGTAACATGTTCGCAGAAATCAATCCCTTCAAATAACTCTCTGCAAATTAACTTTGCCCACGGTCCACTGTCCAAAATTCTTGTCCCATGCAAATGGTGCATCATCTGACAACGCTGTGTCAGTACAATTTCTGTTTTATCCTGTGAAGCTATTGCTTTTACATGCCCCTTTGTATTAACCTCTTTATGCCCGGTACATATCATATCTGCTTTTTGAGCTTCTGCTACTGCTACAGTAATATATAACATATTACAATCAAGCCAATCATCCGCATCAAGAAACATGATATACTTTCCCTGTGCACTCTTCACTCCTGCCTTCCGTGCTGCCGCAGGTCCCTGATTCTTTGTCTGAATCAACTTAAATTGTTGATATTGTTCAGTATATTTCTCACATATTTTCTGTGTTCCATCAGTAGAACCATCATTTACAAGGATTACTTCATAGTCATGATAATTCTGCCCTAAAATACTCTCAAGGCACTTATCTATATAATTTTGTACATTATACATTGGAATAACTATACTAACTTGCATCTATTTAGCTCTCCGATAATATTCTATTGTTCTTCTAATACCTTCTTCGAATCCAATCTGAGGCTCAAATCCAGTATCCTTTGCTAATTCATAAATATTTACGCAAGAACTAAATGCTTTTTCCGATAGTTCTGGCTTATCCCCGATTCCAAGCTCCAGGGCCGGATTAATAATATCTCGAATTTTGATGATATAATCTTTAAGCTGTCTGTATATACCACTTCCTATTCCGTAAGTTTTTCCCGCATGACCTTTCTCCCCGATTAATCGCAAGGCTCTTGCCACTTCCCCTACATACAGAAAGTCCCACATCTGCATTAATAATCCATACTGTGGTCTTTCTCCCTTAAGTAATGTGGTAATAGTATACGTGATAATATTGTCGTCTCTTCTGCCTTCCCCATAAGTACTTGGTAAAACCACCCAATTAAATGGAATCTTTAATATTCTTGCATAAGTCTCCAGCATATAATGAGCAGATGTTTTTGCTGCTCCATACATATCATTAGGTGTCTGTTTTCCATTAGTCTCTATCGTATTATCGCTAAACGCATATTCTGCAACTGTTCCCATTCCTAAGAAACGTTTCGCTCCAATCCTGGTTGCATACTCTAACATCTCCATAGAAAAATGTATGTTTTCAAGCTGTAACTGTCCATCATTTTTCTGCACAGATGACACCCCTGCCCATGCCAAATGATAAAATGCATCTATTTCTTTTTTTTCCTGTTCTAATGCATGATACTCCCTTGAATCATAACCAATTAGTAATAATTTATCCCGATTTTCCAGCCCTGCAAGCTTCAAAGTATAAACATCCCGTACCAGGGCGATGACTTCGATATTCTGCTGTAACAATTCCCTAACCAACCAGGCTCCAATAAATCCGGTTCCCCCGGTAACCACAACTCTATTCATCTATTCTTCCGTCTGCTTTCCATTTGACATTTCCGGTTTTCTATCCATATTAATTCGTTCATCCTCAACTACAATGGGATGCGCCATTGTACGAATATTGATATTCAGTATATACTCTCCCAAAAATCCAAGGAAAAAAATCTGAACTCCGCCTACGAAGAAAATACCAATAATAATCGCCGCCGTACCAACATCATAATAATCCCAGTTAGTCAGTTTAATAATAAGCGTTACAAACGCAATCACAAGACACAATATTGCCATTCCAACGCCCAAAAAAGTGGCCATACGCATAATTGCTTTCGTAGAGGAAGTTAACCCCAGCATTGCCACATCATAATATCTCATAAAATTAAAGCTTGTTTTACCTGCTTTACGAAGTTCCTGTGTATATTCTACTTCTGCTCTTTCAAACCCAAGTTCAGCCACCAATCCCCTTAAATAAGGTAATGGGTCTTTTAAGTCCCTGAGTATCCTTATAAAAGAAGCATCGTATAAACCAAAACCATCAAACTGATTAATATGTTCCCCTTCTGCCATTTTTGAAATTAACCGGTAATATATTTCACGTATGCCATACATAAGTTTATTCTCTTTACTTTTGGCTTTAATTCCTGTTACAATTTTATATCCGGCTTCCCACTTTTCTACAAACTGTGGTATTATCTCCGGCGGATCCTGCATATCCGCATAAAGCATTACCGCGCAATCCCCCTCTGCTTGTGACAATCCATAAAAGGAAGACTTTGAAAACCCAAAATTAGTTGCATTAAATATTGCCTGTACCCTCTTATCACTCCTGCACAACTCTCTAATCAGCACTCGTGTATTGTCCCTGGAGGCATTATCAATAAAAAGAAGCTGCATTTCATATTCTTTCAACTGACTTGTAAAGACATCCGAAACCCGTTTATAAATGGACATTATATTCTTTTCTTCATTATATGTGGGAATTACCACTGTTATAGTCTTCATACTATTGACATCCTTATATGCTTTTTTCTACTGATTCAGTACCTCTTGTTTATTTCGAAGAATTACCTGTCCATTGGAAACTTCATATATTTTATCACAGTTACGTATTGTAGACAAACGATGTGCCACAATAATCAACGTTTTTCTACCATGCAAAGCATCTATGGCCTCCATTACTGCAGTCTCGGTTTCTGTATCAAGTGCCGATGTTGCCTCATCCAATATCAAAATACTGGGGTCATAATATAATGCCCTTGCAATGGCAATTCTCTGTCGTTGTCCACCTGAAAATTTAATTCCCCGCTCTCCTACTATCGTATCCAGACCATTTTCCAATTTCTCTACTACGCTTTTAAGCTGGGCTTGTTCCAAGGCTTGCCAGATTCGCTCCTCGCTCTGCTCCTCTTCCGCAATTCCAAATGCAATATTATTTCTAATAGTATCATCTATTAAGAATACTGTCTGTGGAACATATCCCACCATTTTTGACCAAATATCCGGTATTTCATAAATATCATGTCCGTCGACCAGTATCTGCCCCTTTTCTGGTTTTAACAGTCCGAGTATAACGTCTGCCAAGGTTGTTTTTCCTGCACCTGAACCTCCAATAAAAGCTATCGCTTCTCCCTTATAAATATTCAAGGAAAGATTCTTAAGTACCAGTGGCAAATTCTGCTGATAACGCCATGACACATTGTTAATTTCTATCCTGTCATGCATACACTCTTCATCTATAGTATAAACAGAATTGTTTTCCATCTCACCCTGACAATATTCTCTTGCAGCCGTAATATTCTCATATGCAGCCTCCAAAGCCACTCTATTATAAACCATTCCATTGATATATCCGGCTATATTGGAAATGGAAGGCAGAATCCGAACCGCCGCAACAGCAAGTGCACCTAAGACGGAAACATAATCTGCCTGAGAACCGGCATCCTTCATACTGATACATACTAATATTACCAAACTACCAAGAAAGACCGTTTCCACAAGCCGATTTGGCGTTTTACTGATGAAAAGATATGTATTATTACATTTACATGCTTTCTCAGATGCCTTCTCATACTGCTTCAGAAAATTCTTCTGCCTGCGCATAACCATAATCTCTTTAATTCCATTAACTGCCTGATACGCACTTTGCTGTCTCATAGCAAATGCTTCTCTTGTTTCCACCCCGCAGGAACTTATCTTTTTCTTAAATCCAAGCACAATCAGTAACGCTGTGACTCCAGATACAAATAATAAGCAGATTGCTATAAATGGATTTAAACAAATAACAAAAACTCCTATAAAAACACAAGTTAATGCTTCTGCACAAAATCCGGATACACTGTCTAAAATGGTTGCAATCGCAGAAATATCACTGGTTACTCCTCTTAATACCTCTGCACTGTTAATATTCAGGAAATAAGTATATGGTCTTTTTAAATAAGAAGAGAGCATCTCTATAGAAATATCCTTTTCTAATGTATTACGATAATTAATCTGAAAACGATTTACCAGAAGAATCATTGTGTTCTTCAGAATATAAACTACTACAATAAGACCTCCTACCAGATATACGATTTTATCTGTATCCTGGATACGTAAGATTTTCATCACATATATCACATACTGATTCTGCAGAATCACATCCGGCTCTAACATTGCAACGATAAAAGGGATAACTACACTAACCCCCAGCATCTCAAGCAAAGAAACCAATAGCAGTAAAAAAAATAACAGAATTCCCTGTTGCTTTTGCTTTTTATTCAAAATTGCCACCAATTTCTTAATCATGTCTTGAAATGTTCGCAAGTTTTGCATCTAAAACCTCCAAAAATATCTTCTAATTTTCTGTTTTCTCTTCAAAATTAAGTCTTTTTTCTTCCACCACAAGTGGTCGATGAATAACTCTTGTATTAATGTTAAGAATATATTCCCCAATTAATCCAATAAAGAAAAGTTGTACAGAGCCTATCAAATATACTCCAATAATCAGTGGCGTATTTCCCGATTGAATTCCATACCAGTTACAAATCTTCATAATAAAATAAATAATTGCTACAACTAGGCTAACAGCAGATGATATAAATCCTAAAAAAGTAGCCAACCGGAGTCCTACCTTCGTATAGGATGTAAAGCTTAACATAGCTGCATCATATAAACTGTAAAAATTATTATGAGTCTTCCCGGCACGTCGCTTCGCCTGCTCGTACTCAATTTCAATCCGATTAAATCCATGCCCATATTCAGCCACAATTCCACGCAAAAACGGAATTGGATCATCTAATTCTCGAAGTAAATCTATAAATGTCTTATCGTATAAACCAAAGCCCGTAAAATGCTCTATCATCTGTGTTGTCGACATATTCTTAATCAGTTTATAATAAACAGACCTCATAAAATAAATAACCGGATTTTCTTTACTGCTTGTCTTAATACCACTGACAATTTTATGCCCTTTTTCCCATTCCTCCACAAATCTCGGTAATAATTCCACCGGATCCTGAAAATCGCAACACATAGATATAGTACAGTCTCCTGTCGTCTGGCACATCCCATAAAATGGCGAATTGAATTGCCCAAAATTGGTCACATTAAAAATAGCTTTTACCTTCTTATTCCGTGCACATATTTGCTCTAATTTATCCCTTGTACCATCTGTTGAACAATTATCAATAAACAGTATCTCGTAGTCATACCGGCTAAGAGCCTCTTTCATTACGTTCTCTACTGCAAAACTCATTGGTTCCACATTCTCCACTTCATTATAACATGGAATCAATACACTTATTTTTTTCATCTGCAATGACCCTTCCATTCTTTTACACCTATTCTAATTTATTGATATCATATACATATACTGCTCTTTTCCCATAAAAGTCTGCTATTGTTCTATTTGCATATTCCTCATCCGGATTATAATATCCTTCATAAAACTGTGGATTCATCATACAAGTCATATCTTCCACTTTATTTACATAAATTTCCACTATATCATCATCACTTTGTGCAATTTCTTGATAGATACCCATACAATAATCAGAGTATTTCCGATATTCTCCTTTACTCCAGTCCACATATTCTTTGATAACCGGGATATTCAACATATCATTTCTGTTCATAACAAGCATACAAACAATTAGCAAAATTACGCATACCTTTACATCTCTGTTTTGATAAATCTTTTCTATTTGTGGGTACTTTTCATGAACCCATCCTCGCACATAAAGAAGTGCTAACAAAAGAAATATATAGAAGGCCATGTCTGATATAAAATTCCCTCTATTTAAAATAATATAACATTCATATCCATATCCTAATATTGTCGGAAAAATAATACCTGCTACAAAGCCCAATAATACAAAGATAAAAACTAATGGCAACATAAATTTAAATCTAATCTTACTATTATCCACCTCACAATGAAATATAAAAACAACCATCGCTGTTACAATAATCCAAAAGACCGGGTTATGTAAAAACGTTTCCCATCGCTCCAAAGTATATCGTGCTGATTTTATTACCGCATTTATTAACACACCTGTTGTAACTGGCTCTCCTGCACGGATATAATTCCCTGGGGCAATTCCGTTTAGAATCGCCCCAACTAATGTTGTAGTCATTACTATAATTGCTTCTCTCTTTTTCTTCCGTACAAAAAATCCCCACACGAATGAAATGACATATAGAGAACAGCAAAATGCTGCAATACTTAACGTTCCACCGCTTCCCAAGAATCCTAACAATGCAGAAAGAGTAATTACCAGCGTTCTCTTCTTTCTATCTTCCAAATAACAGCCATAAATTGCCAGGCTAAATCCAATTAAAATCATAGAACTAATAAGAAGATACTGTACCGAGGTAATAAACCAATAAAAATCATCATGGTCTGAATAGTAAATTAATCCATTAAATAATGCTAATACTAAACAATACAATGGCAACACTTCTCTTTTCTTCCACTGCATTATCTTACATGCTATCACATATACTAAAAGCAGCAATGAAATATAAAAAATAATCAGACTGCAAAATTCAAAAGCTCTAATACCACGTATCTGGCAGTTAATTAAACCCGAAAAAAAATGTCCCAAAAAACTGGATGTATAGCATCCCGTAAACGTTTTATAATATTCTACGGTCATTTTTAATGACATTGTTAAAAGATTATAGCCTTGTGATAACAGATTCTGCGCACAGGAAGCATAAGTAAAATCATCCTGACACGGATATGAATACTGAGTAATTACAAGAGACGGCAATACTAATATAATCGCAACAATCCCGTATAATAAGCTTCTCATAAATCGTTTGCATTTTTCATTCGGCATCTTCATATCATCGTTTCCTATCTATTCTTTCCTTGTGTATACATAGTACGCATTCTCACTTGTTGTTAAATTATAATACTCATCTAGAATTTTAGTCTTAATATTACGATATGTCTCCTCATCGTCTTTTCCCAAAATAACAAGAGGCGGCCATCCTGTCGTATTATATATAGCAGAAGGTTTTTCACCATCCCGGAGTAATCCTTCCTCCATCAACATCCCGCTTTCATACACAATATATTCTCCATCCAACGCAGCAGCATAGTCATTGGGATTAATTAGTAACATGGTCGTTCCCTTAGGGCATCCTGTCTTCTCTAAATCCTGTTTCAATTGCTCATATTTAATATCCTGTTCCCACGTCATAATACCTTTAAAAATACCTGTTTGCATACGATAATCACAGTTCCAAATATCTGCACCTTGAAAATGATTTCGATACGCCATAATCATATTGCATATTATAATCATCATAATAACAGCTCGTTTTAGTTCTTCCTTATTCTGGCATTGCTGTCTGATTAACATCAACATGAGTAGAAAGGTTCCAACCGCACCATAAATCAGTCCCACATGCGCCTTACTTGCTACAATTGACGTAAATCCAATAGCAAGAAAAGATGCTATTGCGGTTAGTCCAAAAATGATAAATATTAACATTCCCCACTTACGTTCTTTCTTATTGAGATAAGCCAATAGGAATGGACTCCAACAGAAGCAATAGGCATACATGGTGGTTGGTCCCCAACATTTAATATTCAAATGAAACAAAAATGCTACCAGTATAATCTGTGGAATAAGAAGAAGTCTCCATTTTCCATCCTTCTTAAGTCCAACTCCCCACTCAATCAACATAAGTACTGTACAAACAACAGTTTTCTTTTGTTGAATCCACATATAATTTAAGAGTTCGAAAACCTTCTTTCCAATGTCCCATATCATACTTACAATTGCAGACTGCTGTACACTCTCTTTTATTACACCGGATTGTGCCTGTGCATTTCCCTGACTTCCTGCTATAGCAATCTCTCCAACGGTTCTTCCCCTCAAATGACTCCCGGCAAATCCACTCTTCATAAAGAATAGATTATGCCAGCCAACATAAGTAGCATAAATACAGAATATTGCTAAAACAGATGCTCCACCGCATAAATAGGGTACCCAGTATCTAATCTGCTGTTTAATAGAGAAATTATCCACCTTCCTATGCCATATAGTAAGTGCTATCCATAAAACAATAATCGTCAATATCATTCCTGGATATGCATAAACCATGCAGGCATGACTGATTCCCGCCATTAGACGCCATTTATCAGCCCCTGCATTTCCTCGAACTTCCGATGCAAGCAGAGCTATACAACTCAACATCGTAAAGAATATAGCCGCAGTATCATAACAGACGGTATACATCCCCCCCGGAAAAAACGTAATAAATAGGAATCCAAAAAGAATGCATTCCACTTTCCCACAGTACTTCTCAAATGCCAGATAAAATACTAACATAAGCAGCATATTGTATCCTAAATACACAAAACGAATAAACAAAATAATCCCTTCTGTGCCACCTGTTATATGATAGAACAAATAAATAAAGGGAAGATTAAAAATATCTCCCATCGAAAAAATATAACTATTTTCCACCAAATGTCTCTGCCCTAACACAGCCGTTGTATAACTGACATATACATTTAACACTTCATCATAATAAGAAATAGAACATTGTATTCTCCATATTAATGCAGCAAATATCCCTACACAAAAAAGTCCCATCAACACCTTATTTATATGATATTTGGTTTTACCTATCTGTATGGTTGGCAATCCTCTACTTCCTCCATCATTTTCTTTTCTAATTCCAATAAATCCCGTTTTCTATTTTTTATCTTGTGTGCTGGAATTCCTACATTAATGCTCCATTCTTCAGAATCACTGGTAATAAGTGAAAAGCTTCCAAAAGAACTCCCTTCCTTTAACGTAATTCCTGGAAGTACAACGCTAGTGGCTCCTATAATAACATGCTTTTTGATATACACAGGTGCACTAGTAACATGTTTATAACATCCTGCAATCATAGGATTAGTCATCGTTTGCCCAGAATAATCATCACTAACAGAATACACACTAACCCTCGACGACAAGTTTGCAAAATCATTCACATAGATTCCAGCAGCACCACCATACAATGCTGTATAGGCGGCTATATGCACATAACTTCCAATTTCTATCTTCCCACTCAATATACAAAAATCATCCACTCTGACATGGTTCCCCAGAATCATATCCTCGGCTCCATAAATACTGGACTTTCTACTAATTTTAACATCTGTACCATATCTTTTAAATCCAATTTGGGCAAGTTCTTTTTCCGTGTAAAAGCTATTCATAATAACCTCCATATCTTTGAAACCGTATCCGTTTCCTACTCAACCAGTCCTGCAACTACACTGCAAATACGTTCCACTGTCTCCAATGGTAAATCTGCATACATAGGTAAAGTTAATACATTTTCAGATATTTTCTTAGCAACTGGTGTATCCACCACATCAAACTTTCCCTTATAACAGTCAAATTCACTGGTAATTGGATAAAAATATTTTCTTGCAAAAATATTTTGTTCTTTCAATTTATTATACAACTCGTCCCGATTCACTTTACACACATCACTATTAACTAAAATAGGAAAATATGCATAGTTCGAAATGACATCCTTCTGTATCGTATTAAGCTGTATTCCTTTAACTCCTGTCAAACATTGTCTATAGCATTCCGTTACCAGTCGTCTTTTCTCTATTTCTGACTCAATATGTCTTAGATTACATAATCCCATAGCAGCCTGAAACTCATTCATCTTGGCATTTGCCCCAACACTTTCCACCGTTACTTCATCACGTATTCCAAAATTTTTCAGATTATATAATCGTCTTCCAAGTTCCGTGTCTTTATAGCATACTGCTCCCCCTTCTATGGTATTAAATACCTTGGTTGCATGGAAGCTAAAACAGGAAGCATCCCCAAAAGAACCTGCTCCTGCGCCTTTATAGGTGACACCAAATGCATGTGCTGCATCATAAATTACCTTAAGATTATACTCCTTTGCTATCTTTCCAATTGTTTCTACATCACAAAGATTTCCATATACATGCACGGGAACAATAGCACAGGTTTTATCTGTAATCAACCGTTCTATCTTTGTTACATCTATCGTATAATCTACTGGATTGATATCACAGAATACCGGTGTTAGACCATTTCTTACAATAGCGTGTGTGGTGGATGCAAATGTAAATGGTGTGGTAATTACTTCTCCCTGCAGCTGCATTGCCTGCATTACCATTTCCAAAGCCATATGCCCATTTGTCAATAATTCAATATTTTCTACACTAAGATACTCTATTAGTTCTTTCTGGAGTTTTTTATGCTTCTCTCCCATATTTGTCAGCCAATGACTATCCCATATATCTCGGATTTCTTCTACATATTCTTGCAATTCAGGCATAGAAGATTGTGTTACTAATATTTTTTGCTGTCTTTTTTCTGAAGTCTTTTCCATTCTTTCTCCATCCAATTTGAGGAAATTTCAATATACTTTTCCGTGTCATTACAATACTTACTACAAATACGATTCACATATATTTGATTAATTCTTCTTGCAAATCCTTTTCTAAACATTTTGCCATTAAGATTTGACACCCAGCGGTTTTCATCTAACTGCCCTTTATACAGATAATACAGCTTAATTTTACGGAAAGCAATATAATAGGCAACCATCTTATGATACCTTTGTTGTGTCAGATTATCAAAATTATTTATCCATTCAATATCCTCTTCATATTCTCTTATTTGCCATTTAATAATATTTCGTCCCTGATTAGAAGTATATGACACACTTCCCTGATTATTTACCCGTTTTGTTGCCATATTTTCCGGCAAATACACCAAATCACCCCTAAGCAAATAATAAATTAAAAGTGACAAATCTACAGCCCAATAGTTCCAAAACTTATCAGAATAATTCTCTTTCTGAAGTTCCTCCGCTCTTCCAAGAAAACCATTTAGCCGGAAACTGACTTGGTATGACAATACTTTATTAATTAACTCATCCGCCGAACAACTTTCATTATAATTAGCAGGTGCCATTCCAATGCGACAATTATTAATAACATCATATAGTTCCACGTCACACACACAAATTGAGCAACTGGGATTCTTCTCCAATATGTCATATTGTCTTTGGAGCTTATAAGGGTCTGTCCAATAATCATCCCCCTCACAAAATGCAATATATTTAGTTGGCTGCATTTTACCAATTTCTATAAGAGAACCGCAATACTCCCCTTGCTGATAGGTGTTGCTTTCTGGCTGTATTGCAACCATTTGGTTCCCATATTGTCGCTTATACTCCTGAATAATCTCCCATGAATCATCTGTTGATATATCATCAAAAACTACTACTTCAAAAGGAAAATTACATTTTTGCATAAAAATACCATCAAGGCATTGCCTTAAATAATTTCCATGATTATAGCTAATGACCAGCACTCGAACCTGAGCCTTATTCTCCATTAATTAATACTTCCTCTCGTCTTCTTTCCACAATTTTTTGGTCAGCCACCTCATAAAATTTGTTACAATGACTGATTGTATTTAATCTATGTGCAATAATAATCAGTGTTTTCTCTCCTCGAAGTCTATTGATAGCTTCCATAACAGCAGCTTCTGTTTCTCCATCCAACGCAGCTGTTGCTTCATCAAACACTAATATTTCAGGGTCATGATACAACGCTCTGGCTATGGCAATACGCTGTCGTTGCCCACCAGAGAATTTTACACCACGTTCTCCAATAACAGTATCTAAACCATTCGGTAAATTGGCAACAAATTCCTTAAGCTGCGCTTTCTCAAGAGCGGTCCAAACCTTACTATCATCAATTAACTGCTCATCTATCCCAAATGCAATATTACTGCGAATAGTATCATCTATCAAATATACTACCTGTGGTACATACCCTATAATCTTGCTCCATGCATGTGGAATACTGAAAATATCTATTCCATCCATACAAACCTTTCCTTGCTGCGGTTTAAATAAACCCAAAAGGATATCCGCAAGTGTCGTCTTTCCGGCACCAGACTTTCCAACCAGTGCAACACATTCTCCACGTTTAATGGTAATCCCAGTATTCTGAAGAATATTTTTCTCTGTATTAGTGTATCTCCATGTAATATCTTCTGCCGTAACTTCCTTCTGGAATTCAAGTACATGGTCTGCCTGGTCATATCCCGATTGTAATGCCATTACTTCTGCTTCCTGTTTTCTTGCCTCTGCAATATTGTTACAAATTCCTCCTAATGCAGGTCTCAGATACATAAGCTGTGTCATTCTGGTTGTCAGAGTTGTCAGGGATGGCATAATACGCAGTGCACCCACCGCAAATGCAGATAAACTAGGTATAAGAGCCGCTGACATACTGCCTGTTCCCACCTGTATACATACAATTCCAAGTATTCCGCATACAAATGCAGCCTCTACAATTCTTTCCGGTGCTACAGAAAGTGTATTATAAGTGGTATCCGCTACCTTCTTTTGAGAAGTTACCCCAGTATAACTTTTCAGGAAATAATCTTCCCTTTTCATAATAGAGATTTCCTTCATCCCATTAATTGCCTGATAAGCATATTTATAAGCCTCTGTGGCAAATTTAATCTTTAATCTGCCAAGTTCTCTGATTTTTCTCTTAATAACCAGCACAATAATCGCAAAAATAAGCACTGCCAGCACCAGAATGCCCATTGCCATTCCAGGATTCTGTACTACCAGAAATGCCCCAATTCCAATCATCATAAACACTATGGAAAATATTTTAAACAGTGCCGTCATCATATCATTGATGCTATTGATATCATCGTTCAGTCCCCGAATCATCTCTGCACTGTTAGTCCCCAGAAAATAAACGTATGGACGTTTCATATAACTATGTAACATTAGCTTAGATAGCTCGTATGCAAAACCAGCCTTAAACCGGTTCTCCATATAAACAATAAACATCATGAACAGATTCTTAACTACATATACCAGACTGATTCCTATTCCTAGCATTACAATCAGTTGCGTATCTCCTTCAATATGAAATACATCTGCCATCCATTGCACATATTGATTCTCCCATAACTGTTGTGGATTAATCACTGCATAGATAAATGGCAATACTGCTGCTACCCCCAGGGTTTCCAGGGCAGCTCCAAATACTACCAGAATAAATACACCAATAGCCTGCTTGCGTTGCTTTCCTGTCAGCAATCCAAGCAGGCTCTTAATCGTCTCTATAAAAGTTCCAAAATCTCTAAAAATACCACTCATATTCGTGATTTCCTTTTTGGCTTTTTGCCTTCTTTTATCCATGTTATTACACACTTCATAATAAATTTAACCCCAATTTTCCCTTGTCTAATACTATTTAGTGCCTGTTTTTCAAATTGCGTCCCCTGACTCAACTGTTCCTCAATGAATCCTGTTAATAATTCATCAAAAAAAGAACTGTCTGCCGCTGCTCTCCAGAATTCCTGTTCAAAATTAACCCCTTTAATAATCCATGGTTTTCTGGATGCATAGTGTATAATGTATGGCTGTTTCTTCTGCGTTTCATACATTTGCAATATTTTCTCTGGTATCGCCTTTTTTGCCCGTTCCCCCGGACACTCAATCATATTCCAGGAATAATCCAACCACTTAATCTTCCCATTCCCAATATAATTTAGTACATCCTGATCATGTTTTGCCCAACCTCTGGATGCTGCCAATTCTACCAGCTCTCCCTCGTGGAACGTATTCCGAAATGCTTCTAAATTTAGAAGCATCATGCCTGAATTAAAATATTCAACCGGATTATCTAATTCCAGCTCTTTGACCCGATATTGGTACAACATTGACTTCGTATCATAACATTCCCAGTTTCCCCAGATATCCTGCACCGCTGCTAACAGAAAATTTTCTAAATTCATTTCATATATGTTCTGCCAACCTGCTCTTACTACCATATCGCAATCCAAATATAAAGCCTTGTGATATTCTGTTAAAATCCATGGTGCCAACAGACGGAAATAGGCTTCCTTTGTTAAATAAGTCTGATTTCCTGTCCCGTTTGTAAAGAAACTATAATTTTTTATCCTTTCATGCACATTTACAAATCTAATAGTTACAAATGTTTCTTTTACCTGTCCTACTATCTGATTTCTATGCTGTTCTGATATATCTTCATATAAGATTACAACTTCCAATCCCTCTTCCATACCGTCAGTTCCTATAACAGATGCAAGCAGCACGGAAAGATAGGGAATGTACCTGTCATTCGCAGATACTATCAAGCAATTTTTCATTTTCCAAGAATCTCCCTGATGCCATCAAGAATTTTATCATAATTTGTATAGAACTTTTCATGGGCATCCCATTTCTTTTTAATATGATTAATCTTACTCATTCCTATTACCTGCGGATTATCCCACTGGTATTGTTTTTGTTTCATATCAAAAAGGCTTCTATCATTCAAGTCATGTGAAATACCATGTTCTGTCATGAACTTTTCAAAAGCCGTAAACTTATCTTCAAAATGTGCGTTAAACTTACTATAATCAGCTTCTAAATAAATTTCATATAAACTCTTATTCTTATTATAAGCACCTGTATTTGGTAATTCAAAGAATTCTGCAAGTTCTCTTGTCCTGGCATCTCTATATAAAACCATTGCAGGTATCTCCGCCAAAGTAGCTGCAATATTTCCATGAATCCTGGAGCCACAGGAAAAACTGATATTTTGCCTTTTAAAATACTCTAACCATACCGGAATATCATAAAAGAGCTTAATTCTATCTTCTGCCAGTAACTTAACTCCTGTCAATGTTTTTTTTCGAACCAGTTCCAGAACTGTATCATCCTTACTTTTACTATAAAAATATAATACTTCTGCAAATTCATCCTGATCTATATACACGCTTTGTGAATACGTATCAAACACCGGTAACAGTCCTATTTTTTTCAAATACTTCAAATTCCCATTAATTGCCGGAGTAAACTCCTCCTCCGAAACTTTCTCATTAGAAATGCGAAGCTTGCTTCCTCTTTGGTAAAATGATGGGCATCCAGTTACAACCGCTGTATTTTTCATCACTTTATCTAAAAGTTCCTTGGTAGCATATCCGCGCAATGCCAGCTCTCCACCAGTTGTATAAATGGCTTTCAAAAATCTTTTAGCCGGTTCCTTTATCTGCTCTGCCAGATTGGAAATATCATCATAACTTGCACATTGTAATCCACAGCCTAATATATATACTGGTATATGAAATTTATCAATCATCCTGGCAAATTCATCCAATTGTTTTGTAATAACCGGATTTGCATTAAATATATTTGCCGTTGTAAAGATTGCTAAATCATATTTTTCATTAATCTCATCAATGTTTTCATTCCCTGTATAATAATCATATTCTATATCTTCTTTTGTCAGATATTGCTCAACCGCAGTATTATACAGTTTGTTACCACTATTTCCACCATTTTGTACAACCCAGTCATGTTCAAATGTAGTATAATCCACTGGTCGAAGTACTTGCCTGTCCAATTCTTTATTATCATAGAGCAATAATATTCTCATTTATATCCTCATCCCTGCGAATGTCTTTTGGTCTTACGAAATCTTTTCTGAATTCTCTTACGAATAGATTTATTTTCCAGTTCATCCAACTTCGCCTGATCTAATTCGATTACTGTTTTTTTATCAATTGTCTTGATATAAGCCTCAAATGGGAGATTGTAATTTTCTGGATAGGCATAGGCTGGTGACAATAATCTATAGTTTTTATGCTTCCAAATATAGTGATTCAAATGAGATTCATCATGCCATCTTGCAATGACACCTCTTTGATAATCCTCATCTATTTCCTTTTCAAGTTGCTCACACATGGCTAAATAACTCTTTGTTTTTCCTCCATTGACAGCTCCATAAACATACGTTTTTCCTTTTCCATAGGGAATATACGCAGAAGACTTTCTTCTTCTTTCGTATGGCAATTTCATAATATTGGTATTGTAAAATCCCGGATGCTGTACTACTAACAAATCTTCCTTTTCTGGTAAAAACTCCTGTTCTGTAATAGTTTTCGCACAAATAGTATTAGCATTAAAAAAGAATGTGTAGTCAAACTGTTCTAAATTCTCTTTTAATGTATTAAACATACGAAACCGAAACAAAGTGTTCCCTGGCCATCCTAAATTTGACTGATATATTTTATGAATGCGTGGATTTTCCTGTTGCTGATATAAATTCTCTGCATCTGTAAATACAAAATACTCTACTTGAGAGTTTTTCAGAAAATTTTCTTCAAAACTCTCATAAAATTTTTTCCAAAAAGCCACATACTTCCCGGTACATATATATAACACGGCAATCGTATACGTTTTCTCTTTTCCCTGTATTTTCAAGACTTACCCACCTGTCACGAAATCATTGTCCACCCATCGGCACATATTTCATGTCCTTTGCAAAGATTATTCCACTTATCTGGTGTTATAACCACCTTATCTTTTCTATTGTCTAACCAGGCTCCCCACCAGCTAAATGTACTGTTGGCTATTACATGATATCTGCAGCATGTCATCAGATACATATCCTTGTAGGCGTTGTCTCCTGTATTCCCCTGCACAATCACATATGATTGTCCAACACTCTTCATAAATTGTTCTGCCCAGACCTGGTCATCAGAGAACAAAAAAAACTTTGGGTTTTCTACTTTCTCCTGTATATATTCTATTGCTTTATAATAGTAATCTACCGTAGCAATATTCCCATATAACATATCATTTTTCTCATAGTCACCACGTCTTAAATGTACGGACACTGACTGACAGCTCTTCATCAAGCCCTCATATTCTTGAATTTGCAACGTATTTATATTTTGAAAAGTAATATTATTACGCAATTTTTCGCTAATACCTTGAAAATATCTCTCGCTTTGCCAATACCCGCTCAAATATCCATCCTCTACTTGCAATGTCCACGAATTATAGTCAAAGCATTTTTCCTTTAAATACTTATGTTTTCCTATGGTATACCGTAACAATCTGTCTAGTGGTCTGGTATTATCTGCATAATAGTGATGTAACTCGTCATTGGTAGCAATATCTATCTGCAAACCTAATTTATCTAATTCATAATTGCGGCTGTCTCTTTTCAGAATATAATCAGATATATCCGCTTTTACCTGAATTCCTTTTTCTTTTATCGTCTTATAAAGAGCATATTGAAACAGCTGATTTCCCAGTCCACCTTGCATCCTGACAATTACCATCTTATCTCTTTCTCTTCTTTCTATCCATTCGCAAAATCCATTTATATAGAATTCTCTGTTTTGCCTCTACCCAATTATATCTGTTGCATAAGAATTGCATTTTTTCTGCAAACGACAGCGGTTCCCCCATTTTCCACCTTTTTCCAACCGTATAATAAGTTACTAATTTCTGTTGTTCCTTTATATGGTTTTTTCTATAGGTTTTAATTTCTTCGACAGTATAGATATGTCGTGTTTTCATTTGGTTAGCCAGATATTGGGATACTACTTTCTGACTGGCTATATTCTGTTGTGTCATTCCTTTCTGATTGATTCGATATCTAAGTAATGGTTCTGGTACTACCCCAAGTCTGTAACCATTTAAGCAGGCTCTGATTAAGAAATCATAATCATCTGCACAATCAATGTCTCTATAGCCTCCAAGTTTTTGAAATACTTCTCGTTTTGCGAGCCAGGTTGGATGTGGAATTGCACTCATCAATCCCAGAAGTCGCTCTACATATTGAGGTTGTGAAGGATATTTTCTCACTATCCCCAAAAGATTTCCTTGCATATCCATCAAATTAGTATAACAACCGACTAAATCCAGGTTATGCGTTTGCATATAATTTATTTGTTTTTCTATTCTATCTTTCTCTGCATAATCATCCTCATCCATACGACAGATTAATTCGCCACCACAATGTTGCATTCCTTTATTCAAACTGAACAGAAGCCCCATGTTTGTGTCGTTAATATAATATTGCAGCCGAGGTTCCTTATTCCCCAGCTGCATTAAATAATCTTTCATTTCTTCATGTTCCGGATAATCCAGCATCACAATAATCTGAAGATTCTTATGAGTCTGTTGCCTGATGGATTCTATTGCCATAGATACCGTTGCAACGCTTTCTTTATAGACACTCATAAGAACACTTACCAAACACTGTCTATTCATTGTGTTCATTTGCTCTTACATCCTCCAAAAAGGTGGCATAGTCCCTAATATAATCTCTTTCATCATAATGTTCCGATGCAAGTACCATTAAAATAGTTCCTGGGGCAAACTGGTACATTTCACGCCAGATTCCCGGTCCAATATACAACCCTTCAGAGGGTTTATTTAATTTAAGTTCTACCTTATCCCGTCCATCATCCAGACGAATCATGCATTCACCTGCAACACAAAACAATATTTGCTCCAATTTTCTATGAGAATGCATTCCCCTGGTAACATCTTCCAAAGTATCATACATAAAATAAACCCGGCGAATCTGAAACGGTACGTTAATATTCTCTTCCAAAGCAACGAGATTTCCCCTCTCATCACCATGTTCCTGAAATTGTATAAATTGAGGCGTCATATTTACTCCAAGCCTTTCTTTTTATATCCTATCTGCGCATCAGGTAATCTTCATTACTCCATTTAGGCGGATTCTGATAGTGATGCATCTTTCGATATAATTTATAATAAATAAAAATACATAAATCCCTAAAGCGTAGTACCTTGATAAAATCTATGATTCCTTTCTTTGTCGCAAACATTTTCATGGACATATCGTCACAACGTGCCATAATCGCAGGAGTAAATCGATATTTTTTGCCAAACATTTTTTTCAGGATTAATAAATCACCATAATAATCCTCCAACACCTCCTTATAGGAATGTGTTGAATTATAGTTATCGCTGTTCTCTTCTGTCACATAACGGTAAACGAACACACTTTCCTGCAAAACCTTTTCTTTTCCATGTGACAACATATAAAACCAGACCTTGATTTCTTCGTTATTACGTGCTCCCATAGTCAAATACTGGTTGGTACTCTTTTCCTGATAAAAAGTATTTCGCATAACTCCTGCAAAAATTGCCTGTGTTCCTCCGGTTCTAAGAAAACTTGTTAATGTCAATTCCTCTGGATTATCAATTCCTTTGCATAATTGTAAAGACCCATCACATTCCTTATAAGTCTCATTCCATCCTGTAACACTAAAGTATTCCGGATTACTTTCCAGGAAACTCACCATTGTCTGAAAAACAGAATCCCTATTTAAAAAGTCATCTCCATTAATGCAATATACGTATTTTCCTTTTGCCCGCAAAAATAAATCATATAAATTTGCGCACATGCCCAAATTTGTTTCACGATTTATTATTTGTACAACATTCTTATACTTTTCCAGTTTATTTGCTGTTGTATCTGTAGATGCATCGTTTCCAACAATCACCTCCACCGAAAAATCGGTTTTCTGCATTAATATGCTGTCCATACATTGTTGTATGTACTTCTCATGATTATAGGAAACAACACAGATAGAAAGCATTATCTCATCCATGTCTTCTCTCAATTCCTACTAATTGTTCATATACCTTATAAATCTCTCTTGCATTTCTGCTAATTGAAAATTCATTTATAATAACATTGTGACCACATATTGCCATTTCCTGTAACTTAGCTCTATTATAATACAAGTCCTCTATATTTTGGGAAAGCTTATCTACATCTCCAAACTCATATCGAAGTCCTGTTTTCTTATCTTCCACCAATTCCGTATAAGTTGCTATCGGTACTAACCCTGCCGCCATATACTCTGCAACAACAGTACCAAAAGCATCTCCCTTAGAAGACAGGATTCCAACATCATAACCAGAAAGCAACTGTGGTATATCCTTTTGATATCCCAGAAAATGCACCTGTTCCTGCAACCCATGTTCCTGTATATATGTCTGTAACAGTTTTAAATAATCAGGATATGCCTCGCCTGCCAAATCCAGAAGTACATCCTTTTTGATTTTTGCAGGCAACCGTTGCATTGCCTGCAAAATTTGCAGTTGTCCCTTGCTTTTCTCAATTCTCCCTACGCAAATTAATCTTAGTTTATTATCTTTTCTATTTACTCTTTCAATAAATTTGGATGGTTCTATTCCTTCATACACAACCCGTATTTTATCCGCAGTCAATCCGGCTTCTGTCCAGTATTCTTTAACCTGCTTCGTTACAGCAATAAATAAATTTGCATTTTTATTGATGTATTCATAACATTTAGGTTTATAATGTATAATTCGAACATGTCCCCTATTTAGTTCCTTAATATGCCAAACATGAGGAATCCCCTTTTTTCTGCTGATATAGGCACCTATATCTATTCGAATATGATTGGAATGAATCAAATCAATCTCATCCCAGTTAATTCCACAGTTTAAAACCCCTCTTTGTGTCAATGCACCTCTTACATACAGCAGATATTTTACCATATGCTTCGCCATGTTCAGGAACGGATTACTATAAGCAGACCCCGACATGATATCCCGATACCAATAAGAATAATTCTCAATATGTTCCTGAGTACACCATTCATTAAACTCATTGTGTTTTTTTGTCAGTACAACCGGAATTACATCATAGTTCTGGATTAATTCCTTAATCATATCAATCTGCGTTTTTGCGGCTCCATATTTATAATCTGCCGTAGAGATAAATAATACTTTCATATCACTCTTTATCATCTTTCTTCTCGTACATCTGCCGTCTCATATGATACTGGACATCTTCCAGTATTTTACGGTTCGCAGAAATTACATCTGCCAGCATGCCTATTACGAAGGTCACAAATCCCAATATGATTAATGTACATGCTAATATCAACGATTGCGTATGTCCGTTTCCATAACCATTTGCGTAATATATGAGGAATCGTATTCCAATTCCCAGTCCAATAAAGGATGGAACCATCGCCATAATAGTAAAACAGGTCAGTGGCTTATACATCATAAGTGCCCGTAAAATCGTCAGCATAGACTTTTTTACATATCCCAGCATACTATGGAATAATCTGGACTCACGCAGTTCCGGGTTTGTCCGAATGGGAACCGAAGTTATTGCCATTCTATTACGTCCAGCCTGTACAATCGTTTCCAGTGTATACGTATAATCATTAATTACATTAATACGCATAGCTGCCTCACGACTAAATGCCCTGAATCCACTGGGTGCATCCGGTATATTCGTTTTGGATGCTTTACGAACTACCCAACTGCCAAAATGCTGTAATTTTTTCTTCAGCCATGAGAAATGTGCCGTATCATCAATTGGACGTTCACCAATTACCATGTCTGCCTTATGTTCCAAAATAGGCTGTATCAATTTAGGGATATCGTCTGCGCAATATTGGTTATCCGCATCTGTATTGACAATAATATCTGCCCCATGGCGAATACATGCATCCAATCCTGCCATAAAGCCCTTTGCCAAACCCTTATTTTGCGGAAAGCTAACCACGTAATGTACTCCCCACTTTTTTGCAACCTCTACCGTATTATCTTTACATCCGTCGTCTATAATTAAATATTCTATTTCATCAATTCCATCAATTTTCTTCGGAAGATCATTTAAGGCAATTTCCAATGTTTCTGCTTCATTATAACAAGGAATCTGGATTATTAATTTCATTCTGTATTACCTTCTTATTTTTGATTTTATACCATTCTGATTCTAGCATACCAACCCCTAAAAAGCAACCAAATGGCTTTTAACCAATCACGCTGTCCTTTTGTCTTTCTACTGCCACACCATTTTGAATTTCATAAATAACATCGCAGTTTCTTATCGTTGTCAATCTATGTGCAATAATAATTAGCGTTTTATTGCCATGTAATGCATCAATAGCATCCATAACTGCACTTTCTGTATCATTATCCAGTGCCGCAGTAGCTTCATCTAATACCAGTATCTCGGGGTCATTATACAATGCCCTGGCAATCGCCACGCGCTGTTTCTGCCCCCCTGAAAACCGGATTCCTCTATCTCCCAGTTTCGTATCTACTCCATCCGGCAATTCTTTGATGGTTTCACAAAGCTGTGCCTGTTCAATCGCTCTCCAAACTCTGGCATCGTCAATCTCCTCATCCTTAACACCATAGGCTATATTCTTTTTTATGGATTCGTCTATCAGGTAAACAGACTGTGGCACATACCCAATAATTTTTCCCCATGAATCCATGTTGGTATAAATAGATACTCCATCCACACAAATATTTCCCTTTTGCGGATACAAAAGCCCTAGTATAATATCTGCCATAGTCGACTTACCTGCACCAGACTGTCCTATAAGTGCCACCGATGTTCCTTTGTTTATAACCATATTGAGGTGATTTAATACATAGTTATCACCATTGGGATATTGCCAACAGATATCCGTAACCTCAACCTTGTTCTGGAATGTCAATGCTTTATTATCCTGTACCCTCTTCTGTGCACTTTCTGCCAGCTCTTTCTCATATTGACTTGCCTCAACAAAATTATCATAAGTTGCATTTAATGATGGGCAGGCATATACAAATTGGTTAAAGCTGCTGGATATACGGCCAATAGAAGGCAACACTCTAAATGCTGCTACTGCAAATGCTGCAAGCTGCGGTACAAAAGTTGCCGCTTCTGTTCCCGATAGGAACTTAATACCAACAAGCAGAATCAATCCACTAATGCAAATTGCCTCAATAAAATATGCCGGTACTTCCGTTGCTACAGTACGCTTTACATCCAATTTCTGTGTCTGTTTATAACTACTTTCATACAAATCTAAAAAATGTTTCTGTTTTCGAAATACAAGTACATCCTTAATTCCCAGTATACTTTCATATACATACTTGTTTTTCATTGTATCTAACTCACGAAACTGTGCCCCAAGCTTAACCATTCTCTTCCGGAACACCAGAATTAATATAGATAGCGAACACCCCAATAATATAATTACACCACCGGCCATCATAATATCTACATTGACAATATATACACAAATACAAACAGCGGTAAGTGCCTCTGCCAGGATTTTAAATGCATTGGAAAGAATTTCATATACTCCCCCTATATCACTCCCAACTCCTCGCAAAATTTCCTGTGAATTCACAGTCAGATAATAAGAGTACCCCCTTTTCATATATGCCTGCATCATTTTAATAGACAATTCTCTCTTAACCGAATTGGAAAATCTGACTCTGACATAAGATAAAAAAGTTAAATATAGATTTTTAAAAATATAGACACCACAAACTGCAGCGCACATTAAAATCACTAATTCTTTTCCTGTTGTTATATGCAAAACCTGTATAACCGGCTGCAAATATGCATTAGCAAATAATTGTTCCACATCCATAAGGGCCTGCACCAATGGTAAAATAGCCGATACGCCAAGAGTCTCTACCAACGCGCCAACCAGCGTCAGAATAAATACAACCGCCGATTTTCGCATCTGTCTTTTCGACATAATATACTTTAACTTATGCCATACATCTACTACGCTTTTTAAATTATTAATCATATATTTATCCTCTATCTTTTTTAGAAACTAAGCTTCGTAATTTACTCTCTAAACAGTCAATTTTATCTATTTCGCGGCATCCTCTACTCAGCATATATTTTCTAAGACGCACTCCTCTTTCAAAGGCTTCCTGCCTGTTCTCATTTAAATATTCCAGTGCTTCTTTAAGCTCTTTTTCAGTGTTAATAAGTACAATTCCATCTTTCAGACTCACATCTCCTACGTTTGTACTTACAACTGCCATTCCGCAGGCAGCTGCTTCGCAATGCACAATAGGACAGTTCTCCGACTTACTGGTGCTTACAAACACGCAACACTCCCTATACAACTCATAAATCTGTTGTCTGCTTAAATGTACATGGAAGATTACTTTCTTCGTGCTGTTTTCTGGTAACCATTCCTTTAAATGTTGTCTAAGCATCTTTAAATAATCATTTTCCTCAAATCCCGTAAAATGCAATGTTACATTCTGCATGTCTGACTTACAAAATGCCTCTAACAACATATCCTGATTCTTATTATCGTTATAATTTGCCACATATAGGAATTGTAGTTTTTCCTGATAAAACTGCTCTTTACTATGTAACATTTCCTTTTTTAGGAAAACATCTTCAATAGCATTTTCAAGAATCATTCCGTTCGTTAATCCATACTTTATAGCATAACTATATGAATTATTTAATTCCGATAAATAGATTGCGCACTCAAACTTACGAATCCATTGATATAGTTTTGTGTAATACCACTTTACCTTTAGTTCTTCATATACACCTATGATATTTCTGCTCTTTAATTTCTCTGCTATCCTACCACTCTTATCCCATCGTGAATATCCGTGAGAATAAAAGACTTTTACACATGCTATCTTATCCAGTTCATTCACAATCCAATCCAAAGTCCACGTCTGAGAACAAACTACGATTAAAACATCTGGTTGGAACTCTCTAATCTTTTCACGATACGCCTTCCTGGTACTCTTATCATCTCTTCCTTTTAATGTTAAAGGCCATTGTACATATATTCGCATACGCTCAATTTTTACTCCCGCATGCTCTTCTGTTTCAGGAAGTACCTGTAATCCTCCATTTCCAGCACTTGTGAGTACGAATATTTCATGTCCTCTACTGGCAAGTCCTTCTGCTAAATACTCTGTTATATGTGCTACCCCATCCTGAGATGGCCAAAAAGAAGGTACCGCAAACATAATTTTCATTTTATTATCTATTCCTCATTTTCATACTGCAATAACTGATTTATGTCCCGAAACATTACTGCATGTTCCCTAATCCATTTCTCGTCATGGTTCCACCACTTTATTTCTAATAGTTTGTTAATTATCTCCTGAGGAAACCGATAGTGTAGCACTCTTGCTGGATTGCCTGCTACAACCGCATACGGTGGTACGTCTTTTGTTACAACCGAACCAGCCCCTATTATTGCCCCATCACCAATAGTAATTGCTCCAAGAAGCATAACTCTCGTCCCAATCCAGACATCATTTCCAATCACGACATCCCACTTTTGTCCCGATTTTTGTATTTTATCATAGGGTTCATACACATCTTCTTCTACATACGTGTCAATCATCGCTTTTCCTAAATGAAATGCCGGTGATGTTGCCACATAATCCTTGGTTGGATGTCCTCTTCGGGCAACCATTTTAACTTCAGATGCTATGGAACAATACCGGCCAACATAAGCATTCTGAAACCAACATTGATTCATAATATAGGTTCCTCTTCCAATATGAGATTTTTTAACCCACCCGGCAATGTAATTATTACCTTCAAAAACATCATCAGAAGATATCTTGCTTTCCCTTGCAAAAATACATCTCTGCTTTTTGTTCTTATATTTAAAGTACTGCAAATAAAGTTTATTCAAAAAACTACCCATTTTCTTTTCCTTCTAAGAATGCAGTTTCATCGAAATTCTCCGAAAAACCAAACTAAATCCCAACGTTCCAACGACTTCCGCTACACAAATAATAATTCGCCAGCCAGTGTCTATGTCTCCATTTATAATGCAGACTGTAAGCAAGGTAATAACAAAATATAGTACAAATGCAAAGAGCAATATATTTCTATAGGTTATATTCTTTGCCAATACTGTCTTTTCCTGCTTTACCTTATCATAAAGCTTCCATTGCTCTTCAAAATATTCTTTATAATAAGGACTTCCCTGGGCATATTCCCACCATACTACATATCCGGGCATCAAGCTGACCGGATTCCATGGTTTGCCATAGTCCTTATAAGAGGAGAAATGTAAGATTTTGGCTGTTTTCTGGCATTCCACCATATAATCATATCCCAATTCCTGGGCATACCGCTCATTCTGGTCAATACAGGAGTCTTTGCCCGGCACATATTGGATATGTCCCCGAAAAAGCATTCCAAAAGTAAATTCCATCTGGGAATATCCCGCCAGTTTCTTAATTTCTTCATCTGCCTTCAGAATGTCCTGTAATGTAAAATCTTTCCGGATTCTCTGTACGTCATACATGGACAATACAAAGGTTAGGGTTTCGCCACCTATCTTTTGCATAAAATTACGATGGTTTTCCGGCTTATGCTCCGGTCCCGGACAGATAACATAAGCATCTTCAAAGTCCCTGTCATAAATGGAAGATAAGTCTCCAACTATCACGGTATCAGACTCAATAACCATAATCCGGTCCACGTCTTCGGGAAGGAGTTCGTGAAACAGCCAGTAACTCGACATCGTTCCGATAGGCCAGTGATCTTTTTTGTCAATATGAATATATTTTCCTGCTTTTTCCTCATCAAAACGAAGAATATGAATCTGATGTCCATATTCTTCGGCTAATTTTTCTTCATGATGCATATCCTCTGTTGTCAAATCTTCCGACACTACATAGAGATGGATTTCTCTATCCTGGTTGTTCTGAAACAGAGATTTTATTGCCACATAAGCATATTTAAGATTCTTTCTGCCAGTGGTAATATAAATATTCATTCTAGATTTCATATAATTTACCTTTCCCGGCTATTATACACAGAACCTGTCAGGAAATCTATCTGGAGCTTCTTCCGGATATTTTCTACATACCTGCTGTTGCGAATGTTTTCTTCCTGTCCCTTCGTATGCTGATTTACCATGTAAGAAGTGACATAATTTTCCCCCTGTGCCTTATATCCATCAAATCCTGCTACAAAGACACCCGGAACCTCCAGCTGTATCATCAGTTTACACAACATAATAACACAGTTATCACAGTTCCCCATCTCATCAAAGGAGAGTCCTGCATAGTTGAGAACCTTTGGCTCTTCACAGATTTCCAAAAGATTGGATGTAATAAGCAGAGTCCCCTGCCCTTTCTTGTCATTAAGTGCCTCATACCTTTTGGCATTAGAGCAGAATACATAATCCACCGGATACTCTTCCGGTGCGAAATTGGCTGCAAAGACAACTGGTTTTTTCTCCTGTATAAATTGTGTGATTCTGTCCTTTTCTTCAATAATGCTATGTCCCGGTGCCAGAATCAGCACAGGACGTCCAGCAATTACCTGCTCTAATTCTTCCCGAATCTCCTGGTCGTCCACCTCATGATTCTGGAATTTCTGGTATAATTCCTCTGCATACGCTTCATCATAGGCAGTCTTTTTATTATCCGCTATACTTCCCAGTATCTGGTTAATCTGTTTGGCTCTTAAACGTCCTTTTCCTAAGAGAAACTCTGCATAGTTCCTGTGAAGATTAAACTTTGCAGAGAGAGAATACGCCGTACTGTATCCCCAGGGTTCTATCTGTTTTAAAGGGACAATATGGTCATCAATACCATCCAGAACCGGATTTACATCATATATCCCCCCCTGTGTCTTGTTCATATAATCCATAATCAGTTCCATACACAGATTACCCGGTGTCCGTCCCATTCCTAACATGGAACCGTCTATAACGCTCTTTCTTTCGCTTGCTTTCATGGCAATAAAGTCCTGCGCCAGCGAATAGGAAAGTGCCAGATTTTCGTGTAAATGAAGACCTATCACAATGGATTTATCCAGATTGTGTTCTATCAGGGAATATATTCTCTGCAGGTCTGATTTCATCATAGAGCCAAAAGTATCTACAATGGAAAATGCATAAGGCTGTATTTCATTTACCTTATGCAGTAATTGCAGTATCTGCTCATCGGAATATCCCATAATGTTAATCGGATTGCAGAATACCTTGTACCCTTTTTCTTTTACCTTGCGCACAAACGCAAGCCCTTCATCAATATCATAATCATGAAAGGTTACACGGATGATATCAATCGTCTTCCCATCGTAAGGTTCCAGTTTGTCTATGTCATATTTATTATGCAGTGCCATGGCGGTAAAAAGAGTATTTCCGCGCTTCTTTGGCAGAATCGGTGCAATCTGTCCGCAATTGTTAAACAGACTCTTGTCCGGATCGTATTCACAGTTTCGCAAAAAACCTACTTCTACATAATCCACCTGGGAATCTACCAGTTTGCGAATAATATTTTTAATCGTCGGATATCCAAAATCCCAGTCATTAATATATCCACCATCTCGTAATGTACAATCCAACAGCTTGATATTGCTCATTTTACCGTCTCCTGTCATTGTTAGATTCCTGTGCCGTATACAGCCTCCACTGCCTGCTCCCATTCCCCTCTCTGTTTCAACAGATAGGTAATGATATCCCGAACAGCTCCCTGTCCACCTTTCACCGGTGATACATAATCGCAGATAGCTTTGATTTCCTCACAGGCATCTGCCGGGCAGCCAGCATACCCTGCTGCCTTCATTCCGGCATAATCATTCAAATCATCTCCCAGATAACCAATCTGCTCAAAGGAAATATGATTTTCTTTCATAAAGTTATCCAGATAAGATATCTTATCTTTAATATTCTGTACCAGGTAATCCACTTTCATTTCCTGCATTCTTCGCGTGGTTGCAGCACATTCTCTCCCCGTCAGTACCATTATTTTAATACCTGCCTGTCTGGCTGCAAAAAAGCCTGCTGCATCCTTCGTACAAAACTTTTTTAATTCATTTCCATGCTCATCATAGTAGATGCCTGCATCCGTCATGGTTCCATCCACATCAATAATTAAATACTCAATCTTATCGTACTGGTTATTCATTGCAGTTATACCCTTATCTTCTAAACCGTTGGCTTAGGGTCTTTCATGGCATACAAAGCCTTTGCCATCTCATAATCATAAACATCATCAATATCTGCTGCTTCTCTCTTATTAATTAACAGACGATACGCATTTGGTCCATAATTATAATGCCATTCTTTCAGCTTCTTGGCTGGTGCCAGGTTAATACCATTTGTAAAATGATACAGTAACGGAAGCTGTTCCGAGTTCTTATGGGCAAGTCCCATACTGAAATTTAATGGTCCCTTTTCATCCATCAGATAGGTCTGATACGGCTGACAGGTAATCAGAGAATCATATCCCTCTTCCAGCTTTTCAAAATAGGTGTTAATTGCCTTATTATATAAATAGGGTTCCACACAAGGAGAAGTAGCACATGCCCACATAACGTGCTCTGTTTCCACCAAATCGCTGATATACTCTAAGAACATACCAAACGGAACGGATTCATCCGCATACTGCGTTGGACGCTTAATTGCCTTAATTCCTGACTTTTCCGCAATTGCAAGCATTTCATCCGAATCAGAAGAACAGATAATATCTGTCAGCCCTTCCACCTGCTTCAACTGATCAATTTTATGCTGCAGAAGATTAGAATCCCCAAATGGTAAAATATTCTTGTTAGGTAATCTGGTGCTGTTTCCTTTTACTGGTATAATCGCTGTAATTGTCTTATTCATATCGTCCTCTTTTCCGTGCAACCCGCACTTATTTTATACTCTTCTTCTCTTCCGGCTGTCCTTGCTCTCGGAGAAGCTGTTGTTGTTATGATACAAGCCGTTATTAATCAATACATAGTCCTGCCAGCTTTCTGTAAACCAGGCTTTTCTCATCACTCTTGCGATAAAAGTCACATTGGAGTATCCACATACGAGACCGTCCGCATTCACGAGCGTATACTGGTCGCGCAATACTTCCAGTGCCAGCTTATAATGATGTTTCTCGCGGTCCGACTCGCTGAACGCTATGGATTCATCTGTCCCGGTATCCCGGTAGGTATCCTCATAGATACATACCATTTCTCCGAAGGCTTCTTTAAATTTCTCCACGGCAAGCTGCTCATCGGTTGCCAGGAATATCCTGGTATAATGAGATTTCTCCAGCAATTCCCGGATAGTCTCTATCTCCTGTTCTATCTGTACCGGAATCGGATGATTATTATACTGTTTCCGGAAATCCGTCCCTCTGAAATGAACACCCAGAACCTTCTCTCCGCCCAGGAGTTTATCATATTCCTGTTTTAAATACTGTTCTGTTTTGGTATTATACCGGATATACTTCCTTACCATGTCTGCCATCGCATCTACATAGGCATCCGATACCTCATAGCTGACTGCCTGAAACAATGACTTTACCTGAAAATAATGGCTTTCTTCAGAACGTACCACATGGCATGCATGCTCAATACCCTGCACTTCTGATACCGGCTGAAAGAAATACAGAAAAGCATTCTTTTCCCCATCTACGCCATCCGGTTCATAGTACAGATAATCTTTTCCCCAGGTGACATAAGGCGTAAAGCCTCTTTCATCCGCGAAATACAGTTTGATTAAAGTTACACCAAACTCTGCAAAGAATCCAACCCCGGCACCTCGTTCATCTGCCAGATAGATAGTCTTGCCTTCGTATTCCCGTCCATAACTCTCCAGCTGCAGATAATCCGCGTTCTGGTATCCCTCCAACACCATCCTGCGAAAATCGGCATCATTTCTATGAATCCTGCATCGATTCCAATATACGAGTTTCTCGGATTTTCTCAAAATATCTAATAAACTCATGCAAGTGCCTTTCTAATTTTACCAATAATGGCATCTATCTCTTCCGGGCTTGTCAGTTCATGTGCATGCTCCTGTTCAATCTGATATGCCCGTTTGCGAAGCTTTCTCTGGTTTTCAATCCAGTGCCAGTGTATTTTATCATTTTCTATCCACTTCAAATATATCCGGTATAAACAGTCGATTCCTGAAATTTTGCGGATTAGCCTCTGTATTCCTGTTTCTTCCCGAATCTGTTCTATCTGTTTCCGGCTAAGAAGGTATTTATCATTTTGTAATACCTCTTCTGCCATATTTGCAAACTTAATATAGCTTGGTTCTTCCCAGTCTACCATATAGATTTCTTCAATGCTTTCTACCGGAGTAGGGAACTTCTCCTCTTTTGCATAAACAGACTGTCTGAACTGCTCATAATCGGTTATCTTATCGGAATCCGAAATCAGTTTCAGTTCAAATCCCGGTGTCGTCGGTAATGGGAAGAGTAACTGGCACATCTTTCTGGCAAAGAATGCCTCCACTACCACGGAACTGTTACCAGTATACACCTTATCACAGGTAACAATCCACTGCTTTACAGACTCGCCCGCAATAATCTTAAAGTTCTCATACTTCTCTGCAATCCGCTCTGCAATATGGCTTGGATGCCCTGGATGTGGTCTGAATACTACATACAAGTCTTTGTCCTTATCTAACAGGTCTTCCATCCACTGTAATACAATTTCCTGCGATTTGCACATAAACTGGTAATATTCTCTCCAGTCCTCGCCAAACCGGCTGCACATATCCTGAATATAAGCTTCTTCCAGGCTGTCACCATAATAAGGTGATGCAAAAAGAATTACTTTCTTATCGACCGGTAAATCATACTGGGCAAACAGCTCTTCCCTGCTTTTGTAATAGCCTGTCAGCGGTGCCCGTAAGAAATCCATTCCCACATGTCCGATAACCCGCAGTTTATCAGGGTTCATGCCCACTACATCAAGCATTCTTTTTTCATTCTGTTTTCCCCAGGAGACACGTACCACTTCTTTACCGATTTCCCGGTAGTTTTTAAAGGCATCTTTCCTGCCTTCATCTTTGGGATATACGATATTCTCCCACTGCATATCAATAACCTTATCAAACTTTACAAAGTTCTTAACCTGCCAGTTTAAAGCATGGTTATCATAACATGCCATAACCAGCAATACTTTCGTGTGAATGAACGGCTTTACGGCAAGTGCATTCTTCGCATCTTCAATATAAAGAATATCGGTCCGGTATCCTCTCCTGTCCAGTTCATATTTAATCAGACAAAGATTCTCCAGCTCTCTTACTTTATGTTCATATAAAAATAAAAAATCCAGTTCTCTCATCATAATTCCTCTACCACTATAACCTTACCCATACACCATAATGTGCCGTATTATCTGCATGAAATTTAATACTACTCCAATAAAACTAATGCTGTAAACAAAAATATGAATTCTACGATTTTCCCATAGTTTTCCTTTTCGATATAGAATATTAAAGCACACTATCATGGCAAAATAGAAAAACGCACTAACCCTGATAACAGAAGCCGATACCGTTGTAGTAAAGCCAAGTATTACCTCTGGCAAAAGTCCAGGTACCAACAAAATAAATATTAGGGTAATCGCTTGCCTTATATTATCTGCCGTATTATATAATGTATAAACCATGGCTGCAACCATAATTAACACACTGATAATAGCTACGGTCTGCTCTGCTACCGATACTACTTGAAAAGAAGCATCCGGATATATATAAGTAAGTGTTCTATTTTTTAATGTATAACACACAAAAATGTATCCCGTCCAAGCAATATCTATCATAAGCGGAAGAGCCGCCACTGCTATTTTCAGTATACTTTTTCTATTTTTCTGTATTGCTGTCAACAGCAATATGCCACAGAACAAAAAAAGGACTACATTAGGCACAGAAATAAAATGATAAAATGTAGAATTAATTCCCATCCGTAAATGCCCCATAATAGAAAGTTCCAATAGTTCATATGTATTATGATAATTTGCATCCTGCTCCATTCTTACCTGATTGCCCGGAGCTAACAAAAACATGAGAATGTTAACAGCCGATATTATACCTGCAACAACTGCCATACCATTAATCGTTCTGCTTTTATTTGAATATACCCATATAATTCCCATAGAAAGCATAAGAATCACACAAATCACTTCATAATTACCAGCATATAAAAGCGTCAAAGCAAATAATACTTTCTTCCACCATCCTATGAATTGCCCTCTGGATGCTGATAAGAAACAATATATAGAATACGCCGCCATTGCAAATGTCCAGGTATACCCTATCGTTGTCACAAGCCATCCCGCTGTTGCAAATAATGAATATGGGAAACAAAGAAATGTCAGGATACTTATTTTATACCCATTTAGGTTTTCTGTGTCTCCAGTTAAAATATCTATGATATTAGAAATAGAATAGAATAACAATACTATCATGGCACTATCTAATATCTTCCATATAATATTCGGCATACTGCCTATTACAGCCTGCATGCACATAAGCAAAACTCTGGACGTCCATGTATTATATTGGTCTACAGCAAAATCAAACAGATGATAATCATATTTTGAGAGAACCGAAACCATTTTTACATCATCCCAATAATCTGTATGCATAAATACATGTAGAATCAAATAAAGTATAAATATTCCTAAATAACCATACCATTTTTTATAGGATTTTTTTTGTTCTTCCATTCTTTTCCCCTATAGCTTCTATTTATTTCCAGAAATAATATTATCTATTAATGTAATCCATTTCTGAACAACTTTTTCTGGTTCTAATGTTTTTGCTTTTTCAATTGCTTTTTGAGACATTTCTTTTCTTATATTTTCATTTTCCGCAATGTAAATCATCGCCTGCACAAATTCATCTCTGTTAAAGGGTTGTACAATAATGCCCTCTCTGCCATCCGTTACAAGTGGCTCTATCGCAGGGATTCCATATGCAATGACCGGCAATCCCATCTCCAATGCCTCTGTTATCGTCATCGGGAACCCTTCCCATCGGGAAGTCATCAGGAAAACAGAACCCTTTAACAAATTTTCCTGCACCTCATTTACATATCCTGTGATTTCTACCTTGTCCTCTAGCTTATTATCCTGTATAAGCAGCTTCAGAGAATTTTCTAATCTTCCTCCGCCAATGATTCGTAATTTCCACTCTTTATTGTGCTTATGAAAAGCAGAAAACGCTCTGATTAAATCATCATATCCTTTTTCCGTTTCCAGTCTTCCACACGTCACGAAACATTTTTGACTCATATCAGCCTTTTCTTCACTGCTAAAACTTTTAGGATTAGGAATGACACATGTTGTAAGCCCCAGTTCACTTTTATACTTTCTGGCAATATCATTATTCAAAACAACCCGTGCTTTCAACTTGCTTGCACACTGCTTATATACCTCCATACGGTTTTTATAATATCCCGTATGCCGGTCAAAATATCCCTCAAAAGAGCTGTGTTCCCAACTAATGCAAGGTGTTGTAATTTTATCTGCGATATAACCAAGCAGAATTGTATATGTGCCTGATACAGCTATCACAAGATCAAATTGTTCCCTGTTTATCCTGTCCACCCATTCCTCTAAATGTGTTTTGGGATAAAATACATCTTTTAGGATTCTCTGGGACACTTTTCCCTTCGTTAATCCAGTATACGCATACGCAATTTTGATACATTTGCTCCAGAATTTCTCATTTTCAGTTGTAACTTCTTCTACCCTGACTTTTTCCGAAAGTTTATAATTATTCTTTTTGCCGCCTTCAAGTTTTCGATTCTCATACGTATAAATTGTTACATCATAAAACTGTGATAATTCGTTTGCAATTAATGTTACAACCCGTTCTTCTCCCCCACATGCAAAAAGAGAACTCATGATAAATGCAATTCTTTTCATGGTTTACTCCATCCAACAAACTAAATCTACCTCTATATAGTAGCATATAATACCCGATTAATAAATCAGGAATCCAGTTGCTGCATCCTGACAAGTAATTCCTGATATTTCCGTTCCAAATCAAAATGCTCCCTTACATACTGTTTTGCGGCATTTCCCATGGAAGTTACCAGTTGGGGATTTTCCCCCAGCTCCACAATGCGTCTGGCATAGTCTTTTGCAGACACGCAATGATAATATTCCTTACCATCCTCAGCCCCGATTCCTTCAATCCCGATTTCATTGGTCAGTACCGGAATGGCTGCTGACATTGCCTCCAGCACCTTAACCTTGATTCCCGCTCCCAGCACTAACGGAGCCACAAGGCACAGGCACTCTTCAAAATAAGGTGTTACCTGTTCCACAAATCCCGTCACCGTAATCCGCTCATTCTGCGCATCCAGAAGTTCTCTGTAAGGTCTTGCCCCCACAACCGTCAAATGATACTCCTTTGGAAGCAACGGCATTACTTCTTCTATCAGCCACATAACACTCCGGTGATTTTCCTCCCGGTGCATGGCACCATAGAACAATAATTCTTTTGCTTTTGGTTTTCGCACAATCTGTCCATAATTTTCAAAATACACAGAAGACACAAATAGCCTGTTCTTATCTATCTGATTTTCTAACAGCAACCGTCCGTCTTTTGGATTGTTTGTCACGACCAGTTGTGCTGCCTGCAATGCCTGCAGTTCCTTTGTCTTCATATTGTTATATTGATACTGTGCAATCTGCCTGTGCAGCCTGTCCTGTGCCAGTCCTATCCTTCGATAGAAATTCAGGAACAGCACATCCTCTTCAATGGCAACAATCGGCACTGTAGGATACCATTTTCTGATATAGGGCATCAAAAGAATGATTTGTGTCCATTGCAGGATAATCATATCCGGTGCAGCATGCTTTGTTGCATATTGTCTAATCATCTTTTTGAGACAATGTCTCTCATAATTGAGTAAAACACCATTATAGGCATCCCATGGATTGAAATAGGAAAACCCGCTGTAGAACATTCTCCACAGTTTCTGGATGGGATTTTTATCTAACACCACCAGCCGATGGTCAATTCCATATTGCTCCAAATCAAGCTTTTCCACTTCTCTTTGATAGCACATCGTTAGCAGCGTGATGTCCAGTTCTGGTTCCTGCTGCATCTTCTTCACATAAAAGTTATGCACCTTGCCACCCGCATGGTCTACTTTGTCGTAGGGTGCAAAATAGGAAATATACAACACCTTTTTCATTTACGTTTCTCCTGATATGCTCCTGTAATCCCATGCCGGTAATCATGCACGGCTTCTTTCGTCGCCTTTACCATATCTTTTCTTCCCTGCAGGCTCCACAATCCCATCCACACCAGGCGGTTCAAGATAAAATAAAACAGAAACAAACCATATTCTGCTCCCAGATACTGTCTGGCACAAATCAACCAGTTGCGTGCGATATAATACGCATTGACTGCTTTCTCATTTCCCAACGTTGCCCCATTTACCTTATGGTAAACAACCGCACTGTGACAGTACCATATTGTTACCTGCCTGCTTCTTGCCCGGAGGCTGTACTCATTATCTTCATAATACAGAAAGAATCTCTCGTCCAGATATCCCATCTGTTCAAATACCGGGCGGCTCATCAGGAAACAGCAACCCGTTGTAAATCCACACTGTCTGTCCTTGTCAAATTCCGCTCCATCTGTTTTGTTTAAACCAATATGTTTTGATTTCTTCAAAACCTTTGAGAATTCTCCCCCGGCACTCCACACAACATCCGGCCGGTCAGCATATTTTATCTTCGGGGTAATAATTCCCCCTTTTTCCTTTTGCAGCCTTACCATCTGTGCTATCGCATCGGGTTCAATTACCGTATCATTATTAAGCAGCATGATATAATCCGGATTTTCTTCCAATGCCCTGCGGATTCCCAGGTTATTACCCTTGGCAAAGCCATAATTCTCTCCTGCCTGCAGCAACAGGACCTGCTCATTTTCTCCCCAATGTGCCTGTAATTGTTCATAAGAACCATCTGTAGATGCATTATCCACGACAACAATCTGTAACCTGCCACAGCCAACGCTTTTCAGGATGGAAGTAATACAGGCATCATTGTATTTTAATCCATTATAATTTACCAGAATAACACTTATTTTTTCTTCCATACCGGTTCCTTCAAGTATGCCAGATACTCTCCGGCAATCTTCTGCGGTGCATATCTGTCATAATCCACCGTAAAATCTGTCTTTCCTGTCTGAATCTTTTCTATCCATTCTTCTATATCATAAGGGTCTTCTACATAAACCGCTTTTCCCTGTGTAATTTCCGGAATAGAACTGCACTTTGTTGTCACTACCTGTGTTCCAAAAAGCATTGCCTCTATTGTCGGCATTCCAAACCCTTCAAAAACGCTGGGGAACAGAAAGGTATGACACTCCCGGTACAGGGTGTTTCTCTCTTCATTACGGATAAATCCTGTCAGGATAATATGTCCTTCCAGATGCATTTCCTTTATCTGTTGCTGCAACTGTCCTGCTGCCTGCCCATTGACACCGCTAATCAGTAATTTATCCGGCAAATCCAGCTTTTCTTCCACAATTTTTGCCATCATCTGTATCAGGGTGGACAGATTCTTATGGGGTATCATCTGGCTGACCGTATAGAAAAACTGCCCGGAAGCAATCTGATATTTCTGTTTCAATAACTCAAAATCCGACACTTCCTCCTTGCGAATCAGAATCGGATTATAAATCACTTTTATTCCCTGCCGATGATATTTTTCCTCAATATCCTGCTTTACCCAATTGGAAATCGCTACAATTCTTGCTGCATTCCAGGTATCCATCCGCCAGCATAACCGGGAATAAGCCACCTCATGAAAAGGATGGTATTGCGGATAATGCCATGCCTGTAAATCATGAATAACGCAAGTATATTCAATCCCGCCATTCAACCATGGTTTACAATATACCGGTTCAAAGCATCTGTGAAATCCATGTTTTCTTAAGAATCGGTTCTGGGCAAAATTCTGCCACAGAATTCTCTTCGCAATCCCTGCCGAAGCAATGGGTGCCTGTAAGATGTGAAACCGGGCATCCTTTGCATAATGCTGAAAGGTTTCTGCGTTATCCTCCGAAACCAGTAAGGTAAATTCAAACGCTTCCTCCAGCTTGCCCATACCATCTAACAGATTCCGGATAAAGGATTCTGTTCCTCCCACTTTACCGGGTCTGAGCCATAAAAGGTCAATCGCTGTCTTTTCCATCTTCCAGTTCCCTAATCCTTTTCTCCAACATGCTTACCTGTTGGATTAAAATCCTAATTTTTAACTGCTGCCTCGACACAATCGATGTCAGTGTCATCAAAATCATAAAAATAAACGCCAGGCACATCAGATACAATCCATTCATATTGCTCTGAATTCCAAACAGCCCTACAATCTTAAGCAAAAGCTCCGGGAAGAAAATCATGACAGCCATAACCACACCGGCTGCCAGCCAGATTAAGGTATATTTTAATTCCAGCATCTTTTGTTTCAGATAATGCAATATAATGATAAAATAACAGATTACCGCTATGATAAGCGTAATTTGCAGATTCTGTGGTATCATTTCTGTTTCTTTCCTCTCCTGATTCCAAAGCTCAGCCTTCTGATTGCCATTGCCAACGTAACCTTACACATATAATAAACCGACTTTTTCAGCGTAATAGAACTTGTTCCATTCTCACGTTCCCGCATAATTACCGGATATTCCCTGATTTTGCCTCCATGGACTGCCGCTATGACCATCGCCTCCGGTTCCGGATAATCTGCCGGATAATCCTTCGCAAAAATACCGATAAACCGCCGGTTTACCAAACGGTAGCCGCTCGTAATGTCCTTTACCCTTACTCCTGTCAGCAGCCATCCCAGTACACTTAAGAAAGTAATACCGGTTCGCCGCAGGGAGGAAGACTGAAATCCTTCCCGTTCTACAAACCGGGAACCAATCACGCAATCTGCCTGTTCCTTCTCCATACACTCCAGCATTTTTGCCAGGAATGCCACATCATGCTGCCCGTCTCCGTCAATCTGCACCGCATAGTCATATCCTTTGTCCCATGCATAACAGTACCCGGTCTGCACCGCTCCGCCAATTCCCATGTTAATAGGCAGATTTAATACCTGATACCTCTGTTTTCTGCATACTTCTGCAGTCTGGTCCGTAGAGCCATCATTGATAATGATATAGTCATACTGCGGATAATTCTCAATTAAATTGTTCACTACCTTTTCAATATTCTCTGCTTCATTGTAGGCAGGAATAATAATCAGGACTTTCTTTTCTCTTTCCATCCGGTAATCCAACTCTTCCCGTGGGTTTCCCACAGTTCTAATAATAACATAAAGTAACTGATATAAAAGATTCCAAAGTTATAGACAAGATACCGCTGCTGCCCAAAAAAGATAATGGAAATCACGCCCACCAGCACCAGATTTACGCCAAGCACTACTGCCATGAATGCCGCTTTCCTGTTATCAGCCTTTTTATCCCTAAATGCCCATACCATCAACGCAATCGCTGAAAGGTACAGGAATAAGGTTATCAGATGGCATAACAGATAAATGGGGGCAATCTGGAAAAATACCGTGCTGATAAATGCCTGGGGCAGCAGCAGCAGCGTATGATACAGGAACCTGCCAAAGTGTTCCTTTAATAAGGCAATTCCTATCTGCATCTGCGTCTGGCTTCTGATTCCATTATATACATTACTGTCAAACGCTTCCTGTAAATTATCTTTATAATCACTTAACTGGGCGAGATTACCGACTTCCCCAACTCTGCCAATTCCGCCGGCAATATCCTTCCATGCCCATAACCCCGGAGTATAATAAGCATAACGGCATTGGTCTTCATCCACTGCCTGATACATTATCTCAAAAATACGTCTGGACTCTCCATCAAATAGTACACAGTCCTCTGCATCCGCTTCATACATTCCCCGGGAATAGATTAGGGTAATATACTGACTGGTCGTAACATACTCCGACGCAGTATTTTTCTCCTTTGACGCAGCTTCCTGTACTTCGTTTTCTTCCGTCCCTACATCCTGATTTGCCATCTGGGCTGCTGCTTTTTCTGCTGCCACAGCTCTCGCTGCATTTTTTGCAGTCTGCATCTGATAGGCACTGCTAATACGCCCGGTCAGACGGATTCCTGCCAGACTGATAACGAAACAGGTAATTATCCCTAAAAGTCCCAGTAGAAGTCTCTCGCTGCCTCGTTTCCCATACTTTGCTACGATTACATAGCAAAAAAGCAATCCGCAGACTCCATATAAAATCTGAAGCTGTGACCTGGTGGCTGCCATAAAAATTTCTACCACCAAAGCAATTCCTGTCCAGACAATACTCTTCTTCCAAATTGCCTGCAGCACCGCTGCCATAAACAAATAAAATGTTGCATAGGCAATTCCTTCTGTCAGGATTGCCTGCGTTGTCATTCCCTCCGGTAAATCCGTTGTAAAAGGTAACATGGCAAGCAAAAAGCAACCATAGGATACCCAATAAGGTAATTCAAATTTACCTCTAACCATTCTTACAAAAACAAGCAGGCACAGAGTGGCAAAAACAGCCTGTTCCCAGGTAACTGCCATCAGATACGTGTTTTCCCCGAATAAAAACCGGTTCAACTGAAGAAAGAATGGATAGACTGGCATAACCCCTTCTACATAACGGGTAATCGTCATATAACTATAGCTGTCATCATACATAATCGGCTGCCCATTCCCCGGTATCCGGAACAATAACAGTCCAAGAACCACCAATGACAGATAAAACAGCATATCCTTCTGTCTCTTATTCAACTGTACCTTACCCATCCTTTTGTGTTCCTGTGCCAACTCCTACTTTCCTCCAAATACATCCTCTTTACTTCTTTCACGCACTTTTCCTTCCCCTACTTCATAAATCTTGTCCACATTACGAATCGTGGTCAGTCTGTGTGCGATAATAATCATTGTCTTTAATCCCTGTAAATGGTCAATGGCTTCCATAACAGCACTTTCTGTCTCGTTATCCAGGGCAGAGGTTGCCTCATCCAGTACCAGGATTTCCGGGTCGTGATATAATGCCCTTGCAATACCGATACGCTGTCTCTGTCCACCGGACAGACGTACTCCTCTGTCGCCTACGATAGTATCCAGTCCATGGGGCAGGCTGTTGATAAACTCTGTAAGCTGTGCTTTTTCCACAGCCGCCTGCACGGCTGCCTCATCTATCTGTGCTTCCTTGATACCAAAGGCAATGTTATTCCGGATGGTATCGTCTGACAGATAGATAACCTGCGGGATATAACCAATCTGGGCATGGAAGGTCTTTGGCTTCTCATGGACATTGATTTCATCTGCCATAACCACACCCTTCTGAGGCACCAGAAGTCCCAGGATAATATCTACCATGGTGGTTTTTCCGGCACCGGATGCCCCGATAAATGCCACCGTTTTGCCCTTCTGAATGGTAAGGCTTGCGCCGTCAATGACAGGTTCTTCCGTATCCGGATAGTAATAAGTCACGTCTTTCACTTCTATGGCATTTTTCAGATTCCACTTTTCTGCCACTTCATGGTCCTGTTTCTCCACATAGTCTTCGATTTCCACCAAATCTTTATAGATTAAATCAACGGACGGAAATGCGTACAGCATATTGGTGGCATATTCATTGATTCTGCCTACACTGGGCATCAGTCGGAACGCTGCCACAGCAAATACGGTCAACTGTGGTATGTAATATACCAAATCAGCCTCGCCAAAGGTCATTTTTACAATAATGGCAATGAGCAGACCGGTAATGGCAACTGCCTCTACCAGATACTTTGGCAAAATGGAAATAGTACGGGACAGTCTCAGTCCTCTTGCAAATTTCGCATAATATTTCTGATATTCGTCAATAAAGAAAGAATCTCTTTCCAGAATCTTGATTTCCTTAATACCTCCCAGTGCCTGGTTCATCCACTGGTAGATTTTTCCCTGATATGCCTGGTTATCCCGTCCTAACTGATTGCTGTATCTTCTGGTACAGGCAAGGAAGGTTCCCACGAACACGACTAACAGGGAAACTACAATAATGGTAATGGACTTGCTGACAAAGAGCAGGTAAATACCCAGAACCAGACATACCACCAGTTCAGTTGCAAGCTCCATGAAATACAGGATAACCTGCATGAATCTGCCGGTATCTTCCTGTATGGTTCTCTGCAAGGAAGCAATATTCTTGTTCAGATGAAAGGTATAGGGCTCCTTCATATAGGTCTCTAACAGTCTGGTAGACAAGCGCATCTGGGTGCTGTAGGAGAACTTGTAGATACAGTTTTTCTCCACAATCAGATAGATGTTCTTGATTAAATAAACGGCAATGATGGCACAGGACAGTGCAATCATGAAATTCTTCGTGCTGCTAAAATGCAGGCCGTCATAAAACAGCTTCAGATACCAGGTTCTCTGTATAGTCTGCGGATTGGAAATAATGTTAATAAAGGGCATGAAAATGGTAACGCCCAGCAGTTCCAGGAAACTGCCAATCACAACGGCTACTAATAAGATGGCAATTTTTCTCTTATCCTTTGCTGTAAAAATATATCCTAATTTGGTAAAAATACCTGTTTTTTTCTTTTCTCCCATAACCAGGGGCTCCTCCTGCTACAACCATACTTTAATCTGTTCCAGATATTCGGTATATCCCGCCTGTCTGTTGGCTTCTTCCCCGATAATCTCATGCTTTTCCAGGGATATTTTGCCTGTTGTGCCGCGCACAAACCACTCATATTCCAAATCCAGGTTCCCGATATCCAGTACACGGTATCCTTTCCGGAACAGGTCTATTGCTATAAATTTGGCAGCCACGCCTACGGATAACAGAAACATTCTGTCCTTTCCATAAGTCTCACAGGCTTCCAGAATCCTGTCGAGGGAACCATACGCATCCTTTGGCGGACAGATAATCCGCTCCACGCTGGCGGCTCTCTCAAACAGATTATTCCCAACACCGTTATGGCTTCTGGTTCCTTCCACAACTACGATATCTTTTTCTTTCCAGATATCTCTGATTTTATCAAACCAGCCGGCACAGCGTTCCTTATCCTGCGTAAAATAATAACAGCGGGAAATAAAGGTATTGTAATAAACACGATTGGGATTACAATACTTCTCATAAGTGCCCCGGCACATGAGCAGATGGTCCCGCCAGAACTGTCTGCTTGCCTTATTGTGGTCTGAAAGTGTATCAAACACACCGGGAATGGTTACCATCAGGTCATCATAGGGATACGCCAGTATCTGCTTTAATCCTTCTGCGATTTCCGGTGCCGCCTTTTGCAGTACCAAATCCCTTCCCTTTATCATAACGATTTCGCCATCGCCAAAGCGCACCATGCTTTTTTGCGTTGTCAGCAGCTCGTCAATGGTTTCGTCAATGCTGTGCACTCTTATTCTGTTATGCAGAAGCTTCTTCTCATAGAGGAAGTACACCACTGCTCCTAAAACATCTTTTATTTTCTGCTTCATTTTAATCCTCATTTATGAGTACTGCCGTTCCTCATCAATACAGGTTTTCCTTTTTGATTTTATCTGCCATCTGCAGAATACTCTCATAATATTGCCTGAAATTATATTTTTCTTTCAGGGCTCTGTATCCTGTTGCCCCCATGGCTTTCATCCGCTCCCTGTCCGAAAGCATTTCGTCCATCTTTTGTTCCAAGTCTTCCTTATCGCAGTCTTTGAACTGATAGCCGTTTACGCCATCCTCCACATAGCAGGCAGTGCCGTTGGTGTCGCTGCATATTACCGGCAGGGAATAGCTCATTGCCTCTAACTGGGAGATAGATGCCATTTCTCTTGTGCTCGGAATCACGAAAAGGTCTGCTTTCAGATACTCTTCTTCCATCCGGCTCCGTTCCACATTGGTTTTGACCGTTACCAGGTCTTCCAGACCATTGGCTTTGCGGTATTCCAGAACCTGTCCATGATACTCTTTCTGAAAATGGGTGGTTGCCTCCCCTATCAGGGTAAGGTGCACCGGATATTTCTGTGCCAGCTCTTTTACGGTTTCCATCATCATTATATGATGTTTCCGGATTTCGTACTTGCCGATACACAGAATATGAATCGTGCCATCTTTGAAATAAGTTCTCTCCTCCGGGGCTTTCCGGGGATTGATAACGAAAGGCACGAAATAATCGTTCGGTTTCACACTGGTTCCGGGTTTCTTTTTCCCAAGAACCGGGGTCATACGCACCTTAGGGGATACCTTGTTAACCAGCCGGTGGGCAAAATCCGTCTTTACAGGTTCCGACCACAGTGGCGTCTGGTTGTATAAAATACAAGGATACCCTTTTCGTCTGCATACCAGATATGCCACAATGGAATACATGGATTTTTCCCGCAATATGACAACATCCGGGTTAAAATCACGAATCACCTTCTTTAGTTTTCCAACAGGTGGAAAACCATGCTGAATTCGATATACAATTGCCTCCGGATTCTTCCTGTGAATCACATGTACATACAGATAATCTATCAGCCGGTAAAGTGGTGAATAGCCTAATACAACAGGCTTCACACAACTGTAGTCTTCTATAATAGCAGTATAATGGCTGATGAAGCAGACTTCATCGCCATGGTCTTTCAAATCCTGCATAATATCCATTTGGTTGGTATGATATCTCGGTGCTACATATAGAAATCTCATTTTACCCTCATTTCTGCGCACGTTCTTTGCGCATACCGAGTTTGTGTCAAGTGAGTGCAGACTGCACATCGAAACCACTTTAGTCAGCCTTTCCGGGCAAGGTGCTTCCAGGCAGTGGTTACTGCTGCCGCCAACAGGCAGGTTACTGCAAATGCCAGGAACGGATTGAGCCATCCCATAATTCCATCCGGCACGATTCCCAGTCTCTGTTCTCCCAGCTGGATGCTCTTAATGACTGCAACCTGCAAAATATAGATAAGAGAGGCATTGGCATCGATAAATGCCAGCCATTTCTCCGTTGTTTTCCCTGTCCGTTCTGTCCTGGTCTCTTTTCCGGTTACATACACAAAGGCTGTGATGGCAAGAAGCATTGTACTAAGATACAACTCTGCATCCGGTATCAGCCAGGCTTCCAGAATGCCGGTTATGGCACAGACTGCCATGATACAGCACAGCACCTTTTGGGAAATTCTGATTGGCTCTTCTTTTCCCTCCCCTGTTTTCTGCGCTTTCAGCAGATATCCCAGGAAGAAAAAGGGAAGCCCGCAAAACAGCCAGTTACGCACATAGGGAATCTGCAGATTATGTCCCAGTGCGGCTGCCACCTCTCCCAACAGGAGATTGCCTGCCAGTAACAACAGGGCTCCCACCTTCAGGAATCCCGTTTTTTCCTTTCCTGCCATCAGGAAAAGTACCACATAACAATACAGTAATGCCCCCAGAAACCACAGGTGTCCCCGAAGGGGTGTTTCATTAAAAAGAAGGAACACCAGAATCTTTTTCCAATGGAATACCTCCATCAGCCAGTCTGTCACATTCTCCCCGGTCAGCACAAGATATATCATATCCCATAGCAAATAGAATAGATTAGCTGCGATGACCAGCCATAAAATATGCCGGATACGTTTTCTTATCTTCTCTACGGAAATATGGTAACTGTAAAATCCCGCTATCAGGAAAAACACAGGCACTCCGAAAGATGCTGCTCCCCGGACAACCTCTCCTGTCTTTCCCGGAAATTTACAGTGAATCAAAAAAACCGCGATGACAGAGAACATTTTCAGGCAGTTAATTGCCTGATTCCTCTCCTGTTTTGTTGCTTTGTCCATATCTGCTGCCTTTTCCTGTCATCCGGGTCTATTTATCAGACTGTGCCTCCGGAATAAACTTATTCTCCTTCAAACTGTACTTGCCACCCTTTAAGAACTTATGCTTCACAACCCACCAGCCGGGCACCCAGATATACTTATGCATTGCCGGGGAGGCGGAACCAATCATCCAGCAGTTCCGGTCACACTTCTTCGTACATTCGCGCACCTGTTTTGCCTGCTCGGAATTCCACAGCTCTTCCCAGGTCTGCTCTTTTAAGTTGCCCATAACGGCTTTCTGCGCCATCCCGTTACAGGGGATAACATCGCAGAATGGGTCGATGAAAAAGGCATTCTTGGACATGTCACAGGGAAGCAGTCTCTTATTGCCATAAATATAATTAATCAGTCCATGGTTAAAATAAGCACGGAACCACTTCTTCGGAGATTTACTCTTCAGAAGCTCATTGATGAGTTTCTCAAAATTCTGTGCCACCTTGTATTTGTCATCAATCTTATTATCCGTTTTGCGGAAATAGAAGGAATTGTGGAGGGTTGCTGTGGCAAACTCCATTCCCATATCGTTTGCAATATCATAAAGAGGCACTAAATCCTCACAGTTCATATCCTGCACAGTCATACCAAAGCCCACATCAGGATGTCCCATTTCTACCAGTGTCTTTAAGGTCTTATAGCCCCGGTTGAAGCCATCCGGAATCCCGCGGATTTTATCATTGGTTTCCTGTAAGCCTTCAATACTGATACGGATTCCCACCTTGGGGAATTCCTTACAAAGCGCGATAATCCGGTCTGTAAAGTAGCCGTTTGTAGAAATGACAATCCGGTCAGATTTCTTGTACAGTTCTCTGACAATATCCGGGATATCCTGACGGATAAAGGGTTCCCCGCCGGTAATATTGGTAAACGCCATCTCCGGCAGTTTCTTAATATCCTCTAAGGTAATTTCCTCATCCGGTCTGGTAGGGTCTTTAAAACAGTCGCACATATTACAGCGCGCATTACATCTATAGGTCACAATGACAGTTCCATATAAGGTTCTTCTTGCCATCTGTTATCATCTCCATTTAAAATTTTTGTTGATATATCTTTTCTATTTTATCACAATATGTCTCTGCTGTGTCAAAATTTATATTCTTACAGTTCTGGGCATATTTCCCACATAAATCGGGCTGATTCCAAAGCCCTTCAATATGTCTTGTCAGTTCTTCCACATCACCGCCACGGAACAGTTCTCCGGTCACACCTGCCTGCACCAGCTCCCCGGAGCCTCCCAAATCAGAAACCAGCACCGGTGTCCCGTACATCTGTGATTCCATCACGGAAAAAGGACAGTTTTCGTACCATTCGGACGGATATACGCTGAACCTCGCTCCTGCAATGAGCTTTTTCAGGGCTTCCCCTGTCACAAAGCCTCGGTTTTCTACATTTTTTACCTGATTTACCTCTTCTTCCAGAGGACCTGTCCCCGCAAAGACAAAGGGTATCTGTGGCAATGCCCGGCATGCTTCCAACAGGGTTTTTGTCCCCTTTTCTTCCGCAAACCGTCCGAAATAAACTACATAATCTCTGCTGCGGCTTGTTTCATCCTGCATTTTACCCACTGCCTCTGCATCGATAAAGTTATGCAGTGCCACGGTCTTTTCTGCCAGCATAGGGTTAGTATCCAACTGGTTTTTCATAAACTCACTGGGGCAGATAATGGTATCCACCAGTCCGTAGGTTTTCCGTCTGGCATAATAGTTTGCTTCTATCGTTCCCAGCATACTCTTGACGCGGGAATTATGGATACAGCGGTTCTTACTGCACTGTTTAAAGTCTCCGCCCCGACAGGCAAAGCATATCCTGCCGCTTGATGGAATCCGCATCATGTGATTGGGGCATACCCACTGGTAATCATGGGCAGTAAAGATGATGGGGATATGTCTGCCCGCCTTTTTTTCATAATCCTTGATGGCATAAATGATGGACGGCGTCAGCTGAAAGTTGATATTGTTCAGATGTACCACATCGGGTTGAAAATCCGCCAGTACCAGTCCTATCTTCTTCTTCGCCTCCCTGGAATAAATAATGCGGAACGGATACAGAAGCTTCTGCCATTTACTGCCATGGAAATCCATGTTATTGGTGTACACCTGGGCATGGTTTCCCACGATTCGTCCTTCATGCTCCATGCCAAAATACTGTACCTCATGTCCCTTTTTCTCCAGGGCTTCCCCCAGCTTGAAAATATAAGTCTCTGACCCGCCATTGGGATAGAGAAATTTATTAACCATCAATACTTTCATACGTTGCCCCGTTCTTACTTTTTGTCTTTCTGTTTCCGATATAGCGCAAGTGTTTCGTCCACGACTTCGTCCCAGTTATATTTTCCGCAGATGTAGTCTGCGCTGTGGCTCTGGTATTTTTCTACCACTTCCGGATGTTCTATCAGATATGCCAGTTGTCTGTGCAGGTCTGCCACATCGCCCTTTTTAAAGTGCAGGGCATTTTCTTCCACCACTTCTGTATTCTCCGGAATATCGCTTACCAGACAGCAGTTGCCATAGCTCATCGCCTCTAAGAGGCTCAGTGCCATGCCTTCTACGTCACTGGGCAGCACAAAGGCATAGGCATTGGAATACAGTTCTTCCAGCAGCTGCCCCTGGACAAAGTCTGTCATAATCACTCGTTTGTCTTTGGCTGCCATCTGGTGAATCTGCTCCATATACTCCACTGCCTGGCTGTTTCCACCGGCAATGACGAGCTTTTTGTCCGTCTTTAATGTCTCATAAGCTTCAATCAGATAATGAAGTCCCTTCTCCGGCACGATTCTTGCCAGAAACAGGATATAGCCGTCCTTTTCCAGCCCATACTTTTGCCGGATGCAATTCGCTTCCCTTTTTTCCGGGCGGTTAATGCCGTTGGGAATATAGGTTACTTCCCTATGGTAAGTATCGGCAAAATACTGTTTTACATTCTCGGACAGTACGATGACTTCGTCTGCATATTTTGCCGCCATTTTCTCTCCGAATTTAATTACATAGGAGGCAAAATTGCCCCATTTTGCCCGCTGCCAGTCCAACCCGTGAATCGTTACCACCAGCCGTTTATGGAACAGCTTCGGTATCCACAGCATGGCACAGGGTCCTTCTGCGTGATAATGCAGTACGTCATAATGGGTAAACAATGCCCGCAGCGTAGCGAGAAAAGAATAGACAATGGCGTTTAAGCTGCTGCGCTTAAAGGTGGGGATAATCCGCACCCGGACTCCCTTGTAATACCGTCTGCCCTTCCAGCCGTACTCATCATCATATTTCTTACCGGAAACGTGATGTCCGTAGCGGTTATAGGCATCTACCCGATGTCCCTTTTCCACCATCCGCACTGCCAGTTCTTCTACGACGATTTCCACGCCGCCTTCCCTGGAGGGGATTCTCTTATGACCAATCATGGCAATGTGCATGCCCTTTCCCCTGGCTTTGCGAATCTCCCGGCTCTCCTTATGGACATGGTACAGGAACGCAAAATTCGTATTCACGTACCGCGGGAACATTCTTCCGGGGTCCTGAGTAATACGATACACCCATTCCAGGCACAGCTTCTGCATCCACATAGGAGCCCGCTTGGTGGTTCCTGCAATAAAATCAAAGGCTGCCCCTACTCCCAGCATCAGTCCGTTTACCTTATGCTGGTGTTCGTACATCCATTTTTCCTGCTTGGGTGCCCCCAGTGCCACCCAGATAAAATCAGCCCCACTGGCATTGATTCTGTCGATAATCTCCTGGTCTTCCTCCGGGGTAAGCGGACGGAACGGCGGAGAATACATGCCTGCTATCTGTAATTTCGGGAATCGTTCCAACAGTACCTTTTTCAGCTGTGTCAGGGTCTTGTCTGTACTGCCATAGAAATAATGGGTATAGCCCTTTTCCTGGGATAATTCCAGAATCGCCGGCATCAAATCCGGTCCCGGTACTCTCCGTGCCTCGCTATAGCCCCGCTTTCTGCTGACGATGGACAGAGGCTGCCCGTCCGGCAATGCCATGGCTCCGCTGTTTTGCACCTTCCGGTACTCCTCATCCCGATATGCCATCACGGTAGTATGCACATTGGAAACACAGATATAGTCTCCTTTTAACTGTTCCAGATTCTCCGTAATGTAACGGATGGTTTTATCCATGTCCGTGACATTGATTTTCGTTTTTAAGATTTCACAATACTGTAATTGTTCCTTCATTTTCTAACCCTTTATGGTAACTTTTAGCCTTCTGCTTTCCTGTTATCGTGTTTTTGTTGCCACGCCACGGCACCTGTCAAAAGCACCGCTCCGGCAAAACCGCCTAACAATACACTGCCCGTATAATACCGGACGGTTTCCAGCGTTACCGCCTTGCCTGTCACAAGCTGCATAGGCGTGTCGCCATCTACATAATTCATAACCACATACCCTTCATAAGCCGGGTCGTCTTCGCTTTCCAGATAATAGGAGGTTTCTTCCAGCCCGTCCGTATAAAACCGGGGAATCACATAACCTTCCGGCTGTTCATGCAGCAGGGCACACAGAAGTCCACCTGCCACGGCACCTGCCAGAACACCCGCTATCACCGGTAATTTCCGTTCTTTCCAAATCCGGCGGACCTGCTCCATCCCTTTATCCGGCAGCCCTGCAAAAGGAACTTCCACCCGTTTTCCCTGTAACCCGGGGAAAAGCCCGTACTCCTCTGCCCCTTCCTTCTGACGGAACAGCAAAGCCCCCAGGAAAATCAAGGTAATATTCTTAAAGGAAGTATTAAACAATAAAGGTTCTGTCCATCCTGCTGCCAGGAAGCATACCAGAATCACCAGTTCTCTGGTGCGCTGCTTATGGGAGGCATCTGCCACCAGAATGAAATAACCAAGCATGATTACTCCAAAGGTAATGATGCCATAATTTACAAATCCCCATACATAGGAATTATCCATCGTCATGGAGGACTGCACAATCTGGGAAATATCCATCCCAAACAGACTGGTATATTCCGGCACCAGGAACTGTCTTGCCAGCCATATCCTGGTATTCAGGATAAAGTTCAGCTTCTGGATATACCCGGTTATCCGCGGTGCAAACAACGCCAGCGGCAGCACAAAGGACAAGACCAGACACACCGGCAGTACCAGATTTGCCACTGCCTTTTCCAATATCCAGAACTTCGGCCGGATTCTGACATACAGGCACCCAATCAGTAACAGTGTCACAATCCCGAATCCGGTATAACTGATGGAATAGAGAAATACCAGTCCATTTCCTATCATTAAGTACAGGAAATGACGGAATTTCAGGTTATCCCCTAACTCATACAGGATAAAAGCACACAATGCCAGATAGGTAATATGCAGGATATTGGGATGGGTAAAGCCCAGGCTCCACCGGAAAATATGTCCCAGTCCCAGCTTGGCATGCACCCGGTAAACCGTATGCTCCAGCCGGAAAAAGTGAAACGCACTTAACAAAATAGCGCAGACCGACCAGACCCACAAGCCCACATGGAATACTTTCTTCACGGAAATGTTCTTCATGCCCAGCACCAGAAATGCCAGGAATAAAATCCCCCGCTCCCTGGATTCATAATAGGTAATGGCTGTCAGCAGCAGTAAGATTCCCTGCATTACCCACTGCTTCTTCGTATAAGGGGTAATGACAATCTTCGCGATACCACAGACAAATGCTGCCAGCGTCAACAGTTCAAATGCCTTCTGTCCCTCATAAAATCCAAGTCCCTTGGTTATCGAAAGCAGGATAAAGAAACCAAAGAAGAACAGTTCTTCCAACGAAATATTCTCTTTTCCTTCCTGCCATACTGCTGCCTGTTTCATAGTAATCCTCATTTCTGTGCACGCTCTTTGCGCATCTGGGTTTGTTTCTTATTCATTTGCTTTCCTAATACATTATTTCCTTGTTTGCGCTGTTTATTGGAAAGCGGCAAATACCTGTAATCCCGGTCCCAATGCCCAAGGGTATGCCCCATACCGCTGCGGATACTGGGCAAAGCCTTCACACTCTCCGGAGCAGTCATAGAGATTGCCGTTCCGGATGGATTTCTCCAATGCCTGCCGGCACTTCTCCAATGCCTGCTGATAACCGCTTTCCGGTAACAGTCCTTTTTGGATTCCCTGCTGTAAGGCAAATCCAATCATGGCAGTCGCCGAGGTATCTACCGGTCCCTCGGTTGCCTGTAACTGCCAGGTAAAATATCCACTCTCCTGCTGATAGGACAGCACACTGTCCACCAGTGCCTGATACGCTTTTTTCAAAGAGCCGTCTGCACCTTCCGCATGCTCCAGACAGCCAGCCATACCGCGAAGCAGCCAGCCTACCGCCCTGCCCCAGCCGATAATACCATATTTCATACCATTTTCTGCATCATAGCCATGGTAGGGCAGACCGGTTCTGCCGTCCATGCCATAAGCAAGGTAATTTTCTATCTGTCGGATGGCAAGCTCCCGATACGCCTGCTGCCCGAACCGGCTGCCATACTGATATAAGAAAGGACATGCCAGTCCGATGCCATCTACAAACACATAGCCATTCTTCTGGTTGGCACGGTAGGGGAAGCTTCCGTTCCGGTCTGTAGGATACTCTTTTCCATACCCGGCAAGCCTGTGCAATGCCTTTTCATACTGTTCCTTTTTCGCTCCCTCACCAGTTTCCTCCCAGAGAGCCAACAATGTCTCCCCTGCCAGCAAATCATCCAGGAATACAATGGGCAGCTTTTTCTCTATCCATCTGTCATAATAGGCAGTTACTGCCTTGCGCTCGCCGCAGTCCCATAAGCCTGCTGCCAGCAATCCGGTGGGCCAGAAAATTACATCCTCCGGGGTTACTTCCCTGCGCAGCAGATATTTCTTGATGCCTCGTTTTAAGCGGGTTTTCCCATCCCAGATGTCATAAGTCATGAGCTGGCTTTTCGCTGTCTCGATTAACAAGGTTTTCTCTGTATCCATAACAAGCTCCTATTTTTTCTGTAAAAACGGCAGTTTTCGTGCCAGCACTTCCCAAAGGTAGGTAAATTCTGCTGTTTTGTGAAAGATAATAAGAAACAGCACATTGTAGACTATCGTAATAACTACTGCCATCGCTAAGAATGACACAATTGTCACTTCTGTCAGCAGAACCCTTCCTATGGGCAGCAAAAGTACCGTAATCCCCAGAATAACTACTATATATTTCACAGAATCCACAAAGTAAGGCAGTGTCCTTTTTCCGAAGCAATCGTGATAAATGATATACGGCTGGATTAGATTTGCCAGCACTCCGGACACCACCGTTCCCACATAAATACCCGGCAGCCCAATTACCTGCACCAGCCCGATGGACAGCACCAGGTTTACACCTCCCTGTATCAGTGCCAGATAACGGTCCCGTTCAAAAACACCCGCTGCCGTCTTAAAATTTACCAGTACCACTCTGCCACCCTTGAAATAAAAATCAATCAGAATCAGGGTCACGATACTCTGTCCAATCACCCACTCCTCATTTAACCAGATATTGGCAATCAGAGGGGTTAACAGATACCAGAACCCTACTGTGGCAAAGCCATACAGCCAACAGGCAAAAAAGCGGTACACCTTAAATACTTCATACTGTTTTTCCTTCGATTCTGTGGCAACCAGATTACCAAAGCCGGACAGCACCGAGTTGAAAATAATATTTACAAAATTGGCAACATAGGTAATTACATAATTGTAATTATCTACGATACCATTCACGCCTACGTCAATAAAGGAAGAAATGATGATACTGTCTGTCTGTAATCTTGCCACATCCCCAATCTTATGGCACATCAACGCCTTTGTCTTGGTAACGATAACAGCCGTTTCTTCCTTTTCCAGCTTCTGTACTTTCTTTTCACACAGATACGGATACAGCCGGTTTAAGTATCTGCTGACAAATATCTTCTGCAACAGTTCTACGGCTGCCTGTGCCAGCAGATAAATCAGGAAATTCCTGGTCACTAACAGTACCACAATCTGTACCACAACCGTGACAATCTTCGTAATGGTAGTAATGTTCGTCTGGATATAATTGCGCTGCTCTGCATTTACCAGACTGTACTTATATGCCACAAAATAGGTACTTACCGTGTTAAACAGGAAAATAAGATAATAAACGGTCAGCTCCTGAATCGTATTGTCGCCCGGATTCTTAACCAGATATTTCAAAAATGGGGTCAATGCCAGTCCGATTATCGTAATAACCGCCGCAATTACCCGGTATGCCTTCTTATAGAACAGCATATAGGATTTTATTTTCTCATAATCCTTATTGGCAACCGGCTTATACAAGCTGTAGTTTAACGCAGAACCAATCCCCAGCTCTGCCATGGACAGCATGCTCAAAATACCAGAAAAAAGGCTGTTTACACCGGTTAACGTCTGTCCCAGTACGAGGATAAAAATCGTCCTTTGCAGGAAATTCATAAAAAGGATTACGAAATTACTCACATAGCCAAATATAATATTCTTTTTTGCCTGTTGAATACGTCCCATAATGGTTCTCCACTCCGCAGCAGCCCGACCTTCCGGGCATTCCCGAAAGAAGCCCTACTTCGTCAGCTCCTGCCATAACCGGCGCAGCTCTTCTCCTGCCTGTGCAGACTGCGCACAGTATTCCGGCATAATCTGTTCCAATCTTTCCCGGATTGCCTCCTGCTGTCCCATCAGCCAGTCATAGGCTGCCAGCAGTTCTCCCGGTTGGCTGAGGCTCTGCACCGGTAACACATAATTTTCTTCGGTTCCAAACAAATCCCTCGCAATTCCTCTTGCTTTCACAGAATATCCCACCACCAGGGTAGGGACACAACTGGAATAGGCTGCTATGGTTGCATGGGTTCTGGCTCCGATAAAAGCCTTACACTTGGAAATCATATATTTTAACTTTCCGGCAGACATATCCGGGAACAGCATCACCCTGTCGTTCTCCTGATAATCCTCATACAGTTCTGCCAGGGTCAGTCTGTCATCATTATAATTCCACATCACATGGGGAATCAGGGCTATGGCATAATCTGTGTTTTCCAGAATATGCTGCATCAGCTCCTTATAATTCTGTAAGGTAATCCCTGTTACCTTTTCATTCCGCACAATCATAGGGCTGATGTTGATTCCGATTGTTTTCCCCGGCAGAAAGTTCTCCGGCAGCTCCCAGCTTTCCGGCTGCAGGGAAAATGCCGGATCAGGATACTGCCGTACATTTTCGGTAACGCCTGCTTCCCGCAGTGCCTGGGTGGTAATGGATTCTCGCGGTGTAATCAGTGCATACCGCTTCATATCCGCTACGACCTCCGGCTCCTTTAACAGCTCCGGCTCCAGAGAACAGCCCCACAGAACCGTCCTGGCTCCTGCCCGGTTAAAGGTACTGTTGGCGACAATCGCCTCTTTCCTGGACAGTTCATAGCAATACATATCACCGCCGGTAGAAACATATAAAGGGGAAAGATTTTTCCCTAAAACCGCCCGGAAACGGTATCTCATAAAAGATTCCGGGTCATGGAAAATCTTGCGCCAGGCATAATACCAAACATGGGCAAAAAAATGCTCGGCAATCTTTTTCTCCTGCAATATCTCACACAAAGGCTCCAACGAATAGGTTCTGTCCTCTTTCTCGCTGTTGGTTACCAGAAGCTTTGGCAGTTCCGGTATCATGTGGCAGGTGCTGTTGATAATGGCCTCACAGCCATGGTTGCCACTCCCCCCATGCAGATACATTACTACTTTATCATTCTCAAATTTTGACATCCTCATCCGTCTCCTTTTACAGGATTTCTCCCTGTGGGGTAATCAAAGTCCACCCCTTCCAGAGTTCTTTCATTTCCTCCGGGATACATACCTGCGTGTTTTTGTGAATCGAAGGACGTATCCGAATCTTAGCGGGATTTTCATTTAATCTCGCCCCCCAGAAGCTGAACGTGCTGTTGGCACAGATATTGTGGGTACACTGACTCATCAACTGCATATCATAGAAGCTGTCTGTCCCATGGTTCCAGTCCACCACATGGTATTCCTCCCCCGGATACTGCGCCCGGACATAAGCCGGATCATCCGAAAACAGATAGAAAACCGCCCCCGGAAAACGCTCTTTCATATAGGTAATTGCCGTATTGTAATAGGCATCGGTACAGATACCGCCAAACAAATCCCGGTTGGCACTGTCCAGATAATCCCCCCGTCTGATATGCACACTGACAGAAACCTGTGCGGGTTTCTGTAATTCTTCCATAAGCCGGCGGTTTTCCTCCCGGCTGCTGACCGGAAACCGTAACTGCTTCCGGATATCCTCCATCACATCTGCATAATATTTATCACAAGCCCAGTAGCCTACCAGATATTTCTGCTCCATCTGGAATATCTCCGGGTGGTACATGCCACTTTCTGTGAAAACCGGATTGCTGTCAGGCTTTACCTTACGGCGAAGCTTTGTCGCAAACCCTTCCGGTTCTTCATACAGCCTTCCAAGAACCGCCCTGATTTCCTCCGGTGCAGCCGTCTGCATTTCCAGATTTTCAAATAATTCTAATTCCAAATCCCGCCTTGCCAGCACACTGTCCTGTACCTGTGCATTGGTAAACCAGGAAATATCCAGACGAACCTCTTTTCCCATGGCAAGGAATTTACGATACAGCGCGTACTGCTGTAGCTGGTTGCCAAGTCCGCCCATCACTCTGATAATATCCATCTGTCTTTCCCTTTAAAGCTATTTATTTTCTGTCATAGAGCCGCATAATCAGCCGCAATGCCATAATCAATCCCTTAGACGGGTAAACCATGCCCATATAGAGCAGCGTATTTGCCCGCTCATGCACTACAATCGGTGTTTGCTCGATTTTCTTGCGTGTCTCCGGCTGCGTAAAAATCTGCCCGATTCTCTTCCGGTAATCCTTTGCCGGACTGCGCAGTTCATTCTTCATCACATAAAGCATCATATAACAGTATTCCCTCTTAACTGCCTCAAGCTGTTCCGGAGCCTTATCCTTTGCGGCTTCGGTCAGGGAGGCAATCAGCCGGTTCACGCTGTCTTCCATCTTCTCATCATAACGATGGATAATGGAACCGCTCACATACCGGTAATGATAAAAGTACGCATCCTCCATAATAACGACCCGGCTACTGTTTAATAATACCGGATACATCAGATGTAAATCGTCACTGAAGCGAATGGCATAATCATAATATTTCTCATTACCCTCGAACAGGGAACGCTCTATTAACTTCATACAGCGCGACATGGGAATCGCCCTGGTTTCCTGTCCGATGAGCCTTCCCTTGATTTCCTTTTGCAGCTTCTCCCCGGTATAGGTTCCCGGTGCTGCACCGGAAGCGATTTTCTCTGTCTTTTTCTGTTTTTCCAGTAAATGGTTACAGCAGACAATCTCACCCTTTTTCTGTTGCAGTCTGGCTGTCATGCTGCTGATGGTCTTAGCATCGATATAATCGTCACTGTCCACAAACATGAAGTAGGCGCCCTGTGCCTCCTGCATTCCTCTCACGCAGGCTGCCGTAGGACCGCCATTCGCCTGATGAATAACCTTTACATTCTCCTTCGATGCATAATGGTCACAGATGGCACCGCTGCCGTCTGTGGATGCATCATCTACGAGAATCAGTTCTATCTGCCGGTAGTCCTGGCCCAGAATACTGTCGATGCACTCTTTTAAGTATTTTTCTTTATTATAGACCGGTACAATAACGCTGACCTTTATATTTTTCATCTTCTATGCCACCTGTTTTTCATTCGTTGCAGGAATCCATACACCCTGACATACCCACCGGGACAGGCTGAAAACAGAGCGGTCTTCATGCGGTATCCCTCCGGCAGATACTGTCTGACTGTCCGGGTGCTTTCCTGGTTCTGCTTTTGCAGTTTCTCTTTACATGCTGTCAGATAACTCTGATTTTCCTTTCGCCCTGCTGATGGTAATAGAGCAAGCTTTCCAATGGTCAGCAGGATAGCTACCATCAGCTTTGCCTCCACCTGGGGCAGTAATTCCGGCTGGCTTTGCCGGATATCCTCTTTTGCCAGCTCCCAACAGCGGATTTGGTCCATATAAGCCGGGGAAAAGGGTCTTTGCATGGCTCCATTCTGATTCTGGTAATAAAGATAACCAGGATAGGTAATCTCCACTGCCTTGTGTATCCAGGGCACCAAATCCATGAGAAACAGCATGTCTTCCCCAATCGTCAGATTCTCCCGGAACCGGATGTCCCCTACAAAGGATTTCCGGTACAGCTTACTCCAGCACCTGCAATTATTTTTCCCAAGAATACTCTCTGCCAGATATTCCCTGCCATCATATTCTCTCTTTTCCCAGGAACAGCCCGCTTGTCCGGCATCTTCCGCAAGAAGCTCCTCTTCCCGATGGAAGCTTTGAAAACGGCAGCCCGCCATATCTCCGGCAGTTTCCTGTATAACCTCATACAGAATCCGAAGCGTGTCTGCTTTCAATCTGTCATCCGCATCCACAAACATCAGGTATTCCCCCTGTGCCTGTTCTATGGCAAGGTTCCTGGCTTTGGAAACCCCTACGTCTTCCAGAGTGGTAACCCGCACGTTGCCGTAACGGCTCTGCAGCTTCTCACAGACAGCCCCGGTATTATCCGTGGAACCATCGTTCATGATAAGCACTTCCAGATTGCCATACGTCTGTGCTTCGATGCTCTCTATACACTTTTCCAGATACGCCTGTCCATTGTGAACCGGCACTATCACACTGATTTGTTCGTCTTTGTTCATGAAACGCCTGTAATCTCCCGATAGATACCAAGCAGCTTTTCCATATTCTGTTCCATGGAAAAGTCCTGTATCGCCTTGGCTCTCGCCTTTTCTCCCAATTCTCTGCAAAGGGCTTTGTCTCCGAGTATCCGAAGCAGCCCCCTCTGCAGGGCATCCACATCTTTTGGACGTACCAGAATACCCGTCTCGCCGTCCTTTATCATCTGTGGAATCCCGCCGGTATCCGAGGCAACGATTCCACAGCGGTATGCCATAGCTTCCAGTATCGCCACCGACTGCCCTTCAAAGTAAGAGGGCAGCACCAGCACCTGACATTCCGAAAGCCAGCGGCTCTTCTCTTCCTCGCCAAGCCAGCCAAGCCATGTTACATGTTCCCTGTCCTGTTCTGCCTGCTTCTGTAACCCGCTGTCTTCCCAGATACCGCCCAGATACAGATGGAAGTCGGGAATTTTCTCCACGATTCCCGGTACACAGGCAAGCAGCTCGCCAATTCCTTTTTCCTTACAGAGTCTTCCCAGAAAAAGAACCTTGTTTCCACTTTCCTCTTTCTCTTGTACTGCCGGAATCTGAATGGCATCCGGCAATACCGTTATACGGTCTTTGTCAATTATCGTTCCAAAAAATTCCTTCCAGAAGGGTGCCAGCACCAGAAACGCATCGCCCATGCCAAACACCTTACGGATTCCGGCGCGCTGCCTGTCATTTCGCTCTTTCTCATAAAAGGTCTGAAAATCACCGCCATGCTGGTGGATTACAATCTTTTTGGAAAAGAGGTGTGCCGTCCGGATGAAAAAGGACTTTCGCACATAACTGGCATCCGATGCCACATTTACATGGACAATGGCAGCCCCCGGCAGGGCGAACAGGAAACGGACATAGGCAAGGGCTGCCTGCATCAGCTTGCGCAGCTTGCTGCCCTCCACCATGGTTCCGATATACTGCAAATCTACCTTTTTATCCAGTCCGGCTTTGTAGTAATTATTTACCACGCCCGAAATGCCGCCATGGACACTTCTGTCCGGTCCAATCATCAATACTTTTAACATGCTTCTACCTGATTCTTTATTTGGAGCCTCTGCCTTTTAACACCGCTCCTACTGTCATAAACAATATCTTAATATCCAGCCACACCGTCCAGTTGTCGATATATTCCAAATCCAGCTTTACCACTTCATCAAAGTCCACAATATCGCTCCGCCCGCTTATCTGCCACAGTCCGGTAAGCCCCGGTGTCATACTGATACGCCGTTTGTAATGGGAGTTGTACTGTTCAAATTCGTCCTCGGTAGGGGGTCTTGTCCCAACCAGACTCATATCGCCTTTCACGATATTAAAGAACTGAGGCAGTTCATCGATACTGGTCTTGCGGATAAATTTACCGACCTTGGTAATACGAGGGTCATTTTCCATCTTAAACATAAGCCCCTGCATTTCATTCTGGCTTTCCAGCTCCTTCTTCCGCGCCTCCGCATCCACATACATGGAACGGAATTTGTATATCTTAAAACGTCTTCCGTTCTTTCCGATTCTGGTCTGGGCAAAAAAAATCGGTCCCGGAGAATCCAGGCGGATTGCCAGTGCCACAAAGGGAGTCAGCACAATGGTAATCACACAGCCCACAAGACCGCCCACTATATCAATCAGCCGTTTGATGGCCATCCGTCTGTGGTCAAAATGATTGATGGCGTAGGTGGCCACGGTATAGCCTGCAAAGTTCCCTACATGCACATCCTTCTGCTGTCTCTCGATTAAATCGATATTGTAATGGCAGACAACTCCCATGGATTCCAAATCATAGATAATGTGTCTGACATATTCCTTGTCTATATCCGGAAGATTGATAAACACCTCGTCCAAAGGCATCTGTCTTGCCATTTCCAGTACATTTTCCTTATCTGCATTGACCCTGATGCCGTCGATGACTACGCCCTTGCGGTCTGCATCCACACACGCCAGGGCGACGATTTCATAATTGATGTCCAGTGCCTTCTTCAGTTTTACCACAGTTTCATCCAGGATGCTGTCCCTGGTAATCACCATCATTTTTACCAGATTGGACTTGGCGGTAAAATAAGCCCGGAGCACCTTTTTCATCAGCAGTCTGACTGCCCACACTAAGAAAATGTCCAGGACAAAGAAATAGCCTACCACCAGCCTGGATACGTCCCCGCCCCGCTGAATGATGAAAAGGAAGCCCACTGCGGCTAAGAACATAAACAGATTAAATTTTAAAACGGCTGTAAATTCCACGAGGATGCCCCGCTTTAGAAACTCTCTGTTCCAGTCGAACATAAAGCTGTAGATGGTACAGAAGAGCAGGAAGCAGACGCATAGCATGGTATGCAGCTCCGGCTCCATGACTCTTGCAAATTTACCATATCTGATTAATATTGAAATAACATAGGCAACTGTGATGCTGAGCAGATCTGTAAACAGCAGACAATAGCCTTCTAACACTTTCATTTTACGATTCATTACAGTACCTCATATCATGGTTTTCCATCGATAAATTGCCCCATGAAAAGAAAACAATATATCAATTTAGAATACCATTTTCTGAGGAAAAAGTCCACCCGTAATAGCCTATCAGAAGCAGCAGGAAGTTTCTGCCGATATAAGCTGACACCAGATGGGCTTCCAACACTGTATACACTGCCATAATGACGAATACCACCAGTCCACAGGCATCTTTTGCCTTCCACAGCCGCCACAGTAAGAACAGGCTGACTGCCACATACAGGATTCCCGGAATCACGCCATAACGATAAAACAGCTTTACCCAGCCCATATCAAAGTAATAAGTCATATTATTCTCACTGGAAAAAGCTCTCCAGCTCTCCAAGGCTCCATCGTTATGCTCCGAATTGGTAAGGGATGCGATTCTGCCGTTAATCTTCTCGTCCACTGCCACCAGCAGTCTGATATTCAGGCTTTCTTCATACGCCTGGCCATAATGCCTTGACCACTCTGCCTGCCGTACGTTTACTGCACCGGCTGCCGCATCCACGGAGAATCCAACACACAACAGAAAAAGCAGTCCACCCAGCAGATAGACATAATTCCGCTCCTGAAGCCTTCTGGCATACTTCATCACACAGGCTCCCACCAGAAATGCCACGGTAATCAGCATACTGGTTTTGGAATCCGTCAGCCAGAAAACGCCCACATTCAGAAATAACAGGAACAGATAACCATACCATTTCAACTGTTCGAAATAAGCGTACACTCCCATAACGCACACCATCAGAAACATACAGGACAAAGCGTTTGGATGCCCCATACCCAGAGTATAGCGGGTTTCCACCATGCCAACCGCTCCTTCATAAATTTCGTAGGCACTGACACCCCTCCCGAAATCCTGGGACAGGCTCATGGCACCATAAATTCCCGTTACCGACAACAGGATAATCCCCATACAGCCTGCCGCAGTTACCCAGAAAGCATACCGCATCATCTGCTTTAATGGTATATTCTTACAGGCTGCCACGAAAGTAACAATCCGGATAATATCGTTCTTGCCGGTAATCCGGTAAGAGACAAAGCCCACCGCTTCCAGAAGCACTATCACAAGCCATTCCTTCCAGTTACACCGGGTCAGCAGCACTTTTCCCGCAAACAAAAGAAAGGTTATCCGGAACAGATAACCCTCAATGGGATTGATATAATTGCTTTTGTCCACAATAACCATGCCCAGTTCTATGGTAAATCCCAGGTAGAAAAGAAGCCATGGCAGCCTGCTTTCCGTAATCTTTTTATAGATATTCTGTATCATACCGCTTCGCTCTCTTTCCGCAATATGCCTATCCGATCAGCCTCTTCGCAGTATCTTCGCTGCTGCTCCATGCAGCCGGCGTAATCCTTGCATACACGCCAGCTTTGCTTTCTTGCAGGCAATTCCGGCTTTACTGATTTTCGGGGCAATGAGGAACGCATATTCCTCCTGATGTTCTCTTAAATAATCCGGGTAGCTGTCGTCTATTTCCACCTGGATGAATTGAGCATCCCTGTCAAAAATATCCTCGCCGCACAGCAGTCTGTCCACCGCCTCCTGGAGATAGCGGGCTTTGTTATATTCCTGATGGGCTGCCGCCTGTACCTTCACGCCGATACGCTTCGCCACGTCCCGCTCTCCGTTGCCGCCCATATAGCCGAAGTGCCAGCCACCATCTGCCACCCGCACACTGCGCGGGTCTTTCGGGGATACTTCCCGCAGATACACGATTCCTTCCTTTGGCAGGTTGCCAAAGCTGCAGATTTTCGTCCCCAGCCACTGCTTCTTCGCAACCCCATCAAACTCCCCGGTAATGGACAGCAGGTTGCCGGACACCTCTTCCATGTTCAGGAAGCAGTAGAACATCCGCTGTGCCAGGTGGTAGATTTTCGTTGCATCGAACTGCTCCATAATCCGCACCAGTGTCTTGGGATTGGGAATCTCGTCCACATCACTGAAAATAATAATATCCTCCGGCTTGCACTCTCCCATGCCCTTAATAAGCTGATTCTTCTGAAATTTATCCCGCTCGTGGGTAGTTACCCCACTCATGGGGGAATTGTCCACTGCCACATAGATAATCTTATCCTCAAACTCCCGGAACATTTCCCGGTTGTTGGCAAAAATCATCGGCTTAGGCTCCCCGGAAAAGGTCACCGTAGACTCCTCTAAGACAAATTTGTCCACAAAAGGTGCCATAATCTGCATACGCAGTTTTAAAATATCCAGTTCATTAAAAAAGGGAATACAATCGTAAACCATCTTGTTCCTCATTTCTATTTCTGCGCACGTTTTTGCGCATATCGAGTTTGTGTCAAGTCTGCGCAGGCACACTTAACCCTGTTTCCGGAATTTCCGCCAGAATAACAGGGGGCGGAGCACATCCTTGGTCTTCTGCCATCTGACCTTCCAGGGATTCCGGAAGTGAGGATACTGGGCATTTCTGCCTCTCCACTTATGGAATACAAAAGGTGCCTCCACGTCCATGATTTCCGGCACCATGTGCTCATGTCCGAAATACTTTGCCACCTCAATGGGGGCAAATTTCATGCCCGCTGCCTCTATCTCATTCTTATGGATACAGCACAGAAAAGTATCTTCGTTGTAGAACCCGTCTGCCTGTATCTCCCATTTTAAGTCTGCTTTCTTCGGGTAATCCAGCAGCTTCTTGCTGCGGATAGATACACTGTTTCCCACCCGGCAGATAGCACCGGAAGCATCCCGGTAAGCATAGTCATTCTCCGGCATAGGCCAGGGAGAACCAATATAGTCATAGGCCAGGAATTCCTCCCGCCAGCTTTCCGGATGGACTACGAAGCCGTCCGCATGAACCAGCAGAACGTAATCAGTATGGATATGCTCTCCCAGTTCATAGACCATTTTATAGTTAAATTTATCGATATTGTCCAGCTTTGACGTATGGGAATAACGGATGGACTTCGGCAGGGAAAATGGTTTTCTGTGGGTAATCAGCACCGCATCACCGAATTCAACGTCCTGCATACTGTATTCCATTGCCTTAATCGTCTCATAAATATCTACACTGGTCATCGCCGCCAGTGTTACCTGGGGCAACTTCAGCTTTTCTGTTGTCTGTTTCATCTGCTATCCTTGTCTTTCTTTTCCTCTTATTTCTTTTCCTCTTATTTCTTTTCCTTTTATTTCTCTTCCTCTTATTTCCATCGCAGCAGGCTGTTTCCCTTTGCTTTCTACTCCGTTACCAGCCGTACCGTGGCTTTGTGGTAATATTCCTGCACCGCCAGATTCAGCCAGTTTCCCGCATCCTCTGTCAAATCATTAAAGTCAAACAGAGCCGGAACTCTTGTAAAAGGCTGCACCTCCACATTCACTACCGTCTCATCAGTATACAAAGCATATCGTTCCATAGCTTCCGCATAAAAGGTCTGTGCTTCCCCATTTCCCAGGGAACGGGCTGCTGAAATACCGGTATAGGTGTTCTTATCTGCAGTAAATACCCACACTACTAATGTAAGGAGTAAAAATACTGCTGTCATTCTGCCTCTCGTCTTCTCCAGAAAACTGCCCAGGGTTTCCCCTGCATCCGTTTCCCGCTTCTCCCGGTGGCTGAAATATCCCAGCCAGTATGCCGTTACCAGAAACAGACTCAGATAATAAACCATCTGAATAATATTATCGACTCTGGAAAGCCCTACCATTCCAAGGGCATACAAAGTCGGCGTAAACATTGCCGATAACACACAGTAAGCACCCAAAGTAACCCAGACCGGGTGTTCAAACTTCCTGGCAGACTTCTTTACCATCTGCCACATAACCGGTAACAGGGCAAGCCACACCAGGACAACCAGCAGCTTCGTCCAGCCAATCATAAACACGCCGGCATGATAAAAGGACAATCCAATGGATTTTACCGCGGAAAATCCCACATCGGCATCGGAAGCCTCCCGCAGGCTGTTGCCCGGTGCCAGAATGTTAAATAAAAAGCCAAGGCTGCCAAATACAAACGGCACACACACACTGACCAGCTTCTTCCGGTTCGTTACCAGGGCATATAATACAAGCAGTGCCATGACGATTTCTGCCTGCAACCCGGTTACCAGATTACCGCCTCCTACCAGAATGGCCAGAAGGGTGGCGATTATGCAGCAAACTACCTCTTTTTTCTTACTCTGCGCCCAGAAGGTGGCAGATACGGCGGTCAGGGTAAAGAACCAGACCGACTCCAACAACACATAATGGGTGGAACCGTTATACCAGTAAATTCCCTCAAAAGGTGCCTCGATTACCTGATAGAACACAAATAACAATAAAAGCATCACCAGACAGCTGTCTGCCCTATCACAGCCAAACCATTTCCTTAAAATATGGCTGCCCAGAACCAGCGTAGAGGTGGCAAACATTCCAATCATCAGAATCGGCACCACATACGCCACGCCATACCAGAAGTTCATTGGGCATAATGCCATCAGGAAACAGGAAAGATAGGTTCCCTGCCAGTTCTGGTAGAATTCCATATTCTGCCGCCATGCTGTCTGCACCGACTGCCAGAGCGACCCGGTTGCCAGCCAGGTATCATGTACCTGCCTGCCGTAATCGTAATCGTCAATGCACATCACATTATACCGCCCAAGCAAAAGCAGCGGGATAATGGATATAACAAACAGAACCGCTGCACACACCGCCAGTTTTTTTACGGAAATCCGTGCTATCCTGTCTGAAATCTGCTTTTCTATCTGCTGCAGCCTGCTAACGCCCCTGCGATAGTTGTTTTCCTTGTCCAAACGTTCCATGTTTCTCGTCCCTGTCTTCTTACTTCCTGCCTGTCAGTGCCCGCAGTCTGCGTTTCACGCCTCTTGCTATCTTACAGACATAAGCCTTTTTATAAAGATACTGTCCATGCAGCTCCATCAGCTTTAACCGGATTCCGGTTGGCTTTACGTTGATGGTCGCATACTTTCTGGAAGTCTTCTTATACTGTGCCAGTTCCTCTTTGCAGGTATCCGCATCAAATACCCTGCCTTTCCGGTCCATATAGTGCCAGCCTGCATAGATATTCTGCTCTGATGCCCAGTAACCGTCCGACACATTATGTCTCGCCCAGTACTTGGGTGCCAGGATGTACTCCACCGTATCACTGGTAAATGCCGGGAAATAAGCAAACGAAGAGTTGGCTAATAACAAATATTTTGCGTTTTTCAGCACGCTGTAGTCCTTTGCCAGGTCGAAGTTATAGGCAGGAATTCCCGGCAACAGCTTCCCTGCTTCCTTCACATCGTTGGTAATAATCATAAATTCCATCTTCGGATTTATCTTGCGCATGTGTTTCATACCCTGTATCCAGTATTTCTTGCGCAGGAAAAGCTCCGGTGAGCCCATATAGTCGCTGCACCGAAGGTGCATAATACACAGGTTGTCCCGGCTGTACTCTTTACAGTCATACTCCGGCTTTACCCGCAGCCACTCCTTGATTTCGTCCTTATGACGGATAAAATAATCCTCTGCCTGGAGATTCCCATACAACAAAGTGTTGTCTTCTATTTCAAACAGCTTCTCGTCCGTATCGGTAATATATACCCCGTGGGTTAAATCATGCCTGGAGTTCCCGGCATAAAGCCTGGTTTCCTTTTCATAATAGACCTTGTTGTAGTCTTCCTTCTTAGAAGGCACTCCCATGTCCAAATCCATGAAATACAAGCCACAGTCGCTGTGCATATTGTTTGCAAAGTGCTCCGGGTCCAGCACACTGAACTCATACCCCTTATCCTCTGCAATACACCTTGTCGTTATATAGAAAAAAAGCTGATTTCCAAGCCCGAAACCTTCCTGCGTTTCAATTCCTAACATATTCTAATTCCTTTTCTACCATACACATTGTATCTGCTAATTGCAAAGTTCAAAATTATTGCTAAATTGTGCAAACGCATAACCAATCGTAGGACCCTTGGAAAACGCTGGTACTTAATGGCTGTATTTTAGCCATTTACGTACCACTGCGTTTGGAACGGAGCGAAAGCGCGTCCAAGATGGTTATCGTTTGTGCAATTTAATATTTAGATTCAGTTAAACAAACCAAATATACATTCCGCTTTGCAATTTCCCTACAATGTCGTTTCCGTAATCTTCTCATTCTCCACTTTATAAATCACATCGCACTTCGCAATGGTATTCAGTCTGTGGGCAATGATAACCATGGTCTTCTTGCCATGGAAGCTGTTTACCGCATCCATGACTGCCTTCTCGGTATCGCTGTCCAGTGCAGAAGTTGCCTCATCGAATACCAGAATCTCCGGATTGTGGTACAGTGCCCTGGCAATTCCCAACCGCTGTCTCTGTCCACCGGATATTCTGACACCTCTGTCACCTATGGTCGTATCCAGTCCTTCCGGCAGTTCTTCCACAAATTCTTTTAACTGGGCTTCTTCCAGCACTTCCCAGATTCTCTTCTCATCAATCTTATCCGCATCGATACCGAAAGCAATGTTATCCCGGATAGACTCATCAATCAGATAGATGGACTGGGGAATATAACCAATCTTGCTAAGCCAGGATGGGTAATTTTCAAAGATATTCCGACCGTCACAGGTAATCGTACCTTCCTGCGCATGCAACAGTCCCAGTAAAATATCTACAATGGTGGACTTTCCGGCACCGGAAGGTCCCATGATACCTACCGACTGTCCTTTCTTCACTTCCATGTGGGCATCGGTAAAAATCGGTTTCTCCGTATTCGGATAAGTAAAGCTGATATGGTTTAAGGCAATTCTATCCTGTAACTGCAGTTCCGGAAGTTCTTTTTTCTCCACACCCTCCAGACCGGTTACACTGCCATTTACATCTTCCTTCATGTTCTGTGTCAGATTCTCATACAGATAGTCCAGACACGGCTGGGAATAAGCAATCTGGGACAGATAGGTATTGATACGGTTGGTTCCCGGCATAATACGGATGGCTGCCACGGCAAAAGCGGTCAGCTGGGGAATCAGCACCGTGATATCATTTCCCTTTAAAATATAAAGCATAATAAATAACAGCATGGCTGCAATAAACACTGTCTCAATCAGCAGTCTTGGCAGATTGTTTAAGACTGCATAATTTCTTGCCACATTGGCACCGATGGCACCGCTTTCATAATAATTGCGTACAAAGAATTCTTCCCGGTTCAACACCTTTACATCCTTCAGTCCATAGATAGACTGGATACGCCACTTGGCAATCCGGGACTGAATCGCCTGGTTCTTTCTGCCGATTTCATTTAATCTGGGCTTCAACACTTTCATTATTACCAGTGTCATTCCCAGGAATATCACTACGATAAATAAAGACATCGCCGGGCTGATTACCACCAGCACGATACACAGGCATACCGAGACCACGATTTCTGTTACCATCTGAATCATTACCAGAATCAGCTGAAAGGCATTGGGAATATCGCTGTCTGTCAGACGGAATACGGTAGGGATGTCTGCTCCCAGATATTCTTCGTAAGGTCTGTTCAGAAATTCCCTCATAACACGGCTAATCATACGGTTCCGGTTTCTGGTAACAAAGGTATTCTGCACGTAAGTCTGGAACAGCAGATACGCATTTTTAATCACAAACAGTGCAATGACTGCCCCCAGAATGAGAATAATTAACTGGGTACTATTTTCGATATGCAAAATATCCATAATCCGGATGACCCATACATTATCCATAATGGATTCCGGGTCCATAATCACATTGACAACCGGCAGCATCATGGATACGCCCAATGTCTCCAGCACACCGCCAATGAGGATTAACACCGCCAGACCTGCTAACTGCCCTTTCTGTTTTCTATCAAAAAGGTAGCCAATCTTCTGCATCATCGTAACCTTTTTGGTCTGTCCCTCTTTTTGCTTCTTCATCTATCTAACCTTGTTCCTTCCTCAATTCTGCGCAGGTGCCACAATGACCCGCTGCATATCTTCTCTGTAGAAATCCCTGCAATCCCAGCCGTTGAGCCAGGTTTCCGGCACCAGCACTGTTTTCTGCGGATTCCGGTTTAAGTAGGATGCCCACCAGCTAAAGCTGCTGTTAGCAAGTATCTGGTGTTTGCACTGGCTCATCAGGGCAAATTCCAGATAATCCTGTCTTTCGTTCTGTGGGATATCTACAATAGTAATGTCTTCTCTGCCGGCAAATGCCGCCTGTTCCCTGACCCATTCCCTGTCATTGGTAAAAATAAAAAAGTGGCAGTCCGGATAATGCGCCTTCACCTGCTGCATGGCTTTTTCATAATATGGCGGTGTACAGATATTGCCAAAGAGTGCCTGATTCTCTGCGGTCAGATAATCGCCCCTGCGAATGTGTACGCTGACCGACTGTCCGTTTCTTATCTGCTGCAGGTATGGGTTTTCCCTATCCTGCTGTAAATATGCCTTCAACAGCCTGTCGGTATCATAGCAGGCTCTTACCTGCTCTGTGACCTGTGCAAAATACTTTTCTGACTGCCAGTAGCCTTCCAGGTAAATATCATCCCAGGTAAAGAGTTCCGGCTTAAAAAGCTTATCCGCTTCAAAATAGGACTTTTTCTTTCTGCCACACAGCTTCCGCCGTATCTTATGGGTCAGCCCCGAAGCCGCATCCAGCATCTGCTCTAATTCTTTCCGGCTCGCCCTTTCATACGTAATGCCAAAGGGTGCCAGGGCAGGCTGTCTTAAAGCATCCTCCCGGAAACCGGATTCATCATCTATTTTAACCTCTTTGCCAAGGCTCTTTAATTGCAGATACAGGGCATACTGGAACATCTGGTTTCCAAGCCCGCCTGCCAGTTGTATAATAACCATAGCTTCTCCACATACACAGACCGCTGTCTGCTTCTGTTTTCTTGTCTTTCTACCGCCTATCGGCGTAACAGCGCCTTTCCTTTTACCTTCAGGGGAATTACCACCTGATTTTCCCACTGTATTTTCCGCCAGTAGCGTTCAGGGGATTGCAAGAAAAGAACCGCTTTTTTATAATCCCGCTTATCTGCCTGTGGGCAGGCAAAGGCTTTTAAGACTCTCTCTTTATCCTTTATGAGAATATCCCGGATTTCCTGCAGATAGTCTTCTTTGGCCGGGCTTTTCCTCTCTTTTAACTGATTATAGAACAATAATAATCTTTTATAAAAAAAATAATCATGAATATCTGCCAAATCCCCTCTGCCAAGCTCCTGCAGGAACCTTGTCTTCTCATAATAGGCAGGAATCTGGTCCGTGAACGTGCGCGGATTGATTTGGGTATTCATGATACTTCCCTCTCTGTCTATTATATAGTTATAAAGGGCAGTGTCAAGGTAAACACATCGTTTTGCGTGTGCCAGTGCCAGGGTGGCAAACATAATATCCTCATACCATTTTCCAACCGGAAATCTTACATTTTCCAGTACTTCTCTGCGATACAGTTTATTCCACGCTGCATTCTGAATGGCATATTCCTTTGTTTCTTTCACATAGTACTCCAAAGCTTCCTGTCCCTCGAAGACAATGGCGCGGTCCACGGAGGCATCCTCTGTATGGGTCTTGTGTACCTGCCGGTACCGACAGATGGCGATATCCGCCTGCTGCTCCTGTAATGCAGCAAACAGCTTCTCATACATATCCGCATCAATCCAGTCATCCCCATCCACGAAACCCAGATAGTTCCCTTTTGAGCGGGCAATTCCAATATTGCGTGCTTCTGCAGGACCTCCGTTTTCCTTGTGAATCACGGTCAGCCGCTTTTCTTCCTTAGCAAGTCGGTCACAGACAGCCCCTGTCGCATCGGTAGAACCATCGTCTACTACGATAATCTCCAGATTTCCATAGGTCTGTCCAAAAATGGATTGAAGACCTCTTTCAATATAATCTTCTATATTATAGGCAGTAACAATAACGGAAATCATCTCCGTCTGTGTCTCCCGGCTGATAGCTGCCGGCTGATAATGTTCTAACTGTTTCATTGTTTTATCCCTTCCGCCGTTCTTCCTGCTGCATCCACTCCTGGAACATCAGGATATACCAGATTTGTGGCCGCCAGATATCCCTCTGGATATAATCTGTCCATAACTGCCATACCACTTCTTCTTCCAGCAGGTTCTGCCTGCGCAGTGTCTCTCTGTCTATCAGCGACTCAGCCCACTCCCGCAACGCCGGTTCCTTTAACCACTTATGAAGGGGAATACTGAATCCCTTCTTGGGGCGTTCCATCAGTTCCTTTGGTACATACCGGTACAGAATATCCCGCAGGATACGTTTTGTAACCCCATTTTCTTTCCGGTAGGATAACGGCAGCCTCCAGGCAAATTCTACCACATCCCGGTCTAACATCGGTACACGGGTTTCCAGGGAAACTGCCATCGCGGTTCTGTCTACTTTATTCAAAATATCGTCCGGGTGATACATCAGTAAATCCATCAGCATCAGATTATGCTGCGGTTCTGTCAGGTAACCTGCCGGATAAGTATCCATAATTGTTTGATAACTATTGTTATTTTTAACTTTCTTCTGGATTTGAAATCCTTCTCCAATTTCAGAGCGGAGATACATGTCTTCTATGCTGTCAGCTCCCAACAGCCTTGCCCTGGTTGCCATCGCTCCCTGCCGGCTTCCTGCCACAAGTCCCATGAGACCGCTTGCCGGTTTTCTAATAACGCCCGGTATCTTATTAGTCTTATTCCAGATACGGTCTACCGATGTGTAAGTATTATATCCGCAGAATAACTCATCGCCGCCATCACCGCTTAAAGACACCGTCACATGCTCCCTCGTCATCCTGCTGACCAGATAAGTGGGTATCTGGGAGGAATCTGCAAAAGGTTCTCCAAACATATCTGCCAGCCCCGGAATAACCTGTTTTGCATCTTCCTCGGTAATATATAATTCCGTGTGCTCCGTTCCCAGGCAGGCTGCTATTTCCTTTGCTGCTGTTGCCTCATTGAACTTCTCATCCCACATTCCAATGGTAAAGCTTCTGACCTTCCGTTCACTCAAGGACTGCATCAGCGAAACAATGGTACTGCTGTCGATTCCGGCAGACAGAAACGCCCCTACCGGCACGTCCGCTACCATCTGCCCTCGGATAGAATTCTTTAATAACCGCTCCAGTTCTTCTCTTGCCTCCTCATAGCTTCCCCGGAACAGATTGTCCTGCCCTCTCCGTGCCGTCTCCTGCATGGACCAGTAGGTGTAGATTTCTTCTTTATTAAATGGAAATTTAATTTTTAAAAACTTGCCTGGCTGCAGTTTATAGATATTTTCATAGATAGAATAAGGAGCTGCAATATAACCATAACGGAAATAATCCTGTAAAACCCCTCTGTTAATTTCATTGCTAAATCCATCCAGTGTCTTAATGGAATTTAAATCAGAGCCAAACACAAAGGCTCCACTGGGAAGATAGCCATAATACAGCGGTTTTTCCCCGACCCGGTCTCTTGCCAGGAACAGGGTCTGCTCCTTTCTGTCATAGAGGGCAATGGCAAACATTCCCTTCGCCTGACGTAAAGTTTCTTCCAGACCATAGACAGAAATTGCTTCTAAGAGAACCTCTGTATCAGAAGTTCCCTTAAAAGCAATTTCCTTTTTCTCACTGAGCAATTTTTCCTTTATTTCCTTATAATTATAAATTTCTCCATTATAAGCAATAACGTAACGCTCGTTATTCGATACCATAGGCTGCGCGCCGGAGGGTGTCAGGTCCACAATCGATAATCGTCGGTGTCCCAGTACAACGGTTGTATCCTCGGATGCCCAGACACCAACACCATCCGGTCCCCGATGATACATCTTTTCATTCATCCGGTCTATATTTTCTTTCCAGTTCTTTCCATAATTACAAAAACCTGCAATCCCACACATACTGGTTTCCTTTCTATGCTTGTTTCCGCTCTGCCTATTCTTCTACCGGTGCATATTCTCCTCTGGCAATCCTGTCCTGAATGAGTGCCTGTGCCTCTTCTGACTTCTCCTGCCACAGTGTGTATGCCTCGTCCCAGGAGCGATAGGTTTCGTCCCCTCTTTTATCCGTAAAGGAATAATGTTCCTGTAAATACGCTTCCAGAAAATCCGTACATTTTACCGCACCTGCTACATTGGTATGACTTCCATAGTCTGCGAAATCATCCGTAAAGGAAATGCCGATTTCTTCATAATAGTTGTTCATGTTTAAGAACCGGTAGCCATAGGAGGTCACAATTTCTTCCATATAATTGTACATCTGCTGCTCTTCCAGTCCCTCTCCGTATGGAGATACCAGAAACAGTGCTTCTTTTCCATTCTCCTGTAAAAAAGCCAGCAAATCCCGCAATGTTTCTTCCTGTCCATCAGGCAGTTTTCTTGTCCCGGCAGCACCTCCACAGTCAGGCATCTCCATAGGCCCCACCTCGTCCTTGATGTCGAAGCCTTTCAGAGGATGTTTCTTATGGTAGGCAAAGTTCTTCCACTCGGAAGGTAATGCCAGCATCTTCCAGTTGGTGTGATATTTCATAATATCGATATAATAACTGAGTCTGCCCTCTTCATCGTCTTTATCTACCATCGCCTGTATGGTCTTTACCCTTTGCAGGGAATATTTCATATTATCGGTAACTCCTCGGGTGTACGCCATATTCTCGGTAAGTCCTTCTTCCTCAAAGGTATACATCCGCATCTCAAAGATATAAAGGGAAGGCGATTGGGATTTCTCGGCTTCCTGCACCAGATACTTCATGGCAACCGGTCTTTGCACGTTGGAAGACAGCGGATACATGGCTATGCCACTCTCCCCCCACAGCTTCGGTGCCGAATAGTAAGGGAATACGGGGCTGGAGCCAATCATTACAATATCCAGTATGTCATTTTTCTCCGCATAGAATCCGGAAAACCGGTCTTTCACATCTCCATTGGTTCTTACCATATAAGAAACAGGCACCAGAATCAGCAGAAAAATGACCAGAAATGCAATTATCTGTACGGCGATATTCAATTTCTGTTTTCTATCCATTCTTTCCTGTCTGCTCCTTACTTCTCCATAATCTTCTCAAAATATGCCTGCCACAGACGATTTACCCGTTCCGGTGCCAGCCTTTCCTGTATCTTTGCCGCACAGATTCCCAGCTGCTTTGCATACTCTGGATTTCCTAACAGCTTTTCCATCGCTTCCACCAAGGCTTTTTCCTCTCCCGGTGGAATAATCAGTCCATTCTCTCCATCTGTCATCAGCTCCACGGTACCACCGCTTGGTACATCTGTGGCAATTACCGCAAGTCCGGTCGCCAACGCTTCTATCAGGGCGTTGGATACCCCTTCCGAATAAGACGTAATTAAAAATAAGCTTGCTTTTTCTATCTGCTTTGCCACATCCTGCACTACACCCGGCAGAAAAACCTTGTCCCTCAGTCCCAGCTGCTGTACCAACTGTTCCAGGAAGGGGCGCAGTTCGCCATCTCCGTATATCGTCAGGGTATATTCCGGATAACGCTCCGTTATCCGGGCAAAAGCCCGAATCATCATCTCATGGTTTTTATTGGCATCCATTCTTCCCACTGCCACAATCCGCTTTTCCCGTTCTCCCTCATAACGTGGGCGGATGAAAGCCGGATTCAGGGAGTTTGGCAGAATAACCGCCTTTTGCTGTACCCGTTTCCCGAAAAAGTACCGGGAACGTTCTGTCTGTAAAATAATCCCCGCTGCATGAGGGAACAAGAGATTGGCAAGTGTCTGCATCAGCCTGCCCGGATATTCCTCCCTGGCTTCTCCCACCACAGACACTACCGGTCTGGTCGGCAGACCAAAGGCTGTTGCTATGGTCATGAAATTATTCTTTCCGATACAGGACAATACCAAATCCGGCTGCTCTGTTTTCCAGATATTCCGCAGTTTCCGGAATCTTTTCACAAAATTCCCTATCCGGCTCTTGCCGGTTTCCTCTGGTGTAATATCGGAAATAACCCGCTTTACGCCAGAAGGCAGTTCATATTCCTCTTCCTTCTGGTACTGCGTAACCATCGTCACACGATAGCCTTCCTGCAAGAAATACTCTGACAGATTGACGAACACCCGCTCTGCGCCACCCTTATGCAGGGAGCCAATATAAAATGCCAAGTGTTTTTTATTTTTATCCTGAATAAGATTGCTGTTTTCTTGTTGCAGTTTTTCCTTCATTTTTATTGCTTTCATTTTATATTTTGCAAGTTTGTTTCATTTTTCCTGCAAAATAATCCATTTTGATTCTTTTTGTTAAATCCTGTTTTGTTTTATTTTGTCATCTTATGGCAATCACTGTCATTCCTTGATGATATTTTACTCCATCCCGGTCACTGCCCTGACAGTGATTGGCAATACTTTACATCCACTATTACTGCCTTGCATCTATGGATGATACTTCACCTATCGCTATCATTGCCTTGTAATCTATGAGTGATACTTTGCATACCACTGCTGGAACACAAAGAAGGACCAGGACAGCTTCGAGTAATTGGCTCCGGTAGCCGGACCTGCGTCTCCCGTCTGAATGTACTTCTGTATCATATCCGACACATAAGCGGCATCGAAGATATTCTGTTTCTTCAGATATGCATAGCTGCTGTAATCCAATAACTGCTCCTTCAAAGGTCCCCGCAGCCACTTATCCAGTGGCACACCAAACCCTACCTTGGGTCGCTCTAACAGTTTCTTTGGAATATAATCATAGGCAATATCCTTCAGGATATGCTTCTTATCTCCATTGGCATATTTATAGGCATGAGGAATCCGATAAGAGAACTCCATTACCTTCGTATCCAGAATCGGACATCTGGATTCCAGCGAATATTTCATGGATGCCCGGTCTACCTTGCAGAGAATATCTCCCGGAAGATAAGTATCCATATCCACCAACATTCTTCGTATCTGCCAGTTTTTCTCCTGATAGGTGCTCTCTGTCAGATAATGAATCGGCAGCGGCTCCTGTCCTTTTGGCAGTTCCCCTACCATAGCCTTCGCCTTCACGATATAGTTTCCCGCACCGAACTGGGTCTTGCTTTCCGGATTGCGGTTGCCTGCAATAACACGTACCTTAAAGGGCAGCCTGTCTTCTAAGTGTGCCTGTTTCAGCCCCGGCATCTGGCAGATGCCATGCACCATACCGCCCAACACATCCAGCTTCTGTGCCTGTGCCACATTTTCATAAATATTATAGCCACAGAAGAATTCGTCTCCGCCATCTCCCGACAGGGCTACCGTCACATGCTCCCTGGCTAATTTGGATACCATCATCGTCGCTATCTGGGAGCTGTCAGCAAAAGGCTCATCATAATACTGGGGAATACTATCCACCAAATCAAACATATCTCTTTCATCAATGTACAGCTCCGTATGATTGGTTCCCAGATAGTCTGCTACTGCCCTGGCATACTTCGCCTCATTGTATTTTTCTTCATGAAATCCTATGGAAAAAGTCTTAACCGGCTCCTGGGAATGTTCCTGTGCAATGGCTGTTACCAGAGAGGAATCGTACCCTCCGCTTAAAAAGGAGCCTAACGGGACATCCGCTATCATACGGGAAGCAACTGCCTGCTTTAACAGCTCTTTTAACTGCTCCTTGGCTTCCTCATAGCTTCCCACAGGATTCTTCTTTGCTTCTGCATAGACTTTCTTGACATCCCAGTATTTCCAGGTCTTTATCTCTCCCTTATGGAACTGTAAGATAGCTCCCGGCTCTAATTTGTACACCTTCTCATAGATACTTTCCGGTGCGTTAATGTACTGCTGGAACAGATAACGGGATAAAACTCTTCTTTCCATCTTCCCACTAAAGCCGGGACATTTCATAATCGGCTTTAATTCCGAGGCAAAGACAAGATTGCGGTCTTCATACCAGTAATAGAGCGGTTTCTTGCCAATGCGGTCACGAATCAGGAAAATATCCTCGGTGTCCCGGTCATACAGGGCAATGGCAAACATTCCGTTGAATCGCTCTACACACTGGATACCCCATTTCAGATAGGCAGCAATGATAACCTCCGTGTCACAGTTGGAGCGGAAAGGATAATCGGTTAATTCTTCCTTTAACTCCTGGAAATTATAAATCTCTCCATTGTACACTACCGAAACCCGCTGGTTGGCAGAATGCATCGGCTGGTGTCCCAGCATGGAAAGGTCCAGGATGGACAGCCTGCGCTGGGCAAAGCCCACCTGATAGCCCTCTGACATAGGATAGATTTCCTCTCCGCTGTCATTCGGTCCCCGATGGTACATCGTGTCGTTCATTTCTTTTAACTGCTCTTTTGTAATATTCTTCTTACTGATATATCCACATATTCCGCACATAATTTATCGGCTCCTGTTTTCTGATTACCGCACTTCCTTTGCGAGGAAATAGTCCTTATATTCTCCGAAATCCTTACACTCATTGTCCACTGACTCTACCAGCTCCACGTATTTTTCCTGAATGAGGGACTTATAGTTATCGAAATTATCATATCCTTTCTTGCACCATGCAAAAGGATGGGTCAGTATCTGCACCTTATCATATCCGGTAATATTGGCTTCATCCGGATAACCATAACGCCAGATGTGGTTGGCATCCGACATATATTTTACGTTCAGGGCTGTATCCTCTGTAATGGTATCGGCAAAAGTGAAAAATTCATCCTGATACGCATTTAAGATACCATCTAACTTAATGTTCTCACGCAGCACATCCTTGGAAGGCCTGTGTACGGAAAATTCTGTAATACGGAAACCAAACATCTCGCTTAAAATATCCATTTCCTTCTGAATCTGCTTCCGGATCTGCTGCATGTCCGTCATGCCATTGAGGGCAAAATGAAGTCCGATATGCTGTCCTCTCTCGTGCATATCCTTAATCATATCCATATTTCTCCGGGAAAGAATATTGTAGGAGTTGTTCGTCCACTGGAAGAAATAAGTGGAGACAAAGTCCATACTCTGTTCTACTTTCGCAAGCTGATATGCCCGGTCTACACTGTACTCCACGTCATGACGCATGATAATGAATTTATCACGCTTTATGGCTTCTGCATAACCACACTGTCTACCTGTGGACTTGATAATTCTGATAATCTCCCTATAGTCATCGAATGAAAACATAATTTTTCCCTTTCTTGTCCTTCCTGTATTTTCCTGCAAAAATCCTTACTTTTTCTTCCTGTCGTAATCCTCACACAATTCTTCAATATATTCCTGCCACTGCCTAAATACTGCCTCACCATTTGCCTTTTCGGCAATATGCCGTGCTTCTTTTCCCAGTCTTTCGGCAAGCTCCCTGTCCTCGATTAACCGGTTGATTCCTTCCTCTAATGCTTTCTGGTTCTTGATGGGAATTAAAAGACCATCCACCTCATTCGTCATGATGGTTGCCGGTCCGCCGCAGGGACAATCCGTTGCCACAATGGGCAGTCCCAGTGCCATCGCCTCCATCAGCGCATTGGGAAGTCCCTCCCAGTCAGAAGAAAACGCATAGACAGAAGCATCTGTCAATTCCTGCTCCAGATGGTCACTGGCACCCATCAGATGCACATAACCGCCTGCCTGGTTCTCCGCGATAATCTGTTCCAGAATCTCCTTCGTTCCATCAAAGGAATCTCCGCCATATATTTCCAGGGTATAATCCGGATGCTTCCTGTGCACTTCGATAAATGCCCGAATCAGCATCGGCTGGTTCTTGAAGTCTACCAGTCTGCCGGACTGTACCACTACTTTCCGTCTCTTAACCGGTTCCGGTACCCCTATATACTTCGGGTTAATCGGATTTAAAATAATCCGGGAATTATCCTGTAACCTGGGTGCAAAGAATGCCTTCTGTCCCTTGGTCTGGAACACACAGCCATCTGCCCTGGGAAACAAAATCGGAATCTGAATCTTATCAGACCGTTCCTCATAATGCCCCGCCGGGTCTGTCCGGACCGATATCAGTACCGGCACTTTGATAAAATAAGCTGCCATCAGCCCCCGGTACAATGCCTTTCTTGCAAAAGGAATCAGGATGTCCGGTTTCTCCGTCTTTAAAAATTCCCACAGATATTTTACCCGCAGATGAAACTGAATCAGGCGATGCTTCTTCTCATCGCCCTCCCGTAAGCCTACGTGAACACGTCTTACCCGTTCATCCGTCTGAAATTCATTCTCTCCATACCACTCTGTGGCAATCAGCACCTCATAGCCGTTTGCCGCAAACTGATTTGCCAGATTGGTAACCACTCTCTCTGCGCCACCCTGCTCCAGGCAATTTAAATGAAAAGCTATCTTGCGCTTCATAAGCTTCTTCTCCTCTTAGAACATTCCATACAGAAACTGTCCTGTATCATAGGATGCCCCATATATGCCAAAAAGAAATACCGTAAACAACAGTATATAATAGATACCCCAACGCACTGGTAATTTCTGTCTGTCAATCAGACCCAAGACATCTATTTCCTTTTCCTGCATACAGGATACTGCAAACACGCTGCACAGTGCCGCCGTAAAAGGTAACGTTCCTGACCAGCTATACTGTGTAGTATCTACGCATAAACCAGTCCCAAACTGTGTAAAAATCTTGGTAAATGCCGTTTTCATGGCTCCCAAATCCGGACAACGTATCATAATGTCTGCAAATAACACCAGACACCATGTTCTGATAATACAAAACAAACGATATATCGCACTTTTTCCCTGGATATGGAACTTTGCCCTCATTCGGGCATACCAGTCTTCCAACAATAATGACACAGAAATAATAACACCATAATAGCATCCCCAAATAAGATAATTATTTCCCAATCCATGCCACAGACCAGTACAAATCCATACCAGCATAGTGCCAATAATGGGAACAATCAGCTTTCCCTTACCATGCCACTTTTTCTTCCAAGCTTTATTTGCCTTTTTCCCAATCGGAGACATGACAAAGCTGAACATGACAAAATCCCGGAACCAGTGTCCCAGGGTAATATGCCATCTACGCCAGAAATCTGCTACATTTCCTGCAAAATACGGTCGTTTGAAGTTTTCCGGTAATTTTATGCCAAAAGTACCCGCTACCCCAAGCATCATATCCATACAGCCGGAAAAATCCATATATAACTGAATCGCATAAGCAATCGTAGCGACTACAATTGTACATCCATTTGTACTTTCCAGATTATTGTAAACATAATCTACAAATGGTGCCAGTCTCTCTGCCAAAACCAGCTTTTTCATTGCTCCCCATACAAAACGCTGTATTCCATGCAGCACAGTTGTCATATCTGGTGAAATATGCTCTGTGAAATAATTTTCAAATTCACCGCTTCTGTTAAAAGGTCCCTGCAGCACAGTAGGGAAAAATATAAGATACAACAGAAATCTCGGATAACTCCGGATTACTTTTGTCTGCTCCCGCTCCACCTCGATTAAATAACCGATTGCCTTCAACGTAAAATAAGAGTTTCCCAGCATCGCAAACAATCCTGTTGTTCTGCCTAAAACAAGATACCCTATATTCAGTATAACAAGCAGACGTATCAGATTTTTCTTCTGATGCCCACTCTCATAATATCGTGCCCCTAAATAAGTTGTTACGCTGACCAGCAAGAGTATCAGTGGAAAACTACTGCTCATCCGGACATAAAAATAGAGACTGGCTGCCAAAAGTACCCACCATTGCCGTGTCCCCTTTATCAGATAGAATAACGCGAAGGTAACTATCCAGAAAATAAAAAACTCGTATGAAAACAGAGACATTCCAGTTCCACGCTCCTATTTATTCATTGACGATTTTTTCTACTAACGCAATGATGGTTTCTTTATTTGCAAAATTCTCTGCAACAACATATTTTGCATCGATTTCTATATCAAACGCATCCTCCAGTTCGGATACCAGTTCAATGACTTCAAAGGAATTGATAATTCCGTCTTCCATCATGTTATCGCCTTCATAAGTCAGGATGTCTTCCTCTGCGTCTGCTAAAATCTCCAGAATTTTTTCTCTCATGCTTCTCTTTTCTCCTTATACTTTATCTTTAACTCACTGGTTTCATCCATATATTTATAGAGCAGATTCTGTTCTGCCTCTATCTGTAATGGATTGTCCTGCGCAGTCTTCTCACGTTTTATTCTCTTGTAGCGTATCAGAACAACTTCTTTTCCCTCTACCACCGCAGCTATCGGTGGGAAAATATCACTTTTTCCATAGTCTGTTGCCCGTAACAGACGGTAAATCTCTTTTCCTGTCTGCTGTAAATCAGCCACGCCATTCCCCGGCACTACTCTGGAAAGAAGTAATTTATGCTGTCCCTGCGGATTGTCCCTTACCGGAATCTCCTCTCCCCGCAACAGTGGGTCTATTATCTGGCGAAATCCTTCCGCTGCCAAATCCATAATCTGTTCTGTCAACTGATATGCCTTGGTGTCCTCTCCGATTTCGCACTTCTTCTGAATAATGATTTTCCCTGCATCAATATCCCGGTTCACGTAATGCCAGGTAGCACCGGTTTCCTTTTCTCCATAATAAATCGCCCAGCTGGGTGCATTTCTACCAGGAAGCTTCGGAAGCAGTGCATTATGAAAATTAATAATAGTCAGGTTTTCTTTTTCAACTACCATCGCCGGAAACAGGTAATTATTTCCCGCACTCAATACCAGTGTTTTTTCCTTGATACCCATAAAATATGCCGTCACATCTTTTCTATCCGGCAATTTATAATAGGGAACGTTTTCTTCTTCACACTTTTTTTGTGTGATTGCCAACGGCATCTGTTCATACTCAATGCAGGAGAGCTGATAGGCATAACGTTCTTTCCTCTCACACATCATATCCAGCACGTCCGCTACAATTTTACCATAACCGATGATTACCACTCTGTCATACATTTTACAAATACTTCTCCTTCAAAACTACCCTGTCAATTTTGCCATTCAGATTATAAGGAAAATGTTCTAATCGTATCACTTTGTTTGGTATCATATAATCAGGCACCAGTTCTTTAATAGCATCTGCTATAAAATGCTTATCCAAAAGCTCGTTGCCTGATTCTGCAAACAATACAATCTTCTGCTTTTTGTCATCATAAAGACAGCAACAGTTATCAATAGCATCTAACGAAGAAACCGCTGTCTCAATCTCCCCTAATTCAATTCTGTGTCCCATGTGCTTAATCTGAAAATCTTTTCGGCACACATAGACCAGTTCTCCATATTCATTGTAATATACAACATCACCCGTTCTGTATATTTTCTCTTCATACGCTGTATTTAATGGATTTTGTACAAAATTCTCCTTCGTCTTCTCCGGATTATTATAATATCCTACTGCCAGTGAAGTTCCCCTGACGCATAACTCTCCATTCTCAGAACCTTTAACCAGTTCATTCTGGTCATTCAATACCAGAATCTCTGTATTAGGCATTGGTCGTCCAATCGGCAGTGGTTCTTCGTCCGAAAATTCTCTGTCTATGGTATAGAAGGTACAGGCATCTGTAATTTCCGTTGGTCCATACAGGTTAGAATACAGAAGATTCGGCAGATAACTACGCCAGATATTCAACTGTTTATTGGGCATTACTTCTCCACAGAAAAGTACTCTCTTTAACGTTCCGGACACATCTACATTTCGGAAAGCTTTCAGTTTGGATACCATAATCAATGCGGAAGGCACCCAGAAAATCGTTGTTATTTTCTTTTCTGCCAGATATTCTAACAATTTTACCGGCTGTGCAAACAGCCCATCCGGTACGATGTATAACGTTGCTCCTGTTTTTACACAGGAATAAATGTCTAAAATGGAATTATCAAAATAGAATGGTGCCTGATTGCCAAAAGAATCTTCCTGCGTAATCGCAAATTCTTTTACAACCCAGTCAATATAATCAATAACCCCCCGATGTGTAATTGCCACACCCTTGGGCACACCCGTAGAACCGGAAGTAAACAGGACATATAAAAGGTCTGTATCAATAATATCCTTTGCATAGGAAGCAGCCTCTTCTTCTACAACCTCTGTTGCTGTAAGGTTTTCATAAACAGCAACTTCTCCCATGTAGCCCATTTCCTTCCAGGCTATCTGGTCTTTCCTGTCCTCCTTGGCAATTATCAGCTTTGGCTGTAAGGTTCCCATGATTTTTTCAATACGTGCCAGAGGCATATCAGCCGCTATTGGACTGTAAAAATTACCACTGTAAGCTATTCCGAGATAAGCTATTAACATTTCTGCAGACTTTTCCATGTGAATTGCAACAGGTGCTTTCCGAATCCCATACTGCTGCCTGATTCCCTGTGCAATAGAAAGTGCAAGTTCCCTTACCTGCCTGTATGTATAGCTATGCTGTTCATCACAAAATGCCAGTTTATCCGGCACCTTTCTGGCTGTCTCATCCAGCCATACTGTCACACTGTTATTCATCTTCCTTTTCAGAGTTCTGTCTTAAACCCTGCTCTCCTCTCTTACACATTTTTCATTTATCGCTCCCATAAAGTCTGCTTGACACACTCTTTCCGCAGATGATATGGGTCGAAAAAGTCTGTCATCTCAATATGGCTTTCCTCCGGGTCATAGGAGCCATACACCTTCAGATTTTTGTCCTTTGCATACTGTAATACATAATTCTCTGCTTCCCGGATAACATCACAGGTTTCATCTTCTTTAATATGGGCATACATCTGTGGGGAATACGGCGGTAAATAAAAAGAAACTTTCACTCCTTTTTCTGCCAGGAAATCCATTAATTGCTCAAATTCCGCTTTTCGCCCATCAGAAATGCTATAGAAGTCGCCACACTGGTAAATATCATGTACCGTAGCCACCTTTGCAGTCTCTTCCGCTATCATTTCCTGTGTGTATTGCTCATATGCCTGCACCGAATACATCCAGCTGCCATCCTTCTGGAAAATATAATAGGTATCATAAATATCCTGCGATGCCGGCTCTGCATAAACTCTTCTTTTCCGTCTTAGCTGTTCCACATTCGCCCGGAAATAGGATGGAGAAAAGACATCCTTCCATACAATTCCAAGGTTCACTTCTTCTGGGTTTTCAACTTTTATTCCGGAAAGTTCACTCTGCATATAACTCGCTGCATCCCCCCATTGAAGATACTGTGTATCTCCCAGGTTCGCATTAAACATTGAGGGACTTACCTCTATCAACATTTCCGATGGCATTTTATCATAGTAAGCAATCCAGTAAATAACTGCCAGATAATCATTGATTCCCTGTCCCCCGCTAACCGCCATATTAAAAAAAGTCTTCTCCGGGAAATCTGCCTGTGTCAATGACATACTCCGGCTGCTTCCAAGCACCATCTGTTCTACTGGTTGTATCTGTTCCAGGCAGGCAAGTTTCATTTTCCGTTCACTGCCATCTATTTCTTTTGCAATGGCAAGTCCGTTTTCTAACTGAATACGCGCCATATCGTTATATGTCAGTCTGACGGAATAAAAGGAATCCACATACCAGTCCATCCCTAGCATTATCGCTACCAGTAACACACAAAACACAAGGATATGCAGTCCTGTCTTTCGCACGCTTCTTTTCTCAGCTACATCTGTCTCTATGATTGAATTGGTCACTACATCCATACTTCACTTCATCCTTACCCTCTTGGGCAACTCTTTTCCATAAAATAATCCGAGTTTATTTTAATTGTTTTTGAATAGGGTGTCAACAAACCCGTGATTCCAGTGTCATTCCCACCAAAAGGGGCAATCCCATAAAGATGCCATACGTGTAACGGAATTCCGAACATACCGGTGTGGCCAGAAGCAGGGACAGAAACAACATCACATAAGGTAAATACGGCAGCACACTCTTTTTCCGGTACATGCCATACGCCATGCAGGCAAGCATCAGCCAGGTGGTCAGCCCCAGGCTCCAGACTTTGTTATAGAAATCTTCAAATTTTAACAGAAAATCATCTGCCCACAATCCGAAATCATAACTGAATACTTTTCTCTCCGTAGTCAGTCCAAAGGGATTTTCTGCCATGCGGTACTGCTCGTAAATAGGTTCATTGATGTCAAAGCACCAGTAGCCGTAAGTCTGCCGGATTTCCGCATCCAGATATTGTTTCGGGTTACGAAGACCAACCGCCAGCCATATTTTGAAATACTGCCACTTATTGGCGGCAATCACTTCCTGGTTGCCTTCTGCCCGGATTTCATTCTTGATAATGTCAAAGTAATAAGGATTATAATATGCCGCCGTATTCTCCATCGGCATCACATAGTTCAGCCATTCCAGTTCTTCCCCGGTTATGGTGCCGCCATTTAAGTAGGCACTGAGTATATGCTGGGTAGGCATGGTAAGTCCCTCTATCGTATCCGGCTGTTCTACCTGTAGGGCATTTAACACCGGTCCATGATAAATCAGATAGCAGCCAAGCACTATTACCGTACTTAATAGAATCTTTTTCCAGTTCTTATGGATTACTCCTGCAATAACAGCAAACAGGGCTGTTCCGGCAAAGACAAGTATCCCGTTGCTGCGAAGGACACACACAAGGAAGCCGGTCACGGACATGCCCAGATAACTTTTCACTGTATCTTTCCTGCCTGCCAGGAAGCGATAAATCTCCCGTACATACAAAGTCAGTGCTGCTGCAAAAAGTACGTCTTTTCCCATGCAGATAGCATATAGCCCATTCATGGGAAGGAAGCCATAGAACATCAGTCCCAGTGCGAGGATTCCCCAGTTTACGCCTTTCCTGTAGAAATCATACAGTACCAATCCGTACACTGCGGCAATGATTACCATCTGTGCCAGGGTAAAAGCAGCTACTGCCCCGGTATAGGTTCCAAAAATACGAAAGCCCAGCATAAAAAAGCATTTGATTATCATGGTATGGAAATAAGGATGGTGATTGGAGCCTGCCACCCAGCCACATACCTGTTCCAGCTGCCACACACTGTCATTGCTAATCCAGCCCGGAAAATACAACAGGAAATAAGGCAGCCAGCCAAGGAAACAAACCAGTGCCAGTATTCCGTACACATACTTCTTTCCTGCTCTTGCCTGCACCCTGCGCTGTCTCTTTTCCCTGGCAGCTTCCGCATTCTTTCTTACGTTCCACTTATCTAACAGCCAGAACAATACGGTCAGTACCAGAAAGGCAGCCAGCCACCAGCCCACAATACGCCCCAATACGCGTATGCCGCTCTGTTCCAGTGCCTTATCCCAGTCTCCCAACACGATAAACAGCGCATATAAGAGACCAAAAACGGCTTTTATCACAATCTGTGTTCTGTTTCCCAGTACCTCTGTTATTTTCTTCTGCATCTGTTTTTCCACGTCGTTCCTCATTCCTGTGAAAGGCTTTTATCTTTCTGCCCACTCCCGAATCTGCTGCACATATCTGTCCTTGGAATACATGGCAGCCCGTTCTACTGCCATCTTCCGGTAGTACTCCATCTCTTCTTTCTTTTCCAACAGTGCAATCACCCGTTTTGCCACGTTTTCTTCTTCTGCACTGATATGCTTCTCGTCCATGTCCGGATTCTTATCCATATTGGGAACCAGAATCCCGTATTTATCCTCCAGAATCTCCCGCGGTCCGGTCATACAGTCCGTTGCCACTGCCGGGATTCCAAGGGACATCGCTTCCACCAGCGCATTGGGGAAGCCTTCATAATAGGAGGTCAGCAAATACAACTCACTTTTTTTCAGGTAGGGATACGGATTCTTCTTCAGACCGGTAAAATACACATCATCCCCGATTCCCAGCCTGTATGCCAGATTCCGGTATTCCTCGAATTCACCCTTTCCGATAATCATCAGATGGGTATCCGGCAATGCTTCATGGACTCTGGCAAATATTTTTAACAGATGCCAGAAGCCTTTTACCACATCTTCCCTTCCCATGGATACCAGAATCCGTCCTTTTTCCCAGGGAATATCGACCTCTTCCTGTTCTGCCAGTCTGGTAACCTCCTGAATATCAAAAGGATTTGGCAGGGTATCTGCATGGCTGCATTTATATTTTTCCTCTATTTCCTTATGTATGGTTTCCGAGCAGCAGATTAGCCGGTCTGAATGTTTACAGAACATTCTTATCTGCCTTGGATTTCCCATATCCATATAGCTTCTGATGCCCAGCCATTTCTGTGCCTTCCCGCCGGAAAAGATATTGGCAATGTTGGCAGTGGGACCAAAGCTGTAGGCAATATCAATATTCTCCCTTGTCTTTAACTGGTACAGCCGATAGCCTCTTTTCAGCACATTGATGACCTTACCAAGCTTATCCGGTCTGCTTGGCAGATGCAAATCCACTACCGGAATCCCCTTGATATCGTATGCTACATTCCTGGAATCAAAAATAACTATCTGCACGTCAAAATAAGGCTGCAATAATCTCGCTGTCGTAGCACATACCTTTTCCAGTCCCCCCTGATGCAGGGATGGTACAATCAATAACATTTTCTTCATAGTCCTGAAAGGTCTCCCTTTTCATAAAAATCAACATAGCCTGCTGCCTGTGTCGCCACATCAAAGCCTGCCTGCCGCATGGTCTGATACATATCCTGGCGGTCATAGGCTGCCTGTGTGACAATCTCTTTTGCCCAGGTTTCCGGTGCCTGCCCTATACTCAGATAAGTTACCAAATCGGTTGCTTTTGCTTCCCGTGTAATGGTATCCGATACAAAGCACTTGAGTCCGGCTGCCTGTGCCTCTACCAACACGCCCGGCAGTCCTTCAAAAAAGGACGGTAACAGGAACACATCAAACGCCTGGTAATACTTCTGCGGTTCCCGCTGGTTCCCCAGAAACCGCACTTTATCCGCTATGCCAAGGCTCTCACACTGTTTCTCTATCGCTTCTTTATCCGGTCCGTCCCCTAAGAGCAGCAATACCGCATCCTCCCGCAGCTTGCAGACCTGTTCAAAAACAGCAATCAGATACGGATGGTTTTTCTGATAATTAAATCGTCCCACATGTCCCAGCACCAGCTTGTTCTGTAGCTGCAACTGCTCCCGCATCTGTTTCCTAAGTTGTGGGTTATAGGTAAATTTCACGGCATCGATAGCATTGTGGATAATCTTTACTTTGCCTGCCTCCATCACATCTTTTCCGAAGACATCTTCTCCTGCCAGCCGGGAACAGGCAAAACAATAGTCTGCCTTCTTTGCCAGATTCCGGCGGAAAAACCGGGTAGCCATTCCCTTTAAGCCCTTCTCCACACCGGCGTTTCTGGAATGTGCCACCGTTACCGGCACTCCCTGCTCCTTCGCAATGGGAAGGTAGATTCCGGCAGTACTGGTCATGTGTCCCTGCACCACCCGGAATTCATGGTGTTCCTGAAAGAAGGCTTCTACCGCCTTACGGTAAGTTCCATAATTATATACTTTAAATTTGGGAAGTACATAGATATGCCCGCCCATTTTCTTAATTTCTTCATCATAAAATTCCGGTTTTCTGACACTCACATCATCACCGGCTTCTTTCACTGCACTGCTATGCACCAGGAAGTCAAACTGTATTTTCTCCCGGTCCATCTGCCTGTATAAATCCATAATGCGGCTTTCTGCACCGCCAAGACCTACTCCGCCAAGTACATGCAATACCCGGATTACCTCTGCCATAACTTCTCTCCTTATTCTTATGAAAGAATATCCCCTACCTGAATCGGATGGGCAGACTCATAACTGTCTATCAGCAGGGAACCATCTATCGTCCGGATAACCGGCTTTTCATCGAAAATGTCAATGACTTCTCCCGGTGCATAAGCGGAAAAATCTATCATTTCATCAAAGGGATGGGCTTTCCAGATGGTCACTTTCTCTTCGCCAATCATGGCAAACGCTCCCGGAAAAGGTGCTGCAACGCCACGAACCAGATTATAAATATCGCGGGTTCTGGCATGGAAATCAATCTTGCCGTCCACTGCCGTCCGTTTGTTGTACCAGGAATCAAAATCCTTCGATTCGGTACGAATCACAATGTTATCCTCCTGATAAGCCTTTAACAGCTTGCGAATCAGATTCTTGGAGCAAATCATATTCTTATACTGGGCTGTCCGGATGTCATCGTGAGGGGTAATTGAGAACATCTCGGTTGCAAACACGTTAGGACTGTCTGCGTTTTCATCATACCGGAACAGATTCAGATTAAACCGGCTGTCTCCCAGAATAATCGACCAGTTTAAAGGAGAACGTCCCCTTCCAAAAGGCAGGTAACCGCAGTTGCCATGAAAGCCATACACACCATAACGGAAACAGTCTAATACGGATTTCGGCACCAGTCTCTGCCAGCCCATGGAAATACCGATATCAAATTCATTTTCTTTCATAAAGTTCTGTGTCTTTTCATCTGTCAGAAAATAACTGTCTGCCTCATGAACCGGAATCCCATAACGTTCTGTCAGTACCGACAATCCCTTATAACCGGACACCTGATTCTTCTTCGTTACTTCCGGGCTGATGGTAATAACCAAATCCACCGGGCAAATCTGCTCGTGGATAAAACTTACAATATTTTCCGAAGTATCTTTTACTCCAAAAACAACTACTTTATATCTCATCGTTTCTCTCCTGCTCTGTCTCTATGATGTAATTACGAAACGGTTCCTTAGGAAGCGAGTCCTGGATGGTTATTCGCCTTGCACACCCATCTTAGTTACATAAATAATGCTCATACAGATAATCCTGCATATTCCGGTACTCCTGCACCCGCTCATAATTCTCCAGTACCGCCGGCAGCTTCTCTTCATAGGTCTGTCTGTTACACTGCTTTAAGGCTTCCTTCGCCAGCTCCAAATCCGGTTTTTCCAATAGAATCATACCATCTGTGTTGAAAAACTCCGAAATTTTTCTGGCTCCTACATAGATAGGAATGGTCTGGGATGCCAGACAACTGGTCAGCCGCTCTGAAAAATAGTAATCCGAAATATCATTCTCTATGATAAAGGAGAATCGGTATCTGTCCAGCGTTTCATCCACGCTCTTTACATAGTCTCCTCCGTCAAATCTTCCATAAGTATCTGCCAGTCTCTCTACCTTACACATCTTTGCCAATGCCAGTCGGAAACGATGCAGCTCACACATAACCTTATCGGAACTTAGAATCGACACATCCCTGTCCTTTTTCTCCGACAAGCCGGTTTTCATCTCCTGGTTCCAGATGCCTGCCGCAATGGGATAGAATCTCGCATTCTCCACGGCATTTAATATCTGTTCATCATAAGTAAAGATATATTTAAATTCCTTTTCCAGTCCCTTATGCTTACGAAACACCTCATAGTCCTGTGGCACGATGATTCTTGATTCCGTCAGCATGCCATATTTTACCAGAGGTTTTCCCAAAGTTTTCGGCATGGATTCCGGTCCATAGAAATGGGTGTCCAGTCCATAATTGTACCGGTCCCAGAAGAAATACTTTCCTTCATGCCCAAAAGGGGCATGCTGACTATGCCTGTTTTTGATAAAATAGGTTTCTAGCAGCTGCCCCTCCTGGTTATATATGTTAGGCATTGTATTGGTAATATAATACTCTTTGGAAATCTGTATCCGGTAACTGCCAAGCTTAAATTCCATCTTCTCTCCCCAACGTGATTACTTTAAGTATTCTTTGTACCAGTCAATTGCAATGGCGATTCCTTTTTCAAAATCATATTCCGGATTGTAGCCAAGTAACTCTCTTGCCTTGCTGATGTCTGCATTGGAATCCCTTACATCACCTTTTCGGTTAGGTCCGTGGATAGGCTCTACATCCTTTCCCAATGCCTCACACAGATATTTGTAAATATCATTTAAGAATAATCTTCCACCTGCACCAATGTTGAATGCCTGTCCTGCTGCCTCACTGGATGCCTGGCAGGCGCGCATATTGGCTTCAATGACATTATCGATATAGGTAAAGTCCCTGGACTGCATACCATCTCCATTAATGGTCGGTACTTCTCCATGCAGAAGCTGCTTGATAAACTTAGGGATTACGGCAGCATACATTCCATTCGGGTCCTGTCTGCGTCCGAATACGTTAAAATAACGGAGTCCGTAAGTGTCCAGTCCGTAAAGTTCCTTATACAGACGCCCATACTCTTCATCTACCTTTTTTGTCAATGCATATGGGGAAATTACCTTTCCTTCCTGCCCTTCCTTCTTCGGCAGGGTTGTTGAATCTCCGTATACGGATGAGCTGGAGGCATAGACAAATTTCCTGACTCCGTTCTGTCTGGAAGCTTCCATCATATTTAATGTACCGCGGATATTGATTTCTTCATAGAGTAACGGCATCTCGATACTTCTTGGCACACTGCCCCAGGCTGCTTCATTCATGACATAATCCACACCTTTTGTTGCCTCCAGACAGGTATCCAGGTTGCGGATATCCCCTTTGATAAAGGTAAATCTCTCATTCTCAGTCAGGTGTTCGATATTCTCATATTTGCCGGTAGATAAATCATCCAGACAGCGCACGGTATATCCGAGTCCAATCAACGCTTCACAAATATTGGAACCGATAAATCCGGCACCACCGCTTACTAAGAATACACTGTCCTTGTCAAACACAATATCCTGATAACCCATTTCTTTCTTCCTCACTTTTCATCGTTAGTTTCTGACTGTTATCCATTCTCTTAGCAATAAAAAGAATGCTATATAAAACAAGGCAAACCCATATATCATATACCTTGACAGGCACATGATAGTCAGGGAACAGGCACATACATTTGCTACAATAAACAAAAGTGCCACGCCCATAAGAATTGCACTGTCCTTATTTTTCCTCTTTACACAAATCCCTATGCCAAATGCCACTGCTGCTGCATACAATAGCAGGGCAATCCAGTTAATCACCGGATGCACCACTGCAATACTGCGGATAAATCCATAACTGCATAACAACATATAATCATACAGCCACTGTCCGAAACACCGGGGAAGCAGCTTCTTTAACATGGCTCCTGCCATTTCATCTGACATGCTGCTTTGCTGGTAGTAATCTACCTGCCCCAGTCCAAAATAATATGCAGATAAATCTGCCTCCAATATCTGGAATTTCAAGGTATCGTGATATTCTTCCAGATGGCTGATTCGCTCTGTATAGGTATCCCCCGCATAACGGTAATTGGCTCCAATCTGGTCTGCCTCCTCATAGAAACGGTCAAAAAATTCCCTTTCCAGACTTCCTTGGGCAAACACTTCGCCGTCCTCTTTATCGCTGGCATACATAATATTGGTAAGCGTGTTTACCTTACCATATGTATTCCCCATAAAATAGCCGGATACGCCATAGTTATACACATGTACCGTCAATGTCCGGAGTGCAAACACTGCAAGTACCACCAGAACCGGCACAAACAGGGTGCGGAACCTTCTGCCTTCTATTATTTTCCAGGCAAGAACCAACATCCATATCAGAATGGTTGTCATCATCTGTCCTCTGGTCAAAGACAGCAGGAACGCCAACACCAGACTTAAAATTCCGTCCTTTCGCGTTCCTTCCCAGATAGTTCTTAATAAAAAATACAGAAAAAACTGAAACAGTGGAATACACAGGGCTTCACTCATCACCGAATTCTCCAGAAAGATATGCAAAGCAGATACATACCGTGTCATCAGATGAGGTGCCAGCTGCAGGGCTACTATCACCAGTTCTTCCCATACTTTCAGTTGAAAATGCTTGGTAAGATATTCTGACAGGACAAAAATACCACAGGCAGCCAGTATATTCTGTACCACCGCCACCATGGTCAGATAACCATTCCCGGAAAAGAGACGGAAAAATGCCAAAAATAAAGGATACAGCGGCTCTCTGTGAATGTGCATCGTAATGTACTGCTCGGAATCGTTGTAGACTCCCACCCCATACCGGGCAAACATTCCCAGAAAGAACGCCAATAATCCTGCCAGAATCCAAAAGGAACTATTTTTCCAGCAAACCGCTTTGTTGCTTTTTGTCACTGTTACAGTCTCCAATACAGATAATCCTCTGTCTGATACTCTTTTCTGTCTAACAATCCTTTAATATCCATTAACACCTTCTGCTTGTGCTTTGGATTGTAGAAGCTGCTGATTTCGTTCTTGCTCAAAGATAAGAACTGTTTATGTGCTACTGCGATGATAACCGCATCCACATCTTTTACGGCATCCATCGTCTGGAACGTAATGCCATATAAACGCTTTGCCTCATCTGCATCTGCTTCCGGGTCTACGACAATAGGCTCAATGCCATATTCGCCCAGCTCTCTGTAAATATCAATTACCTTGGTGTTTCTGGTATCCGGGCAGTTTTCCTTAAAGGTAAAGCCCAGAATCGCTACCTTGGCATTCTTTACCGGAATGTCTGCCTTAATCAAATCTTTTACCAGACTCTCTGCTACATATTTACCCATGTCATCATTGATACGGCGTCCGGATAAGATAATCTGGGAATGATAGCCCAGTTCCTCTGCCTTATACGTCAGATAATAGGGGTCTACACCGATACAATGCCCTCCTACCAGACCTGGCATGAATTTCAGGAAATTCCATTTGGTTCCGGCCGCTTCCAGTACTGCCTTGGTATCGATTCCCATTCTGTGGAAAATCATGGAAAGCTCGTTCATGAAAGCAATATTAATATCTCGCTGGCTATTCTCAATTACCTTGGCAGCCTCTGCTACCTTAATAGATTCTGCACGATATACGCCAGCCTCTACAACCAGCTCGTAGACCTTTGCTACGGTGTCCAGTGTCTCCTCATCCATACCGGATACAATCTTTGTAATGGTTTCCAGTCTATGTACCTTATCGCCGGGGTTAATACGTTCCGGGGAATATCCAATCTTAAAATCAACACCACATTTCAAACCGGATTCCTTTTCCAGAATCGGCACACAGATATCTTCTGTAACACCCGGATATACGGTAGACTCAAATACTACAACAGAGCCTTTTGTCAGATTCTGTCCCAGAATACGGCTGGCTCCCTCCACCGGTGTCAAATCCGGTGTATGGTCATCGTTAACCGGTGTTGGTACGGCTACGATATGGAACTTTGCTTCTTTTAACCTGGAAGGGTCTGCTGTGAACTCTACGGTTGTGTTCTTAATTACTTCATCTCCTACTTCGTTGGTAGGGTCTACACCATTCTTGTACAGTTCAATCTTCTTCTCATTTAAGTCAAAACCTACTACCTGGATTTTTCTTGCGAAGGCTACTGCGATAGGCATTCCCACATAACCAAGTCCTACCAATGAAAGCTTCTCTTCGCCATTTACGATTTTCTCATATAATCCCATGATATTTCCGCCTTTCTTTTTCCACTTTACTTTTCTATCACACGCAGCCGGTCTGTTACAACCGTTATCTTCCGTATCTCTATCGGGAAAGAATCTGATGTACCTCATCCATATAGGCACCTGTTACCAGTTTCCTGTCAAATTCCCTCTCCATTTTTTCTCTTGCTTTCTGTCCCATGTCAGACTGTTTCTCTCTGTCAAGGCTGATAAACTGCTGCATTGCCGCTATCAGTTCTTCGGCATTACCCGGTGTGAAACCGAATCCGGTTCTGCCTTCCTCAAAAGCCTCCATACAGCCGCTGATGTTGGAGGCAATCACCGGTCTCCCCGTAGCCGCCGCTTCAATCAGCGCATTAGACATTCCTTCATGGAAAGAAGCAATCACAATGGCATTTGCCGCTGTCAGGTAAGGATGGACTTCTGTATGAAAACCAAGCTGCTTAATCACACCTTCCTCTTCCAGCTCATCTAACATCTGCTGATAATCCTCGTCACAATATCCCAGGATATCAAAATGTATTTTATCCGTGTGTAATTTTCTTGCCGCCTCTAAGAACTCCAGAATTCCCCGTTCCTTCATCACACGCCCCACGAACAGGAAATGTATCTCATCCGACTGCGGATAAGGTTCTTCCTTATGCCGCTCCAGATTGACACCGGAGCCCATAACCATCCGGGTCTTCTTTGCCGTAATACCAAGCCGTTCAAAGATTCCCCTGTTTTCCTGATTCTGGAAGAAAATACATTCTGCCTTTTTCAGTCCCATGCGATACATGGTTACAATCAGCTTCCGGAATAATCCGTTTCTGTCAAAAGCACCACCCAGTCCTGTAATCGTTTCGATATAAGGAACCTTATGGCATCTGGCTGCAAACCCACCATAAATATTGGGCTTAATGGTGTAGGTTACCACCAAATCCGGCTTTAACTCCTTCATCATATTACTGTAAGTACGATATAACTTCAAGTCCTCCAGAGGATTTATCCCCCTGCGGTTAATCGCCGTCTGTATAATCTGGCAGCCTTCCGCCTCCAGCTCCTTCTTCTTCGTATCATCCGGCATACTGATGAAAACCTGATGTTCCTCTGTCAGTGCCTGTACAAATTCATTGCGGAAATCGTATAACCCTCCGGAAGAATTTGTCAGAATCAAAACTCTACCCATCTGCTCTTCTCGCCTTCCAATCCCTGCTATGGCACAATCGTTTCTCCGTTCATGTCGCGGATTGCAATTTCGTTATATTTCATCATGCAGATATTCTCTGCATAATTTCCAATCCGTACCTCATTTTCCTGCCCTGCCAGATTGGTTATCACTGCTTTTGGCATATTTACGCCACAGGCATAGGCATGAGGATACCCTCCGCCAAACCGGGGATTCACCTCAGAGATATAATAAGTATCCCCTATTTCAAAAATATCAATATCTATCATACCACGAAAACCGCAATCTTCTGCAAACTTCCGTATCAGTTCAAATAACTTCCCGTCCTTAACCGAAACAGACTTATCCGTCTCACCGGCACGCATCTTAATTTTCTTCTTAATAAAAATGTCGGTACACTTTCCCGAAATCATGTCAAGGTATACATCTGCACCATATTCCTGTCCGTCCATAAACTCCTGAATCATCAGGTCGTCATACAAATCAAACAGAACCTCTATTTCCTTGGCACTGTTTACCTTATTGATGTGGATGCTGGCACTTCCCTTGACCGGCTTTACAAACACCGGGTAGGAAATCTCGCCCCTCTCCACTGCCTGGTAGAAGGCTTCCTTCTCCACATAACATTTTCCGGTAGGAATCTGCATTTTCTGTAACAGCTCATACATACGGAACTTATCAAAACAGGTTTCCACCAGGTCATAGTCGGAAATAATCGGTGTGGTTCCCACTGCCAGGAATCTGTCCCTTTCCTTTGCCAACAGGCTAAGTTCCGGGTCAATCAGCGAAAATACGCCGGTAATCTGTTCCTTTTTACAGATATCCAGAATCACATCCAGATAGTCCGGTGCCGTAATCCGCGGCACCAGATAGAACGCATCTGCATCATAGACAGCCGGTGCCAGATTACTGCAATCAGTTGCTATAATCCTTCCCTTGTCTCCCAGTTCCTTTTTAAAATACTGTACTACTTTATCGCGGGTTCCCGCGCTCAATATCAGAATATTCATTCATCAGCCCTCAGTTTTCCGGTTTCTTCCAATCTCTGCCTGCGGATTTGTGCAAAATTTCCCTCCACCGCATTGGTATCCTCCGCTACTTCATCCGTATGTCCCAATACGGTTTTGACCGTCAGCCAGATTACCTTCATATCCATGGCAAAAGACAGATGTTCCACATATTCGACATCCTTATCCATTCTTCTGTCCCAGTCAATGAAATTCCTTCCACTTACCTGTGCCAGCCCTGTCAGTCCGGGACGCACCGAATGTCTCAGCTTCTCCCGCTTACTGTAGTAAGGCAGATAGGATACCAACAATGGTCTTGGACCGATAATGCTCATATCCCCTTTCAGAATATTAAACAGCTCCGGCAGTTCATCCAGACTGGTTCCCCGCAGGAATTTTCCAAATTTTGTCAGACGTACTGCATCGGGCAGAAGCTCTCCTTTTTCATCCCGCTCGTCTGTCATCGTCCGGAACTTGCACAGTGTAAAAATCTTCTCATCCTTCCCAGGTCTTTCCTGATGGAAAATAACCGGGCTGCCCAGCTTTCCCCGCACCAGAATGGTAAGTACCAGTAACAGGGGACTTAAAAGGATAATGGCACATAGTGACAGAAGAAAATCCAGACACCTTTTCACCCATTTCTTATACATAGTTTTCCCTTCGCCTATTTTCTACTTACCAAAGCACCTTCTGACCGTAGCAATAATCAATTCCATGTCTTCCGGTGTATTCTTAATATCACTTGGCAGGCACAGACCTCTTTCAAAAATATCTGTTCCCACGCTGCTGCCATCCGGATAATACGGAATAAAATCATACTCTGCGAATACCGGCTGTAAATGCATCGGTTTCCAGATAGGTCTGCTCTCAATGTTCTCTTCTGCCAGGGCATCCATGACCATATCCGGCGTTACCTTGCAGCCAGATGCAATGGTCATGCAGGATAACCAGTTATTAGCGTCGCCGTCCGGATTCATGGGATTCATGGTAATCTCTTCCACATCGGCAAATGCCTCTTTGTACTGCGCATAAATAGCCTTCTTTAATGCCTTATGCTCCTCCAGGTGCAATAACTGTCCTCTTCCGATTCCCGCTGTGATATTGCTCATACGATAGTTATATCCTATTTGAGAATGCTGATAATATCTTGCAGGGTCACGCGCCTGGGTCGCCAAGAAGGTGGCGCGTTTGGTTGCCTCTTCGTCAGCAGATACCAGCATTCCGCCGCCGGAAGTGGTAATAATCTTATTTCCATTAAAGGAATAAATGCCATATTTTCCAAAAGTTCCTGTGTGTTTTCCCTTGTAGGTACTGCTCAAAGACTCTGCGGCATCCTCTATCAAAGGTACATTATGTTCCTGACAGATTGCCATAATCGCATCCAGTCTGGCAGGTGTGCCATACAGATGCACACAGATAACTGCCTTGGGATTGGGATATTTTTCAAACGCTTTCTCCAAGGCCTCCGGTGACATGTTCCAGGTATCCGGCTCCGCATCGATAAAAACAGGTGTTGCTTTCTCATAAACGATGGGGTTACAGGTTGCCGAAAAAGTCAAATCAGAAACAAATACAATATCTCCCTGTTGGATATCCAAAAGCTTTAAGGATAGATGGATGGCTGCTGTTCCCGCACTTAATGCCGCAGCGTGACCACAGGATGTATACTCTGCCATCTCCTTTTCAAAAGCATTGACATTTGGCCCTAAGGGAGCTACCCAGTTGGTGTCAAATGCTTCCTTGATAAATTTCTGTTCCTCTCCATGCATGGTAGGACTGGACAAATAGATTCGTTTCCTCTCCATAACTGCCTCCTGTTTTACTGTGCCTTCCGGTAATGATAGGTTGGCACAATTTTCTGTATCAGTGGTCTGATATCAGAACTCTCAATCTGACTTTCGTCCTTCAATTCCTTTAACTGTGCAAAAAATTCCTGCTCATCTAACTCAATCGGCTTGCCGATATGAATCAGCTTATTGGCGGTTTCCTTCATGCCCTCTTCATCCATCAGCAGCTCTTCATACAGCTTCTCTCCGGGACGAAGTCCTGTAAATTCAATCTTAATATCTTCTCCTACACGATAGCCCGATAACTTAATCAGGTTCTCTGCCAGGGTCAGAATCTTAACCGGCTCTCCCATATCCAGGACGAAAATTTCTCCACCTTTGGCATAGGCTCCCGCCTGCAATACCAAAGATACCGCTTCCGGTATGGTCATGAAATAACGGATAATATCCGGATGGGTAACCGTAACCGGTCCCCCCGCAGCAATCTGCTTACGGAACAATGGAATGACACTGCCATTACTTCCTAATACATTACCAAATCTTACTGCTACAAACTCGGTATCATAATGCTTGTCAAAGGTCTGGATGATCATTTCACAGATTCGTTTGCTGGCTCCCATGATATTCGTAGGATTTACCGCCTTATCTGTGGAAATCATAACAAATCTCTGCACACCGCTCATGGCGGCTGCCTGCGCTGTCTTAAACGTGCCAAAGACATTGTTCTTGATTGCCTCGGTAGGGCTGTCCTCCATCAGTGGCACATGCTTATGGGCCGCCGCATGGTACACAATGTCCGGCTTGTATCTGGAACAGATATAGTTCATACGGTTCGTATTTCTGACCGATGCAATGAGCACCACCAGATCCAGCTCCGGATACTTCTGTTTCAGTTCCTGCTGTACGTCATAAACACTGTTTTCATAAATATCAATAATAATCAGCTGTTTCGGCTTGTGTGCCGCAATCTGCCGGCACAGCTCGCTGCCAATGGAACCGCCGCCACCGGTTACCAGTACCTTCTTATTCTGGACATATCCCAGAATCGAATTCATATCAACCGTAATCGGCTCACGTCCCAGTAAATCCTCTACTTCCACATCACGCAGCTTGCTGACATTCACTTCTCCGTTTACCAGCTGGTACATACCCGGCAGAGAACGCAGCTTGCAGTTCGTATCCTTACAGATTTCCAGTATTTTCCGGATTTCTGCCCTGCTGGCCGAAGGCATTGCCACAATAATCTCGTCTACTTCATATAAATCGGCACACTCTACAATCTTATCCCGTCCGCCGACAACCTTAATGCCCTGAATATATCTTCCCCATTTTCCCTTATCATCATCAATAATACATTTGATAACCATGGTGGAGAAATTACTGTTTACAATCTCTTTGATAATGACATTGGCGGCTTCACCCGCACCAATTACCATAACCGAAATACGGTTCTTTTTATTCTGCTGCTTATGCTTAAGCCCCCGGAAAAAGCGGTAGGAAAAACGGCTGGCAAAAATACAGCTGACTAACAGGAACATATACAGAAGATAATAGCTCTTCGGTACGGCCTGTTCACTGCCTCTTCGGAAAAACTGCATACCCAGACCATTTAAAATGGTAGAGGTCACGCAGGCAACGATAATATTCTGTAATTCGTTTTCGCCCGCAAACGCCCACAGGCTGCTGTACAGGCGGAAAAAGTAGAATACCACCAGTGTAAGCAGAATATTAATCGGCATAAAATACTCGATGGGCTGCATGAAATGTTCCGGTATGGACTCTATATGGAACTCATACCGGGCAATAATCGCCAGATAGCTTGCCAGAATCACGCTGATAACATCGTAGATAATCAATGCAGTTCTTCTATAGAATAATTTTACATTAAATGGGTGTTTCTTTTCTTTCATATCTCTATCCATTTTCTTACACTGTTTTCTTTTCCTGCTGTAACAGCGGCGCCAATGTCAGTAACAGACAATAGGCAATCGGGCAGCAGGGATGGAAAATCCATTCTGTCAGTCCCGCAACGGCGAACAATACCAGAATCGCTAATGGTAATGCCGCACAGGAAACATCCTCTTTCCTCCTGTGATAATAAATCATCCCCTGCACAAAAGTTCCCGCTCCTAACAGGATAAACACAAGCCCCACATAAATACCATGGTCATAAGCCACCTGTAAATAAATATTATGGGCATGTACAATATAATTTCCATCAGGCAGCATAATTCCCATATCATCGTGCCCGAAGGTATTTAACCGTTCATAGTAAGTCCTGAAAATTTCCAGTCTTCCGTTGGCGTAAGAGTCCTCACCCTCATCCTCTGTAACCGTTTCCGGTCCGGCAGCCATATCTTCTGCGGAAACAAGCAGTATCCTGCCTGTCTGTTCCAGAAGTGGAGAATCTATCCGGTTATCCCCATACATGTGCTCATAGTTGGTGGTCTTTAAGCACTTCTCTTCCGGGATTCCCAGAACCTTCATCTCGAATACCTGTACAAAACGCTGAATCGTAATGTAATACCAGGAATTCATATCCCTGCCGTGCATAATCTCTGTCGGCAGTTCCTCAATCTCATGTACCCTGGGGTCTGCCGTCACAGAAGGAATCAGACGCTGTGCCGTAAAAATAATCGGAAAGCATACCAGAATGGCTGCCACCGTAAGTCCTGCCGCCTTGAAAATCTGTATCCATCTTTGCGACAGGGAGAAGCAGCACACCGGAATCACAATAAGTGCTGTTACTACCATCGCCAGATACCCGGTTCTCGACAGGGTAAATAACAGATACACCGAAGAAGCACCTAACAGGAATAATTCCTTATAAACACCTGCCAGTCCCGGACATCTCCGATAGGCATCCAGGAATTTGACCAACGCAGCAGTCACTACCAGTGCCAGATAAACCGCAGCGATAGTTACCGTATGGAAAATAAACGGATACCGGTAATACTGATAAAACATATAAGGTCTGTGTAAGAAACAATAGACCATCATAACCATAAAGTGGAATAAAATACCATTGCAGATATTTTGTAACAGATACCGCCTCTTATCCCACCCGGACATTCTCAGATAATACAATACAAAAGCGCATACCAGATAAATGGGCCATCCCCTGGTATTGCGGTAAAGAATAATCAGGGCAAAAAACGCTGCCACCAGGACACCATACCAGATGGAAAATCTGCCAATCTGCCTGCGTACCAGCATGGAAATCGTATTAAGCAGGATAAAACCGGTCAGCACCGCTACCCACACGGTCAGTTTTACGACCAGGATTTCCTGTTCTTCCTGCACCTCCAGGGCTGCCACTGCCTGATTATAATAGCGTACCCCAAAAATCAGCGCAAACACCCCATAGATGCCATTATATAAATTAAAAATTTCTTCTTTCCGATAAGTCACAATCAATGCCAGGGCAAAGAAAATCAATACCTGCCGATAGGCAATGGTGTGATGGATTTCATATAACCCATTCATATAATTACAGCATGCCCAGATAGCTCCGGCAAACATCCCCGCCTGAAGATACCCCTGCCACCGGTCTTTTAAGAAGGTCAGGATACCATCCGTAGAAGCCAGTCCGGCACGATTATGGTTTATGCTGTAAAACAGCACCAGGGCGATAAGGATAATACTGATTTCATAGAACAGAATGGAAACTGCATCTTCCGTATAAAGCTTACATGGCCACACAGAAACCATGGCTGCCACGGTTATCACTGCAATCACCGGATTTGCCACAGCCTTGAAAGTCTGCTCCACGGTAACTAACCAGTTCTTCGCCGGGTGCTTTCTGTAGTATCTGCTGCTGCCATAAGTAACACAAACTGCAAACAGCACTAACAGGGCATCACATAATAATGTTTTGCCCTTCCTTAATGGTACTTCGTAATCATATTCTGCCACCATACAATGTTCCGTGTCTTCCACATTACCATAATACAGTGTCCCATTATAGATATTGCCACATTCTTCGGTATTCTCGTAGGCTACCCGCAGCGGTGTTTCCAGTCCCTGCACCAGGAAATAATACTCCCTGCCCACTTCCGTATCCAGATTTACCTGCACCTTACAGTATCCCGGTATTTCCTTCATATCCGCAGTGCTTACTACCTGTTGCAGCACAATGTTCATAGACGCATCATAGAGGACGAAGTTAAAAGTTTCCCCCACCGTTCCCTCACTGAAATAGATTGCAATCTCTTTCAGTCTGTCGTACTGCGCAATAAACATCTGCTTTACCACATAACCGGAAGTAATTTCCTCCGACTGGGCAACAATCTTCTTATTCGATGCCGAAACAACCGTTTCCTTCACAAGCCGCAAAGGCCACAGGGAAAGAATCACTGCTACGGCAATTATCCAGACAACACTGCACAGAGCGCGCCTTTTATCCATAATTTTATTCATTTTCCATATCCTGACTCATTTAGGCACACTATGCCAACTTAATAATCATTGCTTAGTATATCACGCTTGTGTCCTTTTTACAACTAAAGCGCTGTTCCTGTAACAGAATTGCCGTCAAAAGGGGCAGTCCAAACCAGAAAATCAACACATATCTTGGCAGATAGGTCGGTCCCAGAATAACTGTCAGCCATAAAAGCAACACCAGAAAATACGGCATAATAATATGGTATTTTCTGCGATACAAAACATAACTGAATGCAAAGGCAAAGCCCCAGAACAGGCAGCCCGGTGAAAACAGCATGGAAAAAATCGGAATCTTTTCCTGCTGGATTTCCAGGGACAGTTTCCGGTACATCTCATCCAGCCAGGGAATCTTACTTGCCCGGACACCCGGTAATTCTACCTCATATCCAAAGTACGAACAGTTCTCATAGGTAAATGTGAACACCGAATTGCCTGCATAGACATTGATGACCGTATCCGGATACCAGAAACCATAAGATGTCATCAGCCAGGCATTCAGATAGGACAATGGCTTCCGTAATCCAATCCGCAGCCATAATTTCACATACCTTGTCTTATCCTTTGCATAAGCCTGATTATTAAAATAGTATTTTACCGGGTCAGACAATCTGGCATTGTATAAAGAAAGGGCATCCTCTGACAGTACCTCATGCAAAATCTCCCGGTCTTCCTCTGTAAACGTCTCCGGGCTGTATTTATAAGTCCGCGCTAACTGCTGGATAGGCACGGTAAGCATTTCCTGATTCTCCGAATTCTCTGCCTGAAGGGCTGCCGTCAGGGCACTGTTTAGTAACAGGTATCCCACCAGGGGCAGGACAAAAAGAAGAAGCGTTTTCTTATCTGCCTTTACCGCTATTTTCCTGCGGAGCAGAAATACCACCGGCAGCAGCACCAGATAGGCATAAACACCATTCTTGCGAAACAGCATCATAACCAGCGCACTTCCCATAAAAAGTGCCATCTTTTTCCTGTCATCACAAAAGCTTTCGCCCTCTATGCCAAACTCCAGCATACTGACCAGCAGCAATAATAATGCCGCTGTAAAAATCGTATCCTTCGCCGAACACAGGGTAAACATTACGATTACCGGAAAAAGAGCAAAGTAGAGCAGGGAAAGAACCCGGAATCCTGCAGAAACTTTTTTCTTTCTAAGGTATGCCAGCAGATAGGTAAACACACCGGAAACCAGAAGCATCTGAAATACCATGTAACAGGCAATTCCCAGATTATAGGAGCCTGTTACCTTATGCACCGCACAAATAATGCCCCCCAGAAGCAGCACATGCGCCAGTGGATGATGGGTAGTAAATACTCTGCTCGCCACCTGTAAATACTCTTCCTGTGCATCATAAACAAAAAATCCCGGATACACCGCCAGAAGCACCGGCAGCCAGCAGGCCAGCAGCAGAAAGAAGGTTATTACACACCGGGTGCTTTCCTTCATCTTGAATTCCCGGCGGGTACCCAGTTGTTCCATGGCCTGTGCCTTACGTTCCTCCAGATTCCCCAGAAAATTCCAAAATTTCCGCACCAGGATCGTAAACAGGGCTGTAAGCACCGGTAAGGAAATCCACAGCCCGGGGTCTTTGAAGTCAACATTTTCCACATAATCAAGCCTTGTCCCGAATAACATCGCCGTAGTGAACAGGAAGGATAAAATACCTGCCAGCCACCAGCCCCTTTTATCCTTTAAATCAATGGTATGCAGGGACAGATTTACCGCATAATAGCAAAGCACCCAAACCAGAACGGAAAAGATGCTGTTGGTAAACACCAGCCCATTGTCCTTCAGATTTAGTATCTGGGGAAAACAGAGTGTCGCTGCCGTTGCCAGGCAAAAGGCAATGATATTTAATTTAATTCTGATTTTCCACTGTATCTCGTTCATCTACACACTCTCTGATTACGTATTGTGGGGAATTGTTCAAGGATATATAGATTCTTCCAATATACTCACCGATGATTCCCAGCATCAGCAGTATCAGTCCGCAGAAGAAGACCAAAGCGGCCATCAGGGCACTGAACCCAATCGCCACATCCGGCAATACAAATTTCTTCACAATGGTATAAATACCATACAAAAAGCCTACACCGGCGGAAGCACATCCTATGACCGTTGCCACTCTTAAAGGTTTTACGCTGAACGCCGTAAAGCCATTAAACCACAGTCCCAGCAGTTTCCCAAGGGTATAGCCCGAGGTTCCTATCTGCCGTTCCCGGTGGGTAACGGAAACATTAGTAATGTTCTTCGTTGTCCGCAGTACCAGCCCGATGACATAAGGATAGGAATTCTGATATCGTAACATCTCATCCACCACAAACCGGTTTGCCGCAAAGTAGCTGGAGATGTAAAGCTCCTTTGGCTTTCCCAGCATGACCCGGGTCATAAATTCATTTACCTTACTGCCAAAATTACGGAAGCCAGAATGTTGCTTATGTTCATATCTGGCGTACACTACATCATAACCATGCTCTACCTGGGCAAGCAGTTTCCCCACCTCATTGGCCGGTGTCTGTCCATCATCATCCAGGCAGACCACAATATCTCCCTTTACTGCATGGAAGCCTGCCATCAGGGCTGCATGCTGTCCAAAATTCTTTGCCAGATTAATGCCACAGATATTTTTATGCTGATTGCAAAGCTCCTTAATCTTCCCAAACGTATTGTCCGGTGATGCATCATTGACCAGTATGATTTCGTACCGGTACTGTGGCAATGTCTGCATCGTTTCCTGAATTTCTTCGATTACCCCGCCAATCGTCTGTTCCGAACGATAACAGGGAATCACAAAGCTGACTAACTTGTCCATCATTTCACCCCTGCACAGTTTCCTGCGCCTTTCTGTAATCCTCTCTGTCTATTTCCATAAACACGACCTCACGGACTCCCTGCTGTAAGGTTACCTGTTCTTTCTTTCCTTCTATCCGTCGGAAACCGGCATGCTCATAGCTTTTTCTGGCACCCATGTTATCCGCAAGTACCCTTAAAAACACCTTCTGAAGTCCCATCTCTTCAAAGGCATACTGCAATGCCAGTCTGGCTGCCTGGGTTCCGTATCCTTTTCCCAGCGCATCTTCTTCCCCGATAAAAATGCCATATTCCGCCGTTCCTGCACTCCGGTCAATATCCCGGAAATACACACTGCCAATCTCCCTGCCCTCTTCCAGACAGAGAATAAACTGTACCACATGCCCCGGTTTTACCTGGGTTTCTACCCAATGCAAATGGCTTTCTTCTGTAAAAAGCTCCTGATAAATAAAATTCTTCCTGACAAACTCCCGGTTACGCCAGGTTACAATTTTGCTGGAATCTTCCACCGTCATAGGGCGTAAATAAATTTCTGTCTGCATCGTTTCTGCCCCTTTCTACTTCTTCCCATTCCGGGATACTATCCGGTATACGCTGTAATTTTCGTTGATAACGTCTTCCCGCTCTACCGACACCGGTATGTTTTCTGCCGCATAATATGCTGTCAGCCAGTCAAAGCCCTGCTCTGCCGCCTCCACATTAGACATAATCAACAGGACATTGTCCTTCTGTATCAGGGCTTCCGCTACCGAAGTAATGCCATAAGCGGCAAGCTTCTGTTCATACAGAGGACTTTTGCAAATCCATCCTCCCAGCATATCATAATTCGTAAATTCTGCCCCATTCCCATCAAATATTCTCTCCGAAAAGGATACGGTAGAATACACATCTTCCAGATAATAATTTTCTTTATGCCCTTTACAGTAGCTGTCGATGTCACTCCGGTTGCAGTTTGTCTGCTCCCGCCAGGCCTGATTCTGTCTTACCGTTGTTATCTGATTTCCCACGGACAGACATAACACCAACAGAAACAAAGTCTCAAAACCCCGGAGAATACCATCCTTTGCCCGCTCCTTCTGCAATGTCATACACACTAACGCACTCTGTAAGGCAAATTCCACCAGGTATAAAGAATGGGTAATCCGTTCCGGATCCCGTCCCCGCATCAGAATATACATCCAGATAAGACTGCGTCCTGTTGCCAGAAGGACTGTCTGCCACAACAAAGCAGGTCTCCTGCGGATTCCCAGATAGACCAACAGGGCATACGCAAGTAACACCAGAAGATTGTAAGGAGCATCTTCCCTATGAAAGGTGCGATATCCATAACACCATAACTGCTGCCGGAAAATAGCTTTCCAGTCCCTGGCAGCACCTACTGTTTCCGTCGCATAATCTGCCACCCGGGTCAGCAATTGTGTATCAATCTTATCATCCAGTCCGAAATTATAATTGCGCAGCAACGTCTGCTGTTGCGGTGTAATCCCCAGTTCTTCCAAATCTGCTCCATAGCTGTCCTGGGTAATCACCTCCGGATAAAAATCATACACCGTTGTCCTGGCATCAAAATACTGTCTGAAATCTTTCCAGGACTCCGAGCCATACGCCCAGGAATCCAGGCCTCGGGATAACAGCATCCCTGCCAGAATTACCCCGATGACAATACCATATTTCTGCCAGTTCTGTCTGGTAAAGACCGGTTTTTCAAAAGACCACCGGCAGAGTCCTGCCAATCCCACAAAGGGCAGGGTCAGAAGCAGCATCTCCGTGCGGAGCTGATAAGCCAGCACCACCAGCACAATGGAGGGAATATTCTTCCTGAGAAACTGTGCTGTCGTCAGATTCTCCTCTGTTGTCAGGAACAGATAAATTGCTGTAGCGGATAGTATCGCACAGGTTATCGTGTACTGGATATTTACCAGATGGGGCAGCATCACGCCCCATTGCAGTAAGGACAAGCCTGCCAGTGCTGCCAGTTTGCCGGAAAGTTTCTCATAGAAACCTGCCAGCCGCTTTCCCACCAGGAAGAAGCAGCCAGACTGACATAAGCACAAAAACAGGCCATACCAGGGAATCTCCCCGCACAGCCTGTATCCTAATCCAATCACAGCCCCCAGAATATAGAGGGTCTGCATATTACGCCCTTCCGGTGTCTGGCTGTATATCCCAGCCATAATATCCTTCATCAGGGTATCATCATTCAAATCATAGTAGAAATCAAAGCAGACTGCCATGATAACCACATTCAGCAAAACCACACCCAGTGCCAGTATGCAATTCTCATGTTTTTTATAAAACGTTGTTTTCATGCACATTTCCCGTTCTTATGCCTGATAAAATGCCTTTACCTGATCTGTGATATATTCCACCTGGTCTGCTGTCAGTGTATAGAACATTGGCAGGCGGAGTAATCTCTCACTTTCTTTGGTGGTATAGTTATCCTCCCCGTGGAATCTGCCGAATTTGATTCCTGCCGGTGCCGAATGTAATGGTACATAATGGAATACCGCCAGAATTCCCTTCTCCTTCAAAAAGGATATCAGTCGGGCACGTTCTTCCATATCCTTTGTCTTAATGTAGAACATGTGCGCATTGTGTTCGCAATAATCCGGAATATACGGCAGCTCGATTCTGCCCTCTGCGGCAAGCCCGGACAACTGTTCCCGGTACTCGTCCCATCTGTCCATTCTCGCCCTGGTAATCTCATCTGCCAGTTCTAGCTGGGCATACAGATAGGCTGCATTCATATCACTTGGCAGATAAGATGAGCCATAATTCTGCCAGCGGTACTTGTCCACCTGTCCTCTGAAATACTTACTTCTATCCGTTCCCTTTTCCCGGAAAATCTCCGCATCTTCAATATATTTTTCATCCCTTATGGTAAGGGCACCACCTTCACCCATACTGAAATTCTTCGTCTCATGGAAGCTGAAACAGCCAAATTCCCCAAACGTACCAAGAGCCTTTCCTTTATAGGTGGACATGATACCCTGGGCGGCATCTTCAATCACCATCAGATGATGTCTGTTGGCAATGTCCATAATCTTGTCCATCTCGCAGCCTACCCCGGCATAATGCACCGGCACGATGGCTTTGGTCTTATCCGTGATGGCATCTTCAATCAGGTTCTCGTCAATATTCATGGTATCCGGACGGATATCCACAAATACTACCCTGGCTCCCCGCAGGACAAAGGCATCGGCAGTAGACACAAAGGTGTAGGAAGGCAGAATTACCTCATCTCCCTCTTTGATATCCGCTAATAACGCCGCAAGCTCTGTGGCATGGGTACAGGACGTAGTCAGCAGACACTTTGCGGTGCCTGTTTTCTGCTCCATCCACTCATTACACTTCTTCGTAAAAGGACCATCTCCGCATATTTTCTGGTTCTCTACTGCCTGTTTGATATATTCTATTTCCTTGCCTGTATAAGGCGGTACATTAAAGCTTATCATCCCTGAACCTCTCTTATTCTTTCCTGCCTGTTTTCTCGTTCTTGTTTGCTGATTCTAACAGTTTACCACATTTCTTTCTGTCTGTCCTATTTTTTAGGTAGATACACAGCATATCCGGCATTACAGAACGTTTCCGCATAGTCATGCTGTGTCATGAATTCGCCCAGTATCTGTAATTTTTCATCTTCTTCCAGAGCCTCTGCATCCGCTTCCAGGAAGTTCATGCCATCTGCATCTTCACTCAGATAAGCTGCCGCCTGGGCTGACAGGATAATCACTGGTGGATTTTCCCGGATTGCCTCCATATCCCGTTCATACTCTGTCATCCGGTAGGAGTCCAGGTCAGGCCAGAAGGTGCCCAGTGCCGATGGCATATCCAGCAGATACCCCAGTCCCGGAATTTCTCCATAGAAAATTGCCTTCTGCCCGGCAAGTCCGGCTTCTTTCGCATATTCTGCCAGTTCCTGTAACAGAAGTCCATTGTTTCGGTTCGTATAGACTCCCTGCACTTTTTCCGGCAGCCTGATGGTAGTATCCCTCTGTTCTCCCCAGACTCCATCCTGAAAAGCGAAGCTTCCATGAAAGCCAACACTCTGTACTGCCAGAAGTACTATAAGCAAGACAGGGAATGCTTTCCAGGCATAGGAAACCTTCTCATGCCGAAGGATCCTGCCAAACCCCTGCAAAGTAAATGGGATTACCAGAAACATGCTGTTAATAATCGGATACAGGGCATTGTTGCTTCCAAGTGGTGTCAGCAGCATCTGTAAACCCACCAGTACTGCCAGCGTTTTTTCCTGCACTGCTAATTTGCCCGTAAACAGAGTATAGCCAACCATAAGCCATGCCCCTAACAAAAAGAACACGCTCAGATAATAAATACTGGTATAGTCATAGTACCGGAAGCTGAAAACTCCTCTGCCCCAGTAAAAGCGGAACAGTACCAGCAATGCTATGGTATAGCCTGCCCTGGCAGCTTTCTGCAGCACCGGTTTCTCTGGGAAAAGCCATTCTGCCAACCGCAGAAACCCATAGCCAACCACCATGCATACGATTGCCACTGCCAGATACTGGATTCCCCGGAAATAATCTCCAAACATACCAAGCAGCATAGAGGCTGGTTTATAATCTGCAGCCTTCTCAGTCATGGCAAACATGGTATTTACCATATCGGGATAAGCCGTGATTCCATATTTCATACAGATAAAAAGGAGTGGAATCCCAAAGCCGATACCATAGCCCAGCATACACCATAACGTATCCTGAAATCCCTGTTTCCAGGCATTTTTTCGGTTTTCCTTTGCCTGCTGCCCCTTCTTATCTGACAGCTTCTGGTTCTTCCGGTAACAGCGTAGTGCCACACTGTACCACAATCCCAGAATATAAGCTGCCTGCACCATATTGGGCATGCGTACTGCAATGTTGGCACCCAGACAGACACCTGCTGCAACATAACAGAAATGCTGTCTTTTCTTTTGTCGCTGTGCTGTTTCCTCCGGGACTTCTGCTTCCCCACACAGACAGATTCCGCCATATAAGAACAGAATTCCCGCCGTCATAAGAAAATACGTCAGATAATTATATAAAATCACCGATGGGCACCAACAAAGTCCCAGGGCTATCATTTCTCCAAACCACACCAGAACAGGCTGCATTTTCCGGTACAAAGCAAAATAAACCATCAGTGCCAGAATCCCCTGCAGCAGGGCAGTATAAAAATACATGCCAAGCAGAAGTTGTCCACCCGGCAGATGCTGTAAAAGATTTCCCACTGCATTTGCCAGAAAAGTCGCCACCATCCAGGTTCCCCTCGTCGTAGAAAAGTACTGGAAATTCGCCAGACTGTAGGTGGTATCCGACACCTCTATTCCCTGATTGATAAAAAGCAATGGGTAAACCAGTAACACAACCGGAAATACCGCCTTCTCTATGAAGTTTTTATGTGCCTGATACCATTCTTTTGCCTGTTTCATTCCTTTTTCCCACAAAGCTCTTTTATCATGGTAAACAACCATACTCTTACCACATCTACTATCGTACCGGTCGCATAGACCAGCAGGATTGCCAGCAGCAGGTGCGGAATAAACGCCCAGGTACCTGCCGCCCGGTCTACCTGCAGCCACTGCATCCACTCATACCGAAGCAGGATGTGCTCATGTAATAAATAAATTCCAAAGGTATAGACAGACAGCTTACAGATAACCTCTCCTGCCTTTTCCCTGCGAATCTCCATATTCTTAAACAGATAAAACAAAGACACTGCACCTGTCAGGCACAAAATGTGATTGTAGGTATAGGGCATATCCTCATAATAGGTATATGCTGTAATCTTCCCGGACAATCCATCTGCCACAATCGATAACGCCCATATTCCCGCTGCCGAAAGGACATACAAAAGCAGCGCGTGCTTTCTTTTTTCCAGCCAGGGAAACCCGAATCTCCTAAGATAGCCTGCCACCACAAACAGGCACAAAAACCATCCAAAATCATAGCCATAATGATCCGTCACAAAGGCAATGGGAATGACCGATTTTCCAAGGGAAAAGAACAATAGCAGCATGCCAATCACTATTTGCAGCTGTTTCTGCTCCATCTGCCGGATTCCGGCTGCCAGCAGGGGGCTGAATAAATACATCAGAAGATACGCTGTGCCAAACCAGTAATGCTCTGTTCCCACCGGAAACAGATAGCCAATCCAGTCATAGACCCCAAGGCTGCTTCCCGATACAATACCAAGACCAATCAGTACAATCGGTATCGCCATGGAATAAAAGAGAATCTGGCACACCAGGGACAGTACCCGTCTTGGTTTCCATGAGGCATCCACCAGAAAATAACCGCTGATTAACACATAGCAGTTTACCGCCACAATACAAAAGGCCTCCAGCAGCCAGGCAAAATAATTGACAGCCGAATGATTCTCCGTGTAAGGCACAGCAACACCGCCCTTCACCAGATAATGAAGTGCTATAATCATCATCATTGCCACGATTCGCAGTAATTCAAAGTTCGCCTGTCTTGTTCTGTTCATACTTATCCTCTATGCCTTTTCTTTAAAAATCCATAACTTGCTTAAGAAATAATTTGCTACAATAACCAGCACCTGACACACTAATTTGGAAGCATATTCATTGATGGAAGCACAATCTACCATCACATACATTAACACCAGTTCCAGGACCTCTGTCGCCACACGGGCTCCGATAAAGGAAACAAATTCCTTTCCGACTGCCTGCCCATCCTTATTCTGGCTCTTAAACACAAAGGTTCTGTTGGTCCAGTAAGCAAATACCACCGTCAGCACCCAGGACAATGCCGTTGCCACCATATAGTGGAGTCCCATTGCCGATGCAAATATAAAATACAGAACGTAGTTTAATACGAATGCCAGAAATCCAAAAATCAGATACAGGATTCCCTCCTCGTATTTCCGATACATATCCCAACAGAAGTTCCATAATTTCTTCATCTCTATCCTATGCCTCTTTCCCGTATAAAATACTATCTTTCTCTGGTGGCTTTTCCGTTTTCCACCCGGTATACCATGTCACACTTCTCAATCGTCTGCAGTCTGTGGGCAATGATAATCAACGTCTTTCTGCCGTGCAGCCGGTTGATGGAATCCATAATGGCTGCCTCCGTCTCGTTATCCAGGGCAGAAGTTGCCTCATCCAGTACCAGTACCTCCGGGTCTTCAAACAAAGCTCTGGCAATACCGATTCGTTGTCTCTGTCCACCGGAAATGCGGATTCCGCGCTCTCCGATACTGGTATCCAGTCCTTCCGGAAGTCCTCTGACGAATTCATCCAGCTGAGCCTCTTTCAAAGCCCGCCATACCTTTTCATCATCAATTTCATCCTCCGCATACCCAAAAGCTACGTTCTTACGGATAGTAGAATCTATCATAAAAATCGTCTGCGGAATATAACCGATATTTTTCAGCCAGGATTCATAATGCTCCCTGACCTCCACACCATCTGCCAAAATTCTTCCGCTCTCAATCTGTAAAAGTCCCAGTAAAATATCTACAATGGTGGTCTTTCCGGCACCTGAGGTTCCCACGATTCCAACAGAATTGCCAACCGGAATTACCATATCCGCATGGTCGAAAATCAATACATCCGTGTGCGGGTACTTATAGGTAATATCCTGCAGGGAAATCTCTTTCTTAATCTCTAATTTCTCTACTTCCTTCTTCTGTAAATAATCCTCTGCCGCATAGCTTACCTTTTTGTCATGAATCTCTTCCTGCAGATTATCGCTTACCCCCATAAAGAACGGCTCAAAATAGGAAATGGAAGTCTGGTAATTATTGATACGGTTTACACTGGGAAGCAGACGCATTGCCGCCATGGCAAGTGCTGAAAGCTGCGGCAGCAATTCTGTTACCTGGGCTCCCCGTAAAATGATAACAATAAAATAGCTGATCATACCCGCAATACACACCGTTTCAATCAACAGCCGTGGAGTTGCGTTGTAAATATTATACTTTTGTACGGAATTGACATAGCCTGCTCCGCACTTTGCATACTCATTGATAAAGTAGTTCTCTTTGTTGGCAATCTTAATCTCTTTGATTCCCATAACGGACTGCTCAATCCACTTATAAAGTCCGCTGTAATAATCCTGGTTGTCCTGTCCTGCCCGCACCATAATCGGCTTTAATACCTTCTTAATGAGGAACAGCAACGCCACCATCAGCACCGCTACCATAATAATCATCTGGGCGTCAATGGCAAGCAGTACGCCAACCAGACAGGCAAAAACGATACATTCGCTGCACAACTGTAAGCAGCTTAAAATCAGACCATACATATTGTTTACATCGGAAGTAATATTCCGCTGAATCACGGACGTATCCGCGTTCAGATAATATTCATAAGGTCTTTGCATGAAGTTAATCATCATTCTTCTGGAGGTGGCAAACTGGTTGGTATATACGAAGCGAAGCTGCACCTTCTGCTGGAAGAACAGATACACATTCTTTAAAACGATAATTCCCACAAATGCCACCAGCATGACCACTGCAAACTGGGTCGTATTCTCCAGCCCCAGTGCATCATATATGGCAGAAAGATATTTATTCCGCTCCACCTGTACCGGGTCGATTACCACAGTAATAATAGGTACCAGCATGGTAACGCCAAGACTTTCCAACACGCCTCCCACAAGCATCATCAGCACAATCCAAACCATGGAACGCTTCTGCTTTCTGTCTAACAACAGATTCATTTTCTTTATTATTTTAAGCATTGTCCAATTCCTTCATCTTACTTTTTGATAACCATAATGTTTGATTGTACCATATTCCACACGGTCGCGCAAATATGCCTTTCTCCGGCTCTATATCTGCTCATTCTGCCTGTGCAGTGCCGGTTCCTCATACCGGTCTAAGAAATCTTCTCCTAAGAACAATACCTCTTTGGCAAACTGAATGCCCCCGGGCACGGTCAGTACAGAAATTACCCTGTCAAAAGTTAAATCAGGAATAAAGTTCAGGATTTCCATCGGGAACTTACCACTTAATACGATATACCGGGAAAACTCTTTCCGGTAATCCAGCACATCCCTTGGGTGGGGTTTAATCAATATCTGTGCCTGTTCCCCATCGATTACACCATATTCTTTGATAATATCTGTAAAAATCTGCTTCCGCACTTCCAAATCACACAACGGCTCCGACAGCACCAGTACCTTCTTCTCTGCACCCAGGCGCAGCTGCTCTAATAAGCCATCCAGATTCTCGATAAACAGATGAATCAGAATATCCTTGTCCTCTCTGGTCAGCCGCTCTACCAGCGGAGCTCTTGGTACTTCCACATATTTCTTACAGGGATATGGCACCACGCTTTTATCATTAATCTCCATATCCAGACAATATTTCCCATAACCATTCTGGATAAAAATCAGATTTCTGGCAGCCATCCACGCTTTCAGACCAAAATGCCCCCGGTTATCATAGCGGGCTGTATCATAATACTGAATACAATTCAGTCCATCTTCCACCGCATGATAATAAATTTTCTTATAACTGAGATAATAACCGATAGGGTCAGAATCACAGAATACATAGATGTCCTGATACTGTCTGAAATCTACCGGTACATAGGCTTCCTCCAGCCGGCCAAACAGCTTCGTATATTTCATCCGGGACAGCATATTACGTACCAGATTCCCTTTATCGGTATGATACTGCATCAGTTCCGGGAAAAAGGTATCCTCCTTCTCCTCAAACAGAACCACCTCTTCAAACAGAGGGCATAAATCTGCCCGTTCCTTCAGATTACCAAAATCATTAGACATGGTGCTTAACACCAGTGTGGCCTTTCCTTTTCTTTCCTGCGGCAGTGCCAGCTCCTTCAGGCAGGCAACATACACATGATAGTAGGTATGGCATACATAAATTCGTTCCTTCATCTTCCACTCTTTCCCAACCAACACTGTCCACAAAGCGGCACCTTGGTACTTTGCCGCCTCTTTGCGTCCAGACTTGTTACCCGGTCAATTGCATTTTAACCCGGTACAGTTGTATAATAACGCAAAATAGCGTAATATGAAAGCAAGATTTTAAAGAAGCAGAGGTATCTCATGGACACACAATTACAAACGCCTTATTTCGTTATCGATGAGCCTGTCTTACAGCGTTATTATGATATGCTGACAGACTCCTTACAGCAAAACTGGGGTAATTATCTGGTCGGCTATTCCTTCAAGACCAACTCGCTTCCCTGGCTGGTTTCCTTTGTAAAAGGAAAGGGCGCCTACGCGGAAGTCGTATCCGAGGATGAATACAGCCTTGCAAAATATCTTGGTTTTACCGACCGGGAAATTGTATACAATGGTCCTTATAAGGGAGAAGCCTCTTTCCGGGCAGTTCTTCTGGCAGGAGGCTACGTTAATCTGGATTCCAGGCAGGAATTACAATGGCTTTCCCATCTGGCGGCAGAATATCCCGATACAGCTTTCCAGGTTGGTATCCGTGCCAACTTTAACTTAGAGCAGATGTGCCCCGGGGAAACCACCATGGGGGAAGTCAGCGGACGGTTTGGTTTCTGTTATGAAACCGGCAAATTCGCCCAGGCGGTAGCCACTATCCGCAATCTTCCCAACGTGAAAATCGCAGGACTTCACTTACATTCCAGCAGCAAGTCCCGCAGCGTAAACATCTTCCGTTCCATCGCCCGGATGGCATGCCAGTTACAGGAAGAATTCCAGTTTTCCTTAGACTATGTGGATTTAGGCGGCGGTTACTGCGGCGGTATGGAGGGCAGACCGGAATATCCGGATTATTTCCCTGTGGTTGCCAGCGAGCTTTCCCGCTGCTTTACTCCGGATAAGACAAAAATTATTGTGGAACCGGGCATTTCCCTGATTTCCAAATGCACCACCTTTGTAACCAGTGTTTTTGACACAAGGGATATCAAGGGGACACGCTATGTGATGACCGATGGCAGCCGTTTTAATATCGACCCTACCATGATTAAGTCCTCCCATCTGTTCCATCTGCAATACAAAGACAGTGCCGACAACCGCCCAGTGATGGACAGCCAGGTTATCAGTGGTTTTACCTGTATGGAGGTAGACCGGCTCTTTACCCATAAGAATCAGCCGGAACTTATCCCCGGTGACCGCATTATCTATGAAAACGTAGGCGGCTATACCATGAGCTTAAACCCTCTTTTTATCCAGTATTTTCCGGCTGTTTATGTTAAGAATCAGGTGGAAATGAAACTGGTTCGTCAGAAATGGACGCCTGTAGAATATGTGCAGGGTTCTGTAAACTATCAGAACGAGTAGAAAGGAATTCCTATGAATCTTTTAATTTTAAGCTGTGGCACAAGAAATCTGCTGGTCCGTTACTTCAAAAACCGGGAAAATGGTTTTGACAAAGTCGTTGGCACCGATTGCAGCGTATATGCGCCCGCTTTATATGAGACAGATGCCCATTATATTGTCCCGCGCATGACCGAGCCAGGGTATCTGGACACCATCTTAACCATCTGTAAGAAAGAAGACATTCAGGCAGTCCTTCCCTTGCAGGAAGACGAGCTGTATCTGATTGCCACCCACAGGGAATTATTCACCCAGGCAGGCATTACCCCTATTGTATCGGCTGCCAGGGCAGTGGATTTATGCCGGGATAAATACGCCTTTTACCAGCACCTGTCAGCCAACAACCTGCCGGCGCTCACAAGCTGTGACAGCTTCCAGGCTTTCCAGAAGGCACAAAAAGCCGGTACCATGAAGCTTCCGGTTTTCCTAAAACCTACCAGAGGCTGTGGCAGTGTGGGCATTCAGAAGGTTTCCCATTTAGAATTACTGGAAACCCTCTGTAAATATGCGGACGAACCTTATCTGATTCAGAATTATGCGGATGGGGAAGAATTTGGCGCAGATATTTATGTGGATTTGCTTTCCCGCAAGCCTATCACTATCTTCGTGAAAAAGAAGCTTCGCATGCGTGCCGGAGAAACGGAGAAATCTATCTCCTACCGGGATGAAGCCCTGTTTGCCCTGATAGAAAAGACGGTTGCCACACTGGATTTGTGTGGTCCTATTGATATGGATATTTTCCAGATAGATGGTACCTTCTATATTTCCGAAATCAATCCCCGCTTCGGTGGCGGTTATCCTCATGCTTACGGCTGTGGCATCAACTTTCCAAAGCTTCTTGCCAACAACCTTGCAGGCAGGGAGAATCCAGACACCATCGGTTCTTATGAAGCGGATTTATGTATGTTAAAATATACGGATTTAATCGTTGGGAGATTCTAATCTCCCAACAGTTCCCAGCTAAGGGGTGTTCCCTTCTCTATATTCTTCTGCGCGTGCTTTCCCAATACTTCTTCATAATACATAGTATGAAGCCCGGCATTTGGCCGGATAGAACGCACATTTTCCGGGGTTATCACTTCTCCCGCCTGAATATCCTTTACTACGAATAAGGAACGGGAGCCGCTGTGCTCCTTTTTTTGCTTCTCTGTCAACTCATACCTGGTATTTCCCAGAGCCTTCTCCAGTATCCGGATATGGTCTACCATCTCTTTAAATTCTTCCGGCTCCATGGAAAACGCCCCATCCGGACCACCATCTGCCCGGCGCAGTGTCAGATGCTTCTCCACCATTTTTACTCCCAGAGGAATAGCGCCTACCGGCACCACACTTCCCATGGAGTGGTCGGATAATCCCACCAGGCAGTCATAGGTCTTCGCCAGGGTGGGAATCATATTTAAGTTAATCTCCTCGTAAGGGGTCGGATAGGCAGAAACACACTTTAACAGCATGATTTCGTCGTTTCCTTCTTCCTTACATACCTGTAATGCCCTCTCAATATCCTCCGGATACGCTACCCCTGTGGCAAAGATTACCGGCTTATGCAGGGCTGCCACCTTTCTGATCAACGGAATATCATTGATTTCGTAGGAGGCAATTTTATATGCCGGCATCTGGTGCTCTGTCATAAAATCCACCGAAGTGAAATCAAAGGGGGAGGAAAAACATTCCAGTCCCAGCCCTTCTGCAATCTCCTTTAACTTCGGCTGCCATTCCCAGGGCGTATAAGCTTCCTGATATAACTTGTATTCTGTCATACCATCCCACAAGCCCCCATGAATCTGAAAATATTCATTGTCACAGTCCAGGGACAGGCTGTCCGCAGTATACGTCTGTAACTTGATGGCATCTGCCCCGGCTTCTTTTGCCGCATGGATGATTTCCACTGCCCGGTTAAAATCCTGTAAATGGTTTCCTGACATTTCCGCTACACAAAAACAGGGGGAATGTTCTCCGATGATTTTATTTCCAATCTTAAATTCTTTTTTCATTTTGCCACCATTTTCTGATATTTTAATTCTGCAATCTCCCAGTCATCGGGATTATCAATGTCCTGCACTTCCAGTTCGCTCATAATCATAGGCATCATGTGGGGCAGGTCCGTTGTCTTATATTGTAAAAACAAATCCGTCTTGCAGCAATAGAACTGTCCACAGTCGTGATAGTAAGGCTCCAAATCCTGTGACCTGGTCTGGGCATATTCCGGCCATTTCATGTGCAGTTCCCCTGCCTCATTCAACACCATGCAACGTTGCGGCGGAAAGGAAAAAGGCACCACTGGCATAACCGAATCTGCCTGTTCTAACAGCTTCATTGCCTTTTGCAGCTTCTGTGCCGTTACAAAGGGCGCGGTAGGATACAGGCAACAGAAAGTGTCAAATGTCCTGCCCTGCTCTTCATACGCCTTCAGCACTTCCAACAGTACATCATCGGTAGAAGCATAATCCCCTGCACTTTCCTGGCTGCGCATAAAAGGTACACTGGCACCTGCCTGTCTGGCAATCTGTGCAATTTCTTCATCCTCCGTGGACACCATTACCTCTTCAAACAGTCCTGACTGCAAGGCTGCCTCAATCGAGTAGGTAATAATAGGTTTCCCACAGAATAACTTTACATTCTTTCTTGGAATTCGTTTACTGCCCCCACGGGCTGTTATAATTGCAATCGATGAACTCATATCGTTCCCTTTCTTTTTCCCACCGGATACTTTATAATCGATTATAGAGAATTTTAGCACGAAATACAATCACTGGGAGTAAAATCAACATGACAGACATTTATTTCAGAGTCGACGGAAACCACACTATCGCTACAGGGCATCTGATGCGCTGCCTTTCCATCGCCCGCGCCTGTGCAGGGCTTCTGCGAAAAAGCGGTGCTCCTTCCAACATTTCCTTTCTCGTTTCCGATGAGGAAAGTCTTGCTTTACTGGAAGAACGCTTTGACACTCCTTCCGAGTTTCCCATTCTCTGCCTGCACAGCAATTACCAGGATATGATGGCAGAACTGCCCCGGCTGACCGCCCTCTTACCGGATAAAAAGTGCTGGCTTTTCGTGGATTCCTACTATGCCACGCCCGCCTATTTTCACGCTCTCTCTGGCTTCTGTCAGGTAGCTTATCTGGATGACCTTCGCAGCTTTTCCTGTGATGTGGATTTACTGATTAATTACGACACCGATGAAGACTGTCCTTACTATGCCAATGCCCGGAAGAAACTGTTAGGGGTTCGCTATACGCCCTTAAGACGGCAGTTCCAGCAGCCTGCCTATGAAGTACGCCCCCAGGTAACGGATATCCTACTGTCCACAGGCGGTACAGACCCTTATGGCATGGCACTTTCCTTAATAAAAACACTGCCGCAGGGTACCTATGATTACCATATCCTGACCAGCAGTGCCAACTCCCGCTATCGGGAATTAGAGGACGCTGCCCATGTCAATGACCGGATACACATCCACCAGGGCATATCCGACATGGCTGCCCTGATGGCTTCCTGTGACCTTGCTGTCTCTGCCGGAGGCACTACTCTGTGTGAGCTTTGTGCGGTAGGCGTTCCCACCATCAGCTATCTGATGGCGGATAACCAACAGATGGCTGTGAACACCTTTTCCCAGGAAAATCTGATTCCCTATGCCGGGGATATCCGGCAGGATGAAGACGTATTATCCCGCATTTTATCATTTGTGACATGCATGTCACAAAATATCGATTCCCGTAAAAAAAGCTCCCATGCTATGAGAGCTTTTCTGGATGGCTGCGGTGCCGAACACATCGCCAGCCAATTAGTAACAGCGTAAGGGCTGACAGCATATCTGCCAGGACAAATCCGATAACCGGACCATACCGCACATAGATGGTATGCTCCTGTCCGTCTGCCTTTACTAAGAAACGGATTCTGGCACCATCCCCCCGGATAATTTCCACCGGCTGTCCCGTTTCGTCCTTTGCCCGGTATCCTAAGTATGCCTGAATTGGCAGTTCAATATAATCTCCTTCTTCCGTGGCACGATACGTAATTGCTGCCTTCGTTCCTTTTTTCACATACTGGCTAATCTCCACATAATTCACATCGGAATTTACCACACTGGCGGTCAGCTTCTCCTCGGCCGCCCCTTCTAACCTCCACTCATGGGGATAGAACAGACCGATATTGGCTGCCAGTTTGCTTTCGTGTCCCTTGGATGCCACCGCCTGGGCGTTGGTATAGGGCATATGGTTATTGTCTGCCGGTACCCAGAGAATCACTAACAGATTAAGCCCTATGAGCAGTCCGAAGATAATATTCCGGTATGGCTTCAAAATCTCCGACCTGGACAGTCCGATTACCCCGACAAACATCAGGCAGCAGGAAGCCGGTCCTAAAAAACGCCAGGGGAACTGTATCATAGTCACAATGGATTCCAGAAATTCGTTATCCACCATCTTCCGGTTCGGGAAGTACCCGGTACACATAAGGACCATCAGACAGCCAAGCACCAGCAGATACACCAGAAAGCCCCGCTGCTGCCTATTCTCCTCTTGGTTACTTCCTTCCGGATTCCCGTCTTTGCAGTTATTTCCCTCACAGACCAGATAGACAATCCCGATTCCCAGACACCCCAGAAGGGCAAGCCCCAGGGAGAAATATTGTTTGTTATACAGGCTGATACTCTGCGTCATGGTAGACAGGTTAATAGACTGCTCAAAGTAACCGCTCCACCGCAGCACATCTTTCATAATATCCTCTGCAAAATAGTAGTAGCAGAAGGGCACCACATACCAGGCATTTAATAACAAGGTAAGCCCCGCTGCCTTGCCGATTTCCACATATCTTTTTTCTTTCCAAATCTGTACACAGTAAAGCAACGCTGTAAGGATACAGAGGACTACTGCAAAGGCGGCACTGAGAATATGGCTTTGTAAAATACCGCTCACGCCCAATACCAGAAGGTACCATTTCTTACGATTCCCTATGGTTACATGATACAATCCGGCTATTACTAACGGCCAGAAGGTCAGTGCCAGTGTCTCCCCCAAATCGCCCCTGGAGAAAATATTGGTAAACCGGTAAGGCATTAACGTATATAACACCACCGCCAGAATAATACTTCTGCGGGAGTCAGTGATGGACTTGACCGCGTAATAAGCACAGACTGCAGACCCTAACGTTGCCGCAAAAATAATGCTCTTATAGGACAAGGCAATGGAAACCCTGCAAATCCGCAAAAAAGCCCCAATGTACAGGAACAGATAGGGATACATGGCATTCAGATACCCATTTCCCTTCATGCCGTCCGGCAGGATATTGACTCCAATCTGTCCGTCTAAAATACCATCCTTTACCCCTTCCATACGTGCCAGATGGTAGCATAAATCATCTCCATTATACAGGTAGGTCTGAAACATGGGTGACATGGCAAGCAGGGTAACCCCCAGAATCACACACCAGTCTGTCAGCTTTTCCCTGGAAATCCCTTTTTGTAATGACCTTTTGTAAAGGTATCCTATCAGAAGATTACACAGCAAAAAGACCGCTATGATATAATAGGTGTCCGTATAGAACAGGGTGCGTGGCGAGAACTCCAGCCGCCGCACATTCAGGCTGCCTTCCCCACAGTAGTTGATTTTAAACTGCAGCTGCTTGGCATCCTTTGATAGCGTAAACTCATAAGCGGTCTCCACAGCCGCCTTATCAATGCTCCAGCCTGCAATCTTACTGCCCTGCTCCCATAATTCCAAGACAGAGCCATCCGTATCCGTGTCATAGGCAAGACTTACCTTATAGGTGCCCTTATTCACAACAAGCTCCGGCGTACTGGCAACGACACCCGTTCTGGCTACCGATTCCCGGATAACCAGTGTATTGTCCGAATCCAGCAATCCCACCGTATGATTCAGGCTTCCTCCCTGATAGACAATCGGTCTTGTACTCTCATCTGCCAGCCACAGCAGCAACACCACCACACAGACCATCACAATATAGGCAATTTTCCCTTTTCGCGAAATTTCTCTCTGTTCCATCTTTCGTTCCTTCCAAAATTACCCTTTCCATTTCTTTCTCAGATTCCGGTACTCACACAACAATTTGTAGTATAAGATGAATCCAATCGTGGACTTTAACTGCATGGCAACTAATTTCTTTTCCTCTGCGCCGATTCGCTCCTGATAATAGGCATTTTCCTGAAATGCCGGGAAATACTGCTGCATCTCTTTTCCCAGTTTTCTGACAAAGGACGCCTTTACCGGGCGTACTCCCTGCATATAGGTAAAAAGCGTATTGACATAAAACAAAGTGGTAAAGGTAAACTCCAGCTCCGGATAATAAGTGTCCAGGTACTGATATTCCTTTGCCTCCTGTATCATAATCCTTCCTGCTTCCATCCGGTCTTCACATCGTTTCACATTGATGGTGTGTACGGTAGACGTATCATGCTGATAATAATAATAAAGCGGTTCCGGAATGTATTCAAAATGGTGTGCCCGCAGCATCCAGGAATTTGCCAATGCATTGTCCTCATAGAAGATGCCTTCCGGGAACCGGCTCTTATGGTCTATCACAATCTCCCTGCGATACACCTTTACCACCAGACTGCCACTGTCCAGAATCAGGGAGCGGTACTTCTCCCTGGTCAGAACCCCAGTCTGTTCCGGCTTATTGTTGGGAACCACCTGCCCGATTTTCATACTGTGTTCTCCGGTCAGATGATAATCGCAGCCGACCATATCTGCCCCGGTTTCCTCGCCCTTACGAATCAGTCTTTCATAGAAATCCGGTGTAATCCAGTCATCACTGTCGATAAAGCCAATCCACTCTCCCCTGGCAAGACCCATTCCGATATTTTTCGCACCACCCTGCTTCTTATTAACCTCCGAATGTATGTTATGAAATTTATCCGGATACTTTTCCGCATAGCTTTGCAGGATGTCCCAGGAATTATCGGTGGAGCAGTCGTCTACTGCAATAATCTCATAATCGGAAATCGTCTGGTTTACCAGGGAATCCAGGCAGTATTCCAGTTTGCCGTCTGCTGCCATATTATAAACCGGTACAATAATCGAAAGTTTCATCGCTTTCTCCGTTTCTGTTATTTTGCATAATAAGCTGCAATCTTCGTTACCGCTTCAATCACACTCTCCACATCTTCATCGCTCATGGCATAATAAAGAGGCAGGGACAGAATCTCTTCATAAAGCTTCTCCGCATTAGGACACAATCCCCTGCGATAACCTAATTTCTCATAATATGGGAAATAGTAAGTCGGGATATAATGCACATTACAGTTGATATTTTCTGCTGCCAGTGCCTCAAAAAACTGCTTTCTGTTAATCTTTAGCTTCTCCGGTACCATGCGCAGAATATAAAGATGTCTTGTTGTATCCGATTCCGGAATCTCCTTTTGTACGAAAAGGCAATCCAGCTTGGAAAATGCCTCGTTATATCTTGCTACAATCTCTTTTCTCCGCTTGCTGAACAGGGCAAGCTTATCCAGCTGGCTGATAATCAACGCTGCCTGCATATCCGTCATACGATAGTTATAGCCCAGTGCAATCTGCTCGTAATACCAGGGACCATCCGGTTCATGCTCCATCAGGGAAGCGTCCCTGGTAATGCCATGGGCACGATACAGTGACAGCTTCTGGTAAAGTGCTTCGTCATTGGTCAGCACGGCTCCACCTTCCCCACCGGTTACCGTCTTAACCGGATGGAAGCTGAAGGTTGTCATGTCCGAGATAGAACCATTCGCCTGTCCCTTATACTTCGTTCCAATAACATGTGCTCCGTCCTCAATCAGCACCAGATGATGCTCCTTGCAAAGCTTTCTGAGGGGTTCCAGGGCAACCGACTGTCCCGTATAATCCACTGCCACAACCGCCTTGGTTCTGGGTGTGATAGCAGCTTCCACTTTCGCCGGGTCAATATTATAGGTTTCCGGGTCAATATCCGCAAACACCGGTCTGGCACCACAGTACAACGCACAGTTGGCAGAAGCGGCAAAGGTAATCGGGGTTGTGATAACCTCATCCCCCTCTCCCACGCCTGCTGCCATAGCTGCTATATGGAGAGCTGCCGTTCCGTTGCTGCATACCACAGCATATTTTGCTCCTGTTACCTCACATAATTTATGTTCCAGTTCCGAAATCTTCGGTCCACAGGTCAGATAATCGCTTTTCAGTACATCCACTACCGCCTGAATATCTGCCTCATCAATGTACTGATGTCCATAGAAAATTTTCGTATCCCTGACAGGGGTTCCTCCCTCAATCGCCGGTTTGTTCATCTTAATCTCTCCTTCTATCCTTATTACCATAAAAGGACATGCATTGTGCATACATGTCCTTCCGTTGTTCTAACCACTTTTCTGTATGCTATTTTTCTAATTCCACATCTTTCAGAAGGGTTCTGATATCCTCTACACTCAACCAGTCAGTATTGTTATCCGAACTGTAAGAAAAGCCTTCCGCTACCTTCTTACCACTTAAATTCGGCTGCTGTCTGTTGTTCCAGGTCATCTGCGGATATACAATAAAATGCTTGTCATATTCATAGGTTGTCAGGGAATCCTCTGTTGTCACCATGATTTCATGCAGCTTCTCACCTGGTCTGATACCAATTTCCTTAATCTTACAGCCCGGCATCATCGCTTCTGCCAAATCCGTAATCTTAAAGGATGGAATCTTACTGATGAAAGTCTCTCCACCGGTTGCTTCTGCCAGAGCCTTGATAACCAGCTCGACACCCTGGGTCAGACTAATCCAGAAACGGGTCATTCTCACATCCGTAATCGGCAGCTCTGTTGCCCCTTCCTTCAGTAATTTATGGAATAACGGAATAATGGAACCGCGGCTTCCTGCTACGTTACCATATCTTACGATAGAGAAGTTAATGTCCTTTGTCCCTGCATAAGCATTGGCAGCCACAAACAGCTTGTCCGATACCAGCTTGGTTCCACCATATAAGTTAACCGGATTTACTGCTTTATCCGTGGAGAGGGCAACTACCTTCTTCACCCCACTGTCCAAAGCGGCATCAATTACATTCATTGCACCATGAATATTGGTTTTAATCGCCTCATTGGGATTATATTCACAGGCAGGCACCTGTTTTAAAGCGGCTGCATGAATGATATAGTCCACACCTTCACAGGCTCTTCTTAAACGCTCCACATCCCTTACATCACCGATGAAGAAACGAAGCTTCTCTTTATACTCTGCAAACTCCTGCTCCATCATCCACTGTTTGAACTCATCCCTGGAATAGATGATGATTTTCTTGGGCTGATAATGGGTCAGCACATATTTTGTAAAGCATTTACCAAAAGAACCGGTTCCTCCGGTAATTAAAATGGTTTTATTTTCTAACATGAGTTTTCCTCCGAAATTACTGCATAATTGCATTTCTGCACTGCTTTCTAGTATAGCATAGGGTTAGTTTGTTTGCAATCACGAGAAATGGGTGCGTTCAAGCTTTTTAGCTGATAAAAATCCTTCCCACTAATGAAAGTAATAAACATCACAATACTTTTCTTTCCACTTCTGTTCATAGCCCGTCAGCTTTTCATTACTGTGAAGAATCCGTTCCAGCTGCATCGTCACATCCTCCCCCTGTGCCACATAGACTACCAGGGAATCCGCATTTTCTATGGTTTTATCCGAAAGCGATTCTTCCGAAGAAGTACTGCCAAAATATACCGCCGGATATTCCAGCAGTTCATTGGTTACATCCCAGATGCACCAGTCTGCCCCCTCATTGTACAGATAGATTGCCGCACTGTTCTCCTGCGCCTGCTGCCTGGCAAAGGCAGTCTCCTCCTTATCCTGGGGATAAAGAAATACCACCCTGTCTGAGGTAAGCCCGATGATATCCACTATCAGGCACAATATTCCTGCCATTATCCACAGGTAAGTCCCTTTTATCGCCATCTGCCCAAACATCCACGCAAGGAGTGTAAACAGCAGCAGTACCACCATTCCATAGACCGGCAGCTGATAACGGTTGGAGGTGTCTCCCAGTAAAAGAGCCGTCTTTGACACGGTAAGGAAATACCCTGCTGTGGCAAAAGCAAGCATAAAGAACGCTGTTCCCAGTCCTGCCTTTTGTTCTGACTTATGTTCTGTTCTTTCCGGGTTGGCTCTCCGTCTTTTCTGATAAAACAGCCACAATCCCAACAGCAAAATAAGCAATATCAGTACAGATAAGCACTTACCAAATACATACTCATCCAGCAAATTGCCAAAAAAGCTTATCCGTTCAAGCGTATTCGACCAATCAAAAAAGTTCTCTGTCGCCTGCGCTCCCCGCTGCCCCCGGAACATCTGCCCCAGGCAGGAGGAGTAAGTCAGATAAGCCAAGCCAAAAGCGACAAGCTGGCTGCCCCCATAAATCAAGCAATCCCGGAAACTGCGCTTTTTCCAGAGCAAGTAACAGCAGAAAAAGAAGCCCAGATAAAACAGGAAAATAAAATAATAATACTGTGTCAGATAACCCAGGTAGGTTACTGCCATCATCAGCAGCACATTTTTCACAGAAAACTTCTGCAGCCCTTTTATATGCAGGATAGCACTCAGAAGTACGAAAGTAGTCAGCATTTCATACATCCGGATAAACACAACGCCACTGAAAGCCGCCGGTGTCAGCCCGTAAAACAAGGTTACCAAAAGGGTTACTTTCTCATTCTTTCCACTAATGAGCCAGGAAAGACAGCCCAGCAAACAGATATTGATACCATAGAAAACCAGATTAACCGCCAGTCCTATCCACTTGGAAAACACCCCTGGCACAAGGGATGCCACCGTATGGAACACCCAGTAATACACTGGCGGATGCACGTCCCAGGACTGCACCTGTTTGACCAGTCCATACTGGAACTGCTGTCCCGGCAGCACCACAAACTCATTCCGGTAAGTCTCCCGTTCCATCCACTGTCCGTCTTCCACATAAAAACCATTCGTTCTGGCAGTAGAATAATAGGTATAATATTCGTCCTCATGGAATCCCTGCTTCTGGGTGCAGAAATAGAACGCTGTCAGCATCTGCACGACCCAGATAAGAAGGAATAGCAGATAAAAAGTCTTTTTCTTTTTAATTTGTTCCCACATGCCTTTTCTCCATCTTCTTCGCATGCACACTCCGCACTGTCCTTGGTGCCATCGTCAGCAGCAGAAGATATATTTTATTTTTCTTCGTCAGATAGGGATTCCGTATGGTATCCCCGATATGGCTGTGAAGATATGCTTTCACGCTCTGATAAAAGCTGTTATCCCGTTTCATCTGTGGAATCGGTACATGCAGCAGATAGTCCAGACGTTGATAGAGGTTAAAGCGGATGGCATACGCCCGCAAAGCTGGATACTTCCGGTCTACCAGTTCCTGCATAAGGTCTGCATTATCCACAATATCCAGAAATACCCTGGAAAAGCTGTCCTTCGTCTTCTTACGAGTGGTGCTTTCCTGCCGGCACACCACATGGTAGCCCTGCTCCGGCAAAATAACAATGCCGTCCATCTCCTGCAGCATCTCCACTAACAGCCGGAAATCCTCATTCAATACCCCTTCCGGGAAACGATGCTCCGCAAACAACTCTTTCTTTACCAGTTTCGTACAAAAAGAACAATCCCCCTGATGCAGCAACAGTTCTCTGACAAATTCCTCCGTCTCACAGAACCGCACCGATTTGGGTGGAGTACACACATCCGGCAGACGATTACCCCTTTCATCAACCTCATCCCTGGATATCTGCACTACAGGCACCTTGCGTTCCTCCATTGCCTGTAACATCTTTTCATACACATAAGGTTCTATATAATCATCACTGTCCACAAAGCCAAGGCAGTCTCCTTTCGCCTTTGTAATACCAAGATTTCTTGCCGAAGAAGCCCCTCCATTTTCTTTGTGGAATACCTGAATCCGTTCCTCTTTTTGTGCCAGTTTCTCGCACAGCTCTCCTGTGCCGTCCGTAGAACCATCATCTATCAGCAGAATTTCCAGATTCCGATAACTTTGTGCACAGATAGAATTCACACATCGTTCCAGACAGTCCAGGGAATTATATACCGGCACAATGACACTGATTTTTGTCTTTTCTTTTCCAGTTTCCTGTTCTTGCAATCCTATAACTCCTTTTGCAGCATCTTTTCATACATTTTTCCCGGACGAATGGCAGGTGCTTCGCTCAAAGGTCCTTCTTTCGCCGGTTCTATCCTGCCCTGCTGCAGCTTTGTAACGAAACGAAGCAGCTCTGTCGCTGCATGGTCTGCATTCCAGTAATCAAGGATGGTCTCGTAAGCAGCCTTTCCCATCTTTTTATCCTGCTCCCAGTTTTCACACAGCGACAGTACCAGTTCCTCCAGCTTTCCGTAATTATCGTCTGGATACACCAGCCCGTTTTCGCCATGCCGGATTAAATAAGGGGCTGCCCCCACCTGGGCGTTGACTACTTCCACGCAGCCGCTGTTCATGCCCTCATTTACCACGGCACCCCAGCCTTCCAGATAATTGCTGGTAAACAGATGAATATGGCACTTTTCCATCACATCCCGCACTTTCTCCGGCTCTGTATACCCATAGAAAGTAACCTGTCCAGAAAGCCCGGAGAATTCTACAGCATGCCGGATAAGCGGCTCTAACTCGCCGTCTCCTAACATGTGGATATGATACGCATATCCCTTTTCCCGTAATGCCTTGGCAAGCCGCACCACATATTCCGGGTGTTTTAATGGGATAAATCTGCCTGCCCAGACAAAATGGAGCTTTCCATCGGCTATTTTTAGATTGTTAAACTGTTCTTCTGTATAGGTTCTTAATGCCGGAAAATAGCCCCATTTAAAGAGCTTATGGGGATATGCTCCTATCAGCTTGAAATCCGATGCTGTATAGGCACCGGCACAGAGCATACACACATTCTGCTTCCGGTATCTGATATGTTCTTTATATTTTGCCCACAGTCCTCGTGGGGAAATTGCCTTCCACTGCCCCTCCCGGTAAAGCCGTTCACTGACACGCAGCGTTGTCTTTCCTGTTTTCAGCCGTGGAGTTACAATATCTTCCCTGCCTGTCCATCCGAAAAGCACTACATCACTTTCCACGATTTTCTTCTGGCAGTCATATTCCTTTTCATACAGACATTCCACATAGGGCAGCTTCGTCAAATCTACCGCCCATCCCATGGCAACGCGTTCCTCTTCCATGGGCATTGTCTGGATAAAGGTAAAATCAGCCCCTAGCTGGCGATACATCGCCTCGCAGAAGGGAATCTGATGGTGGTTAATATAATTGGAAACAAATGTAAATGTCATTCCATCATCTCCTGATAGATGCCAAGCAGCCGGTAATAATTCTGGTCTGCATCATGATTTTGTCTTGCATGCTTGCGGGCATTATCAGACAGCCGCTCCACGATGGCATCCTTGCCAAACACTTCTATCACGCGCTCTGCCAAAGCCTCCACATCACCCGCCGGATAGAGGAAACCATCACCGCCGTCCTCCAGCAGATTGTGGACACCACCTACATCGGCAGCCACACAGGGCACTCCCAGAAGCATCGCCTCTCCTAACGCATTCGGAGAATTCTCCAACGCCGATGCCAGTACAAAGACGTGGCTTCTTAAAAACTGTGCCTTCATTTCCTCTGCTGTCAGTTTTCCCAGCATGTTTACTTTATTTTCCAGATGGTTCTCTGTAATCAGTTTGTTAAGATACTTTCCATAGGCAGGTAACTTCATTCTGTCTTTCCAGGTTGCATCCTCAATAATACTGTTTCCTGCCACATATATCTTGGCAAGCGGATACCGTTTCAGAATCAATGGCATTGCCTGCAGCAAATAATGGAATCCCTTCAGGGGATAATCCCCCTGGCTTAAGAAAATCGTGTAGGCATCACACTGATTCCGTTTCCAGGCATCCCGGTAAAAACAGCTTCGCATGGTTTCATTCAGATAATGGTAGGTTGCCTCCGGATGAATCTGCAGCGTCTGCGCGCGGTCAAAGTCCGTTCTTCCCGCAATATGCTTTGCCAGGCGGATTGCCTCTATCTCGTTTTTGCCCCGCAGTTCAAATTTCCGCTGCTGCTGCCGCAGGCTGTCCCTTCTTACCAAATCCCGGAAGGTTGCCTGTCTTTGTATCCTCTTTGGCAAATCTGCCATATAACACTTCGCGATTTCCGAGCACAGACCCTGAACCCCAATCAGTGTCCTCTCCGGCTTACCAAATACCTTAATACTGGCCAGTGCATGGGGAAATTCCGTTCCAAATACATGCAGTATCTCCGGCTCAAAAGCACTGAAAATCGTCTGGAAACGAGCCTCCAGTTTTTCATCATATTTCTCAGGGGCATTTAAGTTCTCCACGAAGCCGTAACAGTGGCAGGTCACATTTTCCCCAAGCTGCATCACACGATAAAAATCCCCCATAGACTCTTCTACCGGAAAAGCAATTCCCAGTTCAATATGATTCTTGTTCTGTTCCTGAACGAGCCGTTCCAGCAAACCGCTCAGCCAGCCTTCCCTGCTGCTGTAGGGCATCCCCAGTCTCTTGGCAATTGCAGGAAGCATGATATTACACACCCATAAAACTTTCATAGCATCATACCTTTCTTACTGTTTCCTCTGTCCGTACCAACGTTTCTTTATCTCATTATACAGTTTTGCTGTAACCGGATTTCGTGCTATCTTCGTCCGGACTCCCGCCAGACTTAGGCACATAATCCATCTGTATTTTCGCACCTTTGCAGGTGGCATATACTTTGCCACAATCTCCCTGTGTTCCCTGGCAGACAGTTTCTCATTCTCCTTCGTCTCCGAGAAACCGCCCCCTTCATATAAGGCTACCGTTATCGGCATATAATGGGTAACTGCCCCGGCTTCATAAAAGCACCACAGAAAATGTTCATAATCTGCCCGCACCCGATAGTTCAGGGAAAATCCCCTCTTATCAAACAGACTCCTGTCGTAGAAGCATGCCTGATGACAGGGTACATTCCGATAGCAGGCAAAATCGTTTATGACCGGGTTGGAAGCTACCATGGCACCGGTCAGGTTTTCACAGATGTTGCCATAAAAAATTGCTTTTTCCGTTTTTCCTGTCTCCTGTATCTGCGCCTTTACCTGCTTTAACACACCGGCATCATAGAAATAATCACCGCAGTTTAAGAAAAAGATATAATCCCCCGCTGTGTGGCAGACTGCCTGATTCATGGCATCGTAGATTCCCATATCCTTCTCTTCATAGATATGGATTCTCTCATCTGTCGGTAACTGCTGCAGGGAATTATCGCGAGAGCCGCCATCCTTTACCACAATCTCGTAGTCCTGCTCCGTCTGCTGCAAAATACTGTCTATTGTCTTATGTAGTTTTTCCCCTGCATTCAGGCATACCACGATAATACTGAAAGTCATGGTGCTCTCCTTTCTGTAATGCTGTGCGAGGTAATTGCGAAACACATTAATGTCTGTCCAGGATGTACAAATTAAATAACCAGTCGAAGGACCCTTGTAGGACGCTGGTATTTAGCGGATGTATTTTAGCCGCTTATGTACCATTGCGTCCGGAGCGGAGCGAAAGCGTGTCCGAGATGGTTATTTATTTGCACATCCTATCACCGTTTTCTATTTCGCAATTACCTGTTTCCTCAATTCATATCGGACAGGATATTTACCATATCGTGGAAAAAGAATGTCTTATATGGCAAAATCAACACCCCATCGTTTCCTGCCCGGCTCATATACATTATGAAATATAAGATTCCTGCCAGAAGGATTCCCAGCCGGAAGATTTTTCTAAGTTTAGCATTTTCTATCTGTTGTAACAGCATCGGCAGAAACAGAATCTGGCTGACCGTCAGATAGTAGCCGATTCGGGAAATAATCGGTAAAAAGGAACAGAATACATATAATGCCAGTGCTCCCAGATTCAGATAGAAGTAAAAATGGAACCGTTCTTCCTGCTCTGTTGCAACTGGTTCTACGGATTGTGTTTTCTCTGAGTCACTCTGTCCATGCTTTTTCAGCCACCATACCAGTCCGGCAAAAGCTAACACGGCAATACAACGTAAAATATTGATATAACTGGTTCCACCCTCCAGATACTCCGTATCCTCATAAGTAGGGTACAGAAGCACCACTACTTTCAGATAGAAGTCCTGAAAGAACAAAAAGGTTGTGCAAAACACTGCCGCCAGCACAAGCTGCCACTTTTTCCAGGGCAAAATTGCCAGAAAATACAGGGGAATGACCACCAGTAATGACTTGTGGAATGTTGCACCCAGTAAAATCAGCACTATAAATCTGCCCCATTGTCTGCGCAGTACAAATTTCATGGAATACAGGGCAATCGCAAGTGCCAGATAATAGCGCACCGTACTAAACGTCTGGAAATAATATCCCAGCATCATAAATAAAAAGAACGTCAGTGGGAAATCATCCGCCTGCTCATACATGGCGAGCAAAAAGATAAACACCGTCGCAAACGCATATATCGCAAACACCAGCAGATAGTTCTCATAACCGGATAAGCCATAGACTATCTTTACCAGCAGATTAAATCCTATCTCGGTAGGCACATAGGCATCACAGTTTACCAGATGCATGAATTCTACATACTTTGCGTAATCATTTCCTACATTCAACCGACAGGCAGACAACGCAAACAACACCAGAAAAATTGACAAAAGGCAGACGCGGTTACACATCTGCTGCCTTGTTATTTGACAGGGTTGTGTTACCGGTACTTTTCTTACCATACCCGCCAGCAATATTGTGATTACCGTCACTGTACTATACAGTATCATCCTCCCCATTTTCCTTTCCGATATCCTTACCTGCTCTTTGCCTCCAGAATGCCCTCTTTCATAAGCGTGTAGGCTTTCCGGACGGATATCTCCCTGCACATTTCCTGTCTGTGTACCCACAGGAACCGAAATGCCAGTACTTTGGCAAGTTTTCCATACAGATAATGGTACAGTACTCCTCTGTCCTTAAAAAATTTATTATCATATCCGTGGAACCAGGTAGATTCCCGTTCTGTCTCTTCGCCGATACAGATAGTGTGTGTGTAAATGTGAAGTCCCGCTTTCAGGCAATCCTTTAAAAACAGGCTGTCCTCTCCATTGCTGTACTTCGCCCCACCACCAAAGAGAAGGGAATAGTTTACATTGGCTTTCCGCAAAGCCTCCAGTCTGGCGGTAATGCTGTATGCCGGATACCTGCCATAATTCCGGTAAGTTACCCGGTGAATATCCTCATTCCAGTATGTCCATCTGGCAGATGCCACCTTCACATTGACCAGTATCATATCTGCATCCGGAAGTTCTTCATATGCCCGGACAATCATCTTTTCGTATCCATCACTTAATACAATATCTTCATCCGAAAAAACACAGACATCCGTATCTGCATGGAGCAGTGCTGTGTTACGGCTTAATCCCACTCCCCGCTCCGGCATGGAAATACATTGTATCCGGCTGTCTCCTTTTCTGATTTCTTCATAGGCATACCCATCACACTGGTTTACCAGGACGGCATCGGTCTGAATATTCATTTTTGCAATCAGCTCCGCATTGTTCTGATTCACGGCGGAAGCAAGTACCTGTATCTTCATAAAAGTTCTTTTATCCTCAAATTCTGCCAATCGATTTGCCATAATATCTTCTTAACAGCTTTTCTTCGGGTTCAGAAATCGTAACACCAACCACCTTGCAATTCTGTATTTTAAGCTGCTCCAACTGATAAGCAAGGTACGTCCCATGGACTTTCCCATAGGGAAGGCTTACCACCATTCCCTTCCAGTCACGCATTTCCTGTAATTTTTCTGCCGGCAGGCTCTGTCCCTGGACCAGTATCACTGTCCCCAGGTTTTCATACTTTTCCTGGAAATATGCCAGATTTTTCTCATAATCCTGCTGAAAAACATTCTTAACATCTTTCCCAAACTGATAGCCAAGAAAAGGCAGCTCCGTAACAGGCCGTATATCCCCCGCCACAAAAATCCGGTCATCTGTCACATAATAAAGTAACATCGCAAACAACATAACCACCAGGGCAATTACCATTCCCAGAACCACTGCCTGTACCAGGCGGGAATCTGCTGTTACCAGCTTCGCCGGGGTTGTCTCGATGGTTTCTATCTGGATGAATTCTTTGGCAGCTTCTCCATATTCTTCCAGTGCCGCATCCGTTGCCGCAAGAATAACATCTGTTTTTTTAATATTATGGGTGGTAATGGTAATCGTAAGTAATCGTAAGTCCGACAGGATTTCCGCCTGGGTTGCCTTTGCTACCTCTTCCCTGTCACAGGGTTCTGCCAGGTTCGCCATGGTTCTGTCCAGTATCGGGTCTGTTTTCATCAAATCATTCCAGGTATAGCCATTGTAAGCCTGATATACTTCCCCGGTTGCATCTACTGCAAAATCCAGATATAGCTTGGATACGGCCCGGTATTCCCGCTCTGCCTCCGGTACCACACTGGCTGCTGTATAAAGCAATCCACCTGTAATGGCACCTGCCAGTGCTGCCACTAATACAAGCCAGCACTTATTCATCAAACAAAGCACTAATTTCTTCATATCCATGCCTGCATCGGCATACTTAATTTCTTTCACGCGATTCTCCATTTCTGACCTATCATGCGGCTCTTCCATCTACTCGCCTTTTTGCTCCTCATTCTCTGATTTCAAAGCCGTGGTCTGTGCCTGGTCTACTCCCTCGGTACTTTCCGGTTTAATCAGTATCTTCAAAGTAAGCAGCATCAGCTTCAAATCCAGCCAGACAGAATATTGTTCAATGTAAGTTAAATCCAGTTTTAATTTATCATATGGTGTGGTGTTATACTTTCCATATACCTGCGCATACCCTGCCAGTCCTGCTTTTACTTTCATACGGAAAGCAAATTCCGGCATTTCTTCCATATACTGTTCTATAATCGCCGGCCGTTCCGGACGAGGACCGATAAAGGACATCTCACCCTTTAAGATATTCAATAACTGTGGTAATTCATCAATACGGGTCGCACGGATAAACTTTCCAATGGGTGTAATTCGGGAGTCATTTTTGGCTGCCAGTCTGGCAACTCCGTCTTTTTCGGCATCCACTTTCATGCTTCTGAATTTCAGGATATAAAATTCCCTGCAGTCTCTGGTACAGCGAATCTGCTTGTAAAATACAGGTCCTCCGTCATATAACTTAATGGCAATGGCGGTTACCAGCATAAACGGAGAAGCAATTACCAGTAAAATAACCGAACAAATAATATCAATCAGCCGCTTGGCAATCCGCTGTTCCACCTTTAGGGCATATTCCCGGGTCAGGTAAATTGGCGTATCAAACAGGTGTAACTGGTCTGCTCCCCTTACGAGAACATCTGTTATTTTTGGCATCATATAGACACGGATAGAACGGCTGTAGCAATATTTCATCAAATCGTTTCTGTCCTGTACCGGAATATCCCACAGCACTACTGCTCCATACTGCTTCAGGATTTCTTCCCTGGCTGCCGGAATTCCCTCTTTGATATTCATGGTCTTTTTAATCTTGTACTTGTCCTTACGGGATTCAAACTTCGCCACGATATCATTAATGGGTCTTTCTCCATGGATAATAAGAATCTCCCTGGGCGGGAAAACCTTATAATAACATGCGTTACATATTGCTACCCATACCCCGGAGAAAATCGTCTGCAATATCATGACTTCCACAAAAGGCAGCGGTCTTACCAGCCAGTTTGCCATCAGGGAAATCTGGAAATAAGAAATCACATTGACAAACAGCAAGGAGAAAAACTCGGAAATAAACACATCCACCGCTTTCAGATATCCAATTTTCAATGCACCATAGGTACTGGCAAAGAACAGCAGCAGTACAAAATAAATGGCAATAATCAAGACATGTCCACGGAAGAAATATTTAAAATTCCTGTGATACCTTAAAAAGGGATAATATTCCGTGAACCAGATATAGCCGTAAATCGCCGTATGCATCAATAATCCAATAAAAGAAAGTTGTAAAATAATAAGCCTTTTCAACGTTTCTACGCGTTTCATGTCAACACCTCATCTACGGACACGCCGTTTTCTTTTCTTTTGTGTAGTCCGCTATAATCGTCTTACCGTAGCCCGGTAAGCCCAGAAAATAAAATAATACACACTGGAAATAACAGACAGTTTTTCCTGTCTTCGATATAAATTCCAGATACGTTTCATCGCTTTTAACTTATTAGAGGACAAAGACTGTGCCGGCCTGCGGTAAATTGCCAGCACCTCATTCAAGCCATGCGCCTGATATCCTGCCCGCAGTATCTGCCACCAGGTTGCCGTGTCCTCACTCTCCACCAGTGGCATGGATAACAGTTCTTCCGGTATCTTTTCCCGGTCAAACAGCACCGTAGTCGTAAAAATCACCGTCCTGGACAAGGCTTTCCGATAAGTCAGTATTTCCGGCACCTGCACCACCTTGCCGGTAGGGTTGGCCTGCTCGTCCCCAAATTCGTATGCCGTAAAGACAAATTCTGCCTGCCGTTCTTTCAGAAAGGCAAGTTCCTTTTGTAACTTTTCCGGGAGCCAGATATCATCTGCATCCAGATAGGCAAGATACCTTCCTTTGGCAGCTTTCCTGCCGGTATTTCTTGCTGCCGCTGCCCCTTCATTTCTTCCTTTTCGGAAAAGTACAGCCCGCTGTCCCTCTTTCCACTGATATACCTCCAGGGAAGTGTCATCCTCTGCCGTTGTTTCCTGTACACTTCGGCTACAGTCCGACAGAGCTTTTTGTATCTGTTCCACGCTGCCATCCGGGGAACAATCATCTACCAGAATCAGCTCCCAATTCCTATAAGTCTGTTGTCTTACCATAGTAATTGTGTGCGCGATATAAGCTTCTGCCTTATATACCGGCACTACAATACTAATTATTTCTTCCATTAAAGTTCCTCTTTTACCAGATAAATTGGTCTTCTCTTTACTTCCATATAGGTCTTAGATAAGTATTGCCCTACAATCCCTAAGCAAAACAGTTGCACACCACTAATTAATGAAATAATACAAACCAGTGATGGCCATCCAGATGTCGGGTCCCCGAAAGCAACCTTGCGGATAATCGTCACAATAATCAGTAAAAAGGCCAAAAAACAGAACAACACTCCCATAATAGATGCCACCGCAAGCGGTGCTGTGGAAAAAGCAGTAATCCCTTCCAGTGAATACAAAAACAGTTTCCAGAAAGACCACTTTGTCTCCCCTTTATTCCGTTCTACATTTTCAAATTCAATCCATTTCGTTTCATAACCAACCCATCCAAAAATCCCCTTACTGAACCGGTTATACTCACTCATCGAAAGAATGGCATCTACCACCTGTCTCGTCATCAGCCGGTAATCTCTCGCTCCATCCACGATTTCCGTCCTGGATATCTTATTCATAATCCGGTAAAACATCCGGGCAAAGAAAGAACGGATTGGTGGCTCTCCCTTTCTGGTAACCCTTCTGGTAGCAACCGAATCATACCCCTGCTCCAGATAACCATACATTTCCGGCAACAGGGCAGGCGGGTCCTGTAAATCCACATCCATCATGACCACAAAATCTCCTTTTGCTTTCTGCAGTCCTGCATAAATACCTGCTTCTTTGCCGAAATTCCTGGAAAAAGATATCAGATGCACCCTCTCATCTTCCTGCCGCAGTTTCTTAATTTCTTCCACCGTTCTGTCTTTGGAACCATCATCAATATAAAGAAGCTCCACATCCAGTTCCTTTTCTTCAAAAAACGCTTTATTCTTAAATAATTCTGTATAAAAATCCCGTATATTTTCCTCTTCATTGTAGCAGGGGATTATCACACTGAGCAGTTTCATCTTTATCCTCGTTTCCATCTTCATTTTGGGCATAAACATCCCATTTTTATAAGAATATCTGACGATATTCTATCACAGATATACAAAAAAAGGAAGAGACGTATCTCTTCCTTCCTACTTACGTATCAGGTTACATTCCAAACGGATATAATCCGCCACTGCCGCAATATACTCACTGTTAGTCGGTCTGCTATACTCCCCTGTATTTCGATAACCGAACAATTCCTCAAATAACTCACTGTTTCCCCGTTCCCAGGAAACCTCAATGGCATTTCGAATCGCCCTTTCAATCTTCTGGTCGGTTGTCTGATATTGCTTTGCCAAATCCGGATACAGAAGCTTCGTTACACTCCCCACTAATTCCATATCCTTAACGCACATACTTACCGCACTGCGCAGGAACTGATATCCCCGCAGGTGTGCCGGTATCCCCAGTTCCAGCATAAAATCAGAAATCGTCCGTTCCAATTTCTGCTGGTTGCTACAATCACATTGTATCATTCCCCTGCAACTCCTTTGTCATGTCTTTCGACATGATTAGTTATATATTATTATACATGCATATTAGCAGATGCCAGACCTTTTGTAAATTGTCATTTATCGCAAATGGTTGTGCCACGCTCATTATAGCCTTGCGGATTCTACGTTCTCTTTAAACCAGTCATAGGCAAGCTGGACGCCTTCTTCCAAATCTACCTTGTGATTCCAGCCCAGTCCGTGTAACTTGGTAACGTCGGTCAGCTTACGTGGAGTACCATCTGGCATATCCTTATTCCATACAAGCTTACCTTCGTAGCCTACAACCTTCTGTACCGTCTCTGCCAGCTCTTTAATCGTAACCTCTTTACCGGTTCCGATATTCACATGCTGCTCCCCACTGTAATTCTCTAATAAAAATACGCAGGCATCTGCCATGTCATCTACATATAAGAACTCACGAAGTGGCGTACCGGTTCCCCATAACTCTACTGTCGGTGCCTTGTTTACTTTAGCTTCATGGAATTTACGAATCATAGCCGGCATTACATGGGATCCCTGTAAATCATAATTATCATGTGGTCCATACAGGTTGGTCGGCATACAACTGATGAAATCATCGCCATACTGTCTCTTGTAGAACTTACACATTTCCAGTCCTGCAATCTTTGCAATGGCATAAGCCTCATTCGTAACTTCCAGGGGACCCGTCAGCAGTGCATCCTCCGGAATCGGCTGTGGCGCCATCTTAGGATAAATACAGGTACTGCCAAGGAACAACAGCTTCTTTACCTTGAAATCATGACAACATTTAATCACATTACACTGAATCTGCATATTCTCATAAGCGAACTCTGCCGGTGTGGTATTGTTGGCATTGATACCGCCAACCTTTGCCGCTGCCAGTACCACCACATCTGGTTTCTCTGCTTCAAAGAACTCTCTTACCTGTTGCTGGTTTGTTAGGTCCAGTTCTTTATGGGTTCTGCCAATAACATTAGTGTAGCCCTTTGCCTGTAAGTTTCTTACAATGGCACTCCCCACCAGTCCTCTGTGTCCTGCCACATAAATCTTATCTGTCTTGTTCATTTTCATCCTCCTTGTCGCTTATCTGCTTCTCTCTGTTATTCTTTATCTGTTTCTGCTTTTTATATTACCTTTCTCTATATCACTTTTCCCGATATTATTTCTGCCAATATCGCTTTGGGGAACCACTATTTCCATCCATTATCGCTCAGTTATCTCTCTAAGGGGGCTGCATCATAGAACCCATCCTGTAGTCCATTCCCCAGAAGCCCAATCTGTGCTTTTGTCGGGGATGACGGGAAACTTTCATAGCCCGTCTGGTCTCCCTCTACCGGATAATAGAAAGTAATTCCCTCTATCTTATAGGCAGCCGTTTCATAGGTGTCATAATCCTTCTGCACCAGCCAGTAATCATTGTGGTAGTCTGTCACAATCTCTTTTGCCAAAGCTACGCTCTTATAGACAAGCAACAGCCCCACTGCCGCCAGACAAAGTCTGTTCAGAATACCTCTTTTTTCCCCAGTGAGAGCTTTGTATATCCCACCAAACACAATTGCCGGTGTAAGATAGACATACACACAGCCATACCGAATCAGTGGAGAACTGCACAGCCAGAAAAGGAAAGAAGCTGCCACCGTTCCCTGTACCAGTAAAATATCCCAGCGTTTACGCCACAGCCCTGCCAGCATACCAATGGCATACAGTACCAGCACCGCTACCGCTATAAATCCAAGCAATACGAATACCTTATCGCTTCCGGCAAGCTGTCGAAACCAGCCTGGGAGCCATTCTTTTATGGGCAAATCATATTGATTTACATCCCGGTACCCCCGACCCCATACCTGAATCTCTCTTGCATCATAATCAGCAAGTCCTTTTGGAATTTTCCAGGCCACCTGAAAAAAATCTATCTGGGTAAAAGGATACACCAGCCATCCTGAAATTATCACATTCCGGATAAAATAAGGCAGTGCCGTCAGGATTCCCAACAGCAGATACCCTGCCGTTTCCCGGAAACGCTTTTCCCGTACCAGATAATATGCCGGATACAACACCAACAGCAAAATCAAGGCTGCTGATAACTTTACCGTCAGCAGGAAGACCCCCATGACACCCAGCAGAGCGTAGGGTAATACATTTTTCTCTTTCCCATCTCTGCCTTCCAGCAAGTCCAGAAAACGGATAATCACATAAAACGCTAACAATACCATAAAATAATCGGATGCCGGCGATATCATTTCATCATAAATATTAACAAGATAATAAATTCCCATAACTCTTGCAAAATCTGCAATATAAAGTGTCCTTTTCCGGAAGGAATCTGTTATCTCCATGCATACCTTTGCTAACAAAAATGCCAAAAATCCTGCCACGCAGTGATAGGACTGTCCCCCCAGAAAAGCCATGCTGTACAAAGCAGACAGGGCAAAGGAAGCACTGTTATACGCCAGCCGGCAGTGCAGGTTTCCCAGTCCTTTTACAACACCATACTCCTCTATCCACCGGATACTCTGGGCATGATACAAACCCGTATCATAATGGATGATTCCTCTGGAAGTACCATATGCAAATAGTAAAAAGAGGAAAATTACTGTTAAAATTCTTCCTCTTTTTCCTTCTTTGTTTCTTATGATATTATCCCGCAATCCTATCAGGCAGCCTGCTGCCTTCAAACGATATCGGTACAGGCAACCAATACTTACGAAAAGTATTACTATGTTGGCTGCCAGACCAACCTTATAGAATAAACTGAAAAACTGTGCATAGATGGTTACACAAACCAGTCCACACAACAGACAGGTATCTATATGCTTTACCTGATAGTCTGCCTTTTTCGACACGCATGTCATAAAAGCAGTACCTATCGCTCCCATGGTAAAAAGCATATAGCACCAAATCAATATAACTGACAGCATAGCAATAACCATGCCCTTCCTTATGCGTTGTTCTTCTTATACTCCTTGCAGCTTACACCAACGATTTCTTTCAAATCGGAATCCATCATCATAGCTACCAGCCCCTTGAAGTCTACATCACGTTTCCAGCCAAGCTCTTTCTCAGCCTTCTCGCAGTTACCCCAGAGGAACTCAACTTCTGCCGGACGATAAAACTCCGGATTTACATCTACCAGCAGTCTGCCTGTCTTTGCATCGTAACCCTTTTCATCCACACCGGTTCCTTCCCAGCGAATCTGGATACCCAGCTCTGCAAAAGCAGCCTCTACAAATTCTCTGACGGTATGAGTCTCATTGGTTGCCAGCACATAATCCTGTGCCTTATCCTGCTGCAGCATCAGCCACATACCCTTGATATAATCTCCTGCAAATCCCCAGTCACGCTTTGCATTCATATTTCCAAGAGATAACTTGTCCTGTTTACCGGCAATGATATTCGCAATGGCAAGGGTAATCTTTCTGGTAACAAAGTTCTCACCACGTCTTGGAGATTCATGGTTAAAGAGAATTCCATTACATGCAAACATGTTGTAGGACTCTCTGTAATTTACCGTAATCCAGTAAGAATATAATTTAGCTGCTCCATAAGGGCTCTTTGGATAGAATGGAGTCTTCTCGCTCTGTGGTGCTGTTTCCGGAATACCACCAAATAACTCCGATGTAGATGCCTGATAAAATCTGCAGGTTCCACCATTCACACGGATTGCCTCTAACAGCTTTAAGGTGCTGACACCTGTTGCTTCTGCGGTGTACTCCGGCACTTCAAAAGATACTCCTACATGAGACTGTGCTGCCAGATTATAAACCTCCGTCGGACGAATTTCTGCAATCAGACGCATCAGATTGCTGGAATCTGTCGTGTCTGCAAAATGCAGGAAAAATTTTACTTTATGATAATCAGAATGAATTAAATGGTCGATTCTTGCTGTATTCGTAATACTGTGTCTGCGTATTAAACCATGAACCTCATATCCCTTCTCCAATAAAAACTCAGCCAGATAAGAACCATCCTGACCTGTAATACCTGTAATCAATGCTATTTTCTGCATAATATATCTATTTCCTTTCGTTCTGTATATTGAGCTTATTCTGTATAGATTTTCCCATAAATACCCGCTATTGTAAAGGAAAATCTACTGGTTCATAAGCCACCACGTACCTGCGCCAATTAAGATTCCTAACAGAGCCCCCACCAATACCTGCAATGGGGTATGCCCTACAAACTCTTTTAATCGTTCTTCTGCCGTCATCTTATTACCCATTTTCCGGAATGTTTCCATCATTTCATTCAAAATCCGCGCCTGTATACCGGTTTCCCTGCGAACCCCTCTGGCATCATGCATTACGATAATCGCCAGAATAACTGCTACCGCAAACTCAAAGCTGCCGCCTCCAAATTCCAGACCGGCTGCCGTTGCCAGGGCACATACGGTTGCTGCGTGGGAGCTTGGCATACCGCCGCTTCCCACCATTCTCTCCAACACAAACTGTTTTGTCACAATCAGGTGAATGATTGTCTTGAGCACCTGGGCTACAAACCACCCCATTACTGCTGCAACCAGTACCGGATTATGCAATATTTCCATTATAAATTCCATAAGTCCCGCTTTCTATAAATTTTCTTTCAGATACTCTGCAATGGCATCATGCCAGTCTGCAAACATAAAATCTGTGGTCATCTTCAACATATAGTTTTCCAAGATGGAGTATGCCGGTCTTTTCACTGCCGCACCATATTCTTCTGATGTAATTCCCTCTACTACTGTAGATTTGCCGGCAAGTCTGAAAATTTCTTCGGTGAACTGCGCCCAGCTGCAGTCTCCCTCACAGGTTCCATGGAACAATCCATAGTTTTCTGTGGGCAGTAAATAAGCAATCGCTTTTGCCAGTTCCTTCGCACTGGTCGGGGAACCAACCTGGTCTCGCACCACCCTTACCTTCTCATTGGTTTCTGACAGACGAAGCATCGTCTTGACAAAATTCTTACCATCTCCATACAGCCAGGCTGTCCGGACAATAAAATGCCTGTCACTGAATTCCTTGACGAAATTCTCCCCGGCAAGCTTGGTTCTGCCATAGGCTCCCTGGGGCCCTACCGCATCTGTCTCTTTATAAGGTCTTGTCCCATTTCCATCAAAAACATAGTCTGTGGAAACGTGCACCAGCTTCGCTCCGGTTTCATTAGCTGCAATGCTTAGATTTCTTGCTCCGACCGCATTAATCCGAAATGCCAAATCTTCTTCTTTTTCACATGCCTCGACTGCTGTATAAGCTGCACAGTTGATAATAGCATATGGCTTTACCTCTCTGGCAAATTTCATGACCTGGTCAACCTTTGTGATGTCCAGTTCTCCCACATCTGTATTGATTAACTCATATTCCGCATTACCGGCATATTCCAGGTTAATGGCACGTCCAAGCTGTCCGTTACAACCTGTTACTATGATTCTTTTCATGTATCCATCCTCTGCTTTCTGCATCTTGTCACACTTATAATCATCATACAACCTCTTACCAAATTATGCAATTCCCAAAGGGCATGGAAAAACGTCTTTTAGCAGTTTTATAGTGGTACTTAGACATATTCCCATACTTTGTGATAGGAATTCCTTTACATTTTGTCAATTATTTCAATTATTTTCTAGTGACGTTATCTCTTCCTTATGATATACTAGGAACAGTCGGGTTATTCCCTGAAAGAAAGAGAGGATTAAAGATGAAAAGATTGCAAGTGCTCCTTCTTGTAGCTTTATCTTCTACTCTTTTATTATTTGGTTGTGGAAAAAAAGAAGAAGAAACGGTTGTTGAACCCGTTGTCGAACAAGTTATTGAAGACGAACCAGAAGTTGTAGAAGAGGACGAAGTAACACAGGAAGAAATCGGCGAAGATGTTCCCCCGGAAGAAGGAATGGTTCGCAGCCGAATCACAAATGAATGGGTAACAGAAGAGGTTAATAATACACGACCTATTACCGTTATGATTCCCAATACCAAGACTGCTACTCAGTATGGTATTTCTGATGCAGATGTCTTATATGAATGTAATGTAGAAGGCAGTATTACACGTCTGATGGCATTATTCCAGGACTGGAGTAATTTTGACAGATTAGGAAACGTAAGAAGCTGTCGTGACTATTATGTATACTGGTCCTTTGAATGGGATGCGTTCTATATTCATTACGGCGGACCTTTCTACATAGATGAAGTCATCAACAAACCAGACACAGAAGATATTGATGGATTATCCAGCAGCAATTTCTGGCGTGCCGATGATACCAGTAACACAACGGACAACGCTTATGTTGATACCGCCGGTATTAAGTCCGATATCAATAAACTTGGCTATGATTTAGAATATCGTGATGGTTATGCTGACGAACAGCATTATCTTTTTGCTCCAGCCGGTCAGCCAAACACCTTAGAACAGTACAGCGATGCAATCACTGCTAATAAGGTAGATATGTCTCCTACCTATCCTGTAACAAACTGTTATTTCGTATATAACAGCGAAACAGGTCTGTATGACAGATATCAGCACTTATCCGGTACCTCTGACGGACCACACGTAGACAAAGCCAACGGCAAACAGTTAGCTTTCAAGAATATCCTTATTCAGAATACTTACTATGAAGTACGTGACCAGAAAGGTTATCTTGCATTCCAGTGTCATGATACTACCAGAGATGGCTGGTTCTTTACCAATGGTAAAGGTATCCACGTAACCTGGGAGAAAACATCTGACTATGGTGCAACAAGATACTATGATGACAACGGAAATGAAATTCAGTTAAATACCGGTAAAACCATGGTATGTATCGTAGAAGATGGTGATTCCTTCCTCGTAGATGACGAGAAGATTACTCCTTCTTCTGCTAAATAAACAAATACAAGCAAGTTCTTATTCTTTACAAAAGAAACGTTTCATTTACAGCTTACCTGTGAATGAAACGTTTTTTAATTCCCCAATAATACAAATATTTCTTTCTTTTTCTCATTTATTTGCTATAATTAAATGTATAATATTTTAGTTTATTTTAAAAGGAGTCTTTTGTATGGATTTATCCTATTATAGCAAGAATCAGAAATCTGAAAATTATGATTATCTGACTGGTCTTTTAAATCGACGTGGCTTACATGATATTTGGAATTCTCTGCTTCCGGATACTTTCCTGCATTGCATCTATATTGATGTGGATAATTTCAAAATGGTAAATGACATTTATGGACATTCCAAAGGCGATGAACTCTTAATCTTTATTGCCAATGCACTGCAAAAATCTCTTCAGAATCAATTAGTTATCCGTATGGGCGGGGATGAATTTGTAGCATTATGTTCCGGTAGTTTAACTTGTCATGAACTGGAAAATCTTCTCTCGCAGCTATCGATTTCCATACAAAATAATGACTTTGATGAAAATATTATTGGTATCATTTCCCTGAGCATCGGTATTATTTGCAATGTATCCCCTCACAATTCTTTAACTGAAATTTTACAACAGTGTGATGAGGCTATGTACTACGCCAAAAAGAACGGGAAAGGACATTGGGTCTATTATCACGAAATCGAGAAATTATGCCGACAGGAGAAGATTCTAAGAGACAAAGCTCCTTCTGCGCTAAAGCATCATGAGATTCATTTTCTATTACGCCCTATTATGTATCTGCAAGCCACGGATGTTTATGCCGCAGAGATTTATCCTACGTGGACTCCTGAAGCAGAAACCGATTCCATTGATAAAGATGTTTTTCTTCCCATTTTAGAGCGTTATGGATATATTAAGCAATTAGATGAACAGCTTTTCAAACAAGTATGTATGTGGAAACAGCAGTGGCACAATAGCAGTTTTGAACATTTACTAATCTGTGTCACACTGTCCACTAAATTTTTATTACACTTTTCTACCCTCACTTTTATAAAAGACTGCCTTCAACGCTATCAGATTACCCCGGGAGAAATCATGATAGCCATTTGTGAAAAAGAATTTAATAAGGAAAACAGAGAACTCCAGAAACTCATTGCTTCTCTGTCTTCTCTGGGATTGATTATAACGATTAATGAGTTTGGCTCTGCCTCTTCTCTTGAAGTTCTTCGCAATATACCATCCCAAATGCTCATATTTCATAAAGATATGCTTCCTTGTAACAGTTCTGACATAAAGCGGAAGCATATCCTTAAAAACATGGTCAGACTTGGAATTGACTTACATCAGCTTATTATTGCCCAGGGAATTGAATCGGTACATCAAGTAGAGACTCTGACCGACTATGGCATCCCATGTGGCTCCGGTCCCTTATATGGTGCTCCTATGGTTGAACCAGCTTTTCGCACAAAATATGAAAAGCATCTATTTTGCATCCAACAGACTTATCCATCTACTTTTTCATTCAACCATAGTCTTTGGGATTCCAGGAAAACTTATACTGCCCTGTTTTCAGATACTGCGCTTCCCTATGAAAAGGGTATTATTGAAAATACCGGAAGTATTGCATTCCCCGGTGGTGAAATTGGAAAAAATCTCCTTATTATTCCTAAAGATGCTATGGCTGGCGAAAGCTATACCATTTCTCTTTGGATTAATCCCGAAAAATCTCTCCCCTGGACGAGTGCCCTCTATATAGCCTACCAAGATGGCTTTATGAGTGTCATTCCGGATAATGGATATGGCGAATTTATATTTCGTATTAAGGATGACAGAGAAGCTAATGAATGGCATGACATTATCTGCCGGCAGGCGTTCCCTGGTCGATGGTCACATATTTGTGCTGTCTATCACGCTTTTACCGGTGTTTCAAAGCTGTATTTTAACGGGATTATGGTTGGCAGTCGTGAAAAAGTGCCTACTTTAAAGCTTATTGAAAAAATTCTGCTAGGTGGAGACGATTATCAGGCCTCCTATAAAGGACTAATTTCAGAACTGAGATTCTATCATTATCCTATGACTGCAGAGCAAATCAAAGAGTTATTTACAACTTATCAAAAGCAACCTCATTTTCAAGGCACACAAGGCAAAAAATAAAACCTCTAACAAATCTGTTGGAGGTTCTTAAAAGGTGACTGCCGGATTTGAACCGGCGATAACGGTGTTGCAGACCGGGGCCTTACCACTTGGCTAAGTCACCATATCTTATAAAATTATATTAGATAAAAAAAATTTGCTTTTATAGCAAATGACTCCAACGGGAATCGAACCCGTGTTACCGCCGTGAAAGGGCGATGTCTTAACCGCTTGACCATGGAGCCAAA
>CAKRWT010000002.1 GCA_934418125.1 uncultured Lachnospiraceae bacterium
GAAAAGGAAAAGGTAGAGGCGTTGGATGCGGGGGCAGATGATTACATTACCAAACCTTTTGGCACCTCAGAACTGCTGGCGCGCATCCGGACGGCACTGCGCCATGCCAGCCAGGGAAAGATTTCCATGGAGGGGGAAGGCGAGCAGTATGCGGTAAACGGGCTGGTAATTGACTATGATAAAAGAGTGGTTACGCTGAATGGTGAAATCCTTCATTTTACCCAGATTGAGTATAAGATACTGACATACCTGGCGCAGAACGCCGGGAGTGTTATCACCTATGATGCACTGTTGTCCCATGTGTGGGGACCCTACACGGACAGTAATAACAGGATTCTGCGTGTGAATATGGCGAATATCAGGCGGAAGCTGGAACAGAACCCGGCAGACCCCCAGTACATCTATACCGAGATTGGAGTGGGGTATCGGATGGTGGAAGCGTAGGAAAAGTATGTAAGAATTGGAAAAATAATAAAAGGTTGACAGTTGTGTACCTTTATGATAATTTAAGGGTAGACAAATGCCAACCTTTTTGTATTAAGGAAACTTTAGCAACAGGGAGGAAAAAAGATGACAAAGATATCCGATGCGGAATGGAAGATTATGAATGTGCTGTGGGATGAACAGCCAAGAACCATGACCCAGATTACGAAAGAACTGGCAGAGGACACCGGCTGGACGAAGCATACGGTAATGACCTATCTGAAACGGCTGGAAAAGAAAGAACTGGTTCACTATGAGGAAGGTGCAAAAGCAAAGCTTTATTATGCCAACGTGGAGAGACAGACGGCAGTGGTGGAGGAAAAGAAAAATTTCTTGGACAAAGTATTTCGTGGAAATGTGGGACTGATGATGAGTTCCCTGTTGGAACAGGATGATATACCACCGGAAGAGATAGATATGCTGATTGCACTTCTGGAAAAGAAACGGGAAAAGTAGGGAAAACGGCAAGGTGTAATAGGAGGGGAATATGAGAGAGATTAGTTTCAGCATACTGGTGTTGGGAATTTTATTTATCAGGAAGGCTGCCTGGGGAAAAATTTCCCGAAGGCTGCAATACGCCCTGTGGCTGTTGCCTTTCTGCTATCTGCTCATAAGCCCGGTGTGGTCTGTACCCAGCAGCTTCAGTATTGAAAATGGGATTTCCCATCTGGCAGGGCAGTGGAAAGAAACAGAAGCTGACAGCATGGGAACACCGGAAGTAGAAGTCTTGTCAGTGCTTTTGGGAAAAGTACAGGGAAAGCAGGACGGTGTAGACAGGCAGAATAGTGTAGCAGGGCAGGTTGGGAATGGCAGGCAGGATGCTACTGGCAGACAGGAAGATACCACTAAGGTAGATGGCGCGGATAAAGTGGTTACTGACAATCTGGATAGTGTCGACAATCAAACTGGAAATGACAGGCAGGACAGTAGTGATAAGCAGGAAACAGGAAAAGGAATAGCGGATAGAGAAGATTATGGGAAAGCCGGGAGTGTATTTCCCAGACAGACAGTGACAGAAAGTGGGGTGGCAACGGAAGGGCAACTTAGGAAAATGCTTCCCTATATTCGGTATGGAGGAACCATCGGAATTCTTTTGTGGATGTTTGCAGCCAATGTATGGTTTGGAATTCGTTGCAGGAAACAGCGAGTCTACTGGGGACGGGACAGGCAAAGTGGATTGAAAATTTACCTGTTGGATTCGGTTACTTCCCCTTTTCTGTTCTTTGGGAATATTTATATGGGAACGGATATGACTGCGGAGAAAACCAGATTCCGTCATGTTGTAACCCACGAAATGTGCCATTACCGCCATGGGGATAATCTGTGGAGGCTCTTACGAAGTCTGTGTGCGGCTTTTTACTGGTACAATCCCTTCGTATGGGTTTCCATGGAGTTTGCCAGGAGAGACTGTGAACTTGCCTGTGATGAAGCGGCGGTAACCCTGTTAGGACAAGGGCAGGCGAAAGCCTATGGGTATACCCTGCTTTCCATTGTGGGGAAAAAGAGCAGAAAAGGCACTTATTTTACCATGGCAACCACCATGCAGGGAAGTACCAGAAAGCTGGCAGAGCGAATCCGGATTCTGGCAGAACGCAGAAATCCCAGTAAAGCAGTGACGGCGGGGGTTCTGCTACTGGCAGTTCTTCTTACCGGGTGCACCTTTACCAGTGGAAAAGAGCCCTCTCAGGAACAGACAAGACAGGAAATAGGGCAGCCAAACCGATTCGGTGCTGCGGCAGAAGAAATAGAGAATGGAAGCGTAACAGAGGGATTGTCGGCGGAATTCATGGAAAGTGGAGGACAAACAGGGCAAGGGGAACAGGCAGGACAAGCCGGACAGACGGGACAGGGTGAGAAGGCAACGCAAACGGAATTGGCTGAGCAGACAATGCAGACAGATGCGTCTGAGCAGGCAATGCAAACAGAAGCAGCGGGAAAAACAGAGCAGGACAAAGCAACAGTCAATATTTATAACAGGGTAAAGTATTGGAATCACTTTTTCTATTATGCAGATACCCAGGGAATCAAACGCATAGGCGAAAATAGCAAAACGGTGGAAGTGATAGTGCCACAAACGGGAATCCATAGCTTTACACTGGACAAAGAAGGAGCGGTCTATTACAGCCTTTCTTCCCCGGAAGAAGCGGGAATCTATGTGCTTCCACAGGGAGAGCAGCAGCCGGTGAGACTGATAGACTGGAAGAAAGATTACTGGCGGCTAGCAATGTTACAGGTAGCAGATGGAATCATATATCTGGAAATGGGTGATACCTGTGAGGCTTACCAGATCCAGAAGGACGGAGAGAGCAGTGGGAGAAAAGCAACACGCTTAACCGATGCAGAAAATCCAGTCTTCCAGGCATTGGAACGATGTGGCTTATCCGGGGGAGATATCCGTAACTTGCCAGCAGGATACAGCGTAGCCCTGACCGAGTATCACAGAATGGTACTTCGACTGCCCGAGGAACAGATACTGCAACTGTACGATACGCAGAATGGACAGCAGATAGCGAAACTGCCAGAGTGCCAGAATGATATCCTGATGATGCCACAGGGCGTTATTTATAAGAAACAGACGGGAGATATTTATTTCCAGTCATGGACAGAAGGCGAAAACGCGAATCAACTGCTTTATCAGCCAGCGGCATACGAGGGGAAAGATATCAATTATGGCACCTATGATGAAGGATATCTGTACGGCTTCTGGGAAGAGGCGGGAAACAGTACCTTGGTTCGGATATCCTTTGAAGATAAGCAGGAAAATACGGACACTTCTGATAGCGATGCACAGAATAGAGGGGGCTTTACCAGGAAAGTGCAGGAACTTAATACTTTTGACGGGGTGAACAGAGCAGTAGATTTGGGACTCAGCGTGAATCATGGCGTGATATCTTACTGGCAGGATGATAAAATGGTATGGGAAGAACCGAAAGTAATAATAGAAGAATATTAGGGTAGAGGAATATAGAAAGGTGCTGTAAAACAGGCATAATATTCGAAAAGGTTCTGTAAAGCGAGGAATAACATTAGAAAAGGTGCAGTAAAATAAGAAATAATATTAGAAAGGTTCTGTAAAACGAGGGATAATATTAGAAAAGGTGCAGTAAAGCGAGGGATAATATTAGGAAGATGCTGTAAGGCGAGGAACAATATTAGAAAAGGTGCAGTAAAGCGAGAAATAACATTAGGAAAATGCAGTAAAGCGAGGAATAATATTAGAAAAATGCTGTAAAACAAAAATGGATTTTGAAGATAGTGTGTGTAAAGTCAGGAAAGGGAACGGAAACATGGAATATGCCATCAGAGAACTAAAGCAAGGTGAAGCTGGGATACTGGATACTTTTTTGTACGAGGCTATTTTTATCCCGGAAGGAGTCAATGCGCCACCAAAAGAGATAATCAGACAACCGGAACTGCAGGTATATGTTGCCGGTTTTGGAAAGCAGAAAAGTGACATCTGTTATGTAGCCGAAGCTAGTGGTAATATAGTTGGTGCAGTATGGACACGTATTATGAATGACTATGGACATGTGGATGCAGACACGCCTTCCCTTGCCATTTCCCTGCTGAAAGCGTATAGAAATTACGGAATCGGAACAGAACTGATGAAACAGATACTCGTAAGATTGCGGGCGGAGGGTTATGGACAGGTATCCCTGTCTGTCCAGAAAAATAACTACGCAGTCGGGATGTATCGGAAAGTCGGTTTTCAAATTGTGGATGAAAACGAAGAAGAATATATTATGGCATGTAAGCTATAAGCTTTGCTTTACTGCGTTACTTATGGCAGGCTTATTTCCAGGCGCAGGAGGAAACAGGAAGCTATCAGATGATAGAAAGGGTATTCATGACTTGGCTGTTTTATAGAAATACCCTCTGAATCAATAGTTTACATAACGTGAAAGTGCAAAAATAGTAAAACTTAGTAATAAAAGTAATAAAACTTAGTAATAAAAGTAATAAAACTGAAAGACATAGCTTGACAAAGAGAAAATGCCTATGCTATACTACAGTTCGATGGCGAAAAGCCACAAGCTGGTATGGCTCAGTCGGTAGAGCGTCGCATTGGTAGTGCGGAGGTCACGGGTCCGATTCCCGTTACCAGCTTTTTAAAAGTCCAGTATCTGCTGGACTTTTTATTTTTCATGTTGCATATCATCAGGATAATGCAGTGCAATATCCATATTATTCAGAGAGTATCTCTCAAATAACTCCATGATAAGTATATTTACAAAAAGATAGGGTAATGGATTTATATCAAACAATAATACACACTTAATACGCATAAATATTGAAAATACACAATTAGTGTGTATAATATAATGAAAGGGAATAAAATAATAGGATGAAGCAAAGAGCTTTGATAAAAAAACTGGAAGCTGCTGGTTTTAAATTTGCACGTCATGGAGGGAATCATGATGTGTATGTCAGAGGACTGGAAGAAGAACTGATACCGAGACATAAGGAAATAAATGAAATGCTTGCAAAGGCAATTTTAAGAAAATGGGGATTATAGAAGAAAATTATTTTTTATAAATAACATATTCAAGGGAAAAGAAAACAGAAATGAGGTTGATTTATATGAAACAGGTATATCCGGTAATATTTACACCACTGAAGGACAAGAAAGATACCATTTTAATAGAAGTTCCCGATATGGAAATTTTATCAGAAGGGTTTGGAATGGCAAATGCTGTTGAAATGGCAAGGGATGCCATTGGTTTAAAGGGAATTTCCCTTGAGGATAATGGAATGGAGATACCCAAACCCAGTGGAATGGGGGTAATAGATGCCACAAAGGGAACTTTTGCATCGGAGGGAACTGGATGCGTGTCTTTTGTGGATGTAGATTTTGTGGAATATCGAAGGAAAACAGATAACAAAACAGTAAGAAGAAATGTTACGTTGCCAAACTGGCTGAACTTGGAGGCGGAGAAAGCCCATATTAATGTGTCGAGGGTATTGCAGGAAGCACTTATGATGAAGCTGGGCGTTTCTAAGTAAAGCTAAAGAGGCATGTGTGGGTATGCCAGACAGAAAAGAATTCCCATACCCACAGAGAAACGACAGCATGGGTATAGAGGAGAAAAATCATGCCAAATACCCACCAACATAGGGGCGAGAGGGTATTGCAGGCGAAACGGCAAGCAAATACCCAAAACCTAGAGCCAACATGGGTATTACAGGCGAAATGGTAAGCAAATACCCAAAACATAGCAACAGTGTGGGTATGCCAGACAAAATAGAGGTCAAATACCCACAGCGAAACAGTTATATGGGTATGGAGGAGAAAAATCATGCCAAATACCCGCCAACATAGAGACAGAGAGGGTATTACGGATAGGAAAGCGACCAAATACCCAAAATACAAAGCCAACATGGGTATTACAAGAAGGAAACAAGCCAAATACCCAAAACATAGCAACAGCATGGGTATGCCAGACAGAAAAGTCCCCTCATACCCACAGTCATGCAATCACATGGGTATGACGAGCAGAAATTACCCCTCATACCCATTCCTACAAAAAGGGAGACCATCCTATGCACTTTCTCTATGCATGCCATACAAGTAAAGGGCATTTTATCTGCATACTTCGGAGACCTGTTTTGCCGATCTGATAGAATTGCCTGAAAAATACGTTCAACAGTTATTATTTTCATAATTCTTTCATAAAATTTTTATAATTTTCTCTTTTTTTCTTCTTTAGAGCATATTATAATGAAGCTACTAAGAAATGTTTTACAACAGAGAAAGGAGATTTTCTTATGGCAAACAGAATTATGCTTAACCAGACCTCTTATCATGGAGCTGGAGCAATCGCAGAAATCGCAAACGAGGCAAAGGCACATGCTTTTCAAAAAGCATTCGTCTGCTCTGACCCGGATTTGATTAAGTTTGGTGTTACAGCGAAGGTAACTGATTTATTGGAAAAGGAAGGTTTGGCTTATGAAATTTATTCCGATATCAAGGCAAACCCGACGATTGAAAATGTGAAAAACGGCGTGGCAGCGTTTAAGGCTTCCGGCGCAGATTATATCATTGCCATCGGTGGCGGTTCATCGATGGACACGTCCAAGGCAATCGGTATTATTATTGCCAATCCTGAATTTGAAGATGTGCGCAGCCTGGAAGGGGTAGCACCTACGAAAAAGCCATGCGTACCAATTATTGCAGTACCCACCACAGCCGGTACGGCAGCAGAAGTTACCATTAACTATGTTATTACAGATGTGGAAAGAAAGCGCAAATTCGTATGTGTAGACCCACATGATATGCCGATTATCGCAGTGGTAGACCCGGATATGATGTCTTCCATGCCAAAGGGACTGACGGCTTCTACCGGTATGGATGCACTGACCCACGCAATCGAGGGTTATACTACAAAAGCAGCCTGGGAAATGACCGACATGTTCCACTTAAAGGCTATTGAGATTATTTCCAAGTCTCTGCGTGGTGCAGTAGCAAACACGAAAGAAGGTCGTGAAGGCATGGCACTTGGACAGTATATTGCCGGCATGGGATTTTCTAACGTAGGACTGGGTATTGCCCATTCTATGGCGCATACACTGGGCGCTGTTTATGATACCCCACATGGTGTTGCCTGTGCTATGATGTTACCGATTGTTATGGAATACAATGCAGACTGTACTGGAGAAAAATATCGTGAGATTGCACGTGCTATGGGCGTAGAAGGAGTAGACCAGATGGATCAGGCAACTTACCGCAAGGCTGCAGTCGATGCAGTGCGTAAGCTGTCCGAAGATGTGGGAATCCCATCGAAGTTAGAGGCGTTGAAGGAAGAAGATTTACCTTTCCTGGCAGAATCAGCACATGCAGATGCCTGTGCACCGGGTAATCCGAAGGATGCCAGCATAGAAGATTTGACCGCATTATTCCGTAAACTGATGTAATACGGGAAATGAAAGTGAAAAGCGTGTATCTTGTAAAGCATCCCTTTTTCCTGTAAACTGAATGATATTAGATAATGTGATATCGGAGGCAGAAAAAGATGCACAATGAATTAACCAAACAGGACATTCAGAAGATGGAGGAAGAGATAGAGTACCGCAAACTGGTGGTTCGCAAGCAGGCACTGGAGGATGTGAAGGAAGCCAGAGCCCAGGGAGATTTAAGTGAGAACTTTGAGTACTATGCGGCAAAGAAATATAAGAACCAGAACGAAAGCCGTATCCGCTACCTGGAGCGAATGATTAAGACGGCGGTGGTTGTCTCGGATGAATCCGCAGAAGATGAAGTGGGTATGAATAACACGGTGGAGGTCTTCTTCGAGGAGGACGGACTGACAGAGAAGTATAAGCTGGTAACCACAGTCAGGGGAAATTCGCTGGAAGGGCTTATCAGTACCGAATCCCCACTGGGAAAAGCCCTGTTTGGGCATAAGGTAAATGACCGGGTCTATGTGGAAGTCAAACCGGGTGTTGGCTACTATGTAGTTATTAAATCGATTGAGAATACGGTAGATGACGGAAGTGACAAAATCAGAAGCTTCTAGTCAGACCAAGAACTTTCAGACCAAGAACTTTCAGAATGGGAGGTATCTCCCATTCTGGAAGTTTTTTTTCATAGGAAATTCCTATGAAGCAAGAATATTAATGCACACGCCATTCTTTTTCATTCCCATCAAACTTATCCAAGTACCGCAAACTGCAGGCACGGCGCAGGTGCGCTATATCCTGTCCGCGATGAACAAATTGTCTGCGCGTTGCCTGAAAATCTTGCGAGGACAGACCTATATGTAATATTAGAAAAAACTGGGACATACATTATAGATATGACAAGCCTAAGGCGCAGGATGGGAGAGTGGAGGAAGATACATGTTTGAGAAGAAAACAGTCGCAGAAACGATAGCCGTGTTAAAGACAGACCGGGAGAAGGGACTCACTGGAAGGGAGGTTCTGGAGCGACGTGCCAGATATGGCAGCAATAAGCTGAAAGACCAGGAGAAGAAGAGCCTGGGACAGATGATAATAGAGCAGTTAAACGACCCTTTGATACTGATATTGATGGTAGCCATGGCGATTTCTTTTATGCTGCAGGAGTTTGGGGATGCTATTATCATCATCACGGTGGTGGTATTAAATGCCACTGTGGGTATCATTCAGGAAGGAAAAGCGGGTAAGGCGGTGGAGGCACTGAAAAAAATATCGGTGCCGCAGACGGTTGTAATCCGTGAGGGAGAGCGGTTGAAGATACCGGCAGAGGAACTGGTAACAGGCGATATTGTGGTACTGGAAGCGGGCAACCAGATACCGGCGGATTTACGGTTAATCGAAAGTCTTGGCATGCGGGTGGAGGAATCTACGCTGACCGGGGAATCTGTGCCGGTGGAAAAGGATGCCTCTTATGTGGAGCAGGGACAGCCGGATAACAGTTCCCCCAATATGGCATATATGTCTACCTATGTGACCGGCGGCAGGGGACTGGGAGTCGTAGTTGCCGTTGGTATGGATACTCGCATTGGGCATATCGCGGATATGCTGCATGGGAAGGAAAAGCTGACCCCTTTACAGCAGAAATTAGGGGAACTGGGAAAGATGCTCAGTATTCTGGCAGTAGGAATCTGCGTGTTCCTGTTTCTGGTGGCAGTGGTACAGAAAAGGGATGTGGCAGAGATGCTGTTAACCTCGGTATCCCTTGCTGTGGCAGCCGTGCCGGAGGGGCTGCCGGCGATTGTAACCATTGTACTGGCACTGAGTGTATCGAAGATGGTAAAGGCCAAGACCATTGTGCGTAAGCTGGCGGCGGTGGAAACCCTGGGAGCTGTGGAGGTAGTGTGTTCGGATAAGACAGGTACGCTGACCCAGAATAAAATGACGGTAGTGGAATGTTACGTGGACGGCAGACTGTTAAAACGAGAGCATTTTCAGGAGTTGTTGGAGTCGGGCAATGCCTGCAAGAGACATTTTCTGGAGGGCAGCATCCTGTGCAATGATGCTAGCCTGTCCACAACCGAACTGGGTGACCCTACCGAGCTGGCATTGGTTCACATGGCGCAGGAACTGGGAGTTGACCTGGAAGAGCAGAAAAGGCGTTATCCGCGGTTAGAGGAAAAGGGATTTGATTCGGAACGGAAAATGATGACCACCTTACACTGCCTGCCAGAGGGCATGACTGCCTATTCCAAGGGGGCAGCCGAGCGGATTCTGGAACGCTGTACTGCCTGCTACCGACAGGGGAAAATAGTACCCATGGAAGAACGGGAGCGGAAGAACAGTTTACAGGTGTTAAAACAACGGATGGCAGAAGGACGAAGGGTTCTGGGCATTGCTATGAGCAGCAAAGGCAGTATGGAAGAGCGGGACATGGTATTCCTGGGTTTTGTCAGTATGCAGGACCCGGTAAGACCAGAGGCGGTAGCAGCTGTGGCAGACTTTAAGAGAGCCGGAGTCAGAACCGTTATGATTACCGGCGACCACCCGGATACAGCATTTTCTATTGCAAAGGAACTGGGAATTGCAACCCGTATGGAAGAGTGCATGACAGGCAGGGAGCTGGAACATTTACCGGAAAATGCCTTCTTGCAGAAGCTGCCGGGGTTAAAGGTATTTGCCAGAGTGACCCCGGAGCATAAGGTAAAGATTGTGGAAGGGTATCAGGCACTGGGAAAAACAGTGGCGATGACCGGTGATGGGGTAAACGATGCCCCTTCGCTGCAGGCAGCTGATATCGGAATTGCCATGGGCTTAAACGGAACTGATGTGGCGAGAGGGGCAGCCGATTTCGTGCTGATGGACGATAATTTTGCTACCATACATACGGCAATCAGAGAAGGGCGTGGTATTTATGAGAATATCAGAAAGTCGGTGCTGTTTCTCTTATCCTCTAACCTGGGAGAGATTATGACGATGCTTCTGACCATTGTGAGCGGGCTGCCCACGCCCTTGAAGGCAAGCTTTATTCTGTGGATTAACCTGATTACGGATTCCCTGCCGGCACTGGCATTGGGCGTTGACAATAATGATGCAGAGGTACTGATGGGCGAGCCGCCGCGGAAACGTGGAGATTCCCTGTTTGCCAGAGGAGGGCTTGCCTGTGTGATTTCCTATGGACTGGTTATCGGTGGAGTCAGCCTGGCAGCTTTTCTGAAAGTGCCCTATGACAGAATCGTGGGCGAAGGGTTGCCTGTAAGTTTACATAATGTTATAAATGGATTGCAGATTTCTTCTGTTCTTGCCAAAGCCCAGACCCATGCCTTTATGGTACTTGGTATCAGCCAGTTGTTCCATGCGGTAGGTATGAGGGATGTGAACTGTTCAGTCCTTAAGATGAATCACCGGAATAATCCGTATATGATAGGTGCGGTGGTTCTTGGGATTGCCCTGCAGGTAGCCGTTACGGAGATAAGCCCGCTGATTCGGCTTTTTGGGACGGTACGCATCAGCTTCATGGAGTGGGCACAGTTGATTGCCCTGTCGTTAACCCCATTGATTGTACATGAACTGTTAGTTGCCGTGGGAAAAGGAAAACACAGCACGGCAGAAACCGGGGAAGAATATCCTGCAGAGTCTGGCAAAATTTGTCAACAGCAGGAAAAAAACAGTTTCTTAGAGTGAGGAAAACTGTCAACAGCAGGAAAAAACAGTTCCTTAGAGTGAGGAAAACTGTCAACAACAGGGAAAAAACAGTTCCTTAGAGTGAGGAAAACTGTCAACAGCAGGAAAAAGACAGTTCCTTAGAGTAGGGCAAAAACTGCCAGCAGCAGGAGAAAAAGTCCACTAAGCCAGGAGAGGTCTAAATGAGTGTGGGACAACAGGCAGCGACCAAGCCCATAGCCTGTCAGGAAGAAAAAGAAATTCATCAGGGCAGCAGCCAGGAAGAGCAAAGGAAGTGGAAGTACCACAATGTGAAATGCCATGCCTACCAGAATACTGTCCAGGGAGAGAGCCAGGCTAAGAAGCAGGGCTTCTTTGGCAGAAAGCACCTGGATGTCTTCCTGATTGGCAGCCTCTGGAGAGAGATAGATAGTAAAAATAATATTAAGCTGCTTGATTTTACAACCCCAGTTTCTGGTAAGGCTGGGGTGTTTGTCTGCCAGGCAGCGAATCAGACTCTCCAACAGCTTTTCACAGCCTAACAGGAAGAATAACAGGAAGGAAAGAACCGGCAGCGTGGCAGGCGGCATCAGTCCGGTCAGAAAAGAGCCAAGCTGATTGGAAAGGGTAATGAAAAAAGCCGGAATACAAATCAGAAACAGATAGGCGAGTGGTTTGATATGCACATTATTCGTGCCGTAGGAAAGACCCGCAGTAACAGAGTCGACAGAAACGGCAATCAGGAACAGGAGAATAGGAAAAAGGGGTTGCAGCATAACGAAAATCCTTTTCGGAAGGTGTTACTATAATATATGAAAAGGATTGTTTACTGTTATACTGTACGATTTCCCCTAAAAATGATATGATAATAAAAAAGGAGGCGGCATGCTTATGGAACTTATGTTTATTGGGGCAGACCATGAGGTAACAGGAAGTTGTCATTACCTTCGTGTAGATAAGAAAAATATTTTAGTCGACTATGGAATGGAGCAGGGAATACAGGCATTTGAAAACTGCGAATTGCCGGTAGAACCTGCCTTAATTGATTATGTGTTTCTGACACATGCGCATGTGGATCATTCGGGAATGTTGCCACTTTTGTATGCAAGAGGATTCCGGGGACAGATATTTGCTACCAAGGCAACTACAGATTTGTGCAGTATTATGCTGCGTGATTGTGCCCACATTCAGATGCAGGAGGCAGAGTGGAAGAATCGTAAGGCAAAGAGAAGTGCAGAAAATGCACTGGTAGAACCCCTGTATACGATGGAGGATGCAGACGGAACCATCCGGAGACTGGTTCCATGTGATTATGACAGTAAGATAGAGATTTGTGACGGAGTTACCATCCGGTTTACCGATGTTGGACATTTACTTGGCTCTGCCAGTATTGAAGTCTGGGCAACCGAGCAGGGTGTGACGAAGAAGCTGGTCTTTTCGGGAGATATTGGGAATACCGACCAGCCGCTTATCAAAGACCCGAAATATACAAAAGAAGCAGACTATGTTATTATGGAGTCTACCTATGGTGACAGGTTTCATGGAAGTGAAAGACCGGATTATATAGGCGAACTGGCGAAGATACTGAAATCTGCTTTTGATAAAGGAGGCAATGTGGTAATTCCCTCCTTTGCTGTTGGCAGAACGCAGGAAATGTTATATTTCCTGCGCCAGATTAAGTCAGAACGACTGGTACAGGGACATGAGGATTTTCCGGTTTATGTGGACAGTCCGTTAGCGGTGGAAGCTACTGGCATTTTCCAGAAAAATGAGTTTGATTGTTTTGACGAAGAAGCTATGGAATTAGTCAGGCAGGGAATCAATCCGATTGCCTTTCCGGGGCTTCGCCTGGCTATTACCAGCGACGAATCCAAGGCAATTAACTTCGATACCATACCAAAGGTTATCATCTCGGCATCCGGTATGTGTGAAGCAGGCAGAATCAGGCATCACCTGAAACATAATCTGTGGAGACCGGAGTGTACCATTCTGTTTGTAGGATATCAGGCAGTGGGAACGTTAGGACGCGCTATTGTGGAAGGTGTACAAGAAGTCAAGCTGTTTGGCGAGCCGATTCAGATTCGGGCAGAAATCAAGCAGCTTGCTGGCATGAGTGGTCATGCGGATAAGAATGGCTTACTGGAGTGGGTCAAAGCTTATGAGAAGAAACCACAGAAGGTATTTGTCGTACATGGTGAGGACAGTGTATGCAAGCTGTTTACCGAATGTCTGAAGATTGAGCATGGCATAGATGCCTACGCGCCTTACAGTGGTACCCGTTTTGATTTGCTGGATGACAGCTTTATCTATGAAGCAGAGCCGATTGTTATCAAGAAGAAGGCAAAGGGAATTTCCGATGTCTTTGCAAGACTGCTTGCCAGTGGACAGCGGCTTATTGCGGTTATCCATAAGAATGAAGGCGGTGCCAATAAGGATTTGGCGAAGTTCGCAGACCAGATTAATTCACTGTGTGATAAGTGGGATATAAAATAAGAATAAAAAATCAGGAGAAAAAACATGAGTGCAGCAGACCAGATTTTCATCAATATGTGTAAGGATATTCTGGAGAATGGAACGAGTACGGAGGGGGAGAAGGTACGACCTCACTGGCCGGATGGCACCAGTGCTTATACCATCAAGAAATTTGGTGTGGTAAACCGGTATGATTTGTCCAAAGAATTTCCCATTATGACTCTGCGCAAGACCGCACTGAAAAGTGCTACAGATGAGATGCTGTGGATATGGCAGCAGAAGTCGAATAATATCCATGATTTACACAGCCATGTGTGGGATGAATGGGCAGACGAGGACGGCTCCATCGGGAAAGCCTATGGTTACCAGATGGGAGTAAAACATATTTACAAAGAGGGTATGATGGACCAGGTAGACCGGGTTATCTATGATTTGAAGAATAATCCTTTCAGCCGCCGCATCATGACAAATATATACGTGCATCAGGATTTACATGAGATGAACCTGTATCCCTGTGCCTACAGCATGACCTTTAATGTAACCCAGAAAAAGGGGCATGACAGACTTACCTTAAATGCAATTTTAAACCAGCGTTCCCAGGATGTCCTGGCAGCCAACAACTGGAATGTGGTGCAGTATGCGGTGCTGGTACACATGCTGGCGCAGGTATGTGATATGGAAGTGGGGGAACTGGTTCACGTCATAGCCGATGCCCACATTTACGACAGGCATGTGCCGGTTATCAGGGAGCTGATTGAACGCCCCTGTTATGAGGCACCGACTTTCTGGTTGAACCCGGAAATTAAAGATTTTTACCAGTTTACCAGAAATGATGTGAAGGTGGAAAACTATGTGACGGGACCACAGATTGTGGATATTCCGATAGCTATTTAAGGATACAAAGTGCGAAATGCAGCACAGAAATGAGGGTAAAGATGAATCTTATTGTAGCAGTAGACAGTAACTGGGGAATTGGCTGTAAGAACAGTCTGTTAGTCAGCATTCCGGCAGACCATAAATTTTTTCGTCAGGAAACCACAGGCAAGGTAGTGGTGCTGGGAAGAAAGACTTTGGAAACCTTTCCGCAGGGATTACCTTTGCCGAACCGGACAAACATTATTATGTCAACCAATCCGGATTATCAGGTAAAAGGTGCCATCATTGTGCACAGCAAAGAGGAACTGTTGGAGGAGTTAAAAAAATACAACACGGAAGAAGTCTATATTATCGGCGGTGAGAGTGTGTACAGGATGATGCTTCCCTATTGTGATGTTGCCCATGTAACCAAAATAGACCATGCTTATGAGGCGGATGCTTATTTCCCGAATCTGGACGAGATGAAGGAATGGGAGATTACCGCAGACAGCGAGGAGCAGACTTACTTTGACATTGCGTATGAATTTGTAAAGTATGAGCGGAGAAAATAGGAAGGAAGAGAAAGTCTGGCTACTTGACTTTTGAAGATAAAGGTATAATATAAAAGTGATGTAAAATACGCTTTGAGAAAAGGAGTTGCAAAGATGGAAAAGAAAAATATCGACTGGTCAAATCTTGGTTTCGGTTATCATGAAACAGACAAGAGATTTGTAGCAAACTATAAGAATGGAGCGTGGGATGACGGCGCGTTAATTTCCGATGCCAATATTACCATTAACGAATGTGCCGGTGTGTTCCAGTATGCACAGACTTGTTTTGAGGGAATGAAGGCGTATACCACAGAGGATGGACACATTGTTATTTTCCGTCCGGACTTAAATGCACAGCGTATGGAAGATTCCTGTAAGAGACTGGAGATGCCGGTATTTCCACAGGAGCGTTTTGTTCAGGCAGTAACAGACGTAGTAGCAGCAAATGCAGCTTATGTACCACCTTATGGTTCAGGAGCTACTTTATATATCCGCCCTTATATGTTTGGTAGTTCTTCTGTTATCGGTGTAAAACCAGCAGAGGAATATCAGTTCAGAATTTTTACCACACCGGTTGGACCATATTTTAAGGGTGGCGCAAAGCCAATTACTATTAAGGTAAGTGATTTTGACAGAGCAGCACCACATGGAACAGGTCATATCAAAGCTGGTTTGAATTATGCCATGAGTTTACATGCCATCGTAACTGCTCATGAAGAAGGTTTTGATGAGAATATGTATCTGGATGCAGCAACCAGAACCAAGGTAGAAGAGACTGGTGGAGCAAACTTCTTATTTGTAACGAAGGATAACAAGGTAGTAACGCCTAAGTCCGGCAGTATCCTGCCTTCTATCACAAGACGTTCCCTGATGGTAGTTGCCAAGGAATATCTGGGACTGGAAGTAGAGGAAAGAGAAGTACCATTTGAGGAAGTAAAAGATTTTGCAGAATGTGGTCTGTGTGGTACCGCAGCCGTTATTTCTCCTGTTGGTAAGATTGTAGACCATGGCAAAGAAATCTGCCTGCCAAGTGGTATGGAAGAAATGGGACCGATTACCAAGAAGTTATATGATACATTAACTGGTATTCAGATGGGTCGTATTGAAGCACCAAAGGGATGGATTCACGTAGTTGAGTAAGCAGTCTGGTAAGACAATACCTTACAATTCGCGGGATAGCAGTACAGACAGAACCAGGCAGAATATGAGATAGTACAGAAGGGATTAGGTTGAGATGCGGAAGCACACAATTTAATCCCTTTTTTGAGAAAGAGGAGTACCATGAACGAGAAAATCCGGGAGCAGTTCCCTTATTTATATGAAACCCACCTGCATACGTCACAGTCCAGTGCCTGTGGGAAAAGTGCCGGAGCCGATATGGCAAGAGCCTGTAAAGAGTATGGTTATACGGGTATTTTCGTGACAGACCACAACTGGGGCGGCAATACGGCAGTAGACAGAAGTCTGCCCTGGGAAGAGTGGGTAGAAGAGTTCTGCAAGGGCTATGAGGCGGCTAAGGCAGAAGGAGACCGAATCGGTCTGGATGTTTTCTTCGGCTATGAGGCAGGCTACCATGGCACAGAATTTCTTATCTATGGAATTGACAAGGAATGGATGAAAACACATCCGGAGCTTCGAAAGGCTACCGTGGCAGAGCAGTACCGGCTGGTGCATGCGGCATGCGGTCTGGTGATGCATGCCCATCCTTACAGGGAGGAAGACTATATCCCGGAAATACGCCTTTTCCCGGAATGGGTTGACGGTGTAGAGGGAATCAACGCTACGCACTCCAACAGCCGCAGCACGGCACATAATGAGAAAGCCTTTGATGACAGGGCAATAGCCTATGCCAGAAAGCATCATTTACCCATGAGTGCCGGTTCGGATATCCATAATACAAATCTGTTTGGTGGTGGTGTGGCTTTTCAGAGAAAGATTACTTCCGGGCAGGATTACTGCAGGGCAATTTTGCAGGGAGAAAATTATGTACTGACTAACGGCGAAGTATGGTACGATAAAGAAGGAAACGTGATAGGATAATCCGCTTCTGTGTGGGAAAGCTGGCAGAAGGAAAAGCGGATGGAAAGAAAAGGTTGGCATAGTATTGAAACAAAGTAGAAGAAAATTTAGGATAAAAGGGATAGCCCTTATGCTGGCGATGCTCATGCTGGCGGGTACCATAACAGCCTGTGGCAGTAAGGACGGAAATGGAACGAAGGTTGTTCTGACGACCGGCTTTGATAAAAATGAAGTGTTCCGAATCGAAACCATGTCCTGTACGCTGCCGGAGATTATGGTCTATCTGACCAATATCCAGAATCGTTATGAAGAAGTCTATGGTCCCCAAATCTGGGAAGCCAGTGCAGATGGGGTCACTCTGGAGCAGAATGTGAAGGATATTGCCCTGGCACAGATTGCGCGGATTAAGACCATGAACCTGATGGCAGGCAGCTACGGCGTGGAGCTTACCGAGGAAGAGGAGATGCAGGCGGAGAATGCGGCAAAAACTTACTATGACTCGTTAAACGAAACGGAAATAGAGAAGATGGGTGTTACCGAGGATTTGATTCGCAGGATGTACCAGGAGTTTGCCCTGGCAGAAAATGTATACCAGTATACGATTCAGGACATCAATCCGGAAATCAGCGATGACGAAGCAAGGACTATCACGGTGCAGCATATTCTGATTAAGACTTATGCCCTGGATGGAACCGGCAAGAAAATCGGATATACCCAGGAAATGAAGGAAGATGCCTACCGGAGAGCCTGCGAGGTACTGGCACTTGCCAGGGAGGGTAAGGACTTTGATGAACTGATTCGCAAGTACAATGAGAGTGACAAGGCAACCTACTCCTTTGGTAAGGGAGAGATGGATGCCACATTTGAAACAGCCGCTTTTAATTTGGGCACCGGTGAAATCAGTGATATTGTGGAAACGGAGTATGGGTATCATATCATTAAGTGTCTGAATACCTTTGACAAAGAGGAAACCGATGCCAATAAGGTAAAGATTGTAGAGCAGAGAAGAGAAGAGGCTTTCGGACAGGAGTATGATTCCTTTGTGGAAACTCTGGCGAGAAACCTCAATAGTGAACTTTGGGATAAAGTCAGCTTTATTCATGATGAGGCGGTTACCACCCAGAACTTTTTCGAGGTGTACAACAGCTTTTTCGGAGAGTAAAGCCATTCTTTATAAAAAATTTAGAATTACGCAAACCCCTGTAAAATCGGCATATTTTTAAAATTACTAGCACTCATGTTAAATGAGTGCTAATTTTATCTTGACTTCTATTTAGGGGAGGGCTAAACTATTTTATGTAATAAAAAGCTTAGAAGAAGCTTTCGCTAATAGATGGAAAGGAACGTGATAATAATGGCAGCAAAACATGGTAATTTATCAATTAACAGTGATAATATTTTCCCGATTATTAAGAAGTGGTTATATTCCGACCATGATATCTTTTTCAGAGAACTGATTTCCAATGGTTGTGATGCAATTACCAAGCTTAAGAAACTGGATATGATGGGCGAGTATACGCTGGCAGATGACTATAAAGCAAAGGTACAGGTTATTGTAAATCCAGAGGAGAAGACGTTAAAGTTTATCGATAATGGTATCGGTATGACAGCAGATGAAGTGGAAGAGTACATCAACCAGATTGCCTTTTCCGGTGCAACAGACTTCATTGAGAAATATAAAGACAAGGCAAATGATGACCAGATTATCGGACATTTCGGTCTGGGATTTTATTCCGCATTTATGGTGGCAGACGAGGTACATATCGATACCTTATCCTACCAAGAGGGTGCAAAGCCGGTTCACTGGGAATGTGATGGCGGTACAGAGTTCGATATGGAAGAGGGCAGCAGAACCGAAGTCGGTACAGAGATTACTCTTTTTGTAAATGAGGACTGTCTGGAGTTCTGTAACGAATATAAGGCAAGAGAGGTAATCAAGAAATACTGTTCCTTCATGCCTACGGAAATCTATCTGTCCAAGGCAAATACCACAGAGACACAAATCATCAAGGCAGATGAGAAATTAGACACCGATGAGGTGGTTGAGGAACTTCCGAAAGAGAAGGAAGAGGACGAACAGAAACTGAAAATCAAGAAACGTCCGGAGCTTCTGAATGAGACACATCCACTTTGGATGAAACATCCGAATGAGTGTACCAGGGAGGAATATCTGGAATTTTACCGTAAGGTATTCCAGGATTACAAAGAGCCACTGTTCTGGATTCATCTGAACATGGATTATCCTTTTAACATGAAAGGTATTTTGTATTTCCCGAAGATTAATACGGAGTATGAGTCCATTGAGGGAACCATTAAGCTATACAATAATCAGGTATTTATCGCAGATAACATCAAGGAGGTGATTCCGGAGTTCCTGCTTTTGTTAAAAGGTGTTATCGACTGTCCTGATTTACCATTGAATGTATCCAGAAGTGCCTTACAGAACGATGGATTCGTTAAGAAAATCAGCGAGTACATCACGAAGAAAGTGGCAGACAAGCTTTCCGGCATGTGCAAGACCGAAAAAGAAGAGTATGAGAAATACTGGGATGACATCAGTCCTTTTATCAAATTTGGCTGCTTAAAGGATGACAAGTTCTGTGAGAAGATGACGGATTATATCCTGTTCAAGAATCTGGACGGCAACTATATGACCTTACCGGAATGTCTGGAAGTCAATAAGATTGACCCGGATGAAGTTGGCGAAGAAGGAAGTGCCACAGATGAGAATGGCGAGAAGGTAGAAGCAGAAGTCGTAGACGAGAATGGGGAAACCGTAACAGAAGAGACAGAGGACGAGAAGAAAGAAAAGGTTATCTACTATGTAACCGATGAGAAACAGCAGAGCCAGTACATCAATATGTTTAAGGCTGCGAAGATGGATGCTGTTATCTTGAACCACAATATCGACCAGCCATTTGTTTCTCAGTTAGAGGCGAAGAATGAGGGCATTAAGTTCCAGAGAATCGATGCGGACTTAACCGATGTCTTTAAGTCCAAGACCTCCAAGAAGGCAGAAAAAGAGATGGAAGAGCAGGCAGAAAATGTTGCCAAGCTGATGAAGAAAGTCTTAAAGAAGGATGCCATCAAGGTTAAGATTGAGAAACTGAAAAATAAGAAAATCTCCTCGATGATTACCCTGTCAGAGGAATCCAGAAGAATGCAGGATATGATGAAGATGTACTCCATGCAGGGATTGGATATGGGCGGCTTTGGCAAAGAGGGCGAGACCTTGATTCTGAATGCCAGCCATCCACTGGTACAGTATGTCTTAGAGCACCAGGACGGCGAGAATGTACAGATGATTTGCGAACAGCTCTATGACCTTGCCCTGTTACAGCAGGCACCATTGGAGCCGGAAGCAATGACGAAGTTCGTGGCAAGAAGCAACGACATTATGATGCTTTTAACAAAATAAAAGAAAATAGGATTATTATGCAGGAAAACCGTGGGAATGAGCAATCATTTCCACGGTTTTTTAAACTCTGTGTTGTATTTACACCACTCTTATATTAAAATAGAAATATAGTAAAATATAAAATATTTTAGAAATAATTAAAAATGAGTGGAGTAAGCAAGATGAGGAAGCAAAAACAAAGTGGACGAAAAGTACGGCGCAGACTGACGGCCTGTGGAATGGCAATTTTGTTAGGCATGGGAGCTGTTGGATGCGGGGCAGAATCCACGGCACCAGCAGGGGGAACAGAAGTAACAGGGGATAACCAGGCGGAAGACAATGAGGAAGAAACAGACAATACCATAATGGAAGGGAACACAGGGTCTGACGGGATTGTCTACCGGGTACAGACCAACACGACAGATTTGGATGAAACTCATGTGATTTCAGACACGCTGTTTGGCCTCTTCTTAGAGGATATTAACTATGCCGTGGATGGTGGGATGTATCCGGAAATGATAAAGAACCGTTCTTTTGAATATGGGATGGAAGCCAGGGATGCCCAGTATCATGGCTGGCAGGTTACCGACGAGAGTGTGACCTTAAAGGTGGCAGATGGCAGCTGGGCGGATACCGGAGAGAGCGAAACGGTGCAGGCAGATAACCTGGAGAAACGTCCGGGTACGGCACTGCATGAAAACAATCCGCACTACGCAGTGGTTACCAATCCTGGATATTCCTCGAAGAAACCTTATGCCGGTATCTGTAACAGCGGTTATATTGAGGGAATGGCGATTCAGGAGGGCATGGAATACGAGGTCAGCTTCTATGCCAAATCAGATGTGGCTTTCCAGGGGGATTCGGTTTACATAACGCCAATGGACGAAGCGGGAACCATCTATGCAGAGCAGAGTGTTGGGGGCATGACAGACCAGTGGACTTCGTTTGAAACCACACTGACAGCAAATGACACGGCCAACAAGGATGTGATACTTGCCATCGAGATACCAGCAGGGGAGGTCTGTTTTGATATGATTTCCATGATGCCCAAGGAGACGTACCAGAATCTGCCGGTGCGGAAGGATTTCGGAGAGTATCTGGAAGCACTGGAGCCAGCCTTTTTAAGATTCCCCGGTGGGTGTGTGGTAGAAGGAAGAGATGAGGAGAGCATCTATAGCTGGAAGGATTCCATCGGAAACGGCGAGGTGTTCTATTGCAATGGAGAGGCTGTGACGGGTGACGTGGTGGTAAGACCCCAGGGAAAGGATATCTGGAAGGGAACCGCAGCCAACCCTTATTACATGACCTATGGAATCGGATTTTACGAATACTTTGAACTCTGTGAGGCATTGGACTGTATGCCTGTGCCGGTTCTGAATGCGGGTATGACCTGTGAGATTCAGAGCCCTTTTTATAAGGTATACAGCATTGCCAGTGAGGAGTTTCAGCAGTATATCCAGGACGCCCTGGATTTGGTAGAATTTTGCAGGGGAGATGCGTCTACCACCTGGGGAGCGGTCCGGATTGCCATGGGGCATGAGGAGCCTTTTCCCCTACAGTATATCGCCATCGGAAATGAGCAGTGGCAGAGTGAGTACCATCAGCATTATAAACAGTTTGTGAAAGCCTTTGAGAAGGCAGCCGGGGATAACCCTGACCTGTATGGGGACATTAAGCTGATTGTGGCTAACGGAACGGTTTCTGACAGTGAGGATGGCTGGAATTATCTGATTCTGAACCCGGATTCGGTAACGGCACTGGTGGATGAGCATTATTACCAGGAGCCGGAATGGTTCCTTGCCAACACAGACCGTTATGATTCTTATGACCGGAACAGCCAGGCGAAAGTATTTCTTGGAGAGTATGCAGCAAAGGCAAACACGCTGGATGCCGCGCTGGCAGAGGCAGCCTATATGACCGGGCTTGAGAAAAATGGTGATGTGGTGGAAATGGCATGCTATGCGCCGCTGTTTGCCCATGAGAAATTAAACCAGTGGGTGCCGGACATGATATTTTATTCCAACGATGCTATTTTTGGCAGCATCAATTATTATGTACAGCAGATGTTCAGTGTCAATGCAGGAGCCATAAGTCTGCCCTCAGAAATAACCGGGGAAGGAGCAGAGGTTCTGTATGAGTCGGCATCGGTGGATGAAGAGGGGGATTTGATTCTGAAGGTGGTAAATGTTTCTGGAGAGGCATTGCCGGTAGAAGTAATGTTAGAAGGGGCAGACCTGTCAGCCTATGCGCCACAGGCGCAGGTAACAGTGCTTTCCGGGTCAGAAGAAAAGGCAGTCAACAGTCGGAAGAACATGGCGGTGATGCCGATGGAAAGCACCATGGAAACCGGGGAAAACTTTACCCGTATGGTGGAGCCATATTCTCTGACTGTGATTCGGTATTGCCACTTATAACAGGGAGGACAGCGTATCTTTCCCTATGCGATATGCATAATCTGGATTAAGAACATCCAGGCGAATCCGTAATAGGTTACAACAGCAACCAAATCATTTACGGTAGTGATAAGTGGACCTGATGCAACGGCAGGGTCCACTTTAATTTTGTTAAAAAAGATAGGAACCAGAGTACCTACCAGACTGGAGATGACAATTGCCAGAAGAAGAGAAATGCCAACACAGCCTGATATGAGAAGGGCATTGCCGAAGGAATAGCCCTTAAACAGGGTAATGTAACCCCCCAGGCAGATAAGTGCCAGAATGCCTAACAGAATCCCATTACAAAAGCCGATTTTCATTTCCTTTAAGAGTAAGTGAAGTTTATCTTTGCCGTTCAGATTTTCATCCATTAAGACACGGATGGTAACAGCAAGAGACTGGGTACCCACATTTCCAGCCATATCCAGAATGAGGGACTGGAAACAGATTACGATGGGGAGGATGGCAACAACGCCTTCAAAAGCCCCCACAACCGTAGAGACACCCATTCCCAGGAAAAGCAGGATAATCAGCCAGGGGAGGCGTTTCTTAATGCTTTCCAAAGTGGTTTCGTTCAGGTCTTCTTCGGCAGACAAACCTGCCAGCTTTGCATAATCTTCCCCTAATTCATCGTCAACTGCTTCGACCACATCCTGGGCAGTGATGATACCGATAATCTTTTTATCCTGATTCAGGACAGGGAGGGAATCTTCGGCGTAATCTTTTATTTTCTCAATGCTTTCGGAAATCTTTTCATCGTCCAAAAGATAAGGATATGCATAACTGATAAGAGTTTCCAGTTCTGTATTTTCCCGTGCCACAATGAGGTCTTTTAAGTCAATCGCACCACAGAAGCAATTTTTTTCATCTACCACATAGATGGTGGAAATATTATCGTTCTCCCCTGCCTGCCGGATAAGCTCGTGCATAGCCTGCCGGATGGTAAGGTTTTGACGGATACAGATATAATTGGTGGTAATCAGACTTCCAATCTCATCTTCGGGATAGGAGTTAATCAGCCGGATATCCGTTTTGATATCCTCATCCAGCATGGGGCGGAGCTTTACCTTGATTGCTTCATCGATATCTTCCAACAGGTCTACTGCATCATCGGCATCCATTTCGTTGATAGCTTCCGCCAGCTTGTCAATACCGAGTTCTTCGATATATTCGGTGGGATTCTCCAGGTAAGAGATGATTTGTGCCATCCATTCCGCATCCAGTGCGTGATACAGTTTGATTCTTTCCGTCTTATTGAGGAAGGGAAGGCTCTGCGCAATATCCTTGTCATGGTAGTCACTGAGCAGGTTACGCATATCCTCTGAGGAAGAGGATGATTTGATAATATTGATAATTTCTTCTACGAAAGCGGGTTCTTTTAATACTTCTTTGTTCATTTCAGCCTCCTTTAGCCTTGAAAATGGGCATAAAAAATCCATCGTATGATTACTGTTACACAAAAATAAGTTGTGAATTCGTTGATAACGATGGAGAAGGCTTGTTATTTCTTTCCGCAAAGGCACACCGATAGACACTTGAAATATTTTCCAGGTCTGTCTCCATCATTATGGGTACTTCGACTTCGACTATCACAACTGTCCATAGGGTTTACCTCCTTTTTCTTTTTTACAACTCGTAAAGCGTAACATAGTCTCACGCTTTTTTCAATCCTTTTGTTTTATCAAAATTTCTGTTTGAGTGCTACGGTGCCAGGAAAAATTTCGTGTAGAAGCGGAAAAGAGCCGGTGACAGGCACCGGCTCATACGCCCTGTGGGGAAGCCTCTTAACCGGGTTCGGCGATACGGCTGACACCTACATAGACTTCGGAAATTTTATACCAGGTAGGATAGTCTACGATACCGGACTGGGGAAGGTTGAAAATACGCTGGAAGGTACGGACGGCATTGGCAGTGGCAGAGCCATAGATGCCGTCGGCGGTGATTTTGGGGATAGCCGGGTAATTCTGGGCAATCCGGTTTAACTGTTGCTGGATTTGCAGTACCTTGTCGCCGGAAGCGCCGATGGTCAGATTGTAACCTGGCCAGGAGGATGGCACACCGGAAACGGCTACGGCGGTGTTGATATACATATCGTTGCCATAATAGTAGTGGATAATGTCGATGGCAGAGTAGCCGCGTTCTCCCAGGTATTTGGAACCCCACTGGCTCAGCCCGTTGCAGGTGGTGCGTTGTCCGTCACAGTAGGAGGTAAAGATAGGCTGCCGCACACCGGGACGAGACAGATAATTTGCAAAGATGGAGTCTACCAGCCGGTCAATGTTGGAATAGATATTACGTCCGTAAATCCATTTCTGGTCGTAAGCGGTAGAGGAGGTAATTGTAAAATTATAGCCCTGGTTCCGATACCCCGGAACCGGCAGGAATTCGGGAGAAAGAAAAAATTATGTTTTGGAAAAAGGAGTATGGTACAATTAATAAAAACAGATAGTTTTGGAAATAGATAGGTGCTTTAGATGAAAGACGTTAATTGGGCAGTTTTAGGGACCGGTGTGATTGCAAACGAAATGGCAGTTGCCTTGCAAAAGAATGGGAAAAAGATTTACGCGGTGGGTAACCGTACTTATGAGAAAGCTGTAGCGTTTGCAGAAAAGTATCAGACGGAAAAGGTTTATACCGATTATCATGAGATGTTTACGGATAAGGCGGTGGACGTGGTTTATCTTACAACGCCCCATAATACCCACATCGATTTTATGCGGCAGGCGATAGCAAATGGTAAGCACGTTTTGGTGGAAAAGTCCATTACCTTAAACCAGGAAGAACTGGAAGAAGCCATTTCCCTGGCAGAACAGAAAGGTGTTATCCTGGCAGAGGCAATGACTATATACCACATGCCCATTTATAAAAAACTGAAAGAGATTCTGGAAAAGGGCAGCCTGGGAAAGGTCAATCTCATTACCATGAACTTTGGCAGCTTCAAGGAATATAATATGAACAACCGTTTCTTTAATCGGGAACTTGCCGGGGGAGCCATGCTGGATATTGGTGTTTATGCCCTTTCCTTTATCCGCTGGTTTATGGATTCCAAGCCGGAACAGCTGCTGTCACAGGTAAAGCTGGCACCAACCGGTGTGGACGAACAGGCAGGACTGCTGCTAACGAACCGGGAAGGGCAGATGGCAACGGTAATGCTGTCCTTACATTCTAAACAGCCCAAACGGGGAATGGTTTCCTGTGAAAAGGGCTATATTGAAATCATGGAATACCCCAGAGCCTGGGAGGCAAAGATTGTCTATACCGATGGCAGGGAAACAGAGTACGTGCAGGCAGGTGAGCATGAAAATGCCCTTGCCTATGAACTGGCAGACATGGAACAGGCGATTCTTAGCCAGGATGCAGAAGCGATGCATCTGGATTATACCAAAGATGTGATGGAAATGATGACCGCATTCCGGAAAGACTGGAAACTGACCTATCCGGAAGAAGAATAGAGAGAACAAAGACATACCACCCCACCTCTTTTCATAGAAATAAGAAAAAGAGATGGGGCGGTGTTGTGCTATGGAAATGTACATTACCGTAGAGGATAAGTGCTATCTGGTCCGGGTGAAGTTTGCCAGAGAGTCTTCGGGCGTGGTGGAAACCGTGCAGGACATGTTACAGAAAAAGTATTTACAGCAGAGGGAGGCAGCCGATGAAAAGAGTTAACTGCCTTCTCAGGGTGTCCTCCAGACAGCAGCTTCGGGGGGATGATATTCCCGTACAGCGAAGCGAGTGCAGAAACTATATTGACAGCCATGAAGACTGGTATTTTCAGAAAGAATATGTGGAAAAGGCGGTGTCCGGTTTTAAGACAGCCCTAAAGGACCGGGACATTTTGCAGGAAATACTGGCAGATGCGAAGTCGGAAAGCTTCGATGTGCTGTTGGTCTACATGTCTGACCGAATCGGCAGGAAGGAAGATGAAAGCCCCTTTTTTGTAACCACTTTAAACAAACTTGGCATCGAGGTCTGGTCGGTAAAGGAGGGGCAGATAAAGACCCAGGAGCATATCGACAAGCTGTTGAATTATATCCGCTTCTGGCAGGCGGAAGGGGAGAGCCGGAAGACTGGAGCAAGGGTCAAGGATGCCCAGGAAACTTTCGTGCGGGCAGGCAAGTTTGTAGGGGGCTATGCCCCATTTGGCTACCGGCTGGAGTATTCCGGAGCCATCAGTAATCATGGGCGGGCATTGAAGAAGCTGGTAGTCAACGAAGAACAGATACCCATCATTGAGAAGATTTATGACTATGCCGTCCGTTTTCAGTATGGGGATTTGAAGATTACCAAAGCACTGAACGAGGAGAAGATTCCCGCCCCGAAGGACATCTGGAAAGCGGGAACCATTGCCCGGATATTGCAAAATCCTGTCTATATGGGCTATCTGGCTTATAACCGGAGAAAACGCAATGAGAAGAACGGCAGGCTGGAACGAATCCCCATGGAACAGTGGATTCTGTCCAACCTCCCCAATCCGGAGCTGGTAATAGTGCCGGAAACCATCTGGTGGCAGGCGCAGAAACTGCGGGAGGCAAGAAGGCCGACCTGCCAGGCAGGGACGGAAAGAAGAACGAATCGCCAGACAGGGACGGAAAGAAGACTAACCTGCCAGGCAGCGATTCCCCGGATAACAGCCACCGGGCAGCTTACTTTGCTAGGACTGGTTTACTGCGGCAGTTGCGGTGGACGGCTGACAAACGGCAGCAAATATAATTACTGGACAACCAGGGCGGGGGAGAAACGGAAAAGCTATGTGGGACGGTATCGGTGCCTGAACCAGACAATCGGTTCCCTGCAATGCAGCGGAAAGCCCGGCTATGCTGCCAAGGAACTGGAAACGATTGTGACCGAGGTGGTTATCCGTTGCCTTTGCCATTTCCCCGCAGTGGATGTGACGGAAAAAGTACAGGAAGTCCGGAGAGAGAAATTACAGCAACAGCAAAAAGAGCAGGAACGCCGGCGACGGGAAAAGCAGCGATTGCAGAAAGAAAAGCAGGAGCTGGAGCGGGACAGAGAGGTGCTGCAAAAGGAGATTCCAGCAGCACTGCGGGGCGAAAGCAGCTTTTCTCCGGAGCAGCTTGCCCTCTTACTGGCACAGAAAGAAGAACAGATACGGAACATAGAGCAGGTAATCGAAGCAGTGGGGGAAGAAAATATAGAGAAAGTTGAGGAACAGATAGCTGAACGGGCTTCTGGAGAAGCAGAGAGGCAAGGTAAGGAAGAAGGAGCTAAGTTGTCTTTTGGAGAATTTGAAGGGAAAGTTAAGGAACAGGAAACCGGGTGGTTTCTTGGAGAATCTGAATGGTCTTCCGGAGAATCTATGGGACAGCGCAAGGGACAGGTAGTAGCCTCAGATTCTGAGAAAGTAATTGGAACAGTAGAGGAGCAGCCTGCCATATCGATAAAGAGAAAGGAAGAAATATCAGGAAAGCTGTCACCTGAGAACCGAGAAGTATCTTCTGCGGTAATTACCGACTGGGGAACATTATTTTCAGATTGTACCAGGCCGGAGCAGAAAGTCATATTGTCCAGACTGATAGAACGGATAGAAGTGCAGGAGCAGGAGATGATAATAACGCTGCGGGTCTGCCCGGAAGAACTGGAAAAAAGCATGGAAACACACTGGCAAGAGAATAAAAAATAAATTTGGTAGGAGTTAGGGAAATAATCTAGTAAGAGGAACAAAAAGAGCAGAGAAAAAATAAGGAAACAAGCAAGTAGGGCAAAGAAAAAGAGCAGAGAAAAGAATAAGGAAACAAGCAAGTAGGGCAAAGAAAAAGAGCAGAGAAAAGAATAAGGAAACAAGCAAGTAGGGCAAAGAAAAAGAGCAGAGAAAAAATAAGGAAACAAGCAAATAGGCCAAAGAAAAAGAGCAGAGAAAAGAATAAGGAAACAAGCAAGTAGACCAAAGAAAAAGAGTAGAGAAAAAATAAGGAAACAAGCAAATAGGCCAAAGAAAAAGAGCAGAGAAAAAATAAGGAAAAAGATAGGAAAATAACCAGTAATCATACGCAAAGGCGGGATAAAAGAGATGCAAATAGAGGGTAGATATGTTAAAATATTTTTAACATAAGGAGGTGGCGCGATGCATGAGAATCTTATTTATATTATCAGAATTCTGGTGGCAGTAGGTTGTGGTGCCTTAATCGGCATTGAAAGACAGCGGCACGGCAGAAATGCTGGTGTAAGAACCCATGTTATCATTGCTGCCAGTTCTGCCCTGATGATGATTGTATCAAAATATGGATTTGGTGATATTGCGGCAGCAGAAAACATGAAGGTAGATGCCTCCCGGATTGCAGCGGGCATGATTGCATCTATCGGATTTCTGGGCATTGGCGTTATCCGGATAGAAGGAAAGGAAACGGTTGGATTGACTACTTCTGCCGGACTTTTGGCAACTGTTGCGATAGGACTGGCTGCCGGAGCCGGGATGTATGTGATAGCAGTCTTTACCGCAGTGATGATATTCCTGCTACAGTTAATTCCCCATAAAGATTAAGAAAGTGAAGAAATACCCACTAACGCAGTCAAGAATGGGTATATAAGAGAAAAATGGCAGTTCCTACCCACAGAATAGCTGACTTAGTGGGTATGTAAGAAGAAAAAGCGAGGAAATACCCATTAACGCAGTCAAGAATGGGTATATAAGAGAAAAATGGCAGTTTCTACCCACAGAACAGCTGACTAGTGGGCATGTAAGAAGAAAAAGTGAAGAAATACCCATTAACGCAGTCAAGAATGGGTATAAGAAGAAAAAACGCTAGCTCATACCTACAGAATAACCTCAAAGTGGGTATAAGAGAGAAGAATCCCACCTCCATACCCATTCCCCGCCCCAAGCGTAAGTATCCAAGAATAAAAGCAAAGAATAAAAGCAAAGAATAAAAGCAAAGAATAAAATGCCCCAAAGACATAATTCCAGGTCATTTAAGCGAAGGGATAAGCTTTTTCTCCCGAAAAACTCCTGGCTTCGCTACCACTCGGTATAGACTCGGTTTAAGGTAAAGGACATAATCGCCAGGGTATTGGCATAGATGGCACTCTCCGGCCAGGTGGCATAGATTTCGGAGGATACGACATTTTTGATATAGTCCCGGTAGCGTACATAATAGTTGGCAGCAGTGGAGTCATTGGGTGCCCCATCGTGGACGATAATGAATTCGGGAATGACGACACGGCTTAGGACAATTTCACCGGATTCATCGATGGGCTTGATTTCATCTTCCGGAATCTTCGGAGGATACTCGCCATAGAGTGTGTGGTCAGGGATGGTAATGATTTCGTTTTCTTTCTTGGCAGTCTCGGCGGGAACCATTTCGATATTCTGGACTGCAGTGACATTTGGCAGTACTTCCACACCGGAAACAATGACCGGTTCATAACCCTGTGCAGTAATCTGCAGGGTATATTCTGAATAGGGCATGGGAGATTCCGGTGTCAGGCTGTATTCCAGAGGGGGAGCTTCCAGGTCTACGGACTGGGTCTGACCGGAGGAATCGGTAGTAAGGGTTTCCAGAGTGCTGTCCGGCTCCCCGGTAAAGGAAATAGTTATTTTTGCATCCCGGATAGGAAGCAGTCCAACGTTGGCAGTGACGTTAATCTGTAGCTGTCCCTGGGAGGTACTTTGCGTTTGCGCGCTTTTTAAAATGGGCTCTTCCATAAAGATACCTCTGAGTTATCTCTTCCTAATAGGGTATGCATTTTGGGTTGCACATGCTACTTCATAAATGGTATAATTTATCACATCATAGAATAAAAATGAAACTGGGGTGGAAGCCTTTTTTAGCCCCAATTTCATGATATAATGATATAGTATAAGTGATTGCGAAAATAAGAAATTTTATAATTTTGCAATAGCTTATGATAGCTTATGATATAGCAAAGAACTCAGGGTGTGGCAAATTGAAACAGATTGTGGAAGAAATTTTAAGCGGTAAATTTAATTGGGATAATGGCTCTTTGGATTTCTCCTGTACAAGGCTGGAACTGTCTGTTCATACGGATACGATAGAAGAAGGCTCCTTTTCCATATACGGACCGGAAGGGAAGGTTACAGAAGGTTATGTGCTTTCCTCGGATTTACGGATGGAGTGTATTACAGAGAGATTTAGTGGCAGCACAGATGAAATATCGTATCGTTTCCATGCAAAGGGAATGGAGGCTGGCGAAGAGATAACGGGAGCCTTTCATATCATATCAAATCACGGCGAGTATTATCTTCCTTTTTCTGTGACAATCCTGCCGGAAGCCGTTACATCAAGTCTTGGTAATATCAAAAATCTGTTCCATTTTACCAACCTGGCAAAGACTAATTGGGAAGAGGCAGTAAAGCTGTTTTACACAGACCTTTTCAAAACCATATTTACGGGCAATGACAGACAGTACTATGCAGTTTATAAGGGACTTTCCGCGGTGCCTGGCAATGAGCATAATGTAGAGGAATTCTTACGGACGATTCATAAGAAGAAGCCAGTGGAACTGTTGCCGGAAGAGAACGAAATCCGAATCGAAAATCCGTTGGAAATGACTCGTTATGGATTGGTTATCAATAAAAATGGCTGGGGCTATGTCCGGCTGGAGATTGAGGCAGAGGGTGAGTTCTTACGGGTGGAGGAAGAATCTGTATCGGAAGATGCCTTTCTGGGGAATATCTATCGTCTGTATTATTATATTGATTTGGAAAAACTTCATGCGGGCAACAATTATGGTAAAATTACCCTGCGACAGGACGAATGGGAAACGGTAATTCCGGTTACCGTAGCACTGCATGTTACAAGCCGTAAGGTAAAAGGGTTACAGCGGGAGAAAAAGCAGCTTACCCTGGCTCTGATGGAATATTATCAGGCATTCCGTTTAAAGAAAATCAGTACCAGAACCTGGATGAGTGAGACTGGAAAACTACTGAGCCGGATGCTGGAAATAGATGACAGAGATGTCACAATCAAATTGTTCCAGGCGCAGCTTCTGTTAACAGAAGAGCGTTATAACGAAGCCAAATGGATGATTGAGAAACAGGAAGAACAGGTACTGGCAAGTCAGGCGGAGAATCCGGAACTGTGGTGTTATTATCTGTATCTGACGACCCTGTACAGCAAGGATGAGCAGTATATTGACGAAGTGACCGCAGAAGTGGCGGCAACCTATGAGAGAAATCGTGGGAACTGGAGGATTGCCTGGCTTTATATGTATCTGTCAGAGGAATATGTAAGAAGCCCTTCCCGGAAATGGGTGCTGTTGGAGGAATTGTTCCAGTATCACTGTACTTCTCCGGTTATCTATATCGAGGCCTGGCATTTACTGTGCATGAACCCGGCAATGCTGCTGCGGTTAAATGCCTTCGAGATGCAGATACTTTCCTATGCCGTAAAGCATGATTTGATGAAGGATGAAATCGTCCTGCAGTTAGTCTATCTGGCACAGAAGCAGAAGACTTATTCGGAGGGGCTGCTACGGATACTGGCAGGCTGTTATGAACGAAAACCCCAGGAGGATATTCTGCATGCGATTTGTACCCTGCTGATTAAAGGAAACTGCCAGGGGGAGAGCTATTTTAACTGGTATCGACTTGGGGTGGAGCAGAACCTGCGGATTACGAGGCTTTATGAATACTACATGATGTCATTGCCCGGAGACTTTAAAGAACCTCTGCCGAAGATGATTCTCATGTATTTTGCATATCAGAGCGATTTGCCATATACAATTACCGCCTGGCTGTATGCTTATGTCCATAAGCACCAGGCAGAAATTCCGGAGATATATGCCAACTATGAAAGTGACATAGAACGATTTGTGTTAGACCAGATTAAGCGGGGCAGAATCAATGAAGATTTGGCATATCTGTACCGGAACGTTATCAGCCTGCCTATGATTGATGAAGAGAGTGCCGGACATCTGGTATCCCTTCTTTTTATGCAGGAACTGACGATTGAAAAGGAAGGAATCAAAGAGGTGCTGTTATCCTATCCTGACAGCATGGCATTGTCCCGGTATCCGGTTGTGTCAAAGAAATGTCAGGTGCCGGTCTATACTTCCGGTTGTAAGATATTGTTAGGAGATGAAAAGGAAAATCTGTATGCGGTCAGTGTTCCCTATGAGAGAAAGAAGTTAATGAATCCGGCAAGACTGTCCCTGATGTTGTCTCCCTTTGTGCGGGATAACCTGGGCTATGCCGGTTATATCTGTTATGAATACCAGAATGTCTTTGAAGTGCATGAAGATAACGTGGATTTATTTGTAAGGCTGGCAGATTCGGAGTACCTGGAACCGCAGGTGCGGCAGAAGATTCGCATGAAAATCATAAAGTTCTATTACGATAAGGACCGGATGCGGGAACTGGATGAATATCTGTTGTTGTTAAAACCAACCGATGTGACAATCCCTGACCGGAAAGAAGTGGTTCGCTATCTGGTGGTGCGGGGCATGTACGAGGAAGGCTTCCGGTGGATTTGCGAATGTGGACCTTACGGAATGGATACAAAGACGCTGGTACGCCTTTGCAGCCGTCTGTTAGCAGAAGAAGAGACGGACGAAAATCCGGTCATGACAGGCGTGTTATATTATGTATTACAAAAAGGCAAATATGATGAAAATATCCTGAAATATCTGGTGCGGTATTATCATGGCAGCACCAAGGCTATGCGGGATGTATGGAAAGCAGCCGATTCCTACGGGGTGGATACCTATGAATTGTGTGCGCGGATATTAATACAAATGCTTTATACCGGCGCCTATGTGGGAGAGAAGAAGGAAATCTTCTTAAGCTATGAAAAGAATGGCGGTAACGATGAACTGATGGCAGCTTTTTTAGCCCAGTGCTGTTACGACTATGCAGTCCGGGAAAAAATAGCGGATACCTATGTCTTTGAAGAGGTTGCCAAACTGTATCAACGGCAGATTCCACTGCATCTGGTCAACAAGATTGCCTATCTGAAATTCTATGCGGAGAACAAGCAGGAGCAGACCATGGACAGCCGTGTGGTGTGTACCGTATTTTTACAGGATTTATTACAGGAACAGTTAGTGTTTGCTTTCTATAAAGAATATCAGGGATATCTGCCCCAGCTGGATGTTTATCTGGATAAGACCATTCTGGAATACCGGGTAAAACCGGACAGCCGCGCGGTAATCCATTATGTGATTCAGGGAGATGGGGAGAACCAGAACGAGTATTGCAAGGAAGAAATGAAGAATATGTTCGGCGGTATCTGCGTGAAGGAGTTTACTCTCTTTTTCGGGGAAAGAATGCAGTATTACATTACAGAAGAGGTAAATGGCAAAGAGCAGCTTACCCAGAGCGGCACGATTAATAAAAGTGACATTGGGCAGGAGAATTTTGAGGGAAGATTTAGTATTCTCAATGATATTATGATAGGAAAGACCTTACAGGATTATGACACGGTAGATAAGTTATTGCATGAGTATTACCAGAAAGATTTTCTGGTAAATAAACTGTTTTCCCTTACCAGTGTAAAATAACATGGGTTATGAAACATAAAGGGTTGGAAGGATAAGGAATGTTTTTAGAGCGAAAGGGTGAAAGTCAGTTACATAATGGAAGTGTCCTGGTCGGTTACGATTTGGGGGATGAGTACTCCCAGATTAGTTACTGCATCTATGGACAGGAGAATGTTGAGACTGTGGCCACAGTCGTCGGAACAAAGCAGTATAATATTCCAACCATATTATGCAAACGAAAAGGGGTTAACCAGTGGTTTTATGGTAAAGATGCGGTAAAGAACAGCACCGGGGAAGAAATGGTTCCGGTGGATGGTCTGCTGACGCTGGCAAAAAAAGGCGACATGGTGGAGCTGGACGGAGAATCCTATGACCCCATAGCCTTACTTACGCTTTTTATGAAAAGAAGTCTGACCCTGCTGAATTTTATTGCCACGGCGGAGAATATAGATGCCATCATGTTTACGGTGGATGAACTGGATGACCGGATGGTGGATGTACTGGCAAAGGCAGCGGTCAACTTAAATCTCAAGACATCACGTATTTATTTTCAGAGCCATACGGAGAGCTTTTATTCCTTTGTGCTGCACCAGCCACCAGAATTATGGAATTATCAGGTGCTTGCCTGTGAGCATAATGGGAAGCGGTTAAAGACTTACCGGCTGGAACGGAATAAGAAGACCACTCCAATCGTGGTACTGATAGAAGAACAGACCTATGAGACATTGGTTATTCCGGCAGAGGAGGAAGAAGAAACGATTAAAAGGGATGCCAGTCAGCTTGCTGATGAACGATTCCTTGGCATTTTGCAGAAAAGCTGTGAAGGGCGGATGGTTTCCAGTGCCTACCTGTTGGGAGATGGCTTCCGGGCAGGCTGGGCAGAGAACTCCTTACAGTTTCTATGCCATAACCGAAGAGTCTTCCAGGGAAATAACCTGTTCAGCAGGGGAGCCTGCTATGGACTGTTAGAAAAACTCTCACCCAGTGAGGAAGGACAAAAACACGTTTATCTGGGAAAGGACAAGCTCAAATCCAATATTGGCATGCGGGTAATGAGACAGGGAAAAGAATCCTATTATGCCCTTCTGGATGCCGGGGAAAATTGGTATGAAATCAACAAAGAATGTGAATTTCTTATAGAAGGGGATAAGGAAATTCCCTTTGAGATAACACCACTGACCGGGAAGAATAAGGAAACCAAAGTGATTCCCCTTGCCAATGCGAAAGATTCCCAGGCACCTTTCAGACGATACCGGCTGGAAATAAATATGTTGTCGGCACAGACTGTGCATATCAGGGTAACAGACCTTGGATTAGGAGAACTATTTCCAGCCACTGGGCAGGTGTGGGAAGAAAGCTTTGAGGTATCTTAAATGAGTCGACTGATTCTGGGAACAGGCGAATATGCCAGGGAACCCTATTATCTGGAAAAATTATATCGGAATATCTATTCGGTAGAAGAACTGTGTTATGTGTTGGTCGAAAATGCCGAGATTTTAGACCAGGAAATCATGCAGAAGAAGCTGATACAATGGCTGGATGAACAGTGCGGCTTAAACCAGCTGGCACACAGCCTGTATGCCCTGTTAAACCAGCGGGCCTCGGCAGTGGCTTTTGTAGGAACCATTCTGGAATATGTAAATCTGTATCCGGAAGAAGTCGTAGACCGGACGGAACAGACCATCAAGGGCAATGAAGGACTGAATCCCTATGAACGCAAGAAGGCAAAGATTGATTTTCTGCTGGAAAACAGGCGGTATTTTGCTGTACTGGAACAGTATGCCGTGCTTTTGAAGCAGATACCGGAAGAGGAGGTGCTTCTCCGGTCGCAGATTCTGCATAATATGGGAGTAGCCTGTGCCGGTATGTTTATGTTTGAACAGGCGGCAAAGTGGTTTGAACAGGCATATACGATTGGAAAAAGCAAAGAAAGCCTGATACAGTATCTGGCAGCCCTTCGGCTTCATTATCCGGATAAAGAATACATTACTTTTATTGCAGAACATCCGGAATATCATGATGCTTCTTTGGCAGTAGAAAGGATGATGGAGCAGGCAACCGGTCAGTTTGAAGGAACGGATGAAAACCGGATGTTATACACCCTGCAGATATGCAAGGAAGAGGGGAGCAATACTGCCGGTGTGAATGTAGCTTATTATGATGAAATGGAACATCTGACCGGAAAATTAAAGGCGCAGTACCGGGAATATATTATGTGATGAGGAGACGGGAATGAATCTGTTTCAGAGATTATTTGCAAAATTTCATAGGCAGGAGCCGGAAGACTTCTACGAAGAAGAAAAATGGGACGAGGAAGAGGATTTACAGCAGATAAATTATGACAATAAAGAGCTGCGGATGGATTATGTGAAAAACTGTCTGGAGAAGATGGCAGATGCCACCAAGGAGCTGGAAAACCTGACCTTTGAATATGAGATGGTAACCTCTTACCTGAAGGATATGGAAGAAATAGAGGCGTTGCCGCCGGAAGAAAGTGAACTGTTAAAGGAATGTGCCAAGAAAGTTTCTCTGTTGGAGGATACCAGACAGGATTATATGGGCAGACCCCGCCGCATGACAGAAGAACAGTTCCATCAGATGGAGCGGCTTACCGACCAGGTGGAAGAGGGGCGTAAAAAGATTGGGGAAGCGGAAAACTATCAGGCGTTGATTAAGCAGGATTTGAGCCGGCTGGATGGCGAGAGACATGCCTATCTGTACCGGAAAAGTGAAGTGATGCAGAGCATCGCGGATACAAGAGGTATGGCAATTATCTGTGTGGTGGCCCTGGCGTTATGCATGATACTGTTGCTGCTGTTGCAGTTTTTCCTGGATATGGATACCAAAATGGGCTATCTGCTCACTGCCGGGGTGGCAGCTGTGGCAATTACCATAGTCTATCTGAAGCATTTGGATGCCCAGAAAGAACTGCATCGTGTGGAAACCAGTATCAACAAAATTATTCTATTACAAAACAAAGTAAAAATACGTTATGTAAACAATACGAATCTGTTGGATTATCTTTATCTGAAATATGGGGTAAGCAGTGCCCAGGAGCTGGAAGAAATGTGGCTAAACTACCAGATGGAGAAGGAGGAAAGGGAGAAATACCGGAGAACGGAAATTGATTTGGATTATAATCAGCAGGAACTGCTGCGGATTCTGAAACGATATCAGATTAAAGACCCGGCAATCTGGCTGCATCAGACGGAGGCGATTCTGGACCACAAGGAGATGGTGGAGATTCGCCATAACCTGATTATCAGACGGCAGTCCCTGCGAAGAAGGATGGATTATAACAGAGAGGTTGTGGCAGGCACTTCCCAAAAGGAAATCAAAGGTCTGGTAGAGAAGTATCCACAGTATGCCAAAGAAATCATGGCAACGGTGGACGAATATGAGAAACGCTTCAAAGGATAGTGACAAAGAGGCGCAAAATGTTATATAATGGATAGCGGTTATCAGAAACCGTCAGAACAAACTTCGTGGAAAAGGTGTATGTGAATTTGAAAAATAATCTGTTGTCTGTGGAAGAGAGAGCAGAAATTGCGACGATACGCTCAGAAATGGAGATTAGAATGAACACGGAAATGGAACAGACAGATAAGCTGGGAGAAGAGTGCGGTGTCTTTGGTATTTATGATTTTGATGGCAATGACGTAGCCTCCACTATTTATTACGGACTTTTTGCGTTACAGCATAGAGGACAGGAAAGCTGTGGTATTGCGGTAAGTGATACGAATGGACCCAAGGGTAAAGTGTTAAGTGCCAAGGAAATGGGACTTTTGAATGAGAATTTCACACCGGAAACCCTGGAAAATTTAAAGGGTGATATCGGTGTAGGACATGTTCGCTATTCCACTGCTGGCAGCAGCACAAGAGAAAATGCGCAGCCACTGGTGCTGAATTATGTAAAAGGTACTTTGGGACTGGCGCATAACGGAAACCTTATCAATGCACCGCAGCTTCGGCATGAACTGGAGTATACCGGTGCTATTTTCCAGACAACCATCGACTCAGAAGTAATCGCCTATCATATTGCAAGGGAACGATTAAACAGCAAATCGGTAGAAGAGGCCGTGGGACGTGCCATGAAGAAAATAAAAGGTGCGTATTCCCTGATTGTGATGTCACCACGGAAACTGATTGGGGCAAGAGACCCTTATGGATTTAAACCACTTTGTATCGGCAGACGGGATAATGCTTATATTCTGGCATCTGAAACCTGTGCCCTGGATACTATAGGAGCTGCCTATGTGCGGGATGTGGAACCGGGAGAGATTGTTACCATTTCGCCGGATAAAGGAATAGAATCAGATAAGAGCATGTGTCTTCCCAGGGAAAAACATGGAAGATGTGTTTTTGAATATATTTATTTTGCAAGACCGGACAGCCACATTGATGGTGTCAGTGTCTACGAATCCCGTATTAAGGCTGGGAAGTTCCTGGCGATAGATTCGCCGGTAGATGCCGATTTGGTAGTCGGTGTGCCAGAGTCCGGCAACTGTGCGGCGCTTGGTTATTCTATGCAGTCAGGGATTCCTTATGGACAGGCATTTGTGAAGAATGCCTATGTGGGACGTACCTTTATTAAACCGAAACAGAAGAGCCGGGAAAGCAGTGTACAGGTAAAACTCAATGCCATCCGGGAAGCAGTAAATGGCAAACGGATTATTATGATAGATGATTCCATTGTCCGTGGAACCACTTCTGACCGGATTGTCAGAATGCTCAGGGAGGCAGGCGCTAAAGAAGTACATATGCGGGTAAGCTCCCCGCCATTTCTCTGGCCCTGCTATTTTGGTACAGATGTACCGGCAAGGGAGCAGTTGGTTGCCTACCAACGGTCTGTGGATGAAATTCGTCAGATTATAGGCGCAGATTCGCTGGCTTATCTGGAAATGGAACGATTAAGTGAGATTGCCGGCGGACTGGAAATCTGTAAAGGATGTTTTACCGGCAAATACCCTATGGAGCCTCCCACAGAGGATATCCGCGGAGAATATGATAAGTGATATAAATAAACCACAATAAGGAAGGAAGAAAACATGAGTACAGACAGATATGTAAGCCCGTTATCAGAACGTTATGCCAGCAAGGAAATGCAGTATATCTTTTCTCCTGACATGAAGTTCCGTACCTGGAGAAAACTCTGGATTGCCCTGGCAGAAACAGAAATGGAACTGGGTTTAAGCCAGAATGGAAAACCGGTTATCACACAGGAGCAGATTGACGAGTTAAAAGCACATGCTGAAGATATCAATTATGATGTGGCAAAAGCACGTGAAAAGGAAGTCCGTCATGATGTTATGAGCCATGTGTATGCATACGGCAAGCAGTGTCCTAAGGCAGCGGGGATTATTCATCTTGGTGCAACCTCCTGCTACGTAGGTGATAATACCGATATTATCGTTATGACAGAGGCGCTGAAACTGGTTAAGAAGAAGCTGGTCAATGTGATTGCAGAACTGGCAAAGTTTGCAGATACCTACAAGGACCTGCCTACTTTAGCATTTACCCATTTTCAGCCGGCACAGCCGACTACTGTTGGCAAGAGAGCCACTTTGTGGGCACAGGAATTCTGTCTGGATTTGGAAGATTTAGATTATGTATTGTCTACCATGAAGCTGTTAGGCTCCAAAGGAACCACAGGAACCCAGGCTTCTTTCCTGGAACTCTTTGATGGAGACCAGGAAACCATTGATAAAATCGACCCTATGATTGCAAAGAAAATGGGCTTTGAAAAGTGCTATCCGGTATCCGGACAGACCTATTCCCGTAAAGTGGATACCAGAGTGTGCAATATTCTGGCAGGTATTGCAGCATCTGCCCATAAGATGTCCAATGATATCCGTCTGTTACAGCACTTGAAAGAAGTGGAAGAGCCGTTTGAAAAGAGTCAGATTGGTTCCTCTGCCATGGCATATAAGAGAAATCCGATGAGAAGTGAGAGAATTGCATCTCTTTCCCGTTTCGTGATGGTAGATGCATTAAATCCGGCAATTACTTCTGCGACCCAGTGGTTTGAAAGAACCCTGGACGATTCTGCCAATAAGAGACTTTCCATTCCGGAAGGCTTCTTAGCCGTTGATGGTATTTTGGATTTATGCTTGAACGTGGTAGATGGACTGGTGGTATATGATAAAGTAATTACCAAACGCCTGATGAGCGAGCTGCCATTTATGGCAACCGAAAATATCATGATGGATGCCGTTAAGATGGGCGGTAACCGTCAGGAACTGCATGAAAAGATAAGAGAACTTTCCATGGTGGCGGGAGCCAACGTAAAACGGGAAGGTAAAGATAACAATCTGTTAGAGCTGATTGCCCAGGATCCTGCATTCAATATGAGTCTGGAAGACTTACAGAAGACCATGGAACCATCCAAGTATGTAGGACGTGCTCCGATACAGGTAGAAAAATTCTTACAGGAAGTAGTAAATCCGATTTTGGAAGAGAACAAAGACCTGTTAGGAGTTACTGCAGAAATCAACGTATAAATAGGATGAAGCCTTTGGGCTGGAAACTTTATAAATTTCATAAGAGAAAAGCATATCGGCAGTTGCAGTCAGTTAGTTTGGACGAACTGCCGATATTTTGGATGTGAAAAACCGATAAAAAGAACTTGCGTTTTATTGCTACATATACTACAATAATACTAAATGATTTAGCTGTTATATGCTTCTATAGCAGGGAACAGCAAGAAACAATTTGCACTGCATGCCATCGAGCAAAAGCTCAATCTTATACAGTACAAACTGAGCAGGCCGGGGGAAACCCAGGAGCCGGGTCGTGGAAGACGACAGTAGATTTCGACATCTGCGGGACAGTAGTTACGATTACTGCTTACGTGGGTGTTTTTTCTTAAGAAAATTCTTTCTGAAATTCCCACAAAGAAATAAGTAAATAAGGAAGATTATAGTAAGGCTTATAGTGGTCTGATGGTATGAAAGCCGTATCACAAGGGTGTATTATAAGTGCAGAAAAGAGGATTTTATGAAGAAAGAAGAAAACTTTGAACAAGTAGCGATGAAGGTTTCTACCATTAGTATTGTGGCAAATTTTATCCTGACCGTGTTAAAACTGTTGGCTGGCGTAATCGCCCATTCCGGTGCAATGATTTCAGATGCCATTCATTCAGCATCTGATGTGTTCAGTACCATCGTGGTAATTATCGGGATTAAAATTTCCAGAAAAGAATCGGATAAAGACCATCCCTATGGTCATGAACGCTTGGAATGTGTGGCAGCCATTGTACTGGCGACCATTCTGGCAGCAACCGGTCTGGGAATCGGCTATTCTGCCGTGACGAAGATTCTGGCGGGAAATTACGAGAATCTGGCAGTGCCGGGAATTCTGGCACTGGTGGCAGCCATTGTATCCATCATAGTAAAAGAAGCCATGTATCAGTATACCAAAGTATATGCCAGAAAAATTGATTCCAGTGCCTTGATGGCAGATGCATGGCACCATCGTTCCGATGCCCTTTCATCGGTGGGCGCGTTAATTGGTATTGCCGGTGCCAGAATGGGTTTTCCGATTCTTGACCCGGTAGCCAGTGCTGTTATCTGTATCTTTATTGAGAAGGCAGCTTATGATATTTTCATGGATGCTGTTGACAAAATGGTAGATAAAGCCTGTGATGAAGAGACAGAAACTGCCCTGCGGGAATGCGCTGCCGGACAGGAAGGTGTGCTTGGAATTGATTTGTTACACACCAGGGTCTTTGGCAATAAGATATATGTAGATATCGAGATAGAAGCGGATGGAGAACTGACTCTGACAAAGGCACATGCTATTGCAGAACGTGTGCACGATGCCATTGAGAAGAATTTTCCTAAGGTAAAGCACATCATGGTTCATGTAAATCCGGTAGCAGAGAAATAGACAGGATTTACTTCCAGTATTGTGAAACGATAGGAACAGCATCTTCCGGAGAAATCTGGAAGTTGGCAGCATATTTTTGAATGGTAGCTTCTTTGGCAAGCCCGAATTCCTGACAGAGCGTTATGAAGTCATGAGTTCGGGCTTCCTGTGTGGAATGAAGCTGTTCTTTTGCCTGAAAATATTTTGTTTGTACATCCTCCAGGTTTGCTGCTTTTTCATCAAGTTCTTCCTGCAACTCATCAATCATATACTTGACGGTATTATCATCCAGTTCTTTTAATTCGCGGGAAAACATTCCCATCACCCTTTCTGTGTTCTGGCATATATCATAGATTTGTTCGTACATGGAGCGAAACATGGGAAACTTCTGTAACAGTTCCAGAATTCGTTCCGGTTCGTCGGTGGACAGGAATGTCAGCCAGGCATCCAGTTCACTTTTTATGGGCTTATTATAAATGCTTTTTCGAAATAAATCAAGTGAAATAAAGTTATATTCCTGTAACAGATTCAGTTCCACACCGGTATCGGATTTTTGCCGGAAGTGGTGTAGAAAATCATCGGAAAAGGAAAGAAAGGCTTTGGGGCTTTTCTCAAAAAGGACGATGGTATAGACGGTTTTAATGGCTTCGTAGTCGAATAGCTTCTGCGTACCCCATTCCTGCCGGATGCGTTTGTACTGCCGGAGCAGCAAATCGGCAGAATAGCAGGCACTGCGCTGTCCTGGAAAACGATAGCCAATCTTCTGGACTTCCACGTTGGCAATACTGCCGTCGGACAGTTCAATAACAATATCCATAATTAACAGGGAAGTTTCATCCGCTATCCGGGTAGAATCGGTGGGGAGTACCCGGACGATTTTCACAGGCTGCTCCAGTATCAGGGACAGAAAATGTTCCAGTCTGGAAGGGGTATATTCAGGGTTCATAATTTCTTTAAAGAAGGCATCGTACAGCATCTTGATGCCGCGTACACCAGTACAGCAGTCCAGAAAGAGATTGCGCTGCTTGGTGTTCCAGGATTCATAGGTAGCGGAAAGACGAGGGATATTCTGAATTTCCGTAAGGATGGCTTCCCTGGTACGAATCGTGGGAAAAACCTGTTGTAGCAGTTTGGGTGGCATGCTTCTGGAAACATCTGATTTTGACATAGGCAAAATTCTCCTTTGTAAATATTGATAATAAGTTATAAAGTGTTGGAAACTTGCCTGATACAGGCACGAATCGTAGTGGCGGGATGACATCCTGCCAAAGGACAGAAGAAACTGTCTGATGTGCGTAGTATTACATAATTTTTGGCGAATGTCAACGAAAAATATTCAGAAAAATGGCTTGTACGATTGAAAATTGAATATAACTTGTTTATAATAGAGAGTAGTCAAAAAGTACCAAAATAAGAGAACGAGATGTTACAAAAATAGCATATATGTATAAGAGGAGACTCTGAAAATTGTCTATTTTTGTTATATATTGTCAAAACTTGCCGATATATAACGTAGTAAGACGCACGGAGGAAGAAACATGGCGACTTGGGGATATGTCGCGATTGACAAGACAGGAAAAGAAATCAAAGGCAGTAAAGAAGCCGATAACCAGGAAATTATCCGAAGAGAATTGAAAAATCAGGGATTGATTGTGTTAGAGATAACACAGCAGAATGCCCTGACGAAAGATATCAGCCTGGATTTCAGCAGTGGACCCACACCGAGAGATTTGGCAGTTTTCTGCCGACAGTTTTCCAGTATTACAAGAGCTGGTGTTACGATTATCGAAACATTGAGTATGCTGGCAGACCAGACTGAAAACCAGAAGATGCAGAAAGCCCTCTATGAGGTAAAAGCAGATGTAGAAAAGGGTGAAAGTTTTGCGGATGCCCTTTCAAAGCATAAGAAGGTCTTCCCGGAATTGCTGATACAGATGGCAAGAGCTGGTGAAGCATCCGGTAGCCTGGATACTTCCATGGAACGTATGGCAATCCAGTTTGAAAAGACAGCTAAAACGCAGGCACTTGTAAAGAAAGCCATGATTTATCCGATTGTGGTAGCTTTGGTAGCAGTGGCGGTTATCGTTGTCATGTTGGTATTCGTCATTCCACGATATATGGATATGTTCGAGGAACTGGGAACAGAGCTCCCGGCAATTACCCTGGCAGTAGTTGCCATGAGTAATTTCATCAAGAACTTCTGGTATATCATTATTCCGGTTATCATAGGCATTGTGGTGGCAGTGAAAAGCTATGCAGCAACCAGTTCAGGCAAGCATCTGTTTGGCAAGATACAGTTAAAGATTCCGGCAATCAGGAATCTGGTTGTAAAATCAGCCTGCTCCCAGATGGCAAGAACGTTAAGTACTTTATTGGCAGCCGGTGTGCCCCTGGTAGAAGCTGTTGATATTGTGGCAGAAACCATGAGCAATATCTGGTTTAAGGAAGCTTTAAAAGAAGCCACAGAACAGCTTATAATTGGTGTGCCGCTATCACAGCCCCTGCAGACCAGCGGACTGTTTCCACCGATGGTATACCACATGATACATATTGGAGAAGAAGCCGGTTCTACCGAAGAAATGCTCAACAAACTGGCAGATTATTACGAAGAAGAAGTAGAAATGGCAGTACAGTCGCTGATGGCAGCTATGGAACCTATGATTATCGTTGTGCTTGCATGCATCGTAGGCGTCCTCATTGCGGCAGTCATGGCACCAATGGTCGAAATGTACTCCGCTTTGGACAACTTATAACAACAGGGGAGCAATCCATAAGACGCGCCGTGCTTGCACGGAAGCGACTTTATGGATTAGCGTTGTTAATATATATATGCATAAGCATATGCGATAACACTCATTGCTAATGCGTTACCCCTATCAACGAATTAAACACGGCTGTAGTAGGGAACAGACGTGCTTAAGATAAAAGAAAGGCAAAACAAGCCTGAATCTTTAAAATAAAGGAGAATGAAAGAGATGAGAAAAGAAAAAATGAATAACAAAGGTTTTTCCCTTGTTGAGTTGATTATCGTAATTGCTATTATGGCAATCCTGATTGTTGTATTAGCACCTCAGTATCTGAAATATGTTGAGAAATCAAGAAACTCAACTGATGTATCCAACGCAACAGAGATGGTAACCGCTATGCAGGTATATGCAGCAGACCCTGATGTAGCAGCTGCAGATGCTTTCCCAGTAGGAACGTTTACAATTACAGTTAACGGTACGGGCACAACAAGTAGTATTGATGCTTGTAAAAAGGCATTTTTTGCAGCAGGTATGTCTACGGCAGCAGATAAAGACCCTGGAACCACCTGTGTGAGCAAGACAGCTTGGACAACATATGTTATTACAGGTACTGTAGCAGATAATGGAAACATTTCTTTTGCATATTCAGCAACAGATAAGGCAAATGCAGCAGTAACAGCATTTGGAGATATGATGTCTGGTAAAAATAGCACAACTACCCCATAATAAAATCATTATTTAACTTGGATACTTCGGCAGCTTAGGCTGCCGAAATGCTTGATTGTTCATTACCAATGAACCAACGAATGAACTTAACCAGTTCATGACGAACGCAAATATTTCAATACCATTTTACAAAGAATACCCGCCACTTTCAGACAGAAGTCGGCGCAAAGGACGTTACAGATGACAGCGAACATTATACTTTACATTATCATATTTCTTTTTGGTATCGTGATTGGCAGCTTTTTAAATGTCTGCATCTACCGGATTCCTAAGAAGGAGGATATCGTGAAGACCCCATCCCATTGTATGGCATGCGGGTACCGGCTTGCCTGGTATGATATGTTCCCGGTGTTCAGTTACCTGGCTTTGCGTGGCAGATGTCGTAAGTGTGGCACGAAACTCTCCGTCCAGTATCCTCTGATTGAGGCAACGAACGGAATCTTATACGTGCTAATCGTATTAGTAAAAGGGCTGAACGTAGAATCCCTACTCTATTGTTTGCTTGCATCAGCATTGATTGTGCTGAGCGTAATTGATTTCAGAACTTATGAGATTCCATTTGGAATCAATCTGTATATACTGGCACTGGGGCTAATCAGAGTTGTGACGGATTATCATAACTTTATCCAATATCTGATTGGCTTCTTGTCTGTCAGTACCATACTAGCAGTTCTTTATTATGCCACGAAGGGCCGGGCAATCGGCGGTGGCGATGTGAAGCTGATGGCAGTATGCGGATTGCTGCTTGGCTGGAAACTGATTCTATTAGCGTTTTTGACAGGGTGTATCGTTGGCTCTGTCATACATGTTATTCGCATGAAGATATCTGGGGAGTCGCATGTACTTGCGATGGGACCATATCTTTCCATCGGTGTTATGATTGCAGCCTTGTGGGGCAATCAGATGATACAATGGTATATGGGACAATTTTAAATCCAGATTTAATATTTGAAAATCATACCTGCACAGTGTACCTGGCAGGTTTATTGCATAAATGAGGAAATACAAGAGAAGTGGCAGGACAGAAGGAGGAAACGATTCATGGCTGGTAAGGTAATCAGTATTGAAATCGGGTATTCACTGACCAGAGTTTGTGAAACGGATTATAAGGCAAAAATACACAGGATATATAAAAACTTCAGTATACCGACACCGGAAGGGGTTATCAATGATGGTGCATTAATGATTACCCCGGAGTATGTGGAAAGCATGAAAGCGGCACTGGCAGAAAACAAGGTAAAATCAAAACAAGTGGTGTTTACCATTACTTCTGCAAAGATTGCCAGCAGGGAAGTTGTGATTCCATTTGTAAAAGACAATAGAATAGCAGATGTTATCAATGCTAATGCATCAGATTATTTTCCGGTAGATTTAACGCAGTATCAGTTAGCATACAGCGTTTTGGGTGTATTAGGAGAAAACAAGGGAAATCAACAGTACAAACTGTTGGTAATGGCGGCTCCGAAAGCTCTTTTAAGCGGATATTATGATTTGGCGAGAGCGTTAAAACTGGAGGTTGCTGCTTTAGACTATGTGGGAAACAGTATATACCGGGTAGTAAAGGAAGAATGTGCCCAGGGAACAAATCTGATTATAAAATCAGATGAGCGTTCCACATTGGTTATGGTAGTACAGAATGGTGTGATTTCATTTACCAGAAATATAGCTTATGGTGTGGATGAAGCGATTCAGAGCGTGATGGATTCCTTACACTGGGGACAGGTGGACAGCGTTACCAAGGCAATGGATATTTTAAGTCAGAATATCTGTGTGGCATTACCACCGGAAACACCGGAAACACCAGAAAAGAAAGAAACTCCGGACGATTTGGTTACAGAAGTAATTGCTGACGAGTCAGAGAAGCTGGCAACGGTACCCCAAGAACAACGGGCAAAGGAAGATGTAACCCATTCTGTTATGCCACTGATTGGCAGTATTGCGAGAGTTGTGGATTATTATGTATCCCATAATGCCAACACCACGATAGAGCGGGTGCTGTTTACCGGACTGGGAGCTGATATTCAGGGGCTGAACCAGTTACTGGCGCAGGAAATCAATCATCCAGTAGAAGTACTGACTCAGGCAGCGGGATGGAATTTTGAGAAGAGTTTTAAGACCAAAGCTTATGGAGCCTATCTGGCATGTGCAGGTGCAGCGGTAGAACCTCTTGGCTTTAAGGCAAATAAAGAAAAGGCAGGTGCCAAACCGGGCAGGAGCAAAGGAAAGCTGGATGGTGCCATTATCGCATACGTTGTTCTGGGAGCAGGGATTGTGGCAGCCCTCGGAATGATTGTGTCATCTACCTTTTCTTATGGAAGTGCCTTAAAAGAAAATGTTGAGCTGCGGGCGCAGGCCAGTGAACTGGAAGCGATTATTCCGGTTTATAATGAATATGTAACTACTTATAACGATTATATCAAGGTGTCAGCCATGTATGATGTGACACGGAGCAATAATGATAATTTCTATGAATTGTTAGAGGAACTGGAACAGAGACTTCCCAGTGATGTGAGTGTCGTATCCCTGGAAAGTAATCGGGATGGTGTAGCGATTAACATGGATGTGCCATCTAAGAATGAGGCGGCTGCTGTAGTAGAACAGATGCGATTATTTGATGCCCTGTATCCAGACAGCGTTACCGTTACCTCTGTTACGATGACAGAAGAGGAAGAAACCGGAAGTACGACGGTTAATTTTACGGTTACGGCAAATTACCGCTCATTAACAGAACAGGAAAATCCGGTTAGCGAGGCAGACGAGAGTACCGAAGCACAGCAGTCATCGGAAAATGAAACACAGGAGGTAGCAGAATGAAGAAAACATCAAGAAAAGATATATTGCTGCTGATAGGGCTGATTGGTGTGCTGCTTGCTGTGGCATCTTATTTTCTGATATATCAGCCAAACATTGAGAAGACAGAAACCTTGACGGCGGAGAACCAGCAGCTTAGGATGAGAATTCTTGATTTGGGCAGCAAGATGGGAAACAAACAAAGCTACATAGAGGATACCGAGCGTATGAATCGGGAGATGCAGGAGATTTATCAGCTTTTCCCGGTGGATACGAAAGAAGAAGACAGTATTATGCTCGCTATCAATCAGGAATTATTATCTCCTATGACGATAGATTCCCTTGCGATTAACCCACTGGAAGAGGTCCCTTTCTTAGAGAATGTGGAACAGGGCGAGGAAGTGGAATACACTTATGAAATAGATGAAGTAGAAGCTTATGAAGACCAGGAGGGAATTCAGGATGCAGCAACGCCGGAGAGCGCAGATACGCAGAATGGCAGCAGTGCAGGCAATCCTTTCGGATTGTACAACAGACAGGCAACGATGAATTACAGCGTGTCTTATGATGGCTTGAAACGCAGCATTAAGAATATCTGCCTGCAGACGAATCGAACCGGTATTGAAAGCGTCAGCGTTGCCTTTGATGAGACAACAGGACTTCTGGTGGGCTCTACCGTAGTTAATATGTATTGCGTACCGGGACAGGAAGGAAAAGAATACAGGGAGCCTGACTTCTCATCGGTATTGCTTGGAACGGATAATATTTTTGGAACGATTAAGATTCAGGGCGAGAGCGCACTGCCAGATTTGGAACAGGCAGAAGAGACTGAGGAAGAATAAAGAGAAAGATATCTATGAGGAAGGAAGAAAGAATCTGCAGACAAAACAAGAACAGTGGTTTTTCATTGGTAGAGCTTCTGATTGCGGTTACGATTCTGGCAATCATTGTAATTCCGTTGATGCATCTTTTTGTTACTTCTACGAAGATTAATGTGAAGTCCCGTGAAACGTTGCGCTCTACGACCATAGCACAAGATATTATGGAAGGCTGTAAAGCCTATGATGTGCCGGAGCTGCAGGAACAGTTTAATCATCCGGAAGAGGGATTCTATGTCATTGACAGACAGTTAATCAAAGGAAAACTGGAGGAACTGTCAGAAAAGGAAGGCGGACAGGAAGGTCTTTACTATTTTACCATGCGTGATGTAACCATGCAGGGAAGTCATTATGATGTTCAGATTAAAGTGGACGGCAGAGGGTACATGGAAAAGATAGCGGATGACAGTATTACAGAGTATCCCGAACTGACCGGTGACCCGATGGACCCGGCTGTGTATGTAGTGCACAATAACGAGCATAACAACACGAAGATGGCAAAGATTGGCAGTGTGGTAAAAGGGCAGGACGGCATGTTTGTGGAAAAAGACAACTTGAAAGACAAGGCCCTGGATAAGATATGGAAAGCGTTTGAAACGGAGTTTGAAGCAGACGGATATACCGAAGAAGACTTGCGGTTTACAACGGACAGTCCAGGAATCCAGATAGATGAAGTATATGATGTATTTTCCTGTATCCGGGAGATTACAGTTGATATTGAAGATTCCGGTACAAGGGATGAAGACGGAAATATTATAAAAAATGCAAAGGTTTCCATTGTCTATAAGGAATGTACCTATTCATCCTGGGGGATTTGGGGGGAGGAAAAGTACGATGTTTATGTGTTAGATGAACAGCCCATAGACGTTCCTTTTGCAGGGGAAAATTTCTATCTGTTTTACTATCCACAGTATGGAATGACAGAAGATTCTATCGTGATTAACAACAAAGACAATCTGCCGCTTCAGTTGATTCTTACCAAGCAGGCAGAGGAAACCATGACAGATACGGAATTGTATAAGGGAGAGAAGAACTATACGGCAGAGGTATTCTTAAATGGCTTCGACAAGAACAATCTTACCATCCGCACCAACCTGGGAAGTGTACTGGTAAACAATTCCTATCTGGAAAAGGAAGACCGGATAGAATCGGACGATGCCAGGGTAGCATTTCATTTCGATAGACAACTGAAACCAACGAAAATAAGGGATTTAAAGGTCTATACCCTGGCCGGGGAACGTCTGGGGGAAAATCCAATCGAGGCAGATGAAGATATGTCTCAGGTAATTTATGATGTAGATGTAGCCATATATAAGCAAGGAGCAGCAGATAAAGACTTCCCGATGGAAGAACGGGTTATGTTGTTAAGCGGAAGTAAGATAGATTAAGAAACATAGGATAAAGAACAGAATGGACAGGATAAAGAGTGGAATCAGAAAATTAAATAACAGGGGTTCTTCTATTGTTATCGTCATCATTGCCATGGCTATGATTGGGATTCTGGCTACCAGTATCCTGTGGATGTCCTATATGAATTATCAAATCAAGGTAAATGATATCAAGAACAAAGACAGCTTCTATTCGGCGGAAACCGTAGTGGAACAGATTATGGCAGGCGTGCAGAATGAGGCTTCTGCGGCAGCCTCTGCAGCCTATAAAGAAGTGATGAAGAATTGGGATGCGCTGGACAGTGGCAATAATGTAAGCGCAGAAACAAATCGCTATCATATTTTTGTAACCACATATATTGATACCTTATACGAAGACCTGGCTCTGAGTGGGCATAGTGGCCGATATGACCGGGATACTCTGAAAGGCTATGTGGACAGCTATCTGTTTACCAAGGTGGATTCTGATGCCTGGACCAATGGAAATGAGGCAGGAGAGGCGGAAAAGCCTGCGACCATAGAAATTGTAAACAATAACAGTATCTTGTTACGCAATATCTATGTTGCCTATACAGATACAAATGATGTAGTTTCCATTGTCAGTACGGATATCCGGATTGATGTGCCAAAGCTTAGTTTCAGTCAGAATGGAAGCATTGATGAGCTGTATGAGTATGCTTTGATTGGAAATCAGGGAATTTCTGTAGACAGCAGTCTGGGAACGGTAAATATGAAAGGCAGTTTATATGCCGGCACAGATAAGAAAGGTAAAGGCGGTCTTGCAATCCATACGGCCAGCAAATTGACGGTAGAGGAAGCAACCAGGGTTATTTCCGGTGGTGCTATCAGTGTGACAGGACCTTCGGCAGCCTTTTCCGTCAGAGAAAACAGTAAGGAAAGCTGTGAGGTTTATGCTCGGAACCTGAAATTAGAAAGTGGAACGCTCAGCCTGGATGGCAAAGTTTATGTAGCCAATGATTTATCTCTTAACGGAAATGGCAGTAAGGCAACCGTGTCGGGAGACTATTATGGATATGGAACAACAACCGGTAGTGGTCTGACAGGTGAGGATGAGATTACGCCGGAAGAGAGCAGTGCCATTATTGTAAACGGACGGGATTCCACGGTTGATTTCCGTGAAGTAAGCCGGTTGCTGTTAGCAGGACGGGCTTATATTGGACAACAGGAGAAAGAGGAACCGGCACAAGAGGATAAGGCACAGGAAGACGCAGGTGAAGAAGCACAGGAAGAGCCGGCACAGAAAAGTAATTCTGTGCTGATGGGGGAAACCATTGCCGTAAAGGGTGGGCAGATTGCTTATCTGGTACCGGCGGAATGTATTGGTGTCAGCGGCGATGAGGATTCCTGTATTGGACAGAATCCCGTCAGTGGTGAGCAGGCAGCCAGGATGTTAGCCATGCAGGATGCCACTTCTGAGCTATATGATGAAGCGTTTAAAGAGATAGATTTTACGAAGAGCGTTTATCGTCTGGGAGGTAAAGCTTTAAGCGATTTTGGCGTGAATTCCATGAAGAATATACGTAAAGTCAGTACCCAGTATCATAACAATACAAGAACTTATTATTATCTGGTTATGGATAAGGAAAATGCGGCCAGATATTTTGTACAGTATTATAATTTTAATGCCAATAAAGAAGCAGTTGACCGCTACTTCCATGCCTATGCATCAGGAGGAATCCTGTTAGGAGATGTAGAAAATGGTACTTATACGATTCTGGGGAACAGTCTGGTGTCCAGTACTGTTTCGGAAAGCGGAGTAACCCTGCTTACCAGTGTGGACCAGAGCTCTCTTTCAGAAGGAGAGACAGAAGAGGGAGAAGAGGGACAGGATACGCCACAGGGCGGCTACGAGGAAACGGGAGAAAATGCCGAAGAAGTGGCAGATAAAATGGCGAAAACAGAAGCAGAAGTCCTTACTATGGCAGAAAAGATTGCAGGGGAATATCAATCCTTGTGTTATGATTTAACGACTGGCAAAACGATTGAGGAGGAAAATACCAAAACAGTTTTTGACAATCTTGTTAAAGAGAAGGATATGGATACCTATCTGAATGACCGCCATAAGAATAATGAAACATTTCAGGCGGAATCGGGATTAAAGGCTTATATTACGAAGAAGGATGTGACACTTTCTGAGATTCCGGATGCGGGAAAGGTAAGACTGATTATTTCAGAGGGAAATGTAACATTAGATAAGTCATTTGAAGGGTTAGTAATTGCAAAAGGAAAAATAATTATTGCGAAGGGTGTATCGAAAGTATCCTATAATAAGTCGGATTTATCCTGGGTATTAAATGCTACCACAGGGGTGGAGGGAGAGACCGTAACCCCACTGGCATTTTTCACAAATGGCGGCGGAAGTCTGTTAGAGGGTGCAGCAGAGGCAGATGTGGATGAGGATGGTAATCTGATACTCGATTATTCCGAGATAGTCCGCTACGCTAACTGGGTTAAGAAATAAAAGAAAGAAAAGCAAGAAATAAGAAAAAGCAGTAAGAGAAGCAATGGAAAAGTAAGAGAAAAGAGGTAGGCATTTTGAAGGACTGCAAGGACGGAAAACATCAGGCGGGAAATGGTGGCTATTCCATCGTGGAACTGATTATTGTAATTGCCATTATTGCGGTTATTGTTGCAACCGCCACCTATTCTGTTAAGATGATATTCAGCTCCAATGCCAAAGCCTGTGCCAATGACCTGCAAAGAGCCATAGCAGATTGTAAGGTAACGACCATGGGAAAGGCAGGTACAGAAACTTTTCTGGAAATTTCTGGAGAGGATAGCGGGATTTACAGCCAGATGACAATAGATGGTGTGGCGCAGGAACAACAGAAGATTGGCAGTAACCGGGTAACAGTTCTTTGTAAGAAAGGCTCTCTGGCGGATGATGGAGCAGGCAGTGTGGATATCACGAGTGGTGGAAAGGTTAAGATAGCCTATGACCGCAGCACCGGTTCTTTTACCAAAGCTACCACAGACAGCTTTGACACGATTGTCATAAAAGGTGGCAGCAAGGAGTATGAACTGAAATTAATCGGGCTGACCGGTAAGACGGAATTAAAGCTACGGTAGGGAATTAAAAAACAGTAGTGATAGAAGAGAGCGGTTATAGAAGGCAGTAATGACAGAAGATAGAGGAAAGACGAGAGAAAAGGCTTAGAAAACAAGGCGCGAAAGAGGTAATGCAATACATGGGAAGGAATCAAAAAGGATTTTCATTGGTTGAACTGATTATAGCGATAGCCATTATGTCCATCATAGCAGCAGCTGTGTGTGGCTTTATTGTGGTGGGTTCTAAAAGCTATGCCAGTGCCAACAATGATATTAACGCGCAACAGGAAGCCCAGCTTGCACTAAATCAGATATCGGATGTTATGATTGATACGACCAGAAGTATTAACTATGTCTGTTATAAAGAGGGCAGCGGCGAAGCTGTCGTGAAAGATGCAGAGCTTACCTTTGAACCGGATACGAAAGTACTGACTATGTATAATGGTGAAATTTACCAGGAAACAGATGCTGTTACCGGAACCGAGCAGGAACTGATTCGTTCTGGCAATGGGAATAAAGATTATCGTTTTGTGTGGGATAAGGAAAGTGAGAAATTATATTATACAGAAGTGGAAATCACACCGGATGAAGACAGTGCAGTAGATGCTTCTTCCAGGGAGGTAGTATTCCCGTCCATGGATGATATGGACAATCCGGATGGAGACTGGGCGGTTCTGGCAGAGAGGGTTAAGAACTTTTCGGTGGATTTATCTCAGGTAGAAGAGAAACGTGTTGTACAGATAAGCATGGTATTTCATTATGGAGATAGAGAGTATACGACTTCCAATAATGTGACTGTCCGGAATAAAGTATTGATTAATGATGCCGAAGTAGAGCCTTTGGATAAGAAACAGGAGGTCAATCTTACCTTAAAGGAAAAGGCAGTTATCTTAGAGCCGGGCGAGCGTTACCATTTTTCCACACCAAGAGTGACAGGAAAGAATCTTACCGATAAGTCCGTTGTCTGGTCTATTGAGGGAAGCCCTGATGCCGGCACAACCATTGATGAAAGTGGTATTCTGCAGATATCTAAGAATGAACAGGCGGGCAATAGTTTTACGGTAGTGGTAAAAGCAAAGGCCTTAGATGGTCTGCCTGCCGGTGCCAATAAAGATAATGGTACGGCAAACGTAACGGTTTATATTAAACGGGTCAGAGAGGTAAATCTTCGAAAAACTTTCGATGAAAACAGTAAAAACGGCGACCTGGAAGTAACTGCCGGAAAGAAGGTTACGGTCACAGCGACGGTATCGGGAGAGTGGCTGGGAACCACCTGCAGTGGCTGTCAGGACAGAACGGACAAAGATAAAGACGTGATACAGGGAGAATATGAAGGCTACCAGTGGAAAGCGATTGCCAGAAGCGGGTTGGTTACTGTAAATCAGGTGGATAATAAGTCGTACCAGTTTACCGTATCCAGTGATGCCAAGGCTGGAGATACGATTACCATTCAGGCAACCTCGTATCTGTCGGTTAAGAAGGGCTATACGCCGGTAACCGGTACCATTACACTGACCGTAAAAGAAAATGACGGAGGCGTGTTCCTGGATGGAGATATCCAGTATGGTAAAGCCACCAAGATAGGCATTAACTATCCGGATTTTAACACCGGAGGACAGGGCTACTATATTATCTGCGCCCGGATTCGCAGTAGTGAAAATGCAGACCCTGCCAATGATAAGATTATGCTTTATGGTACGAATGGTAACGATTCCTGGATGACACCGGACTTATTTGGACTGAAAATTGACGAGACACATTATATTTCCCTGCAGGTTATTGACCCGGGACAGCATTTCAGTGCGGGGGATGCTATTGTGCAGGAGGTAATTAAGGATTATCTGGCGAACTGCAATGCTTCCGGCACTTATACGGGAAAATACAAGCATACAGGTGTGGGAACTTATGTGCTGCACCCGCCACAGATACAGTACCGCTATAAGAATGAAGTGGTAATCGGGCAGTTACAGTTAGATGATATCTGTGTGGCAAAAGGTGGACAGGAAATTAACTTTTCCGTTACCAATGTGGCAAACATGGATGCAAAGAAGTATGGGCACCCTAACGAGTGTGTCAAGTTTAATGTATATAAAGGCGATGGCAACAGCCAGGCGAGCTGGGGAGAACGCATCTATGGTTACACACCGGGAGACAATTATTACAGCGGATATCAGGGACAATATTACGGCAGTACCGGTATCGGCGGATTGAGTTTCGAAATTCAGGGTGCCCTGAATATGTACATCAAGCTGGATGGCAACAGTGCCACGACCAAGGCGGTAGGCAATTATCACTTACTGCCCTACATCAAATATGTAAATGAGCCGAATATTGACCACAGCTATGATGTGTACTATAAGAATTATAATCCTAATTATGGGGAATTGCAGTATTATGCCGTGCCGGAGAGCATGATTAATCTGAAAGTCACAGGCGGCAATATTACCCTGAATGGTTATTATGATAACAATAAGTTTACCGGCAGTGAGGGCTATTTCCCATTGCCTTCCGAAAATGCTTTCACGAATTTTTTTGCCCGGCAGCAGACCACGATGCAGACAGTAGAGTGGAGAGGGGTACGAATGTATGTACCACATAGAAATGGTTTCTTTGATGTAAGTTATCGAAAGATTACCTGTGAGTATATTGCAAAAGAAGATGCCTATGTATTAAGTTTTTATTATCAATATTCGCAAAATGGAAAAGAGTATACGCCGCTGGCAGGACAGGTAAGGTGTAAATCGGATGGCACCAGATGGGAAACCGTTATGGCAGGTAATTAGAAGAAAAGCAGATTTAGATGAGAATCAGATTCAGAAGAAAATCGCTTCCGGGGGAGGCGGTTTTCGTATAGAAGAAGAGAACAGTTGGTTAGAAGGACAGACGGGATATGAAAAGAAAGAACAGGAAAAAGAATATCCGTTTTCTGGAAAAGATGGCAGCCATGGTGGCTTCCGGCGCGGTAGTTGCCGCTGCCATATATGGTGTTTCCCCCTATCTGCGCCCTGCACAGGCATATGCCCGGGAATCGCTTAGTGGCATGAAGCAGATAGTGGAATCCCATGGAGAGAACACTCCATACCGGATTCTGGACATTACACCGGGGAAGGCAACCTATGAGAAGAATGGGACAACGTATGAAATCTCCACAGGTACGATTGGCTATCTGGCAGGGGGACAGGCTCCCATTGAGAAAGACTTGGAGAATATTTTTCGGAATAACAGCAGCTTCTACAGCTATGAGAGCAGGAAAAACCTGGTGGATGAGGTGGTCCCCACAGGAATGGAGGATTCCTACCTGCATTTGTCCTATCAGGAGTGCTATGGGGGTGTCGGCGGAAGTACCCCAGAAGAAAAAGGCTGGATTCTTATTGCAGATACCCAGCCGGATGTAGATTATACCCAATCCAATGCAAAGGATACTGTGCCGGTGGGATTATTAGAGCAGGCAACGGTCAGTAAGTGGAATGGCGTAGATGGTGTAGACGATAAGACGGGGTATGACTTTGTACTGCAACAGAGTGATGGCAGCCTGATTAGCTTTTCCCAGGAAAGCGGGGAAGACAGCTACGAAAAGGCAGCAGATGGTACCTGGCAGCTGACTTTTCATAATCCACAGGTAACCATGAGCGGATACCGGGTAACCGGAACAGACAAAGACTGGACGAATTATCCGGATAAAACCAGTGTTTACCGGCTGATTGACGGCAATTATGTATTTGTGGGAACGGTAGGAGATTACCGGAATGGTGCAACCGGTCCGGATAATACGGATGCTGACACCTCGGGTAAAGATACTGGAGCAGAAGAGGGCTCCGGCAGTGGAAACGATAGTGGAACTGGCAATGGAACAGAAGACGGCTCCGGCAGTGGAACTGGCAATGGGACAGAAGGCGGCTCCGGCAGTGGAACTGGCAATGGGACAGAAGACGGCTCCGGCAGTGGAACTGGCAATGGGACAGAAGGTGGCTCCGGCAGTGGAACTGGCAATGGGACAGAAGGCGGCTCCGGCAGTGGAACTGGCAATGGGACAGAAGGCGGCTCTGGCAGTGGAACTGGCAATGGGACAGAAAGTGGCTCCGGTAGTGGAGCCGGGGACAGTTCTGATAACGGAAGTAACAGTGGGAGCGAAGGTAATTCTGGAAGTGGAAGTAACAGTAGCAGTCAGGGAACAGATAGCAATGCTTCCGGGGAAAATACGGCAAGTCTTGGCTGGTATAAGTTCGTAGAGGAGACACAGAGAACCGAAGAACTTTATGTTCTGGAATTTAGTTATGTAAATCATGAAACGGATAAGCAGGATGCTGAGCTTTTATATCAGATTAAGGACAGGCTTCCCTATGCAGCCCAGGAAAATGAGGCAGCACCGGATAACCTGTACCGGCTGACAGAGAGTACACCTGCCATGTATGGCACCAACGGATTACCGACAACGGCGGCCAATACGGCGCAGGCTGCGTTTTCTTATGCAGGAGCTGGCCAGGGGGACTATAAGATTACCCAGATAACAGACACGACAGGAATTGACCCGGCAGATATTTACTGTGTAGAAGTGTGGAACGTGCCGGTTTACATGCGTTGCTGTCAGGGCAATGACTGGCTGGAACGCTATGTATTCCAGTCATTGACCAAGCAGGACAATGATTCCACTCAGTTTAAGATTCAGGTAGATGCGGTAGCAGTGGAAAATGTAACCTATGAAATGATACAGGCTGCGGACTTTATCTATCTGGAGGATGGCACGGCAGCCTTGCTGAACCAGCGTGTTACCAGACAGTACAGCGGAGAGATGAAGACAGAGGCGGCCGCAGCTTTGTTATACAGTGCAGTGGAAGAGTTAAAACCCGTTATGCTGGATTACGGAATCATACAAGATACGGTAAATTACAAGGATTCCATTTACCAGAAGCTGGCCAGTGTGTTCGTGAAGAAGGATTTGGAAGCTTTCTATCTGGCTATGAACCAGAATGGTAATCTGATAGAAAATGTACTCATGAATGCCGGGAAAGCATCGGATGAGTACCCGGATAAAACCGACAATAATTATAATTATGTAAACCGAAATATTTATGTGGTAAATGATGCTACACCACTGGTCAGTGAGGATTTTCCCACGAACTTTGACAGTGACAAGGCAAACCGCGGCTTTGGGGAAGTGCTGGCAGCCATTAAGGCAGAGAATACAACCCTGGCAGAGGAAGACCGGATAGCAGAAGCGGTCAGCAAGGCAATGGCGGTGCAGTATATTATCAACTACTCGGTGGGATTGGTTGGCGATTTCCGGGATTTGCATATTCTGGAGCTACAGCCGACTGCCAATGAAACCTCGGATTTACATACCAGACAGGAAACCAGTCATGAGGGAGTGGTGCTGTACTGGCAGAAGGAAGGACAAAAGGGGGCTGGACAGCAGATATTAAGAAGTAATAAGCAGATACAGGTCAATATTATGGTAAAGTCTGTGGCACAGTTTAATGGAGAGTATGAGGATATCAACAGCGAATATAATATGATATTCGTAGGACTGGACGGACAGAACCTGAATCTGAGCCAGAAGAATAGCGTGGAAACCACCACAGTCTACAATGATACCGACTTAAATGGAAAGGTTTACCACAGTGGTGACCGGGCAGCGAATTCGGATGCACGCTATGATGCCAGTGATATTACCCAGGATAAGAAATACGCGTTGTTGGATTATCTGCGGGCAGGCTATCCTGTGGTAGTAGAGAATAATTGCTTCAAACAGAAAACGGCAAAAGATGTGGGCGCGGAAGCTATCAATACCAGCTATATTGCAACGGATTCCCAGATGTATGATTTTCTGCAGCTGGCTGTAAGAGAATACCGGGATAGCATTTATACGATTGAGGATTTGCACAGCAGTGCCCTGTTTATTAACCAGTTAAATGTGGTAAGACCAGTGTTGGAGAATACCCAGGCGACAGAAAATGGCGGAGTATCCCAGACCGAAAGAACCGAGGAGGGCAAGTATCGTGGAACGATTACTTATCGCATCGGCAGTGACCGGGGCGGCGAAGACAACAGTTATGGAGGAAACCTGGAGAAACGCCTGTATCTGGATTTGAATTATGATGGGGTATTTACGAAAGAGGAACTGGAAACTGCTTATATGGAGTCCGAAACGGCGGAAGGCAGTCAGATTCAGATAGACTTTGAGGAAGTGAGCTTTGCCTTAGTTCCCTGGAAATTAGAAATAGCAGATACGGGTAATGACTGCAGAAGGGATTCCATACAGGGGTTTTTCCTGATAAACGGAACGGGCACGAGCACAATTCGTATCCTGCAGATACTGGATGATACTGGTTATGAAACAGCAAATTTGCAGTTCTTATATGAAAAGGGAATGAATTCTTCTCTGGCATATTACCTGAAAGGCGCAGAGGGACTTTTACAGACAGAATTTACGATAGAGACCATGCCACCGGCTGCTGTGGCAGAGCAGCTGGCAGTCAATGCAAAGTATCTTTATCAGTGGGACGTTCTGGTCATGGGATTTGGAAACAGTGGCAATCCGGGAGAAGTGGTGGCAGGAGCGGTCAATGATTATCTGGCGAATGGTGGCAGTGTGGTAGTATCTTCAGCAGCTGCAGAGGCGAGCACCGGACAGCTGGGAATCTACAACGGCACGTTGGGACAGACAGAGAATAAGACCTACGTGAGACTTGGGGCAGAAAGTGGCTCTTTATACCGATACAGTAACCTGAATGGCAGTATGTTTGAGGCCAGGACAGGACTTACTGCCCAGAGGCTGAACTGGGGCAGTATCAGCGTGTTCCCCTACACCATAGACAGTACGGTTTCCTTTGGGGACAGTACTTCTTTGCAGGCACCGGCATATCTGTTGGATAGCGGGAACACAACGGACAGTGCCCAGGCACAGACGACAGTCTGGTACACCTTAAATAAAGAAGAAAAAGACAGAAATGCCTACAATGTATCCCCGAAGGATGGCAGAAACAATTATTATCTTTATTCCAAGGGAAATCTTGTTTATGTAGGACAGAATGATTACCAATACCTGTATGATGCGGCAGGGGGCGGGCAGCCGGAGGGAGCGGGCACGAGTGAATGCCGTCTGTTTGTCAATGCCCTTATGGCGGCCTATAATGCCGGGCTGCATGGGGCAGAGGTGGAAATGGTAGCAGGCTTTGACACGAATGCAGCCCGGATAGAAAGTATTACGTTGCCTTATGATGAAAATTATGCCCAGGGAGAAACCGGTGGTATGCTGGATGAAACCACAGATGTATTCTTCCGTTATACCGATAACAACTTTGCCAGACAGAAAAACCAGGTATTGCGTTTCTATTATGAAGACCCGGCAGGAGAAGCTGTCGATATGGGTGGCGAACTGGTACATGCAACCGAGTTTACCAGTATTATCGATACGGTGCAAGACCACCAGTTACAGGCTGTGACGGCAGAGGGCATAAAGCCTGGTAAGGTATACCGGATAAAGGCACCGGTAATTGCGCTGAAACAGAACAATGCGCTCAGTAATGCCAGAATTTATGTGGTGTTGCAGAGCACCTTTACCAAATCGGGAAAGACCTGTGTTGTAACCAGTGGCAGTTCAGTGGAATTAAACCGCGCCCAGTTGTTCCTGTTAGAATAATATAGTGGAAAAAGCAGATATAAGGAGTCTTAAAAGGGAGATAAATGTCACTTTTAAGGCTCTTTTGGCGTATGTTTTTAGACATTTTTCATTTTTTGACTCTTGTCATACGAAAAAAATTAGTGTATAGTGAGTCACGTTAATAATCCCCATGGGTGATATAACATATTTTTAGAAAAAGATACTATAATAAGTAGAAATCAGAAAACCGATTTCCAAATAAGAGAAAAACTCTGTGTGGACAACACACAATACACAGATAGAATAGATAGGGGAAATTGCTATGGCGAAGTATTTAGTAATCGTGGAGTCACCTGCCAAGGTGAAAACCATTAAGAAGTTTCTGGGAGCCAATTATGAGGTGGCAGCCAGTAACGGACATGTGCGGGATTTACCCCGCAGCGTACTCGGTATTGATGTGGAGCATGACTTTGAACCGAAGTACATTACCATCCGGGGAAAGGGAGATATTCTTGCCAATCTGCGTAAAGAAGTCAAAAAGGCAGAAAAGATTTATCTGGCAACGGACCCTGACCGCGAAGGAGAAGCTATTTCATGGCATTTGCTGTATGCTTTGAAGCTGAATGACTGTAAAGATAAGAAAGTGTATCGTATTACCTTTAATGAGATTACGAAGACTGCGGTAAAAGAATCCTTAAAACATGCCAGGGAAATCAATATGGACCTGGTAGATGCGCAGCAGGCAAGAAGATGTCTTGACCGTATGGTGGGGTATAAGATTTCTCCGGTATTGTGGGCGAAGGTAAAACGTGGTTTAAGTGCCGGAAGGGTACAGTCTGTAGCACTGCGGATTATTTGTGACAGAGAAGAAGAAATCAATGCGTTCATTCCGGAAGAATACTGGACCCTGGATGCTTCTTTTAAGGTGGATGGCGAGAAGAAGCCACTGTTAGCGAAGTATTATGGTACCACGGAGGAGAAGAAGACCATTTCCTCTAAAGAAGAACTGGAAGAAATTAAACAGAGTTTAAATCAAGCAGAATATAAAGTATCTTCGGTAAAGACCGGGGAGCGGGTAAAGAAGGCACCACTTCCGTTTACCACCTCTACCTTACAGCAGGAAGCCAGTAAGGTATTGAATTTTTCAACACAGAAAACCATGCGTCTTGCCCAGCAGCTTTATGAAGGTGTGGATATCAAGGGGAACGGAACAGTAGGTATTATTACCTATCTGCGTACCGACTCGACCCGTGTATCGGAAGAGGCGGAGGCAGCAGCCAAGACCTTTGTGACAGAGAAATTTGGTGCCCAGTATGCGGCAGAGACAACCCAGGAGCGCAAGAGCAGCCAGAAGATTCAGGATGCCCATGAAGCCATCCGACCGACTGATATTTCCAGAATGCCACTGGAAATCAAGGAATCCTTATCCAGAGACCAGTTCCGGTTATACCAGTTAATCTGGAAGCGGTTTGTGGCAAGCAGGATGGCAGCGGCTGTATACGAAACCACATCGGTCAAAATCGATGCAGCAGGACAGCGGTTTAGTGTGGCAGCCTCTAAGATTAAATTTGATGGCTTTATGAGTGTTTATACCCAGGAAGATGATAAAGAAGAGAGTAATACCCTGATGAAAGGCATTACCACGGATACGAAGCTTTCCCTGATAGACCTGGAAGAAAAGCAGCATTTTACCCAGCCGGCTCCACATTATACAGAAGCTTCTCTGGTAAGAGCGATGGAGGAACTGGGAATCGGAAGACCAAGTACCTATGCACCGACTATTACCACCATTCTTGCCAGACGCTATATTGTCAAAGAGAACAAAAACCTCTATGTGACAGAGCTGGGCGAGGTGGTTAATAATATGATGAAGGAAGCCTTTCCATCTATCGTAGACGTGAATTTTACAGCTACTATGGAAGCACTGTTAGATGGTGTAGAGGAAGGAACTGTCAAGTGGAAAACCGTGGTTGAGAACTTCTATCCGGATTTGGAAGAGGCAGTGAAAAAGGCAGAGAAGGAACTGGATGAAGTAGAGATTGCGGATGAATTGTCAGACGAATACTGTGATGTGTGTGGAAGACAGATGGTAATTAAGTATGGTCCCCACGGCAGATTCCTAGCCTGTCCCGGGTTTCCGGAATGTCGCAACACCAAACCTTATTTTGAGAAAATTGGTGTTCCGTGTCCGAAGTGCGGTAAAGATATCGTGTTAAAGAAGACCAAAAAGGGAAGAAAGTATTACGGCTGCATCGGTAACCCGGACTGTGATTTCATGGTATGGCAGAAGCCGGTAAACGAAAAATGTGACAGATGTGGCTCCATTCTGTTACAAAAGGGCAATAAGTTAGTATGCTCCAGGGAGGGCTGTGGCTTTATGAAAGATGCTCCTAAGACAAAGGAATAATGGCTATGTCCTGCTATCCAGTCCGTTTTATATGGTATAACGCATGCTTGCCTGAATATGCGCGAAGTGTTTACTCAATTTCACAAATTGCACCTGAATTGTGCCGAAAATACATTGAAAAGGCACAAATATTATGTTAAAATCTGATTATATATCAGAACCGTGCAACTTTTAAATGGTGCGGTCTGCAGAAAACAGGTAACAGGCAACTGATTGTGATAGGAGCAGAGAATGAGCAGCGTTCAATTACTTGATAAAACCAGAAAAATCGGCAAACTTTTACACAACAACAATTCCGGCAAGGTCATTTTTAACGACATCTGTGATGTGCTAAAGGAAATCCTGCATTCCAATGTACTTGTTATCAGCAGGAAAGGAAAAGTCCTGGGAATCGGTGATGTGGAAGAGATAGAATCCATTACGGAACTGATGGTAAACCATGTGGGAGGATTTATTGACCCACTGTTAAATGAACGGCTGTTGGGTGTGCTTTCCACCAAGGAAAATGTAAATCTGGAAACCCTGGGATTCGAGAATGTGGATACCAAGCGGTTTCGGGCAGTAATAGCACCGATTGAGATTTCAGGAGAGCGGCTGGGAACATTGTTCCTTTATAAATGCGATGCCCAGTATGACATTGATGATATTATCCTGTGTGAATATGGCACAACCGTAGTAGGGCTGGAGATGCTCCGAGCCGTCAGCGAAGAGAGTGCAGAGGAAACAAGAAAGATTAACGTAGTAAAATCAGCTATTTCCACCTTATCGTTCTCAGAGATGGAAGCAATTACCCATATCTTTGATGAGTTAAATGGGATGGAAGGAATTCTGGTAGCCAGTAAGATTGCAGACAAGGTGGGAATTACCCGTTCCGTTATCGTCAATGCACTGCGCAAGTTCGAGAGCGCTGGCGTAATTGAATCCCGTTCATCGGGCATGAAGGGAACGTACATTAAGGTACTGAACGATGTGGTTTTTGACGAAGTGGAGAAACTGAAGGAACAGGGAAGATATTAAAATTTTATAAAAACACAGGACAACGGAATGTCGGATAGTGTATGGAAATACAGACAAAAGGATTTATGGAAGGCGATAAGTTATCGCAAAATAAGTCCTTTTTTGTTTTTTGGAACTTGTTTTTTTTCTCATTTACATTATAATGGAGTATGGATTCTAGTATGGTGGAAGGAGTATGAGTATGAGCAGTTTAATCGACACCAATGTTTTTGATTATGTGAATGTTTTAGATAAGGCAGCAGATGCAGCGTGGCTACGGAATGATGCGATTTCTAACAATATTGCCAATGCAGATACGCCGAATTACAAGAGACAGGATGTGAACTTTGAATCACAGCTTGCAAAGGCACTCAAATGTTCCCGTTATCAGTCCATGGATGCCAAGGTAGCCAATGTGAAGACCTCACGCCTGAATCCGATTACTTATACAGACTATGCGGGATATTCCTACCGGGTGGACGGCAACAATGTGGATCCGGACACGGAAGGTGTTTATCTGGCGCAGAATCAGGTAACCTATCAGGGTCTGGTTTCCAGTATGACGCAGGAATTTCGAAATTTACAGTTAGTGATGAAATAAAACTTTGTGTTTAAGGAGAGTATACTATGGGAATGTTTACAGCGTTTGATATCAGTGCGACTGGTATGACAGCAGAACGTTATCGTATGGATATCATTTCACAAAATGTGGCGAATGCCAATACCACCAGAACAGAAGATGGCACACCATACCGCAGAAAGATAGTTGTCTTTGAAGAGAAAAACGGAAAGACAACTTTTAACCATGTCCTGAAGAAGGAAAGAGACCGTTATTCAGGGGATGGGGTAAAGGTAACCGGTGTTTATGAGGATAATAAGACAGAGATGAAAATGGTATATGACCCATCCCATCCGGATGCGGATGAGAATGGATACGTGACTTATCCTAACGTAGATACGGTAACAGAGATGACAAATCTGATTGATGCAAGCCGGGCTTACCAGGCAAATGCGACAGCTTTTGAGGCAAGCAAGAATATCGCAACAACAGGATTAAATATGATGAACGCATAAATATTTGAATAAAAATATAAGGAAAATATAAGGGAAAAAGAAATGTTGGAGGAAACCAGGAATGGCTTTGGATATAACAGCTTTATATAATGTATCATCCGGTGCAGTGAAGGATGCAGCAAAGATTGCACCGACAACCAGGACAGAAACCTATCGGAATACCGGATTTGACAGTTTATTACATACAGCGATTGATAATCTGAATACAACTAACAGTTATTTATCCGATGCAGAGAATGAGGAGATTAAATGGGCATTAGGTGAGTCGGAGAATACCCATGACCTTTCCAATGCTTTACAGAAAGCATCTACAGCATTGCAGTATACGGTGGCTATCAGGGATAAGGTGCTGGATGCCTATAAAGAACTGATACAGATGCAGATTTAGCGGACTTTCCGGCAGAAAGGATAAGGATACTGAAGGAGAAAAGTAGCTGTGGATAAATTGTTAGAGAAATTAAAAGAAATCTGGAACCGCGTACTGGAATGGTGGAACCGGTTCACAACCAAACAGAAAACACTCATTATTGTGGCTGGCGCAGCTGTCGTTCTGGCGATTGTAGTTATTGTCACTATGCTGAGCAAACCGCAGTATGTACTGCTGCGGGAATGTGAAACAACAGCAGAGGCGGCAGAAGTCAGAGATTTGCTGGATGGAGAAGGACTGACCTACCAGATATCCAATGATGGGTTATCCATTAAAATATTAAGTTCACAACAGTCCGATGCCAATTTGCTGCTGGGTGCCAATAATATTCAGGCAGCCAGTTATGGAATCGAAAACGTAACAGATGGCGGATTGTCTACCACCGAGTCAGATAAGCAGAAAAAATACGTAGTTTATATGCAGAAATATCTGGCAAACGATGTCATTAAAAAATTCAGTGCGGTAAAGGGCGCAGAGGTTACCCTGAATATTCCGGAAAACGATGGTACACTGATTGCTTCGGAAGAAGAATCATCTGCCTGGGTATTGCTGGAATTGAAGGATGAATTTACGGCAGACAGCGCAGCCTATCTTGCCCGCGCAGTTGCTACCGCAATCGGTAATGAAACTACCAACAATATTGTTATTATGGATACAGAGGGCAATATGCTCTTTACCGGCGAAGACAATTACAGCGTATCCGGAACTGCCAATGCACAGCTTTCTGTTAAGAGCGAAGCTGAGAAGCAGGTTAAGAATGAGGTGCGCAGGGTATTGCTGGGAACCAATGAATTCGATAATGTGGAAGTAGCAAGTAATCTGGTACTGGATTTTTCCACCACAGACAGAACCACCCATACTTATACCCCGGCGGATGGACAGACTCAGGGTGTATTAAGTCATGAGGATGTATACAGTTCGGAGAACACCAGCGGCACAGGCGGCGTACCGGGGACTGACTCTAACAACAGTGATGACCAGTCAACTTATGTGATGCCTGATAATGGGGAGTCTTCCTCGACCGTAAGTGAGGAATCCAGAGACTACCTGCCAAACGAGGAGATTACCACGACAAGTACGCCTGCGGGATTGATAGACTATACACAGTCTTCCCTGGCGGCTACTTTAATCAGTTACAACATAGTCAGAGAAGAGGATGCCAAGACCCAGGGACTGTTAGATGGTATTACATGGGATGAATATAAGTTAGCCAACACAGCCAGAACCAGAATTGATGTAGACCCTGATTTGTATGTTGCAGTTGCCAATGCGACAGGGATTTCCCAGGATAGTATTTCCCTGGTGGCATACAGCGAGAATGTTTTCTTTGATGCTGAGGGAAGCAGCATTACCGCGACCGACATTTTACAGATAGTCCTGATTGTTGTGATTCTTGCATTACTTGCCTTTGTTGTACTCAGAAGCATGCGTGGTGAGAAGCATGAGGAAGAAGAGGAAGAACTGTCGGTGGAGAATTTGTTACAGTCTACACCAGAAACACAGTTGGAAGATATTTCCTTAGAGAATGAGTCGGAGGAAAAGAAACTTGTGAGTAAATTCGTTGAAGAGAACCCGGAAGCTGCAGCTAATCTGTTGCGTAACTGGTTAAACGAAGACTGGGGGTAAAACAGATGTCCAGAACAGCGGAAGATAAAATAGGAGGCGTGCAGAAAGCAGCCATTTTGCTGATTGCCTTAGGACCTGAAAAATCAGCAGCTATTTTCAAACATTTAAAGGAAGAGGAAATCGAGGAGCTGACGCTTGAGATTGCCAATACAAGAAGTATTACACCACAGGTAAAGGAAGAAGTCGTAAACGAGTTCTATCAGGTATGCCTGGCACAGCAGTACATTGCGGAGGGTGGTATTAACTACGCCAAGGAATTGCTGGAAAAATCCTTTGGCGCGGAAAAGGCGATGGATGTTATTGGTAAGCTGACGGCATCCTTACAGGTAAAGCCTTTCGAGTTTGTCAGAAAGACCGATGCATCCCAGCTGCTGAACTTTATCCAGGACGAGCATCCGCAGACAATTGCATTGATTTTATCTTATTTGTCTCCGGCACAGTCTGCCATGATTATTTCGGCACTGCCACCGGACAGACAGTCTGATGTAGCTAAGAGAATTGCCGTCATGGATCGTACCAGTCCGGATGTTATCAAGGAAGTGGAGAAAGTGTTAGAGTCCAAGCTGGCGTCCTTAGTCAACCAGGATTACACCATTATTGGTGGCGTGGATGCAGTCGTAGAGATTTTGAATACAGTAGACCGTGGAACCGAGAAACACATTATGGAAACACTGGAAATCGAAGAGCCGGAGCTGGCAGACGAAATCCGGAAGAAGATGTTCGTCTTCGAGGATATCCTGCTGCTTGACGACAGAGCCATCCAGCGTGTACTGCGTGATGTGGATAACAGTGATTTGGCAATCGCTCTGAAAGGTTCCAATGAAGAAGTGCAGAATGCAATCTTCAATAACCTGTCTAAACGTCTTGCGGTTATGATTAAGGAAGACATGGAATTCATGGGACCTGTCCGTATGAAGGATGTAGAAGAAGCACAGCAGAAGATTGTAAATATTATCAGAAAACTGGAAGATTCTGCTGAAATTGTTATCTCCAGAGGCGGAGGTGACGAGATTATTGTCTAAGAATGTATATAAATCGAACTGGGTTGTCGTATCCGATGATGAAAAATGTGTAATAGACAGTAATCAGCGTGTTGCACAGAGAATTGAAGAATTAAAAGAACTGGACAGAGCCAGAACCAATGCGGAGAATGTTTCGGAAGAAGGCGAAGGGGATGGTTTTGTCAGTGGATTAGGTGGAGAAACGATTGATGCAGTCCTGACGGACGAAACAGAAAGCGGTAATGTCATTAAAGCGGAGAAAGAGCAGGGGCCTGATTTGGAAGAAATACAGGCGCAGGCTCAGGCAATTCTGGAGGATGCAAGGACCCAGGCTGACCAGTTAAAAGCGCAGGCCCAGGCTGAAATAGATGCCAGCCGCAGGCAGGAAATGGAAAAAGCCAATAAACTTGGTTATGAAGAAGGCTATCAGAGAGGGCATGCCGAAGCAGACCAGTTAAAACAGGCATTGGAAGAGGAAAAGAACCGGTTAGAGCAGTCCTATGCCCAGAGAATGGAAGAATTGGAGCCCCAATTTATTGACACCATTACGGCAATCTATAACCATATTTTTGCAGTAGAGTTATCGGATAACCGGGATATACTCGTGCATTTGATTGATACTACCTTACATAGAATTGAAAGCAGCCGGACTTATATCGTACATGTATCGGCAGAGGATTACCCTCATGTGAATATGCAGAAGCAGGCATTGGTAGAGGAAGCCATCAATGGAAAAGGTATTATTGACATCGTAGAGGACATTGCCCTGAATAAGGGGGATTGTATGATTGAAACAGATGGTGGTATTTTCGACTGTGGCATAGGCACACAATTAGAAGAATTGACAAAGAAATTACGGGTGTTATCTTTTGATGGAAGCAACAATTAATTTTGATAAGTACAGCAGAATAATGGACGACACTTTCTTCAAGAAAGAAGGAAGAGTTGAAAATGTGGTGGGACTTACCATTGAATCAGCTGGTCCGGAAGCAAGACTGGGTGACCTGTGCAGAATTTATCCGAAAGATGACTCCTATGCTCCCATTATGGCAGAGGTAGTAGGATTTAAGGATAGAAAAACCCTCTTAATGCCCTGTGATAAGACAGATGGCATTGGGTTGGGATGCATTGTAGAGAATACCGGTGAACCTTTGACCGTGCCGGTAAGCGATGCCTTACTTGGTAAAGTATTGGACGGACTTGGAAGAATAGACGGAAACTATCTGCCTGGTACACCCTACAGTGTGGAGGCACAGCCACCAGACCCTATGAGCCGTAAGATTATTTCAGAGGTACTGCCACTTGGTGTGAAAGCGGTAGATGGACTTATGACCGTCGGAAAAGGGCAGCGTATCGGTATCTTTGCCGGTTCCGGTGTGGGAAAATCGACTTTGATGGGTATGTTTGCCAGGAATACAAGAGCGGATATTAACGTGATAGCTTTGATTGGAGAACGTGGACGTGAGGTGCGGGAGTTCGTGGAGCGCGACCTGGGAGAAGAGGGTATGCGCCGTTCCGTCGTTGTAGTAGCCACTTCGGATAAATCAGCCTTAGAGAGAAATAAAGCAGCAAAGACAGCAACCGCTATTGCGGAATATTTCAGAGACCAGGGAAAAGATGTTCTGTTGATGATGGATTCTTTAACCCGTTTTTCTATGGCACAGCGTGAAATCGGACTGGCCAGCGGAGAACCACCGGTATCCAGAGGGTATCCGCCCAGTGTGTATTCGGAAATGCCCAAGCTGTTAGAGCGGGCAGGCTGCGCCAGTGTAGGTTCTATTACCGGTCTGTATACGGTTCTGGTAGATGGTGATGATTTCAATGAGCCAATTACGGATACTGCCAGAAGTATTCTGGATGGGCATATTATGTTGAACCGTAAGCTGGCACATCAGAACCATTATCCGGCCATCGACGTATTACAGAGTATTTCCCGTTGTATGGGCCAGATTGTAAACAAAGAACATAAGGGGCTTGCCGGCAAACTGAAAAACGTGCTGGCAACCTATAATGAGGCAGAGGACCTGATTAATATCGGCGCATATAAGAGTGGGAGCAACCCTAATATTGATTATGCCATTGCCAAGATAGACGCTGTAAATGCATATCTGCTGCAGGATGTGTATGAGAAATTTGATTATGAACAGGCGGTAGACCTGTTGCGGGAGCTTTTTGCAGAATAAGAGGTAACCGGTTATGGCAAAATTCAGCTATAGGATGCAGAGTGTTTTAAATATTAAATATCAGTTGGAAAATCAGGCAAAGATGGAGCTTGGAAGAGCCCGGGTGGCACTGATGGAAGAAGAGGAAAAGCTACAGAATCTGTCAGAGCGCAAGGAAGCTTATCTGGAAGAAGGCAGGAGTCTCAGACGACAGACTCTGCGGGTAAGAGAGATTAAGGATAATAAAAATGCTCTTGCCATCATGGATGAACTGATAGAGAAACAGCATTTATGTGTGGCAGAAGCAGAGAAAAAGGTAGAAGCAGCCAGACAGAAGCTGCAGGAAGAAATGCAGGAGCGGAAGATGCATGAACGGTTAAAGGAGAAAGCTTTTGAACAGTTTATGCGGGAAGAAAATGCCGCAGAAAGCAAGGCTGTGGATGAGCTGACGAGTTATACCTATGGTCAGCGCAGAAAAGAGGAATAAAGCATGGCGGATGAACTTTTGAATGCCGATGTGGATACAAAGGCAGAAAAAAAGAGACTCAAAGAAGAACGGAAAAAAATAAAAGAAGAACAAAAGGCCCAGAAAAAGGAAGCGAAGCAGAAGGCAAAGGAAATTTCAGCACAGGAGGCTAAGCTTTCCGAGGACGAGGAAGCCGGTGGAGTTTCCGTTTTCCTGGTTACACTGGTCATTGTGATTATCTGGATTGGTATTCTCGGACTGTTAATCAAACTGGACGTGGGCGGCTTTGGCTCTGGCGTTCTGGCACCGGTATTAAGGGATGTACCGGTAATTAATAAAATCCTTCCGTCTGACGCAGTAGTAACCACAGATGACGAAGAATCATATGGAGGCTATACCAGTCTGCGGGAGGCTGTGGAATATATCAAGACACTGGAATTGGAATTAGAGCAGGCACAGTCTGCCAGCAATGTGGATTCAGAGACATTGGAGCAGATGCAGGCAGAGATAGATCGTCTGAAGACTTTTGAAGACGCACAGGTAGAGTTCGAGCGGATTAAAACCGAATTCTACGAAGAAGTGGTTTATGCAGAGAAAGGACCGGGACCGGAAGAATATCAGAAGTATTATGAGAGTATGGACCCGGCGACAGCAGAATATCTGTATAAGCAGGTAGTACAGCAGAATGAGGCAGACAGCCAGATTCAGGATTATGCCCAGGCGTATGCAGAAATGAAGCCAAAGGAAGCAGCCGGTATCTTTGAAGCAATGACGGATAACCTGGAATTGGCAGCCAGAATACTGAATCAGATGAGTGCCGAGGACAGGGGTAAGATACTGGGTGTTATGGATGCAGATGTGGCAGCCAGACTGACCAAAATCATGGACCCGGAGTCCTGATTATTTTCTTATTTATATTTATAGCAAGGTCCGATTCGACTCCTGGAAACTTTATAAACGGGAGAAAGAATCCGATATATAAATAGAACCTTGAAAACTGAAGAAAGGAGAATATGCATGACAAGCATACCTGTAAACAATGTAAATGCATTGACAAATTACATCAATCAGGCAGGAAACGCGAGTGGCAGAACCGATGAGACAAAGACAGGCGATTTCCAACAGGCTATGAATCAGGCAAACCGCGGGGGTAATATGGTACAGGCAGAGAATGCAGGCAGAACTGCAGCGCAGAATGTGACGCCGGCCGGACAGACTTCAGCACAGAAGACTGCAACAGACAACGATACCCGGAAAACTACCGACAGCACGGACAACAAGATGCAGAAGGATACCGGCAGCAATGCAGTAAAAGATGCAGACAGTACCAAAAGCCAGGAAAAGATACAGGAAAGCGGTGAAAAGCTGGTAGAAGAAGTAGCTGAGGAAATGGATGTGACAGAGGAAGAAGTTGTGGCAGCCATGGAAATACTGGGCATGACAGCCATGGATTTACTCAATCCGGATAACATGAAGCAGCTACTACTGGAACTGAGTGGCAATACCGATGAACTTTCTCTGGTAACTAACGAAGGTCTCTACACCGATTTACAGAACTTGTTGGGAGCAGTGGAAGAAACACTGGATAACCTGGCACAGGAACTGGGCATAAGCGAAGAAGAACTGACCGGATTGATAGAACAGATGGCTTCGGAAGCAGATGCAGACGGGGTTATGGAAACTCCACAGGAGGCACCTGAGGTAAATCTGGAAGGAATGAAGGATTACAACGTATCAGTGACGAAGGATGGAGAAACCATACAGGTCAAAGTAGAGGTTGACGATGCAAGCGGCAATAAAACCATACAGCAGGAAGTGGTGGAACCCCAGCATCTTACCGAACAGACCCAGGACAAGCCTGCAGGCAGACAGAACTTCGAGGAAAATAAAGGGCAGGAGCATAACGGAAATTTCTTACAGCAGATGACAGCAGCAAGAAATAACACGATGGCAGACAGCATCACCCCGGAGACAACGTATCAGTCAGCACAGAATGTGCAGACCGAAGAAATTACGAACCAGATTCTGGAGTATATGCGAATCCATATCAAGGCAGATACCCAGGAGATGGAAATGCAGCTTCATCCTGCAAGTCTTGGGACAGTAAATGTCCAACTGACGGCAAAGGATGGCGCGATTACCGCACAGTTTACCACCCAGAATGAAATGGTGCGGGCAGCGGTAGAAAGCCAGCTGATTCAACTGAAAGAGCAATTTGAAGAACAGGGCATTAAAGTAGATGCCGTAGAAGTTACCGTAGCAAGTCATCAGGACGGACAGCAGTTCACCCAAAATGGGGAAGAAATGCAACAGGATAACCAGAAATCCGGTAAAGCCAGCCGCAGAATCAATCTGGATGACCTGGAGGAAGAGGAAGGGTTAGAAGAGATGGAAGATTCCGAGCGGATTGCAGTAGAAATGATGAGACAGAATGGTAATTCCATCGACTATATGGCATAGCCCGAGTAAACAGAAAGGAGAAAACACATGGGAGCAGTAGCAGAAGTCAAAGATGGTAAGATTGTGGAATCCACATCAGCATCCTCTCTGGCAAAAGAAAGCAGCAAAAAAAGCGGTTCAACCGTAGATAAGGATCAGTTCCTGCAGCTTCTGGTAGCACAGATGAAATATCAGGATCCATTGGAGCCAACTTCCAATACGGAATATATTTCCCAGTATGCAACCTTCTCAGAACTGGAACAGATGCAGAATATGAGCGCTACACTGGAACTTTCCAGAGCATCCAGCCTGGTAGGACAGACCGTACTGATGAAAGTAACAGACAGCAGCGGCAATACCACTTCGGTACAGGGTAATGTAGATTACATTGTATACGAGAACAACAAAGCATACCTTTCCATCAACGGAGATTTGTATTCACTGGATGATTTGGATACGGTAGCAGATGAAAAATACCTTACGGCATACAAGCTGGCAGCTAACTTTATTAACGCTTATGGTAAACTTCCTGCACTTGGAAATCTTACCGCAGATGATAAGGAAAGCGTAGAAAGCCTGAAAGAAATGTATGACAATATGACAGATTATCAGAAGAACTTTATCAAAGATGATTATGTCAGTGGCTTAAACGATTATGTAAACAAAATGAAGGACTTGGTAAACAGCCAGGACCAGTCACAGGGAAGTGACCAGGAAAAGGGAGATGGGAATCATGAGGATTCAAAATAGCCAGTTCCTTTCCATGGAGCAGGTACAGAACCAGTATCTGAACCAGAACCGGCAGACCCAGGAAGGCGTTACAAAGAACGGACTCAGTTTCCAGGATATCCTGACAAGGAAGACGGCAGATGATGCAGAAAGCGGAGAAGTGAAGTTTTCCAAGCATGCAGCCAACCGCCTGCAGGACAGAAACATTGAGCTGACCAGGGAACAGGTACAGCGCCTGAATGAAGGCACAGCCAGAGCCGGGGCAAAAGGAATTAATGAGTCATTGGTCATTGTGGATTCCCTTGCATTTATCGTAAATGTACCGAATCAGACGGTCATTACAGCAATGGATCAGACGGAGACCGATGAGAACATATTTACCAATATTGATGGAGCCGTAATTATATAGCCGGACCTTATGGGGGCTTATGTTCCTGAATGACAGAAGGAACAGAGACGGATTCCAATTATTTAAGGAGGTCATTTCATTATGATGAGATCATTATTCTCTGGTGTGGCAGGTCTTAAAACACATCAGACAAGAATGGACGTTATCGGTAATAATATTGCCAATGTTAATACGACAGCATATAAATCACAGTCCATGGTATTTAACGATTTGTTATATCAGACAACACAGGCAGCTTCCGGTGCCAATGCAGCAACCGGACGAGGCGGTACCAATGCAAGACAGATTGGTCTTGGCTCCAAGACGGGTGCTATTTCCACAGCCATTACCCAGCAGGGCTCCGCACAGTCTACTAACAACCCATTTGACATCATGATTTCCGGAGAATCTTTCTTCGTCGTAAGCAATGGGTCTGAGAACTTCTTTACAAGAGATGGTTCCTTTACCGTAGATGGTGCCGGAAACCTGGTTATGTCCTCTACCGGATATACTGTTATGGGATGGGGTGTTGACCCGACTACCGGGGAAATCAGCCCGGACATCGTATCCCCTCTGCAGATTATGAATGCAGATAACCTGACTTATCCACCGGAATCTACAACGAAAGCTTATGTATCCGGTATCCTGGATAAGAATGATACCAATGTGAATACCACTCAGGGACGCGTGATAACCTTAAGCTTCTATGACCAGTTGGGTTATAAATATACAGCGAAGTTTGGAATTCACAGTGCCGGTTCAGAAGGTCAGTATTATGTAGGCTTAAATGACATTCTGGATGAGGCTGGGGTATCCTTAGTAAAGAAATATAACTTAAACAGCATTGAGGAAATCGCAAGCTTCGGTGGGGATTCTGTAAAAAAGACAAGCGCAGTTTATTCCCTGTTAGAGGGCGTTACCTATGATGATGGAACAAAAACTTATACCAAGACCATGGCATTGAGCGAAATTCTGGAGGGCTATTCCAGCAACTTGCTGATTAACAAAGCGGACAAATCCAGTATTAAAGTGGATGGTCTGGCAGATGGAGCTGTGGCAAAAGGCACAGATGTCAAGGTAAAAGGCAAGGTTAGCTTATCCGAGGCACAGTTAAAGGAACTGGGTATTATTAAGGAAAAGAAACCGGATGGCTCCTATGCATACTATCATAACAATAATGGTACGGCAGAAGAATTGGGTGCGGATAAAGATAAATGGAAAGCAGCATTGAAAGATGCAGGTGTTACAGATTTGGACAGTGTGGATACCACATCAGACCCCAATTCGGTGTCCCTGAATTTTACACAGACATTTAAGACAAACCGTGACAGTACCTATAAGACACCAGACTTTACCGCAACGATTACCCAGTTAGAGGCTTACGGTCTGGAAGATACGGACACAACCAAATATTCCGTTAATTATGTAACACCGCTGGGACAGGCCGAGATTACCAAGACGGTAACCCAGCATGGATTCTCTTTGGCATTTGATACGGATACCGGTAAGTTCAGCTACATAGATACGGTAGGAAATGATACCGTTACCCTGGCATTCAACAAATCCGCATCTTCCCTTACCGGAGAGACTGTTTCTCTGACACAGTTTACCAATATTGATATTGACTTCTCCTCCGCTACCATGTTCAATAATGGTAAGACTTCCACTATCGGAGCAACCAATGGAGATAAGGATGGTAACAATACCGGTAGAAAACTGGGAGAGATGACAGGTGTGGAGGTCGGACAGGATGGTAAGATTACCGCTTCCTATGACAACGGACAGACCAAATTGTTAGGACAGATTGCGGTTGCAAACTTTGCCAATGCTTCCGGTCTTTCCAAGGCAGGTAATAACCTGTATTCCGCAACCATGAACTCGGGTGAGTTCGATGGCGTCGGACAGGATATTACCGCAGACGGCGGTACGATGGAATCCGGTGTGCTGGAAATGAGTAATGTGGATTTGTCCTCGGAATTCACACAAATGATTACCACACAGCGTGGTTTCCAGGCAAACAGCCGTATCATCAGCACATCTGATACCATGTTGGAAGAACTTGTTAATCTGAAGAGATAATAGATGAAATACTGGGAAAGAGGAACTGGATAACGTTCCTCTTTCCTGAGTTTACGCGATATATAATGGCATAGGAAAAAAGTAACAGATGGAGTAGATTATGATAGAAGTAACGAAGATAAATGGGGTCAAAGTGCTGATAAATCCGGACTTACTGGAACTTGTAGAAGAAACACCGGACACAGTTTTATCCTTTACGACAGGGAGAAAAATTATTGTAAAAGAAAGTAGACAAGAGATAAGAAATCTAGTAAAATCGTATAGAAAGGATATTTTTGCGAATTAGTGTAGAAATAGGTGGATACAGATGGATATAGCTTCAATTATCGGATTAGTTGTATGTTTCGTATTGATGATTTTTGGTATTCTATACGGACATGATGTCTCAGTAATCATTAACTTCCTGGATGCCCCCTCGGCCTTAATTACTTTTGGCGGTGCTTTCTGTTGTATTCTGGCAAGTTACACATTACCGAACTTTTTAGCAGGCTTAAAGAGTATCGGGCTTATCTTTAAGTTATCAACAATGAATATATCTGAAGTAATTCAGAAGATTATAGATTTATCCAATGTTGCCCGTAAGGAAGGATTACTTTCCCTGGAAGAGGCAGCGGGTGATATTGAGGATGATTTCCTGAAAAAGGGAATCCTTCTGATTGTCGATGGTACAGACCCGGAACTGGTACGTGCCATCATGGAGACAGAGCTGGTAAGCGTGGAAGACAGACATAAGGATAAGATTGGGTTCTGGGAGAATCTGGGAGCCATGGGCCCTGCCTGGGGTATGATTGGTACTCTGATTGGTCTGATTAACATGCTCCAGAATATGGATGACCCTTCTGCTATCGGACCTGCCATGGCGGTTGCACTGATTACCACCTTATATGGTTCTGTGCTTGCCAACTGGATTTGCGCACCGGTAGCGACGAAGTTAAAAGCAAAGAATGCCGAAGAAATGATGATGAAGGAAATTGAAATAGAAGGGCTTCTTTCTATTCAGGCAGGCGAGAACCCCAGGGTTATTGAAGAAAAACTGAAATCTTTCTTAGCACCGAAAGACCGAGTTTCACAGAGTGATGATAACGGGGGTGAAGTAGATGGCTAAGAGAAAGCCGGACGAACCACCCAAAGGAGCACCGGCATGGCAGTCAACGTTTGCAGACCTGATGAACCTGCTGCTGTGCTTCTTCGTGTTATTATTCTCCATGTCTACTGTAGATGCAGAGAAGTTTGAACAGGTGGTGGCATCCTTTAACCAGACCTTTTCCATCTTTACAGCAGGGGCTTCTTCCATTGGAGATGGTATCCTGATTAGCAATGGAGTCAGCCAGTTAAATGAGCTGGACGAATACATAAACAGTACTGGTAAGATGGACGATGGAGAAATTGTATCGGAAGATGTGGCTTCTGCACAGGAAACGATGGAAGAAGCACAGACGGAAGAATCGCAGGAGCTTGCAGAGAAGATACAGGAAGCCATTGACGAGAATAATATGAATAAGGAAATTGATGTGGACTTTACTTCACAGTATGTGCAGCTTACTTTGAAGGGTGCATTGCTGTTTGACTCGGGAAGTACCCTTTTGAAAGAGGAAGCCAAGCCGGTTATTGACCAGGTTGGTGCAATTCTGGAAAGCTATGCCACAGGAACTATCGAAATAGAAGGACATACGGACAATGTGCCGATGTCTGGGACAAAGTATTCCAACAATGATGAGCTGAGTGACGGCAGAGCACTTTCTGTGTTCAATTATCTGGTTTCAACCACCAGTTTAGACCCGGCAAACATCAAACATTCCGGACGGGGTGAGTATGTGCCGATTGCAGATAACGCCACACCGGAAGGCAGGGCAAAGAACCGGAGAGTTGAGATTAAGATATATAATGCGTTGAGTTCATATTAAAGGAGAAAATAATTATGAAAAAAAATCTGATTTCGATTATCATATTGGCATTGCTGATAGTAAATATTGCGCTGACGGCAGTCATGATGTTCAGTGTAACCAGTGCCTCCAGGAAAACAGCGGCTCTGGTGGATAATATTTCCACGGCGCTGAATCTGGAACTTGCAGCAAGCGCAGATGACGAGGAAGAGGAAGCAACGATTCCAATGTCTGATATTGCCACTTATGATATTTCTGAATCCATGACAATTCCATTAAAAACCGAAGAAGATGGCAAGAGTCATTTCTGTCTTGTGTCGGTAACGCTGTCTATGAATACACAGTCGGATGGTTACAAGACTTATGGAGCTAATATTGCGGAGAAGGAAAGCCTGATTAAAAGCGAGATAAACAATGTGATTAGTCAGTATACTCTGACAGAGGCAAGAGACAATCAGGATAAGATGAGAGAAGAGATTCTGGAAAGAGTCCAGAAGATGTTTGATTCTGATTTTATTTTCAATGTTTCTTTCAGTGATATAATGTTCCAGTAAGAGGTTAAGAATTGGTTAGAATATAGAACACCACAGAGTGAGGTGAATTTTTGTGGGTGAGGTACTATCTCAAAGTGAGATTGACAATTTGCTGGCGGCTTTGAGCAACGGCGAGTTGGACACGGACAATATGAATGACAGCAGTGATAAGCAGATAAAGAACTACGACTTCAAAAGACCGACGAAGTTCTCCAAGGAACATCTGCGTACACTGGAAATGATATATGAACATTATGGAAGACTTTTATCCACAAATCTTCCGGTTTATCTGCGGAAGAGCGTACAGGTTACTGTGGCAAGTTCCGAGACGGTAATTTTTTCGGAATTTACCAATGCATTATCGAATCCGGTAATTTTAGGAATTGTTAATTTCCAGCCACTAAACGGCACGATTATTATAGAACTGGCATCCCAGCTGGGATTTGCGATGATTGACAGAATGCTGGGAGGAACGGGAAATCCGCTGGAGAAAAATCGTGATTTTACGGAGATAGAGATGACCATTGTAGAAAAGATGATGGTTGTCTGTATGCAGCTTATGCGGGAACCGTGGCGCAATGTAGTGGATTTAAATCCTGTTATGGAGCGGATTGAGACGAATTCCCAGTTTGCTCAGGTTATTGCACCAAATGACATGGTGGCTATCGTCACATTAAATGTGAAGATAGGAGATGTGGAAGGCTTCATGAATATCTGTCTGCCGTTCTTTACACTGGAAAGTGTAATGGACAAGTTGAATACCAAGTTCTGGTATGCTAACATGCAGAAGCAGAATGAAGAAGATTTCGAAGAGTATATTGAAGCCCTGATTAAGAGGGTAGATGTCCCGATTAAGGCAGTGTTAGGTAAAACGCAGATATCGGTAAATGATTTTGTGAATCTGCAGGTGGGCGATATTATTCGTTTGGATAGCGGCGTAGACGATGATTTGAAGGTATACGTCGGCAATTTGGAAAAATTCACCGCATTACCGGGGTCTAACAAAGACAGATATGCTGTCAGAGTAACATCGGTAATTAGAGAGGGGGAATAGATAAATGGATGGAATGTTATCACAAGATGAAATAAATGCATTGTTAAATGGTATGGATACTTCAGGAGACGATGCAGATAACAGTACCACCGAATCAACGACATCGGAGACAAATTCAAATCCGAAACCAAAGGCAAAGGTAGATGAATCACTTCTTTCTGATATTGAAAGAGATGCGATTGGCGAGGTCGCCAATATCAGCATGGGTTCTTCAGCAACTACCTTATATTCACTGGTAAACCGTAAAGTCAATATTACGACGCCGGTGGTAACGTTGGCAACTTGGGACAATGTCATAGTAGAATATGAGAGACCTTGTGTATTTATTCAGATTAAATACACACAGGGACTGGATGGTTCCAATATTCTGGTGTTAAAAGAACATGATGTAAAGGTTATCACGGACCTGATGATGGGTGGTGATGGCAGCAATACGGATGGAGAGCTGGAGGAATTACACTTAAGCGCAATATCCGAGGCAATGAACCAGATGATGGGTTCTGCGGCAACGTCTCTTTCCACTATGCTTGGCAAGATGATAGATATCAGCCCCCCGGAGGCGAGCCTGGTAGATTTATCTGCTTTTGAGAGAGGCGGAGATATTGCATCTTTTCTGGAAGGCACTTTTGTAAAGATTGCGTTCCGAATGCAGATTGATGATTTGGTAGATTCCTCTATTATGCAGTTGTACCCAATTGAATTTGCAAAAGAATTGTGCAATACCTTTATTAATAATCAGTCCGGTGGAGCAGAATCAGAGCCGGCGCCACAGCCGACACCACAGGCACAGCCACAGTCTGCATCACAGCCACAGGCACAACAGTCTGGCTCTGCAGACATGAGCCAACAGATGGCACCACAGATGGATACTTCCCAGATGGGCATGAACCAGATGGGTATGAACCAGATGGGCATGGGACAGATGGGAATGCCACAGATGAACATGAACCAGATGGGTATGGGGCAGATGGGAATGCCACAGATGAACATGAACCAGATGGGCATGGGACAGATGGGAATGCCACAGATGAACATGAACCAAATGGGCATGCAACAGGCGATGAACATTCAGCCGGCACAATTCCAGAACTTTGCAAGTGATTTTAATCCAATGCAGAGCCAGGAAAACATCGGCTTAATAAAAGATGTCCCATTGGAAGTTACGGTGGAGCTTGGAAGGACTTCTAAGTCGATTGCTGAAATTCTGGATTTTGCACCGGGTACGATTATCGAACTGGATAAGATAGCTGGTGAACCGATAGATGTACTTGTAAATGGTAAATTTGTTGCAAAAGGCGAAGTAGTAGTTATCGAAGAAAGCTTTGGTGTTCGTGTAACGGAAATTATTAAGTAAAGGATAATAGGAGAAAAGAAATGGCTAAAAATATTTTGATATGTGATGATGCAGCATTCATGCGTATGATGATTAAAGATATCCTTACCAAAAATGGATATAATGTAGCAGGCGAAGCAGAAAACGGAGCAAAAGCAGTAGAGAAGTATAATGAGTTGAAACCAGATTTGGTATTGATGGATATTACCATGCCAGAGATGGATGGTATCCAGGCTCTTAAGAAAATCAAAGAGGCTGACCCGGGGGCTATGGTAATTATGTGCTCTGCAATGGGACAGCAGGCGATGGTTATCGAATCTATTCAGTCCGGGGCAAAGGACTTTATTGTAAAACCATTTCAGGCTGACCGTGTATTAGAAGCCGTAAAGAAGGTTGTGGGATAATGCTTCTTACCGTATCAAGGGTGGATTCTTATGCACAACTTATGACGGTATTAGTCATTTTTCTGTTTGTACTGGCACTTACCTGGTTTGTAACAAGATGGATTGCAGGCTATCAGAAGGGGAAGAGTACAAATACTAATATGGAGCTGTTAGAGAGCTTTAGACTGTCAAATAATAAATACATACAGATAGTCAGAATAGGAAACAAGTATCTGGCATTGGCAGTCTGCAAAGACACAGTTACCATGCTGACAGAGATACCGGAAGAAGAGTTAAAGCTTTCGGAAGGTACTTCTATGGCCGGGTTTAAGGATATCTTAAATCGGGTTCAAAAGAAAAATTTTCTGGAAAAAGAAGATGGGCGAGACGAATGAAAAAATATTTTTCCGGACATCATTTAGCGAAAGTGATATGCCTGCTATTCATGGCAGGCATATTGTGTATCAGTCAGAAGACAATGGTATATGCGTCTACGGACACTCCTTACAGGGAGTCTAATCTCACAGGAACCAGTGATGAGAGGACGAATATTGAAGAACCGGGTACTTCTGAGAATGCCGATGATTTAGCAGAATTGAATATAGCCAATACGGTGACGGTTACATACAACGATGGTAATGGTAGTGTGAATGGTGCTTTACGGATTCTCGTTATCCTTACTTTGATTGCTGTTGCACCGTCATTGATTATTATGCTAACCTCTTTTACCAGAATTATCATTGTTCTGCATTTTACGAGGGCAGCATTAAACACACAGACCGCGCCACCTAACACAGTTTTGATAGGAATCGCGCTCTTTTTAACGTTTTTTATTATGCAGCCTACGCTGACTACCATTTATACGGAGGCGGTAGTTCCCTATGAAGCAGGAGAACTGGAGCAGGAGGAAGCATTACAGAAGGCGGCTATTCCGATTCGGGAGTTTATGTACAGACAGACTCAGAAGAAGGATGTGAATCTGTTTATGGAGATTAACCGGACACAATGGAATGGGGAATTGGATGAAATTCCGATGAGCGTTCTGGTGCCAAGCTTTATTATCAGTGAGCTCCGTACTGCATTTATTATAGGGTTTATGATTTATATTCCGTTTATTGTTATTGATATGGTCGTGGCTTCGACTCTGATGAGTATGGGTATGATGATGCTGCCGCCGACGACGATTTCCATGCCGTTTAAGATATTATTATTTGTTCTGGCAGATGGATGGTATCTTATTATAAAGAACCTGGTGGAAAGCTTCTATATATATTAGCAGCTGATTAGCAAATACTATAGAAGAAAGCTGCCTGCAAAACGAAGGGAAGTGGTTAGATGACAATAGATGACGTGAGTGCAATCGTAAGCAATGCTTTATATGTAATCATTAAGTGTTCCGCACCACTATTATTAGTATCCTTGTGCGTGGGTCTTATTGTCAGTATTTTCCAGACAGTTACTTCCATCCAGGAACAGACACTTACTTTTGTACCGAAAATATTAGCCATATTTGTGACTCTGATTCTGATAGGTCATTGGGTTATGAATAATATGGTGGAGTATATGGTAAATCTGTGGTCCAATTTCAGTCTTTATATCAGATAGGAGTTGGAACGCATGATAGATATAACTTTCAGTTATGCAGATTTAGAGTATTTTCTGCTGATTTTAGTAAGAATTACCTGTTTTATCTATATAGCACCTTTTTTCAGTATGAGTAATACGCCTGCCAGGGTAAAACTTGGGTTCAGTGTTTTCCTTGCCTATCTGATGTTTTTGTCTATGGACAGAACAGAGGTGGTGTATAGTACCTTGTTAGGATATGCAGTGATTGTATTGAAGGAAGCCCTTACCGGATTCCTTATCGGCTGGGGGGCGCAGCTATGTATGGCGGTGACCAGCTTCGCAGGAAGTATAGCCGATATGGAAATCGGACTTTCCATGGTGTCACTGCTCGACCCGGCAACGAAGGAACAGTCAACGTTTACCGGCGTGCTGTATCAGTATGCATTTACTCTGATTATGATTATATCGGGAATGCATCGGTATCTGCTTCAGGCATTGATAGATACATTTACGTTGATTCCTATCAATGGGGCAGTTATTCGCCCGGAAGCATTGTTGGATTCCGTTATTATGTTTCTGGGAGACTATATTATCATTGGCTTCCGGATTATTTTGCCGATTTTCTGTGCCATGCTTCTTTTAAACTGTGTGCTTGGTGTACTTGCCAAGGTAGCACCGCAGATGAATATGTTTGCGGTAGGTATGCAGTTAAAGGTACTGGTAGGACTGGTAATGTTATTTCTGACAGTAAGAATGTTGCCCAGTGCAGCAGATTTTGTGTTTACAGAGATGAAACGTATGATAGTATCGTTTGTGGAGGGAATGATGTGATTCTTTCATATAACCTTCAGTTCTTTGCCAAGGATGGACCTGGTGGAGAGAAAACAGAGGAACCTACTTCCAAGAAATTGGAGGATGCAAGAAAAGAAGGTCAGGTTGCCAAGAGTAAGGAGCTGACCAGTGCGTTTGAACTTCTGGCGGTGTTTCTGCTATTGTATTTCTGGGCCCGATATATGGGCGATTACTTTGTTGCTAGTATGGAGTATATTTTTGGAATGATTCCGGAAATGGTTAAACTGTATGACGGAAACATTCAGGACCAGACCATGAGCAGCCTGTTTATCAACAGTCTGGCAAGGGTTTTGCTCATTATGGCACCATTTCTGTTGGTCGGTATGTTGATTGCTTTTGTGACCGACTTTGTGCAGGTTAAATGGAAGGTTACCACGAAACCATTGCAGCCAAAGTTCAATAAATTAAGTCCCATCAGTGGGTTTAAGAGAATTTTTTCAGTCAATTCTCTTGCGGAGTTAGTAAAATCCATTGCCAAAATCGCGCTGATTAGTTATGTGGTATACGCATATCTTCGGGATAATATGCCATCTATTTATGATTTGTACGGAATTTCCTTAAATCAGGGAATTTTGCTGATTGGAAAATTTGTCATCAATCTGGGTATCCGGATTTCACTCTTTTACATGATTATAGCAATTCTGGACTGGATTTATCAGAAACGGAAATTTAAGAAAGATATGATGATGACGAAGCAGGAAGTCAAAGATGAATTTAAAAACCAGGAAGGTGACCCGCAGATTAAAGGAAAACAGCGTCAGAGGATGCAGGAGGCTTCCCGCAGACGTATGATGCAGCAGCTGCCGGAAGCAGATGTGGTTATTACCAACCCGACTCATTTTGCAGTGGCTATCAAGTATGACCCGGAGCAGTATGATGCTCCTTATGTGGTAGCGAAAGGTGCTGATTATCTGGCACAGAAGATAAAAGAGATTGCCAGAGAAAATAAAGTAGAAATTGTTGAGAATAAACCACTTGCCAGAATGTTGTATGCCAACGTGGATGTAGGTGCACTGGTTCCACCGGAATTGTACCAGGCGGTAGCAGAGGTGCTGGCTTTTGTATATCATTTACAGGGCAAGGTTTAACAGGCTCCTGAAAAGAATTATGATTCATAACGGCTGTTATTCGTAAGGGAGAAGTATAGAACAGGAAAATAAGACGGAAAGGAGAAAGCACATTCATGGGAAAGCTGAAAAAAGCGGATGTAGGGGTAGCAGCATACGTTCTTGCAGCATTTATCATGCTGATTGTACCGATTTCATCCGGGCTTCTGGATGTATTGCTGGCATGTAATATTGCGGTGGCATTTACGATTATGTTTGGCTGTATGTTTGCCAATGAAGTGCTGAATATGTCTTACTATCCAACGATTCTGCTGTTTACCACCATTTTCAGAATTGCGCTGAACGTCTCTTCTACCAGATTGATTCTGACAACCGGTGACCCTGGTAACGTAGTTGCTACTTTTGGTCAGTATGTAGGCGGCGGCGATTTGGTTATCGGTGTTATCGTTTTTATCATTCTGATTATCGTACAGTTTATGATTATCAACAAAGGTTCTGAGCGTGTGGCTGAAGTAACTGCCAGATTTACACTGGATGCGATGCCAGGTAAGCAGATGGCGATTGATGCTGATTTAAATACTGGTGCCATTACCGATGCGGAAGCTAAGAAACGAAGAGATAAAATTCAGGAGGAGGCAAGCTTTTTCGGCTCTATGGATGGTGCGGTTAAGTACGTTAAAGGAGATGCTGCCGCAGGTCTGATTATCACAGCAGTCAATATTGTAGGCGGTATTGCCATGGGTGTCTTACGGCAGAATATGGAAATGGCAGATGCCTTGAATAAATATACGATTCTGACGATTGGTGATGGTCTGGTAAGCCAGATTCCTTCTCTGCTAATCTCTCTTTCCACTGGTATTCTGGTTACCAAGGGTTCCAAGGATGCTGATTTTGGTACGGTGCTAATCAGTCAGCTTTTCGGAACACCGAAGGTACTGTATCTGGTTGGTACGGTAATTGCCATGCTTGGTATTATTACCCCATTAAATACGATAATTTTCGTCGCCCTGGGCCTTATCTTTATTATTGTTGGAAGAGTCATGGCAGGAACCATTGAAACAGCCGAGATAGAGCACGAAGCAGACGAAGAGGAAGCTGCGGCAGAAGAAATCAGACAGCCGGAGAATGTTACCAGTCTGTTGCAGGTAGACCCTATCGAGTTAGAGTTTGGATATGGTATTATTCCATTAGCGGATGTCAACCAGGGTGGCGACCTGTTAGACCGTGTGGTAATGATTCGTAGACAGATTGCACTGGAGCTGGGTACGGTAGTACCAATTATCCGTTTAAGAGATAATATCCAGTTGAATCCAAACCAATATATTATTAAAATAAAAGGGGTACAGGTTAGTGAAGGGGAAATCCTGTTTGACCATTATATGGCGATGAACCCAGGTTATGTAGAAGAAGAGATTACCGGTATTCCTACTTTTGAACCATCTTTCCATCTGCCGGCTATCTGGATTACCGAAGGGCAGAGAGAACGTGCAGAGAGTATGGGATATACGGTAGTAGACCCACCATCTATCATAGCGACCCATCTGACGGAAATCATCAGACAGTACATAGCAGAGCTGTTGACCAGACAGGATGTGCAGAATCTGGTCAATAACCTGAAGGAATCCAATCCATCGCTCATTGAGGAACTGGTACCGAAGCTGTTGGGGCTGGGTGAGATTCAGAAGGTATTACAGAATCTGTTACGGGAAGGTATTTCCATCAGAGATTTACTGACTATTTTCGAAACGCTGGCAGATTATGCGCCAACGACAAGAGATACCGATATTTTAACAGAGTATGCAAGGCAGAGTCTGAAGAGAGCCATTTCCAACAAGTTTTTCCCTGCTAATGAGACCTCCAGTGTAGTAACCCTGGACCCTAAGATTGAGCAGGAAATTATGGCAAGCGTGAAACAGACGGAGCAGGGTGCTTACCTGACCCTTGACCCGGCAAGAACCAAGGCAATTATGGATTCCACAGGGGCAGAGATTAAGAAACTGGAGAATCTGGGCAAGATGCCGATTATCATCACATCGCCCATTGTACGTGTGTACTTTAAGAAGCTGACAGAGGATTACTATAAGGATTTAGTCGTGATATCATATAATGAAATAGAGTCAAATATTGAATTACAATCCGTAGGAATGGTGACAGCATAATGATAATTAAAAAATTTACAGCAAAAACAGAAAATGATGCAGTGAACAATGCGAAGAAGGAACTGGGCGACGGTGTTGTTGTCATGAACGTGAAAAAAATCAAACCAAAAGGATTTTTTGCGCTGCTCAGACCACAGCTTACGGAAGTAACGGTTGCCTTGGAAGAGGAAAGTGAGAAATATACTTCTGCAGTTTCTGCGATTAATCAGGTAATTGCTTCCAGTCAGAACAAGGCACTTCAGAACGAGATGCCGGACAGAAGCGTGACAGCTCTGAAACAGGAAGCAGAAGAGAAAAAAGAAAGCAGTGCTATCGAAGAAAAACTGGATAGTTTACAGTCGTTGTTAGCACAGCAGTTAAAGAAGCCGGAGGAAGAACCGGAAAAAGAGGAAGAACCGGCAGAAGAGACGGAAACAGAGAAGTTTATGAAACTGTTACATACCACCATGCTGGAGAATGAGGTGGATGAGCAGTATGCCAAAGAAATAATGGATGAAATTGCGCAGGTCAATAAGCCTGGCATTCCGTTTGATTATGCACTGGCTAATATTTATCAGAAGATGATACTGAAATTTGGCAAACCGAGCAGTGTTACACCGGCACAGAAAGGCCCTAAGGTTGTATTTTTTATTGGACCTACCGGCGTGGGAAAGACCACGACCATTGCTAAGATAGCCTCTCATTTCTGTGTGGATGAGAAGAAGAAGGTAGCCCTTCTGACAGCAGATACTTACCGGATTGCGGCAGCGGAGCAACTTCGTACCTATGCCAATATCCTGGAAGTACCATTCCGGATTATTTATGGCGAGGAAGACCTGATAAGCTGTCTGGAGGAATTTTCAGAGTACGATTATATTCTTATCGATACGACAGGACATTCCCATCAGAATGATGTACAGAAAGACAATATGTGCAAGCTGATACATTCTATTGATGAGAAGGCAGAGAAAGAGATTTATCTGGTGCTGAGTGCAACAACTAAATACAAGGATTTAATCAGTATAGCCGATTCTTATGAGGATATTGCAGACTATAAACTGATATTTACCAAACTGGATGAGACAACAACCTTGGGAAGTCTGTTTAATATGAAGCTTTATACAGGTGCTTCGTTATCCTATGTTACTTGTGGACAGAATGTACCCGATGACATTGGAGAATTTAATCCACAGAAGATAGTGAAGAGATTACTCGGCGGTAAAAACTAAGGAGGAAGCCTAATGGACCAGGCTGAACAGTTAAGAAATATTATAAAGGCAGGCAGCCAGCCCAACCCTAAACCATTGGCACGGGTAATTACCGTTACCAGCGGAAAGGGAGGAGTAGGAAAGTCTAACACATCCATCAATCTGGCTGTACAGTTCCGAAAGATGGGACAGCGGGTCATTATTCTGGATGCGGATTTCGGTCTTGCTAATATTGAGATTATGTTTGGGGCAGTACCCAAATATAATCTGTGTGATTTAATCTATCAAGGAAAAAGTATCCAGGACATTATTACCTGGGGACCGATGGAGATTGGATTTATCTCAGGAGGTTCCGGCATTGCAGGAATGGCCAATCTCAGTAAAGATTATTTGAATTATATTATCCGGAATCTGGAAAAATTAGATTCCATGACAGATATTATTATAGTAGATACCGGAGCAGGCATATCAGATGCCGTGCTGGAATTTCTGGTAGCAAGTGGAGAGATTCTGTTAGTTACCACACCGGAGCCCACTTCTATTACCGATTCCTATTCTCTGATTAAGGCATTAAACCGGCATCCGGGATTTTCCAGGGAAACTTCACAGATAAAGGTAATTGCCAATAAGGTTACAAAGGAAGATGAGGGAGAGTTGCTGTTTCTAAAATTGCAGACAGTGGTAACAAAGTATCTGAAACTGCCCATTACCTATCTGGGAATGGTACCGCAGGATGACCATCTGGCGAAAGCTGTGATGCAGCAGATGCCGGTTTCTATTGATGATCCTAAGTGTAAATCTGCAGTGGCTTATGAAATACTGGCGGCGAAACTGATGCACAAAGAATTGAATCAAAATGTGACAAAGCGTGGTATGGCGGCGTTCTTTTCCCATATCATTTCAAAACGATAAAACAGTAGATAGGAGATAGAAGATGGCAGGAATTCTATCAAAATACGTAGTACCGGGATGCCGGGTGGATTTACAGGCAATCAACCGGACCAAAGCAGGCAGCCAGGGAAATGAACAACAGAAAGTACATACCAGTCAGGTACTGGATATTATCAGTGAGGACAGAATCGAGATAGCGATGCCGATGGAAAAAGCCAAACTGATTCTGTTACCGATTGACGGAGAGTACGATTTGTATTTTTATGGTGACAATGTATTGTACCAGTGCTATGCCAGAGTCGCAGACCGCTATAAAAATAACAGTATGTATATTCTGGTACTGGATTTAGTCAGTAATTTAAGGCGATACCAGCGAAGGGAATATTACCGGTTCAGCTGTGCATTGGAAATGAATTCCAGGCAGCTGAAGGAGGAAGAGATTCCTCTTGCAGAAAAAGACATCAAAGGCATTATACCGGAACTGCCTTTAAAGGCGAGTGTTATTGTGGACATCAGTGGCGGAGGGCTTCGCTTTGTAGCCAACTATGCTTATGAGGCGCAAAGCACGATTGTCTGCAAATATCGTCTGATGGTAAACGGACAGAGCAAGGAATATACGCTTCTCGGAAAAGTATTAAGTGTAAAAGAGATAGAGAACCGGAAAGGAATTTATGAGCATCGTGTGCAGTATATTAACATGGATGCGGATGACAGAGAGGAAATCATCAAATATATTTTTGATGAGGAACGCAAGACTTTAAAGAAGCAAAAAGGGTAATAATATGCGCAGAAATGAGGATTAGTATGAAAAATATATTACTTGTTGACGACTCTGCACTCATGAGAAGGGTACTCTGTGATATAATCAATAGTGATAAGAGATTCCATGTGGAAGACCGGGCGATAAATGGTCTGGATGCACTGGACCTTCTTAGCAGAAAGACCTATGATGCGGTAGTGTTGGATGTTAATATGCCGAAGATGAACGGACTGGAGCTTCTGCGGGAATTGCAGAAGAGAAAAATCCAGGCGAAAGTCATGATGGCAAGCACCGATACCATGGAAGGTGCCAAGACAACACTGGATGCATTGGAACTGGGTGCAATTGATTTTATTCATAAGCCGACTAATGCACTGGATTGCCGGGATGATGACTTCAAAGAACGTATGCTGGCTACTCTTGCGGCAGTAGCAGAATCCAGGAATATCAGCATTACCAAAGCCTTCAATATAGAAGAAATCAAGGATACCAGAAAGGTAGTAGAACTGGTAAGCCGTTCTTCCACGGCAGTGCGTGGTAATAAAGTAGTGGCATTGGCAAGCTCCACTGGAGGACCTAAGGCACTACAGGCAGTTATCCCGAAATTACCGGCAAATTTAAAATGCCCGGTTGTGGTGGTGCAGCATATGCCACCAGGCTTTACAGCATCTTTGGCAGAAAGATTGGACTCCTTAAGTGAAGTACACGTAAAGGAAGCTGCTGAAGGGGATGTACTGGAAGCCGGTACGGTCTATATTGCAAGAGGGGGAAAACATCTGAATATCATTACACAGGTTGGAAAGTATAGCATCCACTATTCAGACGAACCTTCCAGAGAAGGTGTTAAGCCTTGCGCCAATTATATGTATGAGTCTCTGATGACCAGCCATTATGATGAGATAGTGTGCGTTGTCATGACGGGCATGGGCGCAGATGGTACCCAGGGAATTGAACATCTGAAAGAAAAGAAGAAAGTGCACGTGATTGCACAGGAAGCAAGTACATGTGCGGTATATGGTATGCCCAAGAGCATCGTCACAGCTGGGCTGGCAGACCAGATTGTACCATTAGAACAAATAGCACAGGAAATTATAATGAACGTGGGGGTAAAATAACATGGATGTAAGTCAATATCTTGAGATTTTCCTTGATGAAACAAATGAACATTTACAGAACTTAAATACGCAGATTCTTGCGTTGGAGCAGGATCCGACCAACATGGATACGATTAATGAAATCTTCCGTGCGGCACATTCCCTGAAGGGAATGGCAGGAACCATGGGTTATAAGAGAATGCAGACACTGACCCATGATATGGAGAATGTATTTTCGGAAGTACGTAATGGGAATATCCAGGTAAAGGGTAATATGATTGACGTGCTGTTCCAGTGTCTGGATGCGTTAGATGAATATAATACCAACATCAGAGAGACGGCTGATGAAGGAACGAATGATAATGAGCCGTTGATTAAACAGCTGAATGATATCTTAAACGGAAGCAGCGCAGCAGGGAAAGAAGCTCCGGCAGCTCCAACACAGGCAGAACAGCCTAAGGAAACGGCATCCGGTGCAGATAAGTGGACAGATATCAAACTGGGTGATACCGAGAAAACGGTATTGAAGGAAGCAGTAAAACAGGGAAAGAAGATTTTCGGATTAACGGTTAAGATTCAGGAATCCTGTATTTTAAAGGCAGCCAGAGCTTTCCTGGTATTTAAAGCGATTGAAGAAACCAGTGAGGTTATTGTATCAAGCCCATCCGTCCAGGACATTGAGGATGAAAAGTTTGATTTGGATTTCAGCCTTGTGATTATTTCCGACAGTACCTTGGAGCAGGTTATTGCCGCGGCTAAGAATGTATCTGAAATTGAAGATGTAACAGGTGGGGTAATTGATATCGATAAGGTTGCTTCCACAGAGGAAGCCGAAGAGCCTGCCAAGGAAGAAGAAAAACCGGTAGAGCAGCCTCAGACCACTGCGCCTGCAGAAACAAAGGAGACAGCTCCTGCAGCACGGCAGACCGCCAAGGGCAGCAATAACAAGAAACCGGCAGCCAATAAACCGGTAGTAAACAGAACGGTCAGAGTGGATATTGAGAAACTGGATACTTTAATGAATCTGGTAAGTGAGTTGATTATTGCCAAGAACTCGCTGGTATCTGCGTCCAACTCCTCCGGCACTTCCAGCGCGGCAGTCAATGAACAGATTGAATATCTGGAAAGCGTGACAACATCCCTTCATGAATCCGTTATGAAGGTAAGAATGGTGCCTATTGAAAGCACTGTGAATAAATTTCCACGTATGGTACGTGATTTACAGAAGAAACTGGGCAAGAAGATGGAGCTCTACATGACTGGTGAAGAGACAGAACTTGACCGTACCGTGGTAGATGAAATTGGTGACCCGCTGATGCATCTGCTCCGTAACTCGGCTGACCACGGACTGGAATCTGCGGAAGTCCGTAAGGAAAGAGGTAAGCCGGAAGTTGGTTCCATTTTCCTGGATGCTTATCAGGATGGCAATAATGTTGTCATCGAGGTAAGAGATGATGGTAATGGTATTGATACAGAAGCGGTTAAGAAGAAAGCGATTGAAAAAGGCATTGTTACACCGGAACAGGCAGAAAATATGTCTGAGAAGGAAAGCATTGACTTACTGTTTCACGCAGGATTCTCCACCTCAGATGTGGTATCCGATGTATCCGGAAGGGGAGTCGGTCTTGATGTTGTAAAATCAAAGATTGAAGCTTTAAGTGGTGAGGTAGAAGTAAAATCCAAGCTGGGAGTAGGAAGCTCCTGGATTATCAGACTGCCATTGACCCTTGCTATTATCCAGGCATTGATGGTAGATATTGGCGAAGAAAAATATGCAATTTCCCTTGGTTCCATTCAGACTATTGAGGATATTTCCCCATCTGATATCAAACTGGTACAGGCAGAGGAAGTCATTCACTTACGTGATACCGTTATTCCGTTGGTACGTCTGAATGAGATACTGGATATCCCAAGTAAGAAATCTCCGGAGGACAATCTGGTAGTCGTTATCGTAAAGAAAGGCGACAAACTGGCAGGTCTTGTGGTAGACGAATTGATTGGTCAGCAGGAAATCGTAATCAAATCACTTGGTAAATATATTTCCAAGTGCAAGATTATCAGTGGCGCAACTGTCCTTGGTGATGGCGAGGTTGCACTGATTCTGGATGCAAATGCATTGATTTAACCGGAGGGAGGAACAGTAATATGGAAGAAATCAAAGTAGCTGGCGACAGCACACAGTTTATCGTGATTAAACTGGGAGACGAACAGTATGGTATTGATATCAAATACATAGATAACATTGTAAGAATGCAGCATATTACCAGAGTACCTAAGGTGGATGAGTATTTAAAAGGAGTCATCAACCTTCGTGGGGAAGTAATTCCTGTTATGAGTATCAGAATTAAAATGGGGCTGGAGCCAGATGTGGAGACAAAGGCAAGCAGAATTATCATTTTGAAGTTGGAGCAGCAGGGAACGATTGGTATTATTGTAGATGAAGTAAAAGAAGTAGTAACACTGGAAGAAGACCAGATAGAAAAAATGTCTTATGATTCACGGGATGAGAAAGACCATTTCCTGTATGGAATCGGTAAATATGAAGGTGGTCTGATTTCTTTATTGGATTTAAATACAGTTGTACTAGAGAACGCTTAGGAGGATTTTTAACTGTGAGCGAAATTACCCTGGAACAGATGTCAAATGAATATTTTGATGTATTAAAGGAATTAGGAAATATCGGAGCAGGCAATGCTACCACTGCACTGGCACAGATGATGCAGTGCAAGGTGGACATGTCTGTTCCCCAGGTTAAGCTGTTGGAGTTTAAAGAACTGGGTGAAATGATGGGTGGGGAAGAACTCATCATGGCAGGTATTTATCTTGGGATTGAAGGCGATATTACCGGAAGTATTATGTTCCTCTTAGAGAAGCAGGCAGCAAGGCATCTGGTTGCAAAACTGATGGGAATGGAAGTAAAAGGAGAAGAATTTTCCGAGATGGAATTATCTGCTTTGAAGGAAGTCGGTAATATTATTACGGGAGCTTACCTGAATTCTTTGTCTACCTTGACAAATCTGACCATTTATCCATCTGTGCCTGATTTGACTGTAGATATGGCAGGGGCGATATTAAGCGTTCCGGCAATCGAGTTTGGGGCAATCGGAGACAAAATATTACTGATACAGACACAGTTTTTCGATGAGATAGTGTTAGACGGATATTTTATTTTAATACCGGATTTGGATTCTTATGGCAAGATATTATCAGCTTTGGGAATTAAATAAAAAGCCATAGTAAGAGTGTAAACAGGAGATGTCAATAAAATGGGCAATGTGATAAAAGTCGGCATGGCCGATTTAAATGTGTGTGTCAGCCCGGATAGTATTACCACATTGGGGCTTGGCTCCTGCGTAGGAATTGCTTTACGCGACCCGGTAACGAAAATTGGCGGGTTAGCACATGTTATGTTACCGGATAGCACCTCTATCCGTAATAATACCAATATTCCCAAGTTCGCAGATACCGGTATTGAAGAGTTGGTGAAAAAAGTGGTTGCAAAAGGAGCAAACAGAGCAAGGCTGGTTGCAAAGATTGCAGGTGGTGCGCAGATGTTTGCTTTCCAAAGCAAGAATGATATGGTTCGTGTTGGGGAACGCAATGTAGAGGCAACCAAGAAGAAGCTCGCAGAACTGAAAATTCCGATACTCGCAGAAGATACAGGAAAAAATTATGGAAGAACCGTTATTTTTTATCCGGAAACGGGTGATTTTGTAATACGTGCAGTTGGCAAGGAAGAATATAAGATATAGCATAAAGTGAAGAATTCTATGGAAAAAGATGTAGCAGGAAAGAAAATAACGAAAGAAGAGGAATGGGCACGGGAAGCAAAAGCAAAAAAGCGAAAGCTGATTCCGCCCTTTGTCATGCTTCTTGCGGGTGCTGTCAGCAGTATCGCAATGCGGATACTGCATTATGATACCGGAACAATGCTAACTGTTTTATTATGTGTTTTACTTTGTTTTTATATAGCAGGCTGTTTGATTAAGCGAATGCTGGATAAATTTGAAGCGCAGATAGAAGAAGCCAACATGGAGGAAGGCGAGGTAATCGAGAAGGAACCCGTAGCAGAGGATGAGTTGGAACAGAATCTGCAATCAGACGAAAAGGAATGAGTATAAGCGCAAATGGATGAAGCAGGAAAGAAGAAACTATGGGAAGAGTATGCGAAGGCAGGAAATTCTGAAATAAGAGAAAAGATAATACTGGAGTATGCCCCCTTAGTGAAGGTGGTTGCCGGACGCCTGAGCATGTATTTGGGATATAACGTAGAATATGAAGATTTAGTCAGTTATGGAATATTTGGACTGATTGATGCGATTGATAAGTTTGACAGTATGAAAGATGTCAAATTTGAAACCTATGCGAGCTTGCGGATTCGTGGAGCGATACTGGATCAGATTCGTAAGATGGACTGGATTCCACGGACGATCAGGCAAAAGCAGAAGAAAATAGATGCTGCCATGAAAGAAATAGAAGCCATGCACGGAAGAAGCGCAACAGATGCAGAAATTGCGGTCAGTCTTGGCATTACCGAAGAGGAGTATCTGGAATGGCAGTCCCAGATGAAGATAACCAATGTGGTATCTTTAAATGAGTTCTTAGAACAGGGAAGTGAAGTATCCAATGAGGCGGGGAGTGGTCGGAATTCCCATTTTGACAGCCCAGAAGAGGTGTTGGAGAAAGAGGAATTAAAGCAGATGCTTGCCCAGTCTCTTGAAATTTTAACAGAGAAGGAACGGAAGGTTATTGTATTATATTATTATGAAGATTTGACCTTGAAGGAAATCAGCAATATCTTAGAGGTATCCGAATCCAGAATATCGCAATTACATACAAGAGCCCTCCAGAAAATGAAAGGGAAACTAGGAAACTATATTGGAATTCTGACAGAGACAAGCGGAAAGTAATGGAGGAATATGAACGGTTATTTTAAGCTCATAACAGAAGCAACAAAAACCAGCATCAGATTAATTCCCGCCACAGGAGACGGAAAGCCTTTGGACATCAATGATGTGACAGAATATCTGGCAATGAAAGGCTATCTGTATAATCTGCCTGCATTAAAAGAAGGAATAGAGCAGGCAGCTGAGAAACCGGTTGTTGTGCTTATCAGTCATGAAATGCATTTGGCAGAGCGGGAATGTTATAAGCTGACGGTAACACCGGATAAGATGAAGGCATATATCAAGTTTTTTGCGGCTTCTGAAGGCGGAGAGAACATGACAGAGCAGGAATTGTATGATGACTTAGAGGCACAAGGAATCAAAGTGGGCATCAAGAAAGAAGCGGTCAGAAGTTATTTTGCCAGAAGAGAGTATTGCAAAGAATTTCTGGTAGCAGAAGGAATCGAACCCAGGCAGGGACAGAATGCAAGGATTGAATATAACTTTACGATAGACCGGAAAGCACGTCCTACATTAAAGGAAGATGGAAGTGTTGATTTCTTTCATCTGAACGTATTGAATCTGTGCAGAAAAGGGGATATCCTTGCAAAGCGGTATCCGCAGGTGCCGGGAATTCCTGGCAGTGATTTGTATGGGGAGACAATCCGTCCGGCAGAGGTAAAAGATGAACCATTCCGGTATGGGCACAATATAGAGTTATCGGAGGATGGTACAACACTGACCTCTATGGTAGATGGTCATGTAGAACTGGTAGAGGGCAGAATCTTTGTGTCCGATATGCTTGTTATTGAGAATGTGGACAATTCTACCGGTAATATTGAATATGAAGGTACAGTACAGATTAATGGAAATGTATGTACCAATTTCAGTGTGAAATCCCATGGAGATATTATTGTAAATGGTGTGGTAGAAGGCGCCAGACTGGAATCCGATGGAAATATCATTATTGCCAGAGGAATGAACGGCATGGAGCGAGGTGTACTTCAGGCAAAAGGCAATATTGTGGTAAAGTATTTAGAGAATGCAACAGCCCAGGCTGATGGTTATGTTGCTGCAGAATCAATTCTCCACAGCAATGTGATGGCAGGAACAGAAGTTGTTGTAGACGGCAGAAGAGGATTTATTGCAGGTGGCAAAGTCAGTGCTACCACTCTGATAGATGTGAAAATGCTCGGTTCGGAAATGGGAACGAACACTATTGTGGAAGTAGGAACAGACCCTAAATTGAAAATGCGTATTACCGAACTGCAAAAGCAGATTGCAGAAGATACGAAATCCTTGCAGGCGATGCAGCCGGTGTTGCTGTCTGTGAAGCAGAAGATTATGAAAGGAACGAAGTTTACAAAGGAGCAGTTCCAGTATGTCCAGTCTCTGGCACAGGCAAGCAAACAGAAAACCCATGCGGTAGAAATTGCGCAGGCGGAGCTGCAGGAGCTGCAGGAGAGGATTTCCGGTGGAGACAATATGAAGGTAATTGTCAGAGGTACGGTATATCCTGGCGTTAAAATCTGTATCGGAGATGCATCTATGATAGTACAGAAGAGTTCTCAATACTGCAGGTTTGTGAAAGAACGTGGAGATGTCAAACTTACAGGAATTTAGAAAAAGAAGAAGGCGATTAGTATGGCGATTGGCTTTGTGGAAATGCAGGGACAGATAACCAGAGCTCAGGATTTCACAACAATTAAACAGAATGAAGATAATAAAAGCATGCTGCAGCAGGAAATTGTGGAGCAGCATATGACAAAACAGGTAAAACGGCAGAGTAATCGTGTAAATCAGTCAGAACAGCCGGAATACCATAACCGGAAATTCGATGCCAAAGATAAAGGCAGTAATGAATATCATGGCAATGGCGGAAAGGATAGAAAGAAGGCCGGGGAAGAGAAAGCGGAAGGTAAAGTTCTGTTAAAACATGTGGGACATATCGACGTTTCTCTATAGGACAGCTTTGCAATGGAAAGGAAATAAGCAATAAGATGAGTGTAGTAGAAATCGTACTGATTTTCGTTGGCGCAGTGATATTCCTGTTAGGATATTTTCTGCCTCCCAGAAAGAAAGATATGGATGAGGAAGTGCAGTTAATCAGTGAAGATGAGGTCAGAAAGCTGATTGATAAGGAAACAGAAGGAGTACAGACCAGATTATCGGATATTGTAGACGAGACAATACAATGTGCTGTAGATAAGACAGAACGTGCCATGGAAAAAGTAAGTAATGAAAAAATCATGGCAGTAAATGAATATTCTGACACAGTATTAGAAGAAATCAATAAGAATCATAAGGAAGTAGTATTTCTCTATGATATGCTTAATGATAAGCATGATACCCTGGTAAACACTGTAAATGAGGCAGCTAAAAATGCAGAAGAGATAAAACAGACGGTTAAGGATGCAGAGGTTACCGCCCAGGAAACAACCCATAAGTTAGAGGCAGTCAGAGAAGCAGCAGAGAGTGCTGTCAGAGAAAGCAAAGATATTCTGGAACAGGTAACAGAGACTGCAAAAGCCACCCGGGAAACAGCGGCGAAAACAGATGTGACAGCCAGAAAGGAACCGGAATCCGAAAAAGTACAGGCAGAAAAGGCAGCAGAAGAAGTACCTAAGAAGACCAGAGCAAGAAAGAGTACCAAAAAAGAAACGAAGACAGAACAAATTAGTGAGATTCCGGAACAGCCGGTAACAGCTGTGGAAGAAACGCCAAAGGCAGAAGAAAACGGCAGTGTGGAAATTCGTTTTGCAGAAGGAAAAGAACAGAACCGCAATAGCAACGAGCGGATTCTGGAGCTGCACAAAGCAGGTAAGTCCAATATGGCAATCGCTAAAGAATTGGGACTTGGTATAGGCGAAGTGAAGCTGGTAATCGATTTGTTTAAAGGAATGTAAGATGGAGCGGAAATATTATTTACGAGGTCTTGGACTTGGCATCGTGGTAACAGCAGTTATTATGGGAATGGCGTTATCCGGGCAGAAGAACATGACAGACGAGGAAGTAATTGCCCGGGCAAAAACCCTTGGCATGGTAGAAAATACAGAGAATATGCTCTTGTCCGATGCTGCAGCGCAGGAAGATGACGAAGCACAGGAAGCGGAAGAAACAGAGCAGGTGGCAGACCCGGCAGAGCAGGAGCCACAGGAAGCAGTTACAGAGGAAGCTGTCATGGAAGAAAATTCCCAGGCGGATGTATCGGAAGGGGACAACACAGAGGAAGAAGATTCTGAAGATACACAAGCAGTAACCAGTGCCCAGGAAAGCGACCCGGCAGAGCAGGATGCTGAAGAGGCGGCAGATGCAAAGCAGCCGGAAACAGATGCTTCGGAAACCCAGACAGAGCAGGCTGCAGCCGAAACCGAAAGTACAGATAACCAGCAGGAAGTTACCATTACCATTGTAAGCGGTGACAGTTCCTACAGTGTGGCAAAGAAACTTGCCGATGCAGGAATCGTTCTGACAGCGGAGTCTTATGATGCGTATCTGTGTGCCAACGGCTATGACAAGAAGTTGAGAACCGGAACCTTTGCTATTCCGAAAACTGCCAGTGACGAGCAGATTGCAAGGATTGTAACCGGCATGGAAAATCCGTAAAAGAAAACAGAAAAATGCGAAAATCCCCCTTGTCAAGGGGGATTTTTTATGCTATCTTATAGAAGTGTGCGTGGGCACACAAGAATAAGTAATCACATATACCCAGCTGCTGCCGGTGCTCCGTGACGCTGGAGTGGCAGAATGGCGTAAGGTATATGGTAGACAAACAACCAAATGGAGGTAGAAAAATGAGCGTTATTTCAATGAAACAGTTATTAGAAGCAGGTGTTCACTTCGGACATCAGACAAGAAGATGGAATCCTAAAATGGCTCCTTACATCTTCACAGAGAGAAATGGTATCCACATCATCGACTTACAGAAATCCGTAGGTAAAGTAGATGAAGCTTACAAGGCAGTATTTGACGTAGCTTCCCAAGGTGGTACAATTCTTTTCGTTGGTACTAAGAAACAGGCTCAGGACGCTGTTAAGACAGAGGCAGAGCGTTGCGGAATGTACTATGTAAATGAAAGATGGTTAGGCGGTATGCTGACGAACTTCAAGACAATCCAGTCCAGAATCGCAAGACTGAAAGCAATTGAGACAATGTCTGAAGATGGAACTTTTGACGTACTTCCTAAGAAAGAAGTTATCCAGATTAAGAAAGAATGGGAAAAACTGGAGAAGAACTTAGGCGGAATCAAAGATATGACAAGAATTCCTGACTGTATCTTCGTTGTTGACCCTAAGAAGGAAAGAATCTGTGTTCAGGAAGCTCACACACTTGGAATTACACTGATTGGTATCGGTGATACAAACTGTGACCCTGAAGAACTTGACTATATCATTCCTGGTAATGACGATGCAATCAGAGCCGTTAAACTGATTGTTGCTAAGATGGCAGACGCTGTTATCGAGGCTAATCAGGGTGCTGAGAACTATGTAGAAGAAGCAGAAGCAGAAGAGAGCGAAGACGCTGAAGCATAAGAAAGATAACGAATAGAATTCTATATCAGGAGGAAAAACAGATGGCTATCACAGCAGCAATGGTAAAAGAATTAAGAGAAATGACCGGTGCAGGCATGATGGATTGCAAGAAGGCTCTGAACGAGACTGACGGCGACATGGATGCAGCAGTTGAAGTATTAAGAAAAAGCGGTGCAGCTAAGGCAGAAAAGAAAGCCAGCCGTATTGCAGCAGAAGGTATCACACGTGTTGCTGCAGGTGCAGGTGTAGCTGCAGTTGTAGAAGTTAACTCCGAGACAGACTTCGTTGCTAAGAACGAAGTATTCCAGGAGTTCGTACAGTCCGTAGCTGACAAGGCTCTTGCTTCCTCATTAAAGGGTGGAAAAGATGGCGAAGACATCGAAGCACTTCTTGATGAGACAGGTCTGAAAGAAGAATTAGTTGAGAAGACAGCTACAATCGGAGAAAAATTATCCATTCGTAGATTTGAGAAGGTGGAAGGAGATGTAGTTGCTTCTTATCTTCACGGTGGCGGAAGAATCGGTGTATTAGTTGCTGGCAGCGGCGCATCTGATGATGCAGCTAAGGAAGCTCTTACAAACGTAGCTATGCAGATTGCAGCTATGAATCCTCAGTACATCAGCAGAGCAGATATGGCAGATGAAGAAGTTGCCAAACTTCGTGAAATCACTGTTGACAGTGCATTAAATGACCCGGCATCTCTTCCAAAACCAATTCTTAACAAGTTAATTGAAAAGGCAAAAGATGGCGTATGGTCTGCAGAAGACGTAGCTATCTACGAAGAGAAGAAGTCTAATATGCAGTATTTATTCAACTTCCTTTCCAAAGAAGCTGCTGCTCAGTTAGCAGAGCTTGCTATGGCTGATAAGGAAGCTATCGCTGCAGATAAGATTTTCAATGGTCTTGTTGAAGGTCGTGTTTCCAAACATCTTAAAGATATCTGTCTTATGGATCAGGTATACGTTAAAGCAGAAGACGGCAAACAGACCGTTGCTAAGTATCTTCAGTCTGTAAATGAATCTCTTACAATCGCTAAGTTTGTTCGTTTCGAAGTTGGTGAAGGTATGGAGAAGAAGAATGAAGACTTCGCAGCTGAAGTTGCAAAACAGATGAATGCATAAGCTGGTATTGCTTTAGATTTTTGAAATGATGAATAACCCTTACGAATGGTGCGATACTGTTCGTAAATAGTCGCAGAGTATATATGGATGACAATCGATTGTGACGGAACTAATCAGAGACGGGATACGCAAAGCGTATCCCGTCTCTGTATTTTTTCAACCTATTACTATGGGATTTTCCATTAATGGAATTCATCTCTCTTGATATCATCATAGAAAGAAGAAACTGTGATTTTTCTGTCACTTCCCCAAAGCCGTTAAAAAGTTCTTTGCGGAAGCTTTCAGATGTGATATAGTATAAGAGAATATGGATAAGGAGCCGATGAAAATGGCTAGTCAAGAGAAAGATGAAGCAGAAAAACTGGCGCGCAGGAAACGGGTCAGGCTGCTTAAGAAGCTGATTGTCATCGTTCCACTTGCGGTAATTCTGATTTTGCTTGTGCTTTGTATTTTTCTTGGAATCAGATTACATATTGTAAAAAAGGAATTGCAGTCACTGCAGAGCATAATAGAAAAAACAGCTGTTATGCAAGAAACAGACAGTGATGTTGGGATAGAAGAAACAGAACAGGAGCCGGCACCGGACAACCGGGCAGATACGGAGGAAACAGTACCGGATCATTGGAAGAAGCCTGCTGTGTCAGAAACAGAGCCGGAGGAGAATGTCAGGAAGGTATACCTGACTTTTGATGACGGACCCAGCAGTAATACGGACAGGATACTGGATATTCTGGCATCTTATGATGTGAAGGCAACCTTTTTTGTAGTAGGAAAAGAGAACGAAGAATACCAGTCGTTATATAATCGGATTGTAGAGGAAGGGCATACGTTGGCGATGCATTCCTACAGTCATAAGTACAATGAAATATACCAGTCTGTGGAAACCTATGCAGCAGATTTAAAGAAGCTGCAGCGTTTTCTGCATGAAACTACCGGGGTGTGGAGTCATTATTGCCGTTTCCCGGGAGGAAGCAGTAATACGGTTAGTGAAGTGGATATGCATGATTTGATTTCCTATCTGCAGGAAGAGGGGATTACCTATTTTGACTGGAATGTTTCTTCGGGGGATGCGGCCAACAGCTATATCAGCCCGGAGGATATCGTACAGAACTGTACCGGTAAGCTCGAAAATTACCATGAGGCGATTATCCTGATGCATGATGCATCAAATAAGAATTCTACAGTGGAGGCACTGCCTGCGCTGATAGAAACGATACAGGCAATGGAAAATACAAGAATCCTTCCGATAACAGATGATACGGAACCGATTCAGCATATAAGTAATGACGAAAGAATGGAGGACTAGAGAATGGGTTTTTTCTCAGATTTAAAAGAAGATTTGTCCCAGGCAGTGAATGAACTGATGCCGGAGGAGCAGTTGGATGCCGCAATGGCACAGAACGAAAGCGTGAAAAAGGAAGAAACAGAAAATAAGGACGAGAAGATGACATCGGCCGCAGATGTGGATTTAAGCAGCATGCTTGATAAATTAGACGATATGGAGCTGCCGGATGATACGTTGCCGGAAGAAACGATTACGGATATGCTCCCGGAAACCGAACCGGTTCCTGCGGTGGAAGAGACAGGAAAAACAGAAGCAGAGGAACAGCCTGAGAGTCAGGAGAGTATTCTGGAAGATGTATATAAGAATGCGGTAGAGAAGGAAACAGAGAAGAACAGTACAGCGTATCATTATGACAAAGGGGAAGAGAAAAAGATGGATGTACAGAAGAGAGAAGTTGCAGACGAGACAGCGATTGTTACAGCAGGCATGTCAATTACAGGCGATATTGTATCCGAAGGTTCCCTGGAACTGATTGGTGCAGTAAATGGTAACATTGATGTTCTGGGCAAACTGAATGTAACAGGTTCCATTCAGGGTAATTCCAAGGCAGCAGAGATTTATGCAGAAGGTGCGAAGATTAATGGTGAAGTAAATAGTCTTGGCAGCGTGAAGATAGGACAGAGTTCTGTTATTATCGGTAATATTTCTGCCAACAGTGCGGTCATTGCCGGTGCGGTAAAAGGTGATATTGATGTGCAGGGTCCGGTTATTCTGGATGCTTCCGCCATTGTTATGGGTAATATCAAGTCCAAATCTGTTCAGATTAACAACGGAGCCGTTATCGAAGGTATGTGTTCCCAGTGCTATGCTGATGTGAACCCAACCTCCTTCTTTGAAGAATTTAAGAAAAAAACCAAATAATAGGAGAGCACAAAGATGCAGAGAATACTGTTAAAACTAAGCGGTGAAGCATTAGCCGGAGAGAAGAAAACCGGATTTGATGAAGAAACGGTAAGAAAGGTAGCATTACAGGTAAAACAGCTTGTGGATGATGGTATCCAGGTAGGTATTGTTATCGGTGGCGGTAACTTCTGGCGTGGACGCTCCAGTGAGAATATTGACCGTACCAAGGCAGACCAGATTGGTATGCTGGCAACCATTATGAACTGTATCTATGTATCAGAGATTTTCCGTTCTGTAGGAATGATGACTAATATACTGACGCCTTTTGAATGTGGTTCCTTCACGAAGCTTTTCTCGAAGGACAGAGCCAATAAATATTTTGCAAAGAACATGGTTGTTTTCTTTGCGGGAGGTACAGGACATCCTTATTTCTCTACAGATACCGGTGTGGTGCTTCGTGCCATTGAGGTCGAGGCAGATGTCATTCTGTTAGCTAAGGCAGTTGATGGGGTCTATGATGATGACCCGAGAATGAATCCGGCGGCTAAGAAGTATGAAGAAGTCAGCATCAATGAGGTTATTGAGAAAAATCTGCAGGTGGTGGATATGACAGCTTCGATTCTGGCAAGGGACAATAAGATGCCAATGTGGGTTTTCGGCTTAAACGAAGAAAACAGCATTGTCAATACGGTAAAAGGTAATTTTAACGGTACAAAAGTAACCGTATAGAAGGATAGAAATGTAGATAATTGGAGGATAATAACATGGATGCAAGATTAAAACCATACGAAGAGAAGATGCAGAAGGCATACGATTTCTTAGTGACAGATTTTGGAGCAATCCGTGCAGGACGTGCGAATCCACATGTACTGGATAAAATTAAAGTAGATTATTATGGAACGCCTACACCGATTCAACAGGTAGGTAATATTACAGTTCCGGAAGCAAGAATTATTCAGATTGCTCCTTGGGAGAAGAGCCTGATTAAGGAAATTGAGAAAGCAATTATGATGTCAGATGTAGGAATTACCCCATCCAATGATGGAGCCATTATTCGTCTGGTTTTCCCTGAACTTACCGAGGAACGCAGAAAGGAACTGGTAAAGGACGTTAAGAAGCGTGGCGAGGAGAATAAAGTGGTAATCCGTAACGTAAGACGTGATGGGAATGACGCTTTTAAGAAACTGGCTAAAACAGAAGTCTCTGAGGATGAGATTAAGGAGTTGGAAGACGGACTGCAGAAACTGACAGATAAGTTTGTCAAGGACATTGATAAACTGGTAGAAGAGAAATCAAAAGAGATTCTGACCGTATAGGATAGAAAAAGGCAGACAGCATGAGAGAGGGGCGCACAGGATGAGAGGTTCTGTTGTCCCCTTTTCCTTTATGGGATAGCAGAAATGAGGATTAAGATGGAAGAAACAAAAAAAGTACCCCATCATGTTGCCATCATACTGGATGGAAACGGCAGATGGGCAAAGAGTAAAGGAATGCCCCGGAATTATGGACATATGCAGGGAGCAAAAACAGTAGAGGTAATCTGTGAAGAGGCTTATAAGATGGGAATACAGTATCTGACTGTGTATGCTTTTTCAACAGAGAACTGGAACAGACCCCAGGATGAAGTCGATGCGCTGATGAAGCTGCTGCGCAATTATATGAAGACTTGCTTAAAGACGGCAGCCAAGAATAATATGTGTGTCCGTGTTATCGGTGAGAAAAGCCGGTTGGATGAGGATATCAGGAACCGTATAGCAGAGCTGGAAGAGGCGACAAAGAACAATACCGGATTGCATTTTCAGATTGCCATCAATTATGGTGGAAGGGATGAAATCGTCCGGGCGGTAAAAAAACTGGCACAACAGGTTTCCGATGGAACGTTACAGCCGGAAACTATTACGGAACAAACGATTAGTGACACTCTGGATACCCATGGAATTCCGGAGCCTGATTTGTTAATCAGAACCTGTAATGAGCTGCGGATTTCTAATTTTCTGCTATGGCAGCTGGCTTACACGGAGTTTTATTTTACGCCGGTGGCATGGCCTGATTTTACCAAAGAAGAATTGGAGAAGGCCGTAGAGGCATATAATAGAAGAGACAGAAGATATGGTCTTGTAAAGGACGAATAGGAAGGTGCAGAGAATGTTTCGTACGAGATTGATAAGTGGTGTTGTGCTGGTAATCATAGCCCTTGCGACAATTATGACAGGCGGCATTGTACTGGCACTGGTATTAGGTGCTATTTCCCTGATTGCCTATCGGGAACTGACGAAGGCGTGTAAGGTAGGAAACCGGGAACAGGGGTTCTGCGCACTGGAGATAGCCGGGTTTGTGATGACGGTGCTGTATTATATCGCTCTTTTTGTAATGGTTGGGAGTGTGGATATTCATGAGGCACTGTCTGCCGTGTATCCGGTGGTCATGGTGGCAATTGTATTGACGCTTCTGGTTATGCTGTTTATCTATGTATTTACGTTTCCAACTTATAAAGCGGGTCAGATTATGGCAGCAGTATTTTCTTTCCTGTATGCACCGGTCATGCTATCCTTTATCTACCTCATCCGGGAAGGCTTTGCGGAAGGAAATTTTCTGGTGTGGTTTGTATTTCTGTGCTCATGGGGAAGCGATACCTGTGCCTATGCAGTGGGCGTATTGTTTGGCAAGCATAAGATGACACCGAAGCTTAGCCCGAAAAAGTCGGTAGAAGGTGCCATTGGCGGCATCGTGGGAGCAGCTTTATTATTTGTGCTGTATACACACTTTGTCATCAATCATTATACCGATGCGTATCTGCCTCTGGCATTAGCCGCTCTGTTAGGAGCGATTGGGGCACTGGTTTCCATGATTGGAGATTTGGCTGCATCGGCTATTAAACGTGACCATGACATTAAAGATTACGGCAAACTGATTCCGGGACATGGGGGTATTATGGACCGGTTTGACAGTGTGATTATTGCAACGCCCCTTATTTTTATCGGGCTGGCACTGCTTAGTCAGTTAGAGGGCATTTTGTAGAGGAAGATAACGATGAAGAAAATAGGTATACTCGGTTCTACAGGTTCCATTGGAACCCAGACATTGGACATTGTAAGAAAAGAAAAAGATTTGCAGGTCGTTTCTATGGCAGCAGGCTCTAATGTAGAGTTGATGGAAAAACAGGTCAGAGAATTTCATCCACGGCTAGTTGCCATGTGGAGTGAAAAGGCAGCAGAAGAGTTGCGCATCCGGCTGGGTGATATGCCGGTAAAGGTCGTATGCGGCATGGATGGTCTGATTGAAGTATCGACAGCAGAGGAAATGGAAGTATTAGTAACCGGAATTGTGGGCATGATTGGAATAAGACCTACGATTGCAGCGATTGAGAGCGGTAAGGCAATTGCCCTTGCCAATAAGGAAACACTGGTTACTGCAGGACATATTATCATGCCACTGGCGGCAAAGCATCAAGTGCCGATTCTGCCAGTGGACAGTGAACACAGCGCGATTTTCCAGTCTTTAAATGGAGAAAACAGAGCCCGCGTGAGCAAAATCCTACTGACTGCTTCGGGAGGACCATTCCGTGGCAAAACAAAAGCAGAACTGATGCAGATGACTGTGGAGGATGCCTTAAAGCACCCTAACTGGTCTATGGGCAAAAAGGTAACCATTGATTCCGCATCCTTGTGCAACAAAGGGCTGGAAGTGATGGAGGCAAAATGGCTTTTTGATGTGGAATTGGACCAGATTCAGGTATTGATTCATCCACAGAGTATAGTCCATTCCGGCGTAGAATTTGTAGATGGTGGAATTATGGCACAGCTTGGTGTGCCAGATATGAAGCTCCCGATTCAGTATGCGCTGTTTTATCCGGACAGAAGACCGATGGATAATGGCAGAGTGGATTTCTTCCGGCTTAGACAACTGACCTTTGAAGAGCCGGATACAGAGACTTTCCGGGGACTGGCACTGGCCTATCGGGCAGCCAGAACAGGAGGCTCTCTGCCTACGGTATTTAATGCGGCAAATGAGAAAGCGGTGGCATTGTTCTTACAGAAGAAGATTCGGTTCTTGCAGATACCAGAGCTGATAGAGGCGTCCATGGAAGCCCATCAGGTAGTGGAGAACCCTTCTGTGGAAGAAATTCTGGAAACAGAACAGGCTACCTATGAGTTTATCAAGCAGAAGTTTGGAGAATGATACATTGATTAAGACGATTATACTATTTCTAATTGTATTTGGAATTGTGGTAATCTCCCATGAGTTTGGACATTACATTATCGGGAGAAAAAGCGGTATCAGGGTGCTGGAATTTTTTGTGGGAATGGGACCGACGCTCTTTTCCTTTGAAAAGGGAGGCACCAAATATTCCCTGAAGTTGTTTCCTATCGGAGGAGCCTGTATGTTTGACGGTGAAGATGGGCTTCACGGAACAGAGGACGAAGGAAAAGAGAAAAAAAGCCTTCATGAGATGGCAGGCATAGAGAGCCCGAAGGAAAAAGAGGAAAAAACACCTGTTATGATACAGCAGGAGGGCTGTGCTTTTAATGAAGCGGGTGTCTGGAAACGGATTGCTACTGTTTTTGCAGGTCCTTTTTTCAATTTTCTGCTAGCCTTTGTTTTTGCGCTGATTATTGTAGCTTTTACGGGAACCGACAGACCAGTGGTTATGGGATTTATGGAGAATTCCGCGGTGGAGCAGGCGGGTTTACAGGTAGGCGATGTGATTACCAGAATCGGACACGAGCGGATTCATCTGTATCGGGAAGTCAGCCTGATATCGGCACTGAACGAAGGAGAAACCCTGGAAATCCATTATACCAGGGATGGCGAGAAAAGGGTTGCTATGGTAACCCCTGTGTATGATGAGGAAGCCGGCAGATACTATCTGGGATTGATGGGAGCCGGCGAGTACATTAAATGCAATCCCATCCAGGTGTTCCAGTACAGCTTCTATGAGGTGGAATACTGGGTAAAAGCCACTTATAAAAGTATCGGTATGCTGTTAAGTGGGCAGGCAACTAAGGATGATGTATCGGGACCTGTGGGAATTGCCCAGTTCGTAGGAGACACCTATGAGGAAGCCAAGGGTTATGGCGTGTCTACCGTTATCTTTACCATGATGAATATCGTGATTCTGCTTTCCGTTAATATTGGCATTATGAACCTGCTGCCATTACCAGCATTGGATGGTGGCAGACTGATATTTATGTTTGTGGAAGTTATCCGTGGCAAGCCTGTACCACCGGAAAAGGAAGGCATTGTACACTTTGCCGGACTGGTGGTATTGATGATTCTGATGGTTTTTGTGATGTATAATGATATTATGAAGCTGGTGCATTAGTGCACCGGCTTTTTATATATTATGGCGATGTGGAAAATGCACGCGCTGGCGCAGAGGTACTTGTATTCTTTCGCAAGATACTTTATACTGAATCTATCCGCTTCCACTCTGGAAGCAAAAGTATCCGCGGGATTCCCGCAAATATTCCTATGTAAAGTCTGGTGTATGGAAAAGGAGAACTATGCAGTATTTCACAAATGTATATTGGAGTAAAGGCGAAGTGTCAGCAAAAAATCAGGATTCTGCCCTGTTATTACAAGCATTGACGGCAAGAGGAAGAATTCTTATGGCAGCAGTCTGTGACGGAATGGGTGGATACCCATCTGGCGAACTGGCAAGTGGGATGGTCACGGCACAGCTGCAGCAGTGGTTTTTTGATTCCCTGCTGCGGGCAATTGCCAAAAAGAAGCCTTTTTGGGTTATCCGCCGGTCTGTGGAGCGGCTGGTCTATCAGATGCAGAAATGTCTGCAGATTTATGGGAAACAGGAACAGAGAAAGCTTGGTACAACCATGACGGTATTGATTCTGTGGGAAAAGCGGTATCTGGTCTTTCATCTGGGAGACAGCTGCGTCTATGGATTTCACAGAAGGTGGTTCGGAAAAGAGAAAATCATAAAATTGACAAAAGGTCATCTGACCCAGGATAACAGGCTGACAAAATGTGTGGGAAGCTTTGGGTATTTTAAGCCCGATTATGAGCTGGGGATATGCTGCAATGGAGATGGATTTCTATTATGCAGCGATGGTTTTTGCAGAAAGATAGAGGAGGCAGAGCTGGCAGCAGGACTTTCGCCCGGAGCAATCCATGAGAAAAGGCAGATAGAGAACCGGTTGGTACAGATAGCCCTTCTGGGCAGAAAACGTGGAGAAACGGACAACCAGACCGCTATTTACGTGAAGGTAAAGGAGAAACAGGAAGAAAGAGAAGGACTGTTATAAGCAGGAAAGAAAAGAGGGGAAGTAATGGACAGTACCTATGAAGAAATAAAAGGGGAAAGAGATGGGAAGACAAGATTACAAGGCAGATATGAAATAGGAGAGAAAATCGGCGAAGGTGGAATGGCAAGAGTATACAGAGGCTGGGATAGTCATATCGGTCAAAAGGTAGCCATCAAAGTATTAAAACGAAAAGAGAAGGAAGCACAGGAAGCTTTCCGCCGGGAAGCAGCGCGCATGAAAGGGCTGCATCATCCGGGGATTCCGATACTCTATGATTTTTGGCAGGAAGAGGGAAAATGGTATCTGGTAATGGAATATCTGGAAGGCATTTCTCTGGAACAGTATTTGTTAAAACAGGGGGCCATGCCGCAACAGCAGGCATTTCGTGGTATCTGGCAGCTGACACAGAGCCTGTCTTGTCTGCATGGGCAGAATCCACCACTCATTTACTGCGATATGAAGCCTGCCAATATTCTGATGACGCCGGAAGGACACTGGAAGCTTCTTGATTTTGGTGCAGCCAGGGAAAAGGGGTATGACCGGAGCAGGTGGGAGAAAAATGCAGGTACTTATGGTTTTGCAGCCCCGGAGCAGACCGGGCAGGAAGGAGTTGGCAACAGAGTAGATGAAAGAAGCGACATCTATGCTTTGGGAAAGACTTGGTATCATCTGCTGACCGGGCAAAATCCGGCACATGTTCCATACGGCTCCCAACCTCTCTCCTGCTATGTACCGGATCTGGTCGAAGGGACGGAACAGATTATCCGGAAAATGACAAGCCCACTGCCGGAAGAAAGATATCAGAGTACAGAGGAACTGGAACAGGTATTGGAAAAGCTGGAACAGAGTGATGGGAGATGGGATGGAAGAAACGGAAAAAAGGGTTGGAAACGAGGCAGAAAGAGTTTTTTTATCCGCAGAATTGAAGAGCAGATATGGCTGGCACAGGCAAAGCAGGAGTATACTTTTTATCAGGATTCCTGTATAATGAAAAGCAGTCAATCAGGCAGGAGTGGACAAGCCGGTATTCCCGGGAAAGAGTAAGGGTGCCGGGACAGGGAGTAGAGGATTGAAGAGAATTGGTATTATCGCAGGAATCATTATGGCAGTGATAATTATAGGAATCCTGCTAATCAGTGGTGCGGAGAAAGAAACAGACGTTACGAAAGAGAAAACAAAAGTGGGGCTGATTCTGAATGACAGCTGCATGGACAGAACCTGGGGACAGTCCCATTATGAAGGACTGCTGCAAAGTGCACAGGATTTGAATCTGGAGATTATTTATGAAGAAAATGTACCAGAGGATGCAGCCTGTATGGGTGTGATGGAGAATATGATTGAGGAAGGCTGCCGGATTATTATCTGTGATTCGTTAAATTATGGGGACTGGGAATTACAGATGGCACAGAAGTATCCGGAGGTTTATTTTCTCCATGCCGGAGGAACCCAGTATGCAAAGAATATGTCGTCCTATTTTGGACGGATATATCAGATGCGGTATTTAAGTGGTATTGTGGCTGGGTTACAGACGAAAACCAATGAAATCGGTTATGTGGCAGCCTATCCTGTTTCGGAGGTTAACCGAGGTATCAATGCATTTACCTTAGGAGTACGCTCGGTCAACGAAGAGGCAACCGTATATGTGGAGTGGAGCGATACGTGGACGGAGGATGACCAGACGGAGGAAGCAACAGAAAGGCTGCTTGCAGGACACAACATAGATGTGCTGGCAATGCACACGAATTCTTTGCGGGTACTGGAAATAGCAGAAGAGAGTGGTATATGGTCTATCGGATATCATCTGGATAATGCAGAGCTGTTCCCCAATACTTTTCTGACAGCACCAGTGTGGAACTGGAGTTGTTTTTACGAACAGGTTATTATGGAATGTCTGCAGGAGAAGTTTGTGGGAAAAAACTACTGGGAAGGAGTAGAGGATGGTCTGGTAGAACTGTCACCTTTTACCAGCCATGTAGTGGCTGGTGCTGCCGAAAAGGTGGAAGAAGCAAGAGAACAGCTGGAAGAAGGAAGCTATGATGTATTTTACGGACCTATTTATGATCAGGATGGGGTACTTAGAGTGGAAGCAGGGGAAAATATGTCAGATGCGGTATTGCTAAATGCATTTGACTGGTATGTAGAGGGAGTTGTTATTTGTGAAGAAGAATGAGGGAATATACCGGATGAGCTTAATCCTGCTGGCAGTTCTTATTGTAGGGATTATCATAGGACTGATTGTGGCAGGCGGCAGAAAAACAAAGCAACAGTCTGTAGTAGGAATTGTGATGTCGGGAAGTATGGAAGATACTGGCTGGAACAGTATACAGTATGAGGGACTGCGGGAAGCCTGCGATACGCTGGATGTCAGATTGCTTGTGAAAGAGAATGTAAAAGAATTTTCCGGACAGTGTAATAGTGCAGTGAGGGAACTGGTACAGGAAGGAGCCGGGATGATTATTCTGGCAAGCTATAATTATGCTGCAGAGGCAAAGGAGATTGTGGGAGAATATCCCCAAGTCAGCTTTTATGTGAATTCTTCGGAATATCATGATAAGAACATGACATCCTATTTCCTGCGTATTTACGAAGCCAGATATCTGGCAGGTATTGTAGCCGGTATGGAAACCCGGACGAATAAAGTAGGTTATGTGGCTGCTATGCCCAACAACGAAGTTAACCGGGGAATGAATGCTTTTATGTTAGGGATGAAACGGGTTAATCCGGAAGCAGAATTGATTGTTGCCTGGTCTGGCAGCTGGGATGATGAGGCATCGGAAAGAAAACAGGCAGAAAATCTTATGGAAAAGATGGGAGTGGATGTACTGACATGCCATCAGAACCGTTCCTATGTGACAGAAGAAGCCCAAAAGGCTGGGATTATGGCGATTGGTTATCATGAAGCTCCAGCCCGAATAACGGATACTTATCTGACTACCGTAACCTATAGCTGGAAGCCGCTTTTTCAGGAACTGATTCGGGGGTACCAGCAGGGCAGGGGCAACGCCTGTGAGAACTACTGGCTGGGACTGGAAAAGGGAGTCATCGGTCTTGGAGAGTTTTCACCCAGAGTAGGGGAAGAAACAAAAGCACAGGTAGAGCAGGCAAAGCAGGAAATTTTGGCGGGCAAAGATGTTTTTTCCGGCGAGATTTATGATACAGAGGGGCAAATCCGTTGTGAGGATAATGAGGCAATCAGTGATACTGTATTGTTGGAAGCAATGGACTGGTATGTGGAAGGTATAAGCTTTTATGAAGAATAGGGGAATGGGCAGAAAAAACAAGATTGGAATTGTTCTGCCGGCATTATGTGCGGTCATGGTTCTGGTAGGCTGCCTGATGTCTTATAAAATGAAGGCGCTTTTAAATGAATATATGGAAAAACAGGTAGCGCAGCAGGCAGAAATCATGGCACAGCTTTCCGAGGAAAAACGGAAGGAAGAGATAGAGGAACTTCAATATCTGGTCGATTACCTGATAGAGGATATCATGGCAAAGGGCACTTTTCCAGGGGAAAAGGAAGGTGTTTCCATGGGGATTCTGACCTTGGATGGAAAGGCAGTCTGTGGAAAAGCCCTGGAACGGTCAAAGTATAGTGGAATTCAGGACTCTTTCCGGGGAAATGAGGCGGTATGCTATGACAAAGAAGGTGGACTGCTTTTTACGGTACCGGTGTTTCATGGGGATAATGTGCGGTATGTGTTGTACCGGCTCTACCATCCGGATGTAGTGCTGGATTATTTCGGAATCAGTGGCTTCTCCGGAGAAGCGAAGACGCTGATAACCAACCGGGAGAACATTATTGTAAGATCCGAAAACTGGAGTGAAGAAGAGATGGCTATGCTGCAGACACCCCAGACGCAGGAAGCCTTTGAACTCATACAGGAACGATTGAATGTGTCTACGTCAGCAGCTTCCTACTGTAAGAACCAGGGGCGGGAGGATTTCCTTTTCCTGGCAGAAATCGGGGATACCCACATGCTGCTGGTAGGTATGATAGAAGAAAATGTGGTAGCAGAGGGGATTTCCTACACGATACGGTTGGTGTTATGGGTGTTTGGATTATTGCTCATCCTGTTTCTTGTGGGCGTTATCTATCTGTTCAGTGCAGAGGAAAAAGTGAAGGAAAGTGATGAGCTGCGGGAGGCAAAAACCAGTGCCGAGAAGGCAAATCGTGCAAAAAGTGATTTTCTGGCGAACATGTCCCATGAAATCCGAACGCCTATCAACACGATCATGGGCATGAATGAGATGGTTATCCGGGAAACCGGGGAAGAGAAAGTAAGAGAGTATGCCCAGAACATAGAGAATGCCAGTAAGAATCTGCTGAATCTGATCAATGATATTCTGGATTTTTCCAAGATTGAATCCGGTAAGATGGAGCTTGTAAAGGCAGAATATCATGCCAGCATACTACTGAGTAATCTGGCAAATATGATAGGCGTTAAGGCAAACCAGAAGGGACTGGATTTTCAGGTGGAGGTAGCACCGGATATCCCGGAACTTCTGTATGGTGATGAGGGCAGAGTCCGACAGATACTTGGTAATCTGTTAAACAATGCAGTAAAATATACGAAGCTGGGCAGTGTCAGATTTCTGGTAAGCTGGCAGCAGAGAGAAGAGACATCCTGTGGAACGCTTGTGGTTGCAGTGCAGGATACCGGTATTGGCATTAAGGAAGAGGATAAGAGTAAGCTGTTTCATGATTTTGAACGGCTGGATTTACAGAAAAATCGGAATGTGGAAGGAACAGGACTTGGACTTGCCATTACCCATCGTCTGGTTACGAAGATGAAGGGGTATATGAAGATGGAGAGTGAGTATGGCAAAGGCTCTGTTTTTACCGTATACCTTCCACAGGAATACAGAACCGAAGAAACAATAGGGGATTTCAAGCAAAAGTACGAAGATTTTCTTCACAGCAGGGAGCATTACCAGGAGAGCTTTACAGCACCCGGTGCAAGGATTTTGGTAGTGGATGACAACCAGATGAATCTTACAGTAGTGGAACGGCTGTTATGTAAGACAAAGATGCAGATTACGCTGTGTAGGAGTGGGGAGGAATGTCTTGCTGCAATCCGGAAGCAGCATTATGACGTGGTGCTGCTGGATCATATGATGCCGGATATGGACGGAATTGAGACGTTGCAGGAAGCACAGAAATTGTCGGACAACCAATGCCGGGATACGCCTTTTATTGCATTAACGGCAAATGCTATTGTGGGAGCGAAGGAATTGTACCGGGAGTCTGGTTTTACCGATTATCTGAGTAAACCGGTAGACGTTGCCAGACTGGAGCAGATGCTTCGGAGTTATATTCCAAAGGAAAAGATTATCAGCCCAGGTAAAGAAGACAACGAACAGGGGGGCTGGCTTGATGTCAGTATTGGATTGTCTTATAGTAATGGGGATAAGCAATTATATCGGGAGTTTCTGGAGATTTATTGTGACCAAGGGGAAGCTGACCGGATGAAACAGCACCTGGAAGAAAGTTATGTCCAGGAAAATTGGAAGAATTACAGTATCTATGCCCATTCTTTAAAATCCAATTCCAAAGGAATCGGGGCTGTCCGACTGGCAGAACTTGCTTATGCGATGGAACAGGCGGGGAAAAAGGGTGATGCGGAGCAGATTCGGGTAAATCATGAAGAACTGCTGCGCCAGTATGCCAATACCCTGAAAGCGGCGCGTGACTATTGGAAAGGGCTCTAGGGAAAACAGGCACAAGATATGGATAATAAAAGCATAATGAGGAAAGAAGGAAAAGAAAATGCATCGTGATAATACCAAGGTAGTGAAAATAGGAGACCGGGTTATCGGAGGGGGCAACCCTATTCTGATACAGTCTATGACGAATACGAGAACCGAGGATGTGGAGGCTACCGTAGCTCAGATTTTGCGGCTGGAACAGGCAGGCTGTGAGATTATCCGCTGTACTGTGCCAACGAAAGAGGCAGCAGAGGCAATCCGTGAGATTAAGAAGCAGATTCATATTCCACTGGTAGCGGATATTCACTTTGATTACCGGATGGCAATTGCTGCTATGGAGAATGGTGCCGACAAGATTCGTATCAATCCGGGTAATATAGGAAGCCGGGATAAGGTAGCAGCTGTGGTAGATGTTGCCAAAGAGAGAAACATTCCGATTCGAGTGGGAGTCAACAGTGGTTCCCTGGAAAAGGAACTGGTGGAAAAATACCATGGTGTGACCGCTGAGGGTATCGTGGAAAGCGCGTTGGATAAGGTACATATGATTGAAGAGTCAGGTTATGACAATTTGGTTATCAGCATTAAATCCTCCGATGTTATGATGTGTGTGAAAGCCCATGAGGTACTGGCACAGAAGACCAACTATCCGTTGCATGTAGGCATTACCGAGTCCGGTACGGTGCAGAGTGGTAATATCAAATCCGCTATTGGTCTTGGCATCATCCTGTATCAGGGAATCGGGGATACTATCCGTGTGTCCTTAACCGGTGACCCGGTGGAGGAGATTAAATCTGCCAAGCTGATTCTGCGTACCCTTGGATTGCGTAAGGGCGGTATCGAAGTGGTATCCTGTCCAACCTGCGGCAGAACTAAAATCGATTTAATCGGACTGGCAAACCAGGTGGAAGCCATGGTAGCTGATATTCCACTGGATATTAAGGTTGCTGTTATGGGGTGTGCCGTAAACGGACCTGGCGAAGCAAAGGAAGCTGACATCGGTATTGCAGGAGGTCAGGGAGAAGGACTGCTGATTAAACATGGGGAAATCGTAAAGAAAGTACCGGAAGACCAGCTTCTTGCTACGCTGCAGGATGAATTATTACACTGGGGCAACTAGTGTGAAAATGTGCAAAAGTTTGCGCAGAAATGAGGAATAGAGTGTCTAAGAAGTTTTTTGATGTTTTTCCAACCTTACAACTGGATAAGGACAACCGGGATTTGTTTGAACAGGTAATGGTGGAGAAGATAACGTCCACAAAGCGGAAGGATTTTCTGCGGGTTTATATCCTGTCGGAACGACTGATTCAGAAAGATGTCATCATGAGGGTAGAACGGGAAATCAAACAGCAGTTTTTCGCCAATGCATCCATGGTTATTAAGATATATGAGAAGTTTCATCTTTCTTCCCAGTATAATCCGGAAAAACTGATGGATGCTTACCGGGATAGTATTTTACTGGAATTACGGGAATATTCCCCAGTAGAATATAATCTGTTTAAGAAGGCAGACATCTCCTTTGAGCAGAATAAAAAGGTAATGCTTACCGTGGAAGATACTGTTCTTGGAAAAGGAAAAGCGGAAGAACTGATAAGAATTCTGGAAAAGGTTTACAATGAACGCTGCGGTTTTTCCGTAGAAGTGGTGATTGCCTATAAAGAGCGGGAAGAGGGCAAATACCGGGAAGAGGATGAGCAGAGACTGGCAATGCAGGTGGCGCAGATTGCGGCGAGAGTCGCTCCGTTCCCACCCATGGAACAGACCATGCAGGCAGCCCCGGTACAGAACCCGGCACCCCAGAGTGACAAAGTGCCTGATAAGAAGGCGGGGGCAGGAAAGAATGACTTTAAGCGTGCGGTAAAGCGTTCTGACAATCCGGATGTTTTGTATGGAAGAGATTTTGAAGAAGAGGCTATGCCGATAGAGGAAATCATCGGTGAGCTGGGCGAAGTGGTAATCCGTGGTAAGGTTCTCAACATGGATAAGCGGGAGATTAAGAACGAAAGAACCATTCTTATTTTTGACGTGACCGATTATACGGATACCATGACGATTAAAATGTTCGCCCACAATGACCAGGTGGCAGAGATTACCGATGCCATCAAGCCGGGAACCTTTGTGAAAATCAAAGGTATGACTATGATGGATAAATTCGACCATGAACTTACCATCGGTTCTATCAATGGGGTCAAGAAGATACCGGATTTTACCATATCCCGGATGGATACCAGCGTCCGTAAGCGTGTAGAATTGCACTGTCATACCAAGATGAGCGATATGGATGGGGTATCTGAGGCAAAGGATATTGTAAAACGTGCCTACAAATGGGGACATCCCGCCATCGCCATCACAGACCATGGTGTGGTACAGTCTTTCCCTGATGCCAACCATGTGTGGGAAGATTTATGGAAGGAAGAGAAGAATAAACGGAAAGAAGCAGGAGAAAACGACCCGGATAAACAGGATTTCTTTAAGGTAATCTATGGGGTGGAGGCTTATCTGGTGGATGATTTACGGGAGATAGCCACCAATGATAAGGGACAGGACTTTAACCAGGACTTTGTGGTCTTTGATATCGAAACCACCGGTTTTTCCCCGGTAGAAAATCGCATTATTGAGATTGGTGCGGTAAAGGTTTCCCAGGGAAAAATCGTGGATCGTTTTTCCACCTTTGTGAATCCGGAAGTACCCATTCCTTTTGAAATAGAGAAGCTGACAAGCATTACCGATGAAATGGTAATCAATGCGGAGAAAATAGAAACTATCCTGCCACAGTTTCTGGCATTCTGCGAAGGCTGTATGTTAGTGGCACACAATGCAAGCTTTGATATGAGTTTTATTATGGAAAACTGTGACAGGCAGGGCATTGCCCATGATTTTACTTATATTGATACGGTGGGAATCGCCAGAGTCATGCTGCCGGGACAGGCAAAGCATACGCTGGATGCGGTGGCAAAGACCTTGGGCGTTTCTTTGGAAAATCATCACCGGGCGGTAGATGATGCGGAAGCTACCGCAGAAATTTTTGTGAAGCTGATTCCACGCATGGAGAAAGATGGTATTACCACCCTTGCCCAGATTAATGAGAAGGGAAAGGCGAGCCCCGATATTATTAAGCGGCTGCCTACCTACCATGCGATTATTCTGGCAAAAAACAATGTGGGACGTATGAATCTGTACCGGCTGGTATCCCAGTCCCACCTGACGTACTTTGCCAGAAGACCCAGAATCCCGAAGAGCCTGTTAAACCAGTATCGTGAGGGACTGATTCTGGGAAGTGCCTGTGAGGCAGGTGAGCTGTACCGTGCCTTGTTAGAAGGAAAAGCGGATGCAGAGATTGCCCGGCTGGTAAATTTCTATGATTATCTGGAAATCCAGCCTGTCGGCAATAACAAATTCATGATAGAATCACAGAAAATACCCAATATCAACTCCCTGGAAGATATTATGGAGATGAACCGGAAGATAGTACGCTTAGGAGAGCAGTTCCACAAGCCGGTAGTAGCGACCTGTGACGTACATTTTCTGAATCCGGAGGATGAAATCTACCGCCGTATTATTATGGCGGGACAGGGATTCCCGGATGCGGATAACCAGGCACCATTGTACCTGCGGACTACGGAGGAGATGCTGGAGGAGTTTGCTTATCTGGGAAGCGATAAGGCGGAGGAGGTGGTTATTACTAACACCAACCTGATTGCTGACATGATTGAATCCATGTCACCTGTCAGACCGGATAAATGTCCACCGGTTATCGAAAACAGTGACCAGCAGTTGACGGATATCTGTTATAACAGGGCGCATGAACTATATGGAGAGACGCTTCCTAAGATAGTAGAAGAACGTCTGGAGAAAGAGTTACATTCCATTATATCCAATGGTTTTGCGGTTATGTATATCATTGCCCAGAAGCTGGTGTGGAAGTCGGTGGAGGATGGGTATCTGGTTGGTTCCCGTGGTTCTGTAGGAAGCTCCTTCGTGGCAAATATGGCGGGAATTACGGAGGTTAATTCATTAAGCCCGCATTATCTTTGTCCGAAATGTCATTATTATGATTTTGATTCCGAAGAGGTAAAGGCATATGGTGGTGGTGCCGGTTGTGATATGCCGGATAAAAACTGCCCGGTCTGCGGAGAACCTCTGCGAAAAGAGGGATTTGATATTCCTTTTGAAACTTTCCTGGGATTTAAGGGAGACAAGGAGCCGGATATTGATTTAAATTTCTCCGGAGAATACCAGAGCAAGGCGCATAAATACACCGAGGTTATCTTCGGATACGGACAGACTTTCCGTGCCGGCACTATCGGTACGCTTGCCGATAAGACCGCTTTCGGCTATGTGAAGAATTACTACGAGGAGCGTGGCAAGCACAAGAGAACCTGTGAAATTAACCGGATTGTAACCGGGTGTACCGGTATCCGTCGAAGTACCGGACAGCACCCCGGCGGTATTGTTGTATTGCCGGTGGGAGAGGATATTAATTCTTTTACCCCGGTGCAGCATCCGGCAAACGATATGACAACGGAAACCGTAACCACACATTTTGATTACCATTCTATCGACCACAACCTGTTGAAGCTGGATATTCTGGGGCATGATGATCCAACCATGATTCGTATGTTACAGGATATGACAGGGATTGACCCGGTTACCATTCCCCTGGACGATAAACAGGTTATGAGCCTGTTCCAGTCTACGGAAGCATTGGGAATTACGCCGGACCAGATAGGGGGATGTAAGGTAGGAAGCCTTGGTATTCCAGAGTTTGGTACGGATTTTGTTATCCAGATGGTGGTGGATACCAAGCCACAGTGTTTTACTGATTTGGTTCGTATCTCCGGACTGTCCCATGGGACAGATGTATGGCTGGGAAATGCCCAGACGTTGATTGAAGAGGGAAAGGCAACCATTTCCACCGCAATCTGCTGTCGGGATGATATCATGAACTACCTGATTCAGACTGGTGTAGACCCATCGTTATCCTTTACTATCATGGAAAGTGTACGGAAAGGAAAAGGCTTGAAACCGGAATGGGAAGAAGCCATGAAGGAAGCAGGCGTACCGGACTGGTACATCTGGTCGTGTAAGAAGATAAAGTACATGTTCCCGAAAGCACATGCGGCAGCTTACGTTATGATGGCATGGCGTATTGCATATTGTAAAGTAAATTATCCACTGGCATATTATGCGGCATATTTCAGTATCCGCGCTTCAGCATTTTCCTACGAGCTGATGTGTCAGGGACAGCGGCATCTGGAGAACGTGATGGCAGATTACAAGCGCAGGAGCGATACCCTCTCCAAGAAGGAACAGGATGCCTATAAGGATATGAAGATTGTACAGGAAATGTATGCCAGAGGCTTTACGTTTGAGCCGATAGATATTTTTACAGCCCAGTCCAGGCTGTTCCAGGTGGTAGACGGGAAACTGATGCCATCTTTAAACAGTATTGATGGCCTGGGAGAAAAGGCGGCAGATGCTATTGTTGAGGCAGCCAAAGATGGTCCATTCTTAAGTAAGGACGATTTCCGGCAGAGAACCAAGGCATCCAAGACCATTGTAGATTTGATGGCAAGCCTTGGGCTGTTGGGAAATCTGCCGGAATCCAATCAGATAAGTCTGTTTGATTTCGTTATGTAAGTTGGTGTGCAGTCATAGAGAAAAGGCAATTTGCAGGAAAGAAACGACCTGTAAAAAGAAAATAGGAGGACAGTATTATGAGAAAGATTATTACAATCGGAAGAGAATTCGGTTCCGGCGGTGGTGAAATTGGCAAGAAAGTAGCCAAGGCACTGGGAATCGAATATTATGACAAGGATATTATCCTGAAGACGGCAATTGCCAGCCGGAACCTGAACCCGGAGCAGGTGCGCCGCTGGGATGAGAGAGTACCGAAAAATTTCGGCTTTGCCCAAAGTCTGTTCGACTTCTATAACAGACCACTGGAAGAGGAAATCTGGCAGGCACAAAGAGATGCCATCAGGGAGCTGGCAAACAAGGAAAACTGTGTTATCGTAGGAAGAAATGGCGATTATATCCTGAAAGAATTTGACCACTGTCTGAATGTATTTATTCATGCAGGCTTTGACTGGCGTGTGAAACGTATGACTGCCATGATGGATAAGGTACCGGCAGAGCAGGTGGCAAATGATGTTCGTGCCGTAGATAAGGCAAGAAGGAAATACTGTGAATATTATACACATTGCACCTACGGAGATGCCCGCAATTTTGACCTGACCCTGAATACGGAAAAACTTGGTATTGATAAAGCTGTGTCATTGATTTTGGAGGCAGCTGAAAATCTGTAAAGTGACGTTGGGGAATCCCTGCATTTCGAAAAAGGTTATTATTTTTATTCAAAGGCAATGTATATTTGTATACAATTTTTCCTTGACAATATATATGGAAATTCATATACTAAAAAGTAGCATCAAGGACGGTGTAACGAGTATATGTACACCGTCCTTGATGTTAATAAGGCATAGCCTGAGAAAAGGAGAGGAAAATTATGAAAAAATTATTAGCAATGTCTTTGATTGGATGCATGGCACTTTCCATGGTAGCATGCGGTTCTGCAGATGATGCAGCAGTTGAGACAACCACAGAGGAAACAGCTGATGCAACAGAGGAAGCAACAGAAGAAGTAACAGAAGAAACTTCCGAGGAGACCACAGAAGCAGCTGACGATACAGCAGCTGAGAGCACAACAACAGGCGACAAGGTATGGGTTATTGCAACAGATACTGTATTCCGCCCTTTTGAGTTCACAGATGAGAATGGTGACTTTGTTGGTATCGACGTTGATGTATTAGAAGCTATCGCACAGGATCAGGGATTCCAGTATGAATTACAGAGCCTTGGATGGGATGCAGCAGTAGCAGCAGTACAGGCTGGTCAGGCAGATGGTCTGATTGCAGGTGCTACTATCAAACAGGAAAGAATTGATTCCGGTTGGCTTTTCTCTGATGGTTACTATGATGCAACACAGACATTTGTAGTTCCTGAAGGAAGCGATATCAAAGGTTATGAAGACCTTGCAGGCAAGAACGTAGCAGTTAAGAATGGTACAGCAGGTGCAGACTTCGCTGACAGCTTAAAAGATGAATATGGTTTCACTGTAACTGTATTTGAAGATTCACCTACTATGTACCAGGATGTTATTCTTGGTAACTCTGCAGCATGTGTAGAGGATACACCTATTATGGCTGACTCCATTAAGACAGGTAATCTTGCACTTGAGATTCCAGAAGGAATGGAAAGTGAAGGGGCTCCTTATGGATTCGCTATCATGAACGAAGACAACCAGGAACTTCTGGATATGTTCAATGCAGGTCTTGCAAACATCAAGGCTAACGGAACATACGATGAAATTATTGCAAAATACTTAGAGAAATAATCTGACGGAAAACCGTTATAAAGCAAGAACAGACCGGGCGGTCTTAAGACCGTCCGGATTGTATGAAAAAGATTTGGGAGATATTACACTATGGGGATGATTATTCAGACATATGGTACGATGCTGATACGGGCATTGGGACAGACCTTATTATTGACGTTGCTTTCTTTGGTGTTTGCGATGGTCATAGGTATGGTCTTTGGACTGATGAATGTAGGACACAACAGAGTGCTGAATTGTATTGGAACAGTTTATGTAGATGCGGTGCGCGGTGTGCCACTGATTGTACTGGCATACTTTATTTATTTTGGTGTGCCGGCAGGAATCCAGGGAATTGGTTTCAAGGATTTCCGGTTGAATGCATTACAGGCAGGTACGATAGCACTTTCCATGAACTGCGGTGCTTATATGGCTGAAATTATCAGAGCCGGTATCCAAAGCGTGGACAGGGGACAGATGGAAGCAGGAAGAAGCCTTGGCTTATCCTACAGTGCGACCATGGCACTGGTCGTTATTCCACAGGCAATCCGCACGATGATTCCTTCTATTATCAACCAGTTCATCATTACCTTAAAGGATACTTCGATTCTTTCTGTTATCGGATTCCCGGAACTGACTAATGTTGGTAAGACGATTATGGGTAATACCTTTAAAAACTTACAGACCTGGGCGATTATCGGTATTATGTATATGATAGTCATTGTAACCTTGAGTAAAATATCCAAGAAGCTGGAGAGGAGAATAAACCGTGGCAGATAAAAAGATTTCCGTTCGTAATTTAAAGAAAAACTTCGGCTCCCTTGAGGTGTTAAAGGATATCAGCATGGAAGTTGATGAAGGGGAAGTTGTGGTTCTCTTAGGACCTTCCGGCAGTGGTAAGTCTACTTTACTCCGGTGCTTAAACCAGTTGGAAAAGGTAACCGATGGTCAGATTATCATTGATGGTCAGGACGTGACGGATAAGCACACAGATATCAATAAAGTGAGAGAGAATATCGGTATGGTATTCCAGCACTTTAATCTGTTTAATCACTTATCTGTTCTCAGAAATATGACACTTGCACCGGTTCATTTAAAAACGTTGTCCAAGGAAGAGGCAAAACAGAAGGCTTTACAGCTTTTAGAGCGTGTTGGTCTTGCAGATAAAGCGGAAGCTTTCCCGAGCCAGTTGTCTGGTGGACAGAAGCAGCGTGTGGCAATTGCCAGAGCCCTGGAAATGAATCCGGATATTTTGCTGTTTGACGAGCCTACCAGTGCTCTTGACCCGGAAATGGTCGGAGAAGTACTGGCAGTTATGAAAGAGCTTGCCAAAGAAGGAATGACCATGGTAGTGGTTACCCATGAAATTGGATTTGCCAGAGAAGTAGCAAGTCGTGTTATCTTTATGGAAGGTGGATATATCGTAGAAGAGGGAACACCGGACGAAGTGATTAACCATCCAAAGGAAGCCAGAACCATTGACTTCTTAAGTAAGGTGTTATAAGTTCAGGCAGAAACAGTATGAATTATGTGTGTTTTTCATATAATTTCAATTTTTTGCAAAAAAATGAAAAAAACACTTGCAATCTCATTCGAAATATAATAAGATAAGCAGGTGTTCAGCACATGGCTCGTTGGTCAAGCGGTTAAGACGCCGCCCTCTCACGGCGGAAACAGGGGTTCGATTCCCCTACGAGCTGTTGACTATTTTAAGAATAGCCCAACCCAAGAAAATAGCTCATTCCCAGATTTGGGAGTGAGCATTTTTTTATACAGAATTTGTCAAAAAAGACAATACGAGTTTCTTTTCTATCGTCAAAATGGTACAATAACAGGAAGTAAATAAGAAAGGGGAGAAAGACGAAAGTTTTTCAAAAAGGAGTATGGAAAACAAAAAGAATGTAAGGGGAAAACGATTAGATTTTCTAGGGGTAATCATTCTGATAGGAGCGGTTCCTTTGCTGACTGCGATGCTTATTCTTACGGTGGCTGCTGCAAGCAAAATGGAAACGGAGCTGGAAGACAGCACCTATGCCAGACTGAAGGCTTGTGCTATTTCCGTTCAGAAATATTTTGAATGGGATGTCAGGGAGGATATTCTGGCAAAAGACGATGTCAGCTATGGATTTATTGATTCGTTAAATGAGGATGGCATTGTACTGACCTTCTTTCAGGATGATGTGCGGTTTATTACCTCGGTAACCGACGAAAATGGAAAGAGAATGGAGGGAACCAAAGCAGATCCTTCTATCTGGAATCTGGTAAAGGCAGGCAATGATTATCAGGCGGACCAAAACCACCTTCGAGGCTTTGAGTCAGACCATTCAGGAGAATCTGGTGGCAGTTTCCCGTATCGACGAGAAAACAAGACAGCTTGATGCAATCAAGCAGGCGATTATCGGTAATATCAATGACCTCAGTGCTGTTTCTGAAGAAAATGCAGCCAGCAATGAGGAGGTATCCGCTAATGTAACCAATATTGCAGAGGCGATTGAGCAGATGTCTACGGCAACAGAGCATGTCAGTGCAGTTTCCGAAGAACTGGCAGAGCTTATGAAGTATTTTAAATAGCCACTTGCAATCTCTGGAAGACAGTGATACAATGAGCATTGTAATATAGAATAGTAACTAAGGTAAAGAGTGGGCTTGCGAGTCCACTCTTTTACGTGATAGGAAATGGGCAGAAGGAGGAACGGATGTCAAAGAAGGACACATACGAAGCCAGAACAGAGGAATTGTTAGCTCCCATCGTAGAACAGTACCAGGTAGAAATCTATGATGTGGAATATGTTAAGGAAGGCAGCGACTGGTATTTACGAGCTTATATCGACAAACCGGAAGGAGTCAATATCATAGACTGTGAGAATGTCAGCCGGGCATTGTCAGATGTACTGGACAGAGAGGATTTCATTGCAGATGCCTATATTCTGGAAGTCAGCAGTCCGGGACTTGGCAGAACTTTAAAGAAGGACCGCCATCTGGAGAAGAGTCTGGGAGAGGAAGTGGAGATTAAGACTTATAAGCCCATTGACAAACAGAAGGAGTTCGCAGGGATTTTGAAAGCTTTTGATAAGGATACCATAACCATTGCAGAAGAGAGTGGGGAACGGGTACTGAATCGTGCAGAGATTGCCCTTGTCAGACTGGCACTGGATTTTTAGAATTTGGCTAGAGAAGAAAACAACACGGATATAGAGTTCAAAGACGTAGAGACATAGGAGGATAACGGAAAATGAATAAGGAATTAATGGAGGCACTTGACATTCTGGAAAAAGAAAAAGAGATTAGCAAAGACACTCTTTTTGAGGCGATTGAGAATTCTCTTATCACAGCATGCAAGAATCACTTCGGCAAGGCAGACAATATTAAAGTAGAGATTAACAGGGAAACCTGTGATTTCCTGTGCTATGCTGAGAAGGAAGTAGTGGAAGAGGTAGAAGATGACCTGACACAGATTTCCCTGGAAGATGCCCTTAAGATTTCCAAACGGGCACAGCTTGGTGATTTGCTTCATGTGGAAATTAAATCAAAAGAGTTTGGACGTATTGCCACACAGAATGCAAAGAACGTTATTTTACAGAAGATTCGTGAGGAAGAAAGAAGCGTCATTTACAATCAGTATTTTGAGAAGGAAAAAGATGTTGTTACCGGTATCGTACAGCGTTATGTGGGAAGAAACATTTCCATCAATCTTGGAAAAGCAGATGCTATCTTGAATGAGAGCGAGCAGGTAAAAGGCGAGAATTTCAAGCCGACAGACCGAATTAAGGTATATATTCTGGAAGTGCGGAATACACCTAAAGGACCAAGAATTCTGGTAAGCCGTACCCATCCGGAACTGGTAAAGAGATTGTTTGAGTCCGAAGTAACTGAAATTAAAGACGGAACCGTTGAAATTATGAGCATTGCCAGAGAAGCAGGAAGCAGAACCAAGATTGCAGTCCGTTCCAATAACCCGAATGTGGATGCGGTAGGTGCCTGCGTAGGTATTAATGGTGCCAGAGTAAATTCCATTGTAGATGAATTAAATGGTGAGAAGATTGACATTGTAAACTGGGATGAGAACCCGGGTAATCTGATTCAGAATGCCTTGTCTCCTGCTAAGATTGTAGCGGTATTTGCAGATCCGGATGAGAAGACAGCCAAGGTTGTAGTACCGGATTATCAGTTATCTCTTGCCATTGGTAAAGAAGGACAGAATGCAAGACTGGCAGCCAGACTGACAGGCTACAAGATTGATATTAAGAGTGAGACACAGGCAAAGGATGCACCAGGTTTCCGTTACGAAGATTATGTGTATGATGATGAGTATGAGGACGAAGAAGATTACGGCGAAGAGACTTATAACGATGAAGAAGCTGTTAATGCGGAAGGATATGAGGAAGAGCCGGTAGAGGAAGCAGAAGGTGTAACAGAAGAAACAGCACAGGAAGAAGAATAATTCCGGAAAACAATGGAAGGCGGTAGGAAAGATGAAGAAGATTCCCATGCGGCAATGTGTAGGCTGCGGTGAGATGAAGGATAAGAAAGAAATGATGCGGGTACTGAAAAGCGCAGAAGGTCCTATCGTGCTTGACATGACCGGTAAGAAGAACGGACGGGGAGCTTATCTTTGTAAATCAAAGGAATGTCTTGCCAAAGCAAAAAAGAGTAAAGGGCTGGAACGTTCCCTGAAGATGAGTATTCCTGATGAGGTATATGAGAATCTGGAAAAGGAGTTTGTGGAAAGTGAGTCAGAATAACGGAAAGAATAAAGTGTTATCCCTGTTAGGGCTTGCCACACGCTCCCGAAATGTTGTCAGTGGCGGATTTGCGACAGAGCAGGCTGTAAAGAGTGGTAAAGCATATTTTGTCATCATAGCGGAGGATGCTTCGGATAACACCAAGAAAAAATTTAGTAACATGTGTGAGTTCTATGAAGTATCTTATGCCTATTATGGCAGCAAAGAGGTACTGGGGCATGCCATGGGCAAGGAAGAGCGTACCACGCTTGCCGTGACAGAGGCTGGATTTGCAGATTCGATACAGAAACATTTAGATTCAAATTAGTTGGAGGTAGTGAGCATGGCGAAAATGAAAGTACATGAGCTGGCGAAAGAGTTAGATAGACAGAGCAAGGAATTGATTGCTTTTTTACAGGATAAAGGATATGAAGTAAAGGTTGCCCAAAGTTCCATCGAAGATGAGGCCATTGCCCTGGTGCGTAAGCAGTTTGGCAAAGCAGAAGCACTTCAGGCAGAGGAAAAGAAGGAAATACCGGTAAAGGAAGAAGCAAAACCGGAAGAGCCTAAGAAGAGCATGACAAAACCGGAGACAGCAAAAGAAGAGCCTCCGAAGAAGAAAAAGATTATCTTTGTAAGCAATCCGCATAATTCCAAGATGCCAGGACAACGTTCCAATCAGTCCCAAAGTGGCAATGGTGGAAATAACGGATATCAGAATCGTAACAACAATGACAGAAGACAGAATAATAACATGAATAGTGCACGTCCGGTGCAGACACAAAATGTACCACATAAGATTATCAGACCAACACAGAAGCCGATTCCAGTTACGGCAGAGCCTTATGAGGTACGTCAGAAACAGCAGCAGGAACGCAGATTAGAGCAGCAGAAGCAGGAGAAGCGTGAAAGAGAGAATGCAGCACAGAGACAGAGAGAAGCCCAGGAAAGAACAGCAAGTCAGGACAGACCGGCAAATCAGAACAGGCAGCCAGGTCAGGACAGACAAAATAATGGCGGGGAAACGAGAAGAAATAACAACCAGAATCGCCCACCTTACAACAACAATCAGGGTGACCGTCGTCCTGGCAACAATGGTGCAGGTTATAACCGACCTGGTAACAATAGTGACCGCCCTCAGAGAGGCAATGTCGGACCGGATAATCGATTTAAAAAGAATAACAATCAGAAGGAGTTTATGTCCGAGAACCCTATCAAGGACATGGAAAAACACAGAGATGATGAAAAACGCAGGGCAAATCAGGAAAGAGATAAACGCTCGAAGAAAGATCTGATTTACGAAGATGATGAGGCAGCTATGAAGAACCGTAACAAGGCGGGACGCTTCATCAAACCGGAGAAAAGGGCAGAAGAGGCAGTGGAAGAACAGATTAAAGTTATTACAATCCCGGAATCACTGACAATTAAAGACTTGGCTGACAAGATGAAGATTCAGCCTTCGGCTATCATCAAGAAACTGTTTTTGCAAGGACAGATTGTGACTGTAAACTCAGAAATCAGCTTTGAAGATGCAGAGAATATAGCAATTGATTATGAGATTATCTGTGAAAAAGAAGAAAAAGTCGACGTTATTGAAGAACTCTTAAAGGAAGAGGAAGAGGACGAAACAGATATGGTTTCCAGACCTCCGGTTATCTGCGTTATGGGTCACGTTGACCATGGTAAAACTTCCCTTCTGGATGCTATCCGTAAGACGAATGTAACCGATAAGGAGGCTGGTGGTATTACCCAGGCAATCGGTGCGTATACCGTTAATGTAAAAGGACAGAGTATTACCTTCCTGGATACTCCTGGACATGAAGCATTTACTGCAATGCGTATGCGTGGTGCAAATTCTACCGATATTGCTGTCCTGGTAGTAGCAGCAGACGATGGTGTTATGCCACAGACGGTAGAGGCAATTAACCATGCCAAGGCAGCAGGTATTGAGATTATCGTAGCAGTCAATAAAATGGATAAACCCAATGCGAACATTGACCGTGTCAAACAGGAAATGACGGAATATGAACTGATTCCGGTTGACTGGGGCGGCTCTACTGAGTTCGTACCGGTTTCTGCCAAGTCGGGAGAAGGTATAGAAGATTTGTTAGAGACTATCTTACTGACTTCGGAGATTCTGGAACTGAAAGCTAATCCAAACCGAAATGCAAGAGGTCTTGTGATTGAGGCAGAGCTGGATAAGGGGCGTGGTCCTGTGGCAACGGTTCTGGTACAGAAAGGTACTTTACATGTAGGAGATTTCATTTCTGCAGGTGCAAGTCATGGTAAAGTAAGAGCTATGATTGATGATAAGGGAAGACGTGTGAAAGAGGCAGGCCCTTCCACACCGGTGGAAATCTTAGGTCTTTCGGATGTACCAAGTGCAGGTGAAGTATTCATTGTACATGAGAATGATAAGAGTGCCAAGAGTTATGCAGAAACCTACAAGGCACAGCATAAAGAAGAAATGTTGGCAGATACTAAGACCAGAATGTCCCTGGATGATTTGTTCAGTCAGATTCAGGAAGGTAACTTAAAAGAACTGAACCTGATTGTCAAGGCAGACGTACAGGGTAGTGTGGAAGCCGTAAAACAGAGCCTTATGAAGCTGTCTAACGAAGAAGTCGTTGTTAAATGTATCCATGGTGGTGTTGGTGCCATCAATGAATCCGATGTATCACTGGCTTCTGCTTCGTCCGCTATTATCATTGGTTTCAATGTAAGACCGGATGCAACCGCTAAGGCAGTGGCAGAGCGGGAAGGCGTAGACGTAAGACTGTATAAGGTTATCTACCAGGCAATCGAGGACATTGAAGCTGCCATGAAGGGTATGTTAGACCCAGTCTTTGAAGAAAAGGTTATCGGCCATGCCGAAGTACGTCAGATATTTAAGGCATCCGCTATCGGTAATATCGCAGGTTCCTACGTTCTGGATGGTGAATTTACCAGAGGATGTAAAGTCCGTATCACAAGAGAGGGTGAGCTGATTTACGAAGGTGAGTTAGCGTCCCTGAAGCGATTTAAGGATGATGTAAAAGAAGTAAAAGCAGGATTCGAATGTGGTCTTGTATTTGAAGGCTTCGACAAAATGCAGGAGCTGGATATCGTAGAAGCATACATTATGGTAGAAGTACCTCGCTAGAGGGAAGAAAACCGCGTGCATACACACTCCCATGGCAGGCTGCTCTGGGAGTGTGTGTAGAAATGAGGATTATATGCGTAAAAACAGTGTAAAAAATACCCGTATCAATGGTGAGGTACAAAGAGTGCTGGCAGAAATCATCAGAGGAGAGATAAAAGACCCAAGAATCGCTCCTATGACTTCTGTGGTGGCAGTGGAAGTGGCACCAGACTTAAAGACCTGTAAAGCATGGATTAGTGTGTATGGGGATGAAAAGGCACAGGCAGACACGTTAGCCGGGTTAAACAGTGCGGAAGGTTATATCCGTAACCAGCTTGCGAAGACCATCAATCTGCGCAATACCCCACAGATAACATTCATTATGGATCAGTCTATTGCATACGGTGTTAATATGTCAAAACTGATTGATGAAGTGAATCAAGGAATACATGATTCCGAAGAGGAATAAGATGGTTTGATTTAAGATAGAGAAGGAATGATTGGAATGCAGATATTAGAGGAAGTAAAAGGTGCAAAGAGCATAGGAATCAGTGGTCATGTAAGACCGGATGGAGACTGTGTGGGTTCTGTGATGGGTTTATATCATTACTTACACAAACAGTTACCGGAGGTAACGATAGATGTGTATCTGGAAAAACCGGCCGATATTTTTAACGATATTGATGGAATAGAGCAGATTCACTCCGATTTTACAACCGATAAGGTATACGATGTGTTCTTTGCCCTGGATTGTAATGCAGAACGTCTGGGAGAAGCCCAGCCGGTTTATGAGCGGGCAGTAAAGAAAATCAATATTGACCATCATATCAGCAATACCGGATGCGGTAATGTGAATGTGGTAGAGCCTCAGAGAAGTTCTACTGCAGAACTTTTGTATGATTTGATGGATCCTGCCGGGATAGATGAAAAGGTGGCAAAGGCACTCTACATTGGCATCATTCATGACACCGGAGTGCTGAAATATTCCAACACATCGCCTCGTACCCTGCAGGTAACAGCGGAACTTATTAAGTTTGGATTTGATTTTTCAAAACTGATTGATGAAACCTTCTATGAAAAGACTTATGTACAGACTCAGATTATGGGGAGAGCCATTCTGGAAAGCGTACGATTCATGGATGATAAGTGCATTGTCAGTATGGTAAGCCGGAAGATGATGGACTTTTATCAGGTGGACAGTAAGGATATGGACGGCATCATCAACCAGCTTCTGGCAGTGAAGGGCGTAGAATGTGCCATCTTCATGTATGAGACAGGAACCCTTACTTATAAAGTAAGCATGCGTTCAAAAGGGGCAGTAGATGTGGCTGCGATTGCCTTGAAATTCGGTGGCGGCGGTCATGTCCGTGCGGCGGGTTGTACCATGAATGGTACATATCATGATAACATCAACAACCTTTCCATAGAAATTGCGGAGCAGTTGCATCATGTATAATGGCATTATGAATATTTACAAAGAAGCGGGCTTTACCTCCAATGATGTGGTAGCAAAGCTGCGTGGTATTTGCAGGCAGAAGAAAATCGGACACACAGGAACGCTGGACCCGGATGCGGTGGGAGTGCTTCCTGTGGTTTTGGGTTCCGGCACAAAGCTGTGTGATATGCTTACCGACTGGAATAAGGAATATATTGCACAGCTGCAGTTGGGAGTTGTAACTGATACCCAGGATATGTCCGGAACGATATTGTCCAAGGCAGGAGAAGAGCAACTGGCGCAGCTTACCATAGAACAGGTTACGGATGCCATCCTCTCTTTTCAGGGGGATTATGAACAGATTCCCCCCATGTACTCTGCCCTCAAAGTAGGCGGAAAGAAGCTTTATGAGCTGGCAAGAGAAGGAAAAGAGATAGAGAGAAAGCCCCGCCCTGTAAGAATCGAGGAGCTGGAGATTCAGAGCATGGAACTGCCTGTTGTAATGTTTCGGGTGGTGTGCTCCAAAGGAACCTACATCCGGACCCTGTGCCATGACATCGGGGCGAAGCTTGGTTGTGGCGGTGCCATGAAGTCACTGGTCAGAAGCCGGGTAGGAATTTTTAAGGTAGAAGATGCCCTGCCCCTTTCCCAGGTAGAAAAGCTGCGGGATGAGGATAAAATATCATCTGTTATCATATCGCCCGATGCGGTCTTTGCAGACTGTAAGGCAGTAACGGTTCTGGATGGCAGCAGGAAGATGGTAGAAAACGGCAACGTGTTGGGAAACCGGCAAATTGAAGAAAAGTGGTCCCTGGCACCGGGAGAGCAGGTGCGCGTGTACGATAAAACAGGACGGTTTTATGGGATGTATGCCTGGGAGGAACCGGAGCAGTTATATAAACCGGTAAAAATGTTTCTTGGCTAAGTGAAAATGTTTCCTGGTTAAAGGGAAACGAAAATGCAGATAAAGGGCAGAAACGTAGAAAATGATAATCATAGAGAACACAACGAATTTCCCCCTGGATGGAAGAAGTGCAGTAGCAATCGGCAAGTTTGACGGAATCCATCTGGGGCATCGTAAATTACTGGAAAAAATCATACAACAGAAGGAAAAGGGATATCTGGCAACGGTATTTACCTTTGATACTTCGGCGGCAGCTTTCTTCGGTGGAGATGACAAGGAACTGACGACCAGGGAAGAAAAGCGGCGGCTGTTTGCCCGGATGGGAATGGATGTGCTGATAGAATTCCCTCTAAATCAGGAAACTGCGGCAACACCACCGGATGTCTTCGTTGAGGAGTATATCATCAGACAGATGAAAGCGGCTTATATCTGTGCCGGCATGGATGTTTCCTTTGGACAGAGAGGCGCCGGCAATTACCAGCTGTTACAGCAGTATGCCGCAGCGGGCGACTACCGGATAGAGATTATCGACAAAGTTATGGCAGGCGGGGAAGAGGTCAGCTCTACCAGGATCCGGGAAGCAATTCGCAGTGGTGAAATGCAGCTGGCAAATGAGATGCTGGGGACTGCTTACAGCCTGACAGGTGTGGTAGCCCACGGAAGACGGCTGGGACGGACTATCGGGATGCCCACCGCCAATCTGCTACCGGAAAAGGATAAACTTCTGCCCCCAAACGGCGTGTATTATTCCAGGGTGCGGTATCAGGATAAAGTCTATAAAGCCATTTCCAACATTGGCTGTAAACCAACGGTAAGTGCTGAAATGGTGCTTGGCGTGGAAAGCTATCTGTATGATTTTACAGAGGATATTTACGGAAAAGAGATAACCGTAGAACTGTTGGAATTCCGCCGTCCGGAGATGAAATTTGCAGACGTGGAAGCGTTAAAAACACAGATGGAAAAAGATATTCAGGCAGGTAAAACCTATTAAAAAGGGCTTACCTGCTTTTTATATGGACTTTACATCCGCCTTACCTGTACGTTACATAAATTTTAAGTTTTTTACAGAAAGTCTTGTAAGACGTAGGCATTTCCGATAAAATAAAATCGTATGGTGTTTCAAAAACACAACCAAAACGAAGGGAAATAATGAAAATGGACCTATCGATAGTTCTTTCACTGGCAGGCGGACTTGGCTTATTCCTGTATGGTATGCGCATTATGAGCGACAGTATAGAGAAGGTAGCGGGTGCGAAGCTAAGGGCAATTCTGGAACGATTAACCACCAACCGGTTTACCGGTATCTTAGTGGGTATCTTCTTTACGACGGTTATCCAGTCATCATCGGCATGTACCGTTATGGTAGTCAGTTTTGTAAACTCCGGTTTGATGAATCTGACACAGGCGGCTGGCGTTATCTTCGGTGCCAACATCGGTACGACGGTAACAGCACTTCTTGTATCTTTTAAATTGGAAAAGATAGCACCTTTGATTCTTCTGGTGGGCGTATTGATTATCATGTTCTGTAAGAACCAGAAGATTTCACGCTGGGGTGAAGTGATTATCGGATTTGGTGTACTGTTCATGGGACTTAGTACCATGTCAGGGGCAATGTCCGGTATGAAAGATTCTCCGGCTGTGCTTCACTTGTTTGCCTCCCTGCAGTCACCGATTCTGGCAGTTTTACTTGGCGCGGTACTGACGGCGATTATCCAGAGTTCGTCCGTTACGGTCAGTATCATGGTACTTCTTGCCAACCAGGGACTGATGCAGATGGATATCTGTATGTTCATTATCCTGGGCTGTAATATTGGTGCCTGTACTTCTGCGGTACTTGCTTCCTTAACTGGTAAGAAGGATGCCAAGAGGGCAGCAGCCATTCATTTGATTTTTAATATTATCGGTACGATTATTGTATATATCCTGTTCCTGTTCGGTGTTCACAAGTTTGTTGAGATACTGACCATGATAGCCGGCGATAATCCGGGACGTGTTGTAGCTTACGCACACATATCCATTAAGGTATTCCAGGTAATTATTATGATGCCGTTTATCAAAGGCATTGTAAAACTGACCTATCTGTGTGTACCTGGTAATGATAAGAAAGTCGGTTACCGGGACAGCTATCAGCTGAAATACATTGGTGAGAAAGTCGTTTTGAATCCGGCAACAGCCGTAGTAGAAGTTATCAAAGAGTTAGATCGTATGGCATCCCTGGCAGATGAGAACTTAAACCGTGCCATGAATGCCCTGATAACCTTAGACCAGGATGAGATAGATGAGGTAAAGGAAGTGGAGAAGAACATCGACTTTTTGAGCCATGCCATTACCAAATACCTGGTAAAAATTAACCAGACAACGCTTCCTATCGAAGACTTGAAGAATATCGGTGCCCTGTTCCATGTGGTAAATGATATTGAGCGGATTGGCGACCACGCGGAGAATATCGCTGAGGCAGCGATGCGGAGAGTGGAGACGGGGGTCGGTTTTACCAAAGAGGCACAGAAGGAATTAGGCGAAATGATGGACATGGTCAATACTATTTTGCGGTTTTCCTTTGAAATGTTTGTCAAGAGCACTGATGAGCACATAGAAGATATTTCCCATCTGGAAGAGGCGATTGATGAGAAGGAGAAAGAGTTACAGCAGAAGCATATCGACAGACTTTCCAACAACGAGTGTTCTCCGGAGGCAGGAGCCCTGTTCTCGGAAATCGTAGCGGGTCTTGAGAGAGTGGCAGACCATGCAACCAATATTGCTTTTGCCAATATGCATGCAGAAGATGAGTAAAAGTATAAGAAGGTAAATTATGGAAGAACAGAGAAATCTGTTCTTCTTTTCTTGACAGAAAGAAACGGGGTTGTTATAATGGCAAACGAAAAATGTTACAAAAATGTTACAATATGAAAATTACAGAGAACCAGACAATCGGTCAGGTTCTTTGTCTGGAAATGAGGATAAAGATGAAGAAATACGAAATAGCGGGTCTGGTCATGGTTGGAATGCTGTGTCTGCTACCAATGCAGGCGCAGGCAGTCAGTCTGCCAGGACTTACGGCACCAGCAACTGGCAGTGAGGCTACGTTACAGGAAGTATTGGGAGAACCGGTTGGCTCCAGTGCCGTAGTATATGCCAGCAGGACGGAAGAAGAGTATGAGCTGGCGTATGAAAAAGCAAAAAATGCTAACTGGGGCTATACCAATCTGGGAGTTGCCAACGTAGAAGATAACTTGAATGTCCGTGCCATTGCGGCAGAGGATGGCAGACTGGTGGGAAAATTACCAAAGAATGCTGCCTGTGAAGTATTAGAAACCGAAGGTGAGTGGGCACATATTAAATCCGGTCCGGTGGAAGGCTATGTTAAGTGTGATTATTTGCTGACCGGCTTAACAGCCAAGCACAAAGCGGAAGAGCTCTCCACCACGATGGCAACGGTTACGACAGACAGCCTGAAGGTAAGGGCAGAAGCCAATACCGATTCCGAGGTCATTACCATGGTGCCAAATGGAGAAGAACTGGAAGTGGCAGAAGTAGAGAATGACTGGGTTAAGGTCTATCTGGATAACGAGGAAGCTTATGTGGCGGCAGAATATGTAGAAGTCAGTGCGGAATTACAGACAGCCGTTACTATGACGGAGCTGCTATACGGACAGGGCGTATCGGATGTGCGCGTGGATTTATGTCAGTATGCCAAGGAATTTCTGGGAAATCCTTATGTATGGGGAGGTACCAGTCTGACAAAAGGGGCGGACTGTTCGGGTTATGTCATGAGTATTTTCAAAAAATATGGAGTAAGCCTGCCACATTCTTCCAGGGCGCAGGCAAACCGCGGAACCGTGATTTCCGTATCGGATGCCAAACCGGGTGATTTGATTTTCTACGGAAACGGCAAGTCCATTAACCATGTGGCTATCTATATCGGTGGAGGACAGGTTATCCATGCCAGCAGCCCTAAGACCGGTATCCGGATATCCAATGTGTCTTACCGGACACCGATAAAAGCGGTAAGAATTTTGCAGGATTAGGGCTTTACATCATAGAAGCTGTATGTTAAAATATCTAAGTATGAATTTCAGCCGATACCCAGAGGCGGGACACTCCGACCCTTTCTTAGTATCAGGCGATTATAGGGCAGCCCCCTATCAGAAAGGAGAAATTATGATTTCTAAAGAAAAGAAAACAGCAATCATCAACGAGTATGCAAGAACACCTGGCGATACTGGTTCACCGGAAGTGCAGGTAGCAGTTCTTACAGCAAGAATCCAGGAGCTTACTGAGCATCTGAAAGAGAATCCTAAGGATCATCACTCCAGAAGAGGACTTCTGAAAATGGTTGGTCAGAGACGTGGTTTACTTGCATATCTGAAAGAAAAAGATATCGAGAGATATCGTGCACTGATTGAGAGACTTGGTCTTCGTAAATAAGACGGGTAAAAATGGCGGATGTGAAGCTGGAGCAATCTGGCTTTCCCCGCCTTTTTGTTATGGCGACGAAGAAAATGCACGCACAAATATTATGGTGAAATGGGTGGAAGAAGCATCCGAGACCACAAACATACCCACAAGCGGCACAAAGGATTTGTGGAGATGTCTGTAGTTTCGGCATCTTCTGCCTGACACATAGAGGGACAACCCGGATACTGATTTCGGGAAGCCTGATTATAAGGAAAAGGAGAGACGAATATGTACAAGAGTTACGAAATGGAACTGGCCGGACGTACCCTTCGCGTGGACATCGGCAGAGTTGGTAAACAGGCAAATGGATGTGCTTTTATGCATTATGGTGAAACAACTGTATTATCCACAGCCACAGCATCAGACAAGCCAAGAGACGGAATTGATTTCTTCCCTTGCAGCGTTGAATATGAAGAAAAATTATATGCCGTAGGGAAGATTCCCGGCGGTTTCAATAAGAGAGAAGGAAAGGCATCTGAGAATGCTGTCCTGACAAGCCGTGTAATCGACAGACCCATGCGTCCGTTATTCCCAAAGGATTACCGTAACGACGTTACCTTGAACAACATGGTAATGAGTGTTGATCCTGCATGCCGTCCGGAGTTAGTTGCCATGATTGGTACAGCTATTGCAACCTGCATTTCTGACATTCCGTTTGATGGTCCCTGCGCTATGACACAGATGGGGATGATTGATGGAGAACTGATTGTGAATCCTTCCCAGGAACAGTGGGCAAAGGGTGATTTAAAGATGACAGTTGCTTCCACGGCAGAGAAGGTTATCATGATTGAAGCCGGTGCTAACGAAGTACCGGAAGCTAAGGTAATTGAGGCAATTTACAAAGCACATGAAGTAAACCAGACTATTATTGAGTTTATCAATAAGATTGTAGCAGAAGTTGGCAAGCCAAAACACGCTTACGAAAGCTGCGCGATTCCGGCACAGATGTTTGAAGACATGAAGAAGATTGTTACACCGGAAGAGATGGAAGAAGCTGTTTTCACAGATGAGAAGCAGGTTCGTGAAGAGAACATCAAGAATGTAACAGCAAAACTGGAAGAGGCTTTTGCCGATAACGAAGAGTATCTGGCTGTATTAGGCGAAGCTGTATACCAGTATCAGAAGAAGACTGTCCGTAAGATGATTTTAAAAGACCACAAACGTCCTGACGGCCGTGCTTTAGATCAGATCAGACCACTGGCAGCAGAGGTTGACATCATTCCAAGAGTACATGGTTCTGCTATGTTTACCCGTGGACAGACACAGATTTGTAACGTATGTACGTTAGCTCCGTTGTCCGAAGTACAGAAGGTTGACGGACTGGATGAGAACGTAACATCCAAGAGATATATGCACCACTATAATTTCCCATCCTACTCTGTAGGTGAGACAAAGGTAAGCCGTGGACCGGGACGTAGAGAAATCGGTCATGGTGCATTAGCGGAGAGGGCATTACTTCCGGTTCTTCCATCCGAAGAAGAATTCCCTTACGCAATCCGTACCGTATCTGAGACTTTCGAGTCCAATGGTTCCACATCCATGGCATCTACCTGTGCGTCCTGTATGTCCCTGATGGCAGCAGGTGTTCCGATTAAGAAGATGGTAGCAGGTATTTCCTGTGGTCTGGTAACAGGCGATACCGATGATGATTTCGTATTATTAACCGATATCCAGGGTCTGGAAGATTTCTTCGGTGATATGGACTTTAAGGTAACCGGTACACACGATGGTATTACCGCTATCCAGATGGATATCAAGATTCATGGTCTGACAAGGCCTATCGTAGAAGGTGCTATCGCAAGATGCCGTGAAGCAAGAGAATTCATTATGGCAAACTGCATGGTTCCTGCAATTGCAGCTCCTCGTAAAGAGGTTGGTCAGTATGCACCTAAGATTATCTCTATCCAGATTGACCCGGATAAGATTGGTGATGTAGTAGGACAGCGTGGAAAGACAATCAACGAGATTATTGCACGTACAGGAGTTAAGATTGATATTACTGACGACGGACAGGTATCTGTTTGCGGTACCGATAAAGAGATGATGGACAAAGCAGTTGATATGATAAAGATTATCACAACGGACTTTGAAGAAGGCCAGATTTTCAAAGGTACTGTTATCAGCATCAAAGAGTTCGGAGCTTTCGTTGAATTTGCTCCTGGTAAAGAAGGTATGGTTCATATCTCCAAGATTGCAAAGGAAAGAATCAATCACGTAGAAGATGTACTTACACTGGGCGATAAAGTTACGGTTGTATGCTTGGGCAAAGACAAGATGGGAAGAATCAGCTTCTCCATGAAAGACGTAGCACAGGTGTAATAGCATAATAAATAATTAATAAGAAGAAAAGTTTCTGAAATGACCTAACAGCCATTTCAGAAACTTTTTTTGTTTTAAATCATATAGGATGCAAAATGACCAACGACCTGTTTATAGTATCAGAAACGTCTGTCTGCTTTTTCTTCACAGTATTTACAGCGGTAGATTTCCTTTTTTTCATCCGATAGGACAAAGATATGCGGTAATTCCTGCTCAATGGAAGTAATACATCTTGGGTTCTTGCAGTGGATGACATTGCGGATTTCTTTCGGTAATACCAGCTCCTTCTTATCCACGATTGCCCCATCTTTGATAACGTTGACAGTAATGTTATGGTCGATAAATGCCAGAATATCTAAATCCAGTGTATTGATGTCACATTCTACTTTGAGAATATCCTTTTTTCCCATTTTGTTGCTGCGCGCATTTTTGATGATGGCTACAGTGCAATCTAATTTATCAAGCTGTAAGTGATGATAGATAGACAGGCTTTTGCCTGCTTCGATATGGTCTAATACGAAACCTTCTTCAATTTTTCCTACGTTTAACATGGTATGTTCCTCCTTATGCAACTTCAATTTCCAAAAGTGTGAGAATCAGTGCCATACGGACATAGACACCATACTGTGCCTGCTTGAAATAAACGGCACGGGGGTCATCATCGACTTCTACGGAGATTTCGTTGACACGTGGAAGAGGATGAAGAATCAACATATCATCCTTGGCAGCCGACAGTTTTTCCTTATTCAGTACATAGAAATCTTTTAAGCGGACATAATCTTCTTCATTGAAGAAACGCTCTTTCTGGACTCTTGTCATATAAAGCAGGTCGAGCTGTGGCATACAGTCTTCCAAACGGATAACCTCCTGGTAAACAATTCCTTTTTCTGTCAACATGTCCGTAATATAATCCGGCACCTTTAACTCCGGAGGGGAGATGAAGATGAACTGGATATTGGGATAACGAATCAGGGCGTTGATTAAGGAGTGGACGGTACGACCGAATTTCAGGTCGCCGCACAGCCCGATGGTAAAGTTTCCAAGCCGTTTCTTTAAGGAACGGATAGTCAGAAGGTCGGTCAGTGTCTGGGTAGGGTGCCGATGACCGCCGTCCCCGGCATTGATAACCGGAATCTGGGAACGGGAGGCGGCTACCATGGGAGCACCTTCTTTGGGATGACGCATGGCACAGATGTCTGCGTAGCAGGAAATAATACGTATGGTATCGGAAACGCTCTCGCCCTTCGAGGCGGAGGAAGAACCGGCATCGGAGAAGCCCAGTACCTTTCCACCCAGGTTTAGCATAGCTGCTTCAAAGCTGAGCCTGGTTCTGGTGCTTGGTTCATAGAAACAGGTAGCCAGCTTTTTTCCCTCACAGGCGTGGGTGTATTTTGCAGGATTTGCTTCGATGTCGTTTGCCAGGTCAAATAGTTTGTCCAGTTCCTCTACGGAAAAGTCAAGAGGATTCATTAAATGTCTCATAGTAAATGCTCCTTTTCGTAATGTAAAATGGGTATGACCTCAAAAAAATAGAAGAGAAAAATCTCTTCTATTTCATATTTCGTTATGATTGATAGGAAATTAAATCCTCAACCGGCTTTCTTCTGGGAGCTGCAGGAGCTTCATCAGGATAACCAATCGGGATTAATGCTACTAATTCTCTGTCTTCTGGAAGGTTGATAAACGAAGCAACCTTGTCTTCGTCAAATAATCCAAGAATAACAGAACCAAGTCCTTTCTCATAGGCTGCCAAACAGAAGGTCTGGGATGCAATACCAGCATCAAACATCTGCCAGCCATCACCACGAGGAGTACTGAAAGAACCATCCCGCTCAAAACCACTGCGGTTTTTGATAATGGTAACAGCGATTAACATAGGTGCAGAAGCAATGATATTACCATTAGGTGGAAAAATAGAAGTAGCCTCAGTTGCAATCTTATCTTTTAAAGCGCCTTCTATGGCAACATAACGGGTAATCTGTGTATGTTTCCAGCTTGGGGCATAGGATGCTACTTCGATAATCTCTTCCAGAATATCATGTGAAACCGGCTCAGCCTTGAATTTACGGATGCTTCTTCTTCCTAAGATACAATCTTTTGCAGTCATGATAAATACCTCCTTATAATGTGTAATTTAGTTACCCCCATCTATATCTTGTATATCATATCACAAAGAAAAAAGGGTTTCAAGATAAGGGAAAAGAGTTTTTCAGGCTTTTACATTGTGGATTTGTGAGTTTATGGTATAATGTAAGGTGCGTATGCATGGAGCTGGTATGTCAGTCGGAACAGAATGAGATGAATGGCTTTTTGCAGGCGGAAGAAACAGAGCAGTATGAAAGAAATATACGATATGGTAAGAAAAGGCAGCAATAGAAAGTGGGGAAGAATAAATGGCAGAAGAAATGAAAGAACAGACAAACGGGCAGACAGCAGAGAAGAAAACGGAGCAGACGGCAGAGAAGAAAACGGAGCAGACAAAGGAAACGGAAGAGAAAAACGTACAGGGAGAGGTTTTGGAAGAAAAGGACAGCCGGGCGGAGGAAAAGCCGGCTTATGCCTATCGGGAAAGAAAGAGAATCCTGTTTCTGGGGTTGCCTTTTACGTTTACGAAATACACTATTGATGAAGATGTGATTACGATTGATACCGGATTTTTAAATATGAAAGAAAACGACTGTTATTTATATAAAGTACAGGATGTGGAATTAAAGACCAGTCTGGCAGAGCGGATTTTCAAGCTGGGAACGGTAGTCTGCTACACAGGAGACACCACCCATCCACAGCTTCTGATTGAGCATGTAAAGCATGCGAAGGAGATTAAGAATTATATTCTGAAAACTTCTGAGGAAGCCAGAAGAAGACGCCGTACGTTAAATACTCTTAATATCAATGCAGATGAGGTGGATGACCTGGATGATTAAGTCTTTTCATTTTCCTGAAGCAGGCGTTCAAAGAGAAGGCCGGAGATAAACCAGCAGGGAATATAATCCAGCCGGATAACTTTGGCGATATTCCACTTGGAACGCTCATAATTCCAGGGACAGATATTGCGGCGGCTTAACCAGGTACCGGTAAGAAATTCTCCGGTAAAAATCAGACCGGTGTAGACGAGACCGCGGAACAGGAAGCTGCGGTTTTTCATGATATGGCTGATGGGGGCAAAAAAGGCGGCAAGTCCGTAAATCGGGAACATCCAGACCGAAGTTGTTCCAGGCAGCTTATAGTCCCGACGGCGGAATGACTGGAAGGAAGTGAAGCTGATTTCCAGAAACCAGCCAAGCAGCCCACAGTGTATGAAATTGTGAATGAATTTTTTCATGGGATTCCTCATTTCAGAGCGATTTTTTCTATTTATTAGGATGGACAGGAATCTGGAATTTATACAGAAAATGATACAGAAGACAGGCAGTTTTCAGAAAGGAGGAGGGTATGAATTACAAAGAAGCCATGGAATATGTGGAAACACTGCAACAGTATGGAAGTGTACTGGGGCTGGAATCCATGCGGGAGCTGTGCGCAAGACTGGGGAATCCCCAGAATCAGCTTCAATTCATACACATTGCCGGGACCAACGGAAAAGGTTCTGTGCTTGCCTACGTGTCTACCATTCTGAAAACGGCAGGCTACCGGGTGGGGAGATATCTGTCTCCTACGATTCGGGAATACCGGGAACGGTTTCAGGTAGATGGCAAGCTGATAACCCAGGCGGGCTTATGTAAATATCTGGAACAGGTAAAGGCAGCAGCCCAGGAGATGGCGGCAGAAGGACTGCCACATCCAACCCCCTTTGAGATAGAAACAGCCATTGCCTTTTTATTCTTCTGTGATAAACAGTGTGACCTGGTAGTGTTGGAGACGGGACTGGGCGGGGCCTTAGATGCTACGAATATAGTACAAAATACCATTGTGGCGGTATTTACGTCCATCAGCAGGGACCACATGGGAATGCTGGGACAGACATTGGAGGAGATAGCCCAGGTAAAAGCCGGCATTATGAAGGATAAATGTTATGTGGTATCTGCCAGACAGGAGCCGGAAGTGATGAGGGTGCTGCGGCAGGTGTCCGTATCCCATAAGTGTAAGTTCTATCCGGCAGATGTGGCAAGGGCAAAGAAAATATTCTATGGTGTGACCAAACAGCGGTTCAGCTATGAAAAATATAGGGATTTGGAGATTTCTCTGTTGGGACAGTTTCAGATTGAAAATGCCGTGGTGGCAGTGGAAACCATCGATGTCCTGGGAAAAGCAGGCTATCCGGTAACGGAAGCTGCTCTCAGAAAAGGACTGGCAGACACGGTATGGCAGGGAAGATTCAGCATCATTGGCAGGAATCCTTTGTTTATTGCGGATGGAGCCCATAATGAGGATGCCTCTAAGAAGCTGGCAGAGAGCATCAGCTTCTATTTTACAAACCGGCGAATCATCTATATAATGGGAATGCTGGAGGATAAAGAGTATGATAAGGTAATCCGGAATACCTATGCCTACGCAGAACAGATTATTACGGTAACACCGCCTATCCGGGAACGGGCATTGCCAGCCTACGATTTGGCACAGGCAGTCAGGCAGTATCACGACAGCGTGACAGTGGCAGACAGTGTGCAGGAGGCTGTGGAGATTGCCTATCTGTTAGCCGGCAGAGAGAAAGATACAGTCATTATCGCTTTTGGCTCCCTGTCTTATCTGGGAGAACTGATGGAGGTAGTGGAACACAGAGATACAATCAGGAGAGATTCTCATGGTAAATCAGAAGAAAATTGAAGAAGCAGTAAAATTATTGCTGGAGGGTATCGGGGAAGATGTAACGAGAGAGGGATTGAAGGATACCCCCAACCGGATAGCGCGTATGTATGAAGAAATTTACAAGGGGATGGATGAGGATGCCGGGACGCATCTGTTGAAGACCTTTTCTGTACAGAGCAATGAGATTGTAATGGTAAAGGACATTACGTTTTATTCTACCTGTGAGCATCATCTGATGCCATTTTACGGCAAAGCACATATTGCTTATCTGCCAGATGGAGAGGTAGTGGGTATCAGTAAGCTTGCACGTACCGTGGAAGTATTTGCCAGAAGACCCCAGATACAGGAACAGTTGACCACACAGATTGTGGATGCCATTATGGAACATCTGCACCCACAGGGGGCAATGGTTATGATAGAGGCAGAGCACATGTGTATGACGATGCGTGGGGTACAGAAACCGGGCAGCAGAACCGTTACGATGGCAAAGAGGGGATGCTTTGAAGAAAATCCTGCCATGCAGCAGTACTTCTTTGAAATGTTGCACAATCATTAGACAAATAGAGAAACCAGATAATAAGCATGGATAGAATCAATCAGATATTAAATCACGATTTATTTAAAGAATATATAAGACGGAATAATCAGGCAGAAGCGAACCGCCGCTTCTGCCGTCATAATATGGAGCATTTTATGGATGTAGCCAGAATCGGCATGCTGCTGAATCTGGAAGAAGGCTATGGAATCGACAGGGAAATGGTCTATGGGGCGGCACTGTTGCATGATGTGGGAAGATTTCAACAATATCTGGATAAAACACCTCATGAAATTGCCAGTGCACAGCTGGCGCAGGAAATCCTGCAGGATTCCGGATTTTCCGACAGAGAAGCAGGAATTATAACAGAGGCGATTCGCAGCCACAGAAATGCTGCCTGCCAGGAAGAGAAAAATCTGAATGGGTTACTGTACCGGGCCGATAAAATGAGCCGCGCCTGCTATAGCTGTAAGGCGGAGCCGGAGTGTAACTGGAACGAAGAGAAAAAGAACCGGATGATTATCTGGTAAAGCAGTGGAAAAGAGGAAGAATATGAGAATTGGACAGAAGGAATTTGTAACCAAAGGACACACTTATGTCATGGGAATCTTGAATGTGACACCGGATTCCTTTTCCGATGGTGGGAAGTTCAACGACATGGACAGGGCATTATTTCATGTCGAGGAAATGATAGCTGAGGGCATGGATATTGTAGACGTAGGCGGAGAATCCACCAGACCGGGGTATACGCTCCTGCCAGACCAGGAAGAAATCGAGCGTGTAGTGCCGGTAATAGAACATATTAAATCAAGATTTAATATACCAATTTCTCTGGATACTTATAAGGGAGCCGTAGCAGAGGCTGGAATTCAGGCAGGAGCCGATTTAATCAATGATATCTGGGGACTGAAATATGATGACAAGCTGGCAGACGTGATAGCAAGAGCCAAGGTGCCATGCTGTCTTATGCATAACCGGAAGGAAGCGGTTTACCAGAACTATATGGAAGATGTGCTGGCGGACTTAAAAGAAACTTTAGCGATAGCCCATCGTGCAGGAATCCCGGAGGAAGGAATCATATTAGACCCCGGTGTAGGATTTGGTAAGACTTATGAGAACAATCTGGAAATCATAGACCGTCTGGAGCTGTTAAACACTTTAGGGTATCCGGTTTTACTGGGAACCAGCCGTAAGTCGGTGGTGGGACTGACCCTGGATTTGCCGGCATCCGAGCGTGTGGAGGGGACTCTGGTAACGACGGTGTATGGTGTACAAAAAGGGGCGATGTTCGTGAGAGTACATGACGTGAAAGAAAATGTACGGGCAATCAAGATGGCAGAAGCCATCCGTGATGGCTATAAGCTGCACGAACTTGACAAAAACCCGGCATGCGCAAAGAGCGTGCACAGAAATGAGGACTAATATGGATAAGATTATAATTGAGAATTTGAATCTATATGCGCACCATGGAGTCTATCAGGAGGAAACGGAGAAGGGGCAGAACTTCTATCTCCATGTGGTTCTGGAAACGGATACGAGGAAGGCTGGTCTGTTAGATGACCTGGAGCTTTCTACGGATTATGGGGAGGTCTGTCAGTTCCTGCATCAGTTCCTGACGGAGCATACCTATAAACTATTAGAGGCAGCGGCAGAGAATGCAGCAGAGGCAGTTTTGCTGCAATATCCGCTGATTCGTCAGATTACGCTGGAAATCCGGAAGCCGGAAGCACCCATTCCGTTACCTTTTGACTCGGTGTCGGTAAAGATTACAAGAGGCTGGCATAAGGCATATTTATCCTGTGGTTCTAATATGGGAGATAAAAAAGCCTATCTGGAGGCTGCCGGAAAGGCTCTACAGGCAGATGAGAAGTGCCGTCTGCTGCAGGTGTCAGACTGGATGGAAACAACCCCTTACGGCGGCGTGAAGCAGAATGATTTTTTAAATGGAGCCATGGAAATAGAAACCCTGTACACGCCGGAAGAATTGTTACTGTTCCTACATGAAATTGAAGCACAAAATGGCAGGGAACGTGTTGTACACTGGGGAGAGAGAACCTTGGATTTGGATATCCTGTTTTATGAAGATTGTGTAATGGCAACGAAGGAGCTTACCATTCCTCATAAGGATATGGCAAACCGGGATTTCGTGCTGGCCCCCCTTTCCCAAATAGCACCCTATGCGATGCATCCGGTCTATCATAAATCCGTGTTACAGTTATATGAAGAGGTGAAGAAACATGGGGAAGTGCATGTGAAGAAATAGATGGAAACAGGTAAGTACAGAAACAAGTGAGGCATAATATGAGTAAGAAGCAGTGTTGGCAGAAGGAGCTGACGTTAGAGGAAACAAGAGAAATCTATGAGAGTTATGGGAAACAGGATTTCCCGGCAGATGAGAGAAAACCTTTTTCCATGATAGAACAGATGTGGGACAGAGGCTGTTATCGCAGTTATGGTTTCTATGAGACCATAGAGCAGGAAGGACAGCCGGAAGATGTGCTGCGTGCCTATGCGCTGATGGTGGCAGACCATGGAAAACAGATGTTATTATTAGATTATTTTGCAGCCTGCAAGGAAACCAGAGGACAGGGCTATGGCTCGGTAGCGTTACAACAGTTAAAAGAGCTCTGTCGGGGATGGAAAGGCATCGTAATCGAAGTGGAAGATGATGAACAGCCCTTGCCGGAGATGGTTATGAACCAAAGGAAAAGACGGATTTCCTTTTATCAGAAAAGTGGATGCCAGATGACATCCACCAGGAGTTATGTATTCGGAGTGGATTACCGGATTATGGTATTACCGGTAGAAGACGAAACTGCCGGAATGGACATGGCAGAAAAAGTAACTTCCATCTATAACTGTATGCATACTGATGAAATGTTACAGAAGCATTTCAAAATAACAGCAGTCTGATTCTTAGAAATCTAATCATTCATATTTTCCAGAGCCGCCTGCATGCCCGCGTCAAAGGTAGTCACGTTGATGGGGCCGTAGGTGCTTGTCTGATAGACCGGTACCGATTCATGAAAGGAATTAAAATACACATAGGAAGAGGTAATGTTAATATTTTGGAATACCCCTTCTTTGATTATCTCCGGATTGCTTCCGTCCAGATACATTCTTTTCAATGCGGGAGCTGTTTCGGAGTTGGTCTGGTAATATATGTAATTATCATAGACATTAAACAGGTCAATCCGTTCATCGGTCAGCACTTCTACAACATTTTCACTCATGGAATAACGGCATAAGCGGTAGTTATTAGATACGTCCATGAAATACACATAACCATTCTGGTAGATGGGTTCCCATACATTGTATTCCCAAAGCGTACTGGTCGTATCGGTAGAGGTATCCCACACATGCAGATAATGGTCTTCTGCAGTTCCTGCGTAATAGATACGTCCATCGGTAAGACCATTGGGATTGATGATTTCTTCTGCCAAAGACTGTTGGTCTTTCTTATCGATTCTCATTTTTTCCAAAGAAACGCCATCGTTATTATCATATTTTTCATAGTACAAGAAGCTGCCGCTTAACTGCATGCTGACAATGTGACAGCGTTCCAGACATTCCACGCTTTTTCCCTTCAGATTACTGCGGTAGATGCCCGAGGTGCGGCGCATGAAGCCAAGACCGGAGCCATTGGCATTGCTGACCATGGAATAATATAGATAGTTTCCGCCAGCGTTGATGGAAGAAACTGAGTTCTTGCTGAGTTTTCGCAAATCAGTTTCATCCGGATTCATAGAGTAGAGAGCGTAATTGTCATAAGCATTGGCGAAGTAAATGCGCCCATCCGATTCACAGAAGTAGCCACCATTGTTCAGATTGCCGGGAGTATTGCCAATCACACCATCTGGGTTCATGGGGATTCGCCCTGCCAACAGGACAATGACCAGAACCAGGATAAGAACAACACCTGTTATTGAAAGTATCAATATATTTTTCTGCTTTGTAGTCATAACTGCCTCCCATACGAAAATCCGTTTTTAACAGTTCTATTATATCTGCAATGTAGCTTGCTATCAAGGGGGTTTTGGGGTAAACTAATATTGATTTTCAGCATAGAAAAAGGAAGGGAATATACGGATGGATTTACTGGAGTTAAGAGGTCAGCTGGACGAAATTGATGAGCAGATTGTGAAGCTGTATGAAAGAAGAATGGAAATCTGCGGTCAGGTAGCAGATTATAAAATAGAAACAGGAAAAAAGGTTTTTGATAAGACAAGGGAAGAGGAGAAGCTTCGCAAGGTAAAGTCTCTTACCCATAATGATTTTAATGCCCACGGGGTACAGGAATTATTCGAACAGATTATGTCCATGAGCCGTAAACTGCAATACAATAAGCTGGCAGAGAAGGGAAGTGCCGGGAAGCTGCCTTTTATCGGGGTAGAAAGTCTGGATACTGCCAAAGCCAGGGTTGTTTTCCAGGGGGCAGAGGGAGCCTACTCCCACATGGCAATGGTAAAGTATTTTGGCGAGTCAGTAAACAGTTTCCATGTGGATTCTTTCCGGGATGCCATGTGCGCCATTGAGGAGGGAAGTGCTGATTTTGCGGTGCTGCCAATTGAGAATTCCACCGCAGGTATTGTGAATGAAATCTATGATTTGTTAGTAGAATTTGAAAATTACATTGTAGGGGAGCAGATTATCAGGATAGAGCATTGCCTGTTAGGACTGCCGGGGACTGATTTTGAAAAGATTCAGACCGTTTATTCCCATCCACAGTCACTGATGCAGAGTGCCAGATATCTGAATGCCCACGATGCCTGGAAACAGGTCAGCATGCAGAACAATGCTTTTGCCGCCAAGAAGGTAAGTGAAGACAAAGACCCAACCCAGGTGGCGATTGCCAGTGAGCAGGCAGCTAAAATCTATGGGCTGGATATTCTGGAGCGTGGAGTCAATCAGTCTGAGACGAACTCTACCCGGTTCATTATTGTAACCAACCAGAAGATTTTCTTAAAAGATGCGAAGAAGGTAAGCCTGTGCCTGGAGGTATCCCATGAAAGTGGTTCCCTGTATCACATGCTTTCGCACTTTATCTATAACAATCTGAATCTGACGAAGATAGAAAGCCGCCCGATTGAGGAGCGGAACTGGGAGTACCGTTTCTTCATAGACTTTGAGGGCAACCTGGCAGACAGTGCCGTAAAGAACGCTCTGCGAGGATTACGGGATGAAGCCAGAAATATGAAAATCATTGGCAATTATTAAGGTGGGAGATTCCGGAGAGGCAGAAGAAACAGTAAGGAAGGCAAAGCAACATGAGAGAAGAAGAACTGATTATTTATAAGGATTTTACAGACGGACAGATATTAACTGACCTGGTATGGCTGATGGAGCACTACAGACAGGGGGACAGCAAAGCAAGGCCATTAGCCTACGACTGTATGCACAGACTGCTGGAGCAGGCAGCTTCCCATGGTTTTTATGGAAATCTGTGGCACTGCTATCTGACAAACCTGTTAGTTAATAATGAGAATAGTTACAGCACTGCCTGTGAAATCCGGGGAGAAATTGAAGGTACCATTAACCAGATGGTACTGCATGATATCGGTATTTTTAAGGAATTCTATGATTATGACTTTACAGCCATGATGGAAGTGTTGAAAATACCGGAATTTACCATGATACTGAATTATGAAAGCCCCTCTCAGGACAGTAAGGTCTACAATAAGAGAATCCGGGAACGTATCTGCAATCTGGCAAAGCAGTTTAATGAAAATAGGGATGCCCAGGCAATGAAGGCGACATTGACTGAGTTCTACAAAGAGTATGGTGTAGGAAAATTTGGTTTACATAAAGCATTCCGTATAGTACATACAGAGGATGGGGCAGAAATTGTACCGATTCTGAATATTGCCCATGTCCATCTGGATGATTTGGTAGGATATGAAATACCCAAACAGAAGCTGATTGATAATACCGAAGCCTTTGTGGCAGGCAGAAAGGCAAACAACTGTCTGTTGTTTGGGGATGCAGGAACCGGAAAATCATCCAGTATCAAAGCCATTGCTAATGAATATTATGACAGAGGACTCCGCATTATAGAAGTTTATAAGCATCAGTTTCAGGATTTGAATGATGTGATTGCACAGGTAAAGAACCGAAACTATAAATTCATCATTTATATGGATGATTTAAGTTTTGAAGATTTTGAGATTGAATATAAATATCTTAAAGCGGTTATCGAGGGCGGTCTGGAGAAAAAGCCGGATAATGTACTTATCTATGCAACCTCTAACAGACGGCATCTGGTCAGGGAGAAATTCTCCGACAAGGAAGACAGAAGAGATGACCTGCATGCAGGAGATACCGTACAGGAGAAACTGTCCCTGGTATCCCGCTTTGGTGTATCCATCTTCTTCTGTGCGCCGGATAAGAAACAGTTCCAGCAGATTGTAAAAGTACTGGCAGAACGATATCATGTGAGTATGCCCGAAGAAGAACTGTATCTGGAGGCCAATAAATGGGAACTGGCACATGGTGGTCTGTCAGGAAGGACAGCCCAGCAGTTTATTGATTATCTGTTAGGAAAACCGGAAATACAGCAGTAAAGAATCGCAGCACACAATAGAAGCCTGAATAGATAACAGGGAGAGAACGATGAAAACATTTGCAGCAATCGATGTAGGCTCTTATGAACTGGCAATGAAAATCTATGAAATCTCGGCAAAGAATGGTATTCGGGAAATTGATGATATCAGACACCGGATTGATTTGGGGACAGATACTTTTACCACGGGCAAAATCAGCTATGAAAGAGTGGATGAATTGTGCCGTGTCCTGCGGGATTATGCCGGTATTATGAAAGGATACCATGTAGAAGAATATAAAGCTTATGGCACCAGTGCTATCCGGGAAACGGAGAACACCATGATTGTGCTAGACCAGATAGCCCAGCGCACCGGTATCCGCATTGAGGTGCTGAGTAATTCAGAACAACGTTTTCTTGATTATAAGGCGATTGCTGCCAAAGGAGAAGAATTTAACCGGGTCATTGAGCATGGGGCTGCGATTGTGGACATTGGTGGCGGCAGTATCCAGGTATCCCTGTTTGAAAAGGACACCCTGGTTACTACGCAGAATATGCGGCTGGGTGTACTCCGCTTGCAGGACCAGATAGCCAGGCTGAATATCCGTCCGGGACAGTATGAAACCATTCTGGATGAAATGATTAGTGCCCAGCTTGCCGTGTTTAAAAAGCTGTACTTAAAAGACCGGGAAATCGAGACTGTGATTGTGGTAGACGATTACATTTCTACCGTGGTTGGCAAAAACGTCCATGGCATGGAGCAGAATCGCATTGAGGCGGCAGCTATGGAACTGTTCTTACAGAAAATAAAGGAAAAACCGCATCAGGAAGTAGCGAGACGACTGGATATGCCGGAAGAGAATATTCCCTTGTTGTTCATATCAGCAGCTATGATTTACCAGATAGCACAGGTTATGAACGCCAAGCTTATCTGGGCACCGGGAGCAACGCTCTGTGATGGTATTGCCTACGAGTATGGCGAAAAAAACGGCTTTTTGAAATCAGGACATGATTTTAAACAAGATATCATAGCCTGCGCCCAGAATATCAGCAAGCGGTACATGGGCAGCAGACGGAGAAGTGAGACCTTAGAGCAGATTGCCCTGACAATTTATGACAGTATGAAGAAAATGCATGGTCTGGGGAAGCGGGAACGGCTGTTGCTTCAGATTGCCACTTTATTGCATGATTGTGGGAAATACATCAGTCTTGTCAATTTAGGGGAATGTTCCTATAACATTATCATGTCAACTGAAATTATCGGCTTATCCCACATGGAGAGGGAAATCGTGGCCAATGTTGTAAAATATAACCACATGGAGTTTGATTATTATGAAGCGATGGGAAAAGAGGGGACGCTGGATAAGCAGTCTTATCTTACCATTGTAAAACTGACGGCGATTTTAAAGATTGCCAATGGACTGGACAGAAGTCATAAGCAGAAGTTTAAAGATGTAAAAACGACTTTAAAAGACCAACAATTGATTATTACGGTAGATACCTCAGTGGATATTACCCTGGAAAAGGGACTGTTCCAAAAGAGGGCAGAGTTTTTCGAAGAGGTCTATAGTGTGAAGCCAGTCATCAGACAACGGCAGCGATAGCAGGGAAATAGAAGGAGACCACAGGCAATATGGCAGAAAAAACGGATTTCGCAAAAGAAGAATATTATACAAACCGGGAACTGAGCTGGCTTCTTTTTAACAAAAGAGTTCTGCGGGAGGCGCAGGATAAGCAGCTTCCCTTATTTGAACGGCTGAAGTTCTTAAGTATTACGGCATCCAATCTGGACGAATTCTTTATGGTCAGGGTGGCATCCCTAAAGGATATGGTAAATGCCGGTTATACCAAGAAAGATATTGCCGGAATGACCGCCAAAGAGCAGCTTGTAAAAGTCAATGAGGAGACCCATAAACTGGTCAAGGAACAGTATACAAACTATAATCGTTCCCTGGTGCCACAGCTTCTGGAAAAGGGCTTGCATCTGATTTCTCATCACGAGGATTTGGGTAAAGAGGATGGCATGTATGTGGATCGTTATTTTGAGGAAAATGTATATCCGGTGCTGACCCCTATGGCAGTGGATTCCTCCAGACCTTTTCCGCTGATTCGGAATAAATCCCTGAATCTTGGCGCGTTGGTTACGAAGAAAAATGGAAATGGAGAGCTGGAATTTGCTACCGTACAGGTGCCCAGTGTACTTTCGCGGATTGTGAAGATTCCTTGTGAAGCAGAAACCAAAATCATTCTGTTAGAGGAAGTGATTGAACGGAATATTCATAAATTATTTCTGAATTATGATATTGTCTGCAGTTATCCGTTCCGGATTATGCGAAATGCTGATTTGAGCATTGAAGAGGAAGATGCAGAGGATTTATTACAGGAGATAGAGAAACAGTTAAAGAAGCGGCAGTGGGGGCAGGTTATCCGTCTGGAGGTGGAAGAGGGAATAGACAGCAGATTATTGCGGCTGATCCGGGAAGAACTGTCCATTGAAAAGGAAGATATCTTTTCTATCAACGGACCTTTAGACCTGACTTTCTTAATGAAAATGTATGGACTCGAAGGCTTTAGCGATCTGAAAGAGCATCATTATTTACCGCCACAGCCGGTACCGGAACTGCCGGAAGATGCAGATATTTTTGCCAGAATCCGGGAACAGGATATCCTGATGCATCATCCTTACCAGACCTTTGAGCCGGTGGTGCGGTTTATCCGTCAGGCAGCCAAGGATCCGGAGGTGTTAGCTATTAAGCAGACTCTTTACCGTGTCAGCGGTAATTCTCCGATTATAGCGGCTTTAGAGCAGGCTGCGGAGAACGGCAAACAGGTATCTGTACTGGTGGAGTTAAAAGCCCGGTTTGACGAGGAGAACAATATCGTATGGGCGAAGAAGCTGGAAAAAGCGGGCTGCCACGTTATTTATGGATTAGTGGGACTAAAGACCCACAGCAAGATTACGCTGGTAGTCAGACGGGAAGAAAATGGTATCCGTAGATATGTTCATCTGGGGACTGGTAACTATAACGATTCTACCGCCAAGTTGTATACGGATATAGGTCTCTTTACCTGCTCTGAGGTAATTGGGGAAGATGCTACAGCTGTCTTTAATATGTTATCTGGTTATTCCGAACCCCGAAGCTGGAATAAGCTTTCCCTGGCACCTTTATGGTTAAAGGACAGATTTCTGTACCTGATTGACCGGGAGAGAGAGCATGCCAAAGAAGGCAGACCGGCACATATTATAGCCAAGATGAACTCCTTATGTGATAAACGGATTATCGAAGCACTTTATAAGGCAAGTGCAGCCGGCGTAAAAATAGAATTGATTATCCGGGGTATCTGTTGTCTGAAAGTAGGCATTCCGGGCATCAGTGAGAATATTACCGTGCGCTCGATTGTAGGAAACTATTTGGAGCATGCCAGAATCTTTTATTTTGAAAATGACGGCAAGGCAGAGTATTACTGTTCAAGTGCAGACTGGATGCCTCGTAACTTAGACCGCCGTGTGGAAATTCTGTTCCCGGTGGAAAAACCACAGCTGCAGGAGAAATTGCACCACATTTTAGAGTGTCAGTTGCAAGATAATGTAAAGGCATCCCTGTTACAGAAGGATGGCAGTTATGAGAGGGTAAACAGACGGGGAAAAGCACCTTTTAATGCCCAGCTTACTTTCTGCAAAGAGGCTGAGGAAGCAGCCAGACCGGAAACCGTTTTATTAAGCAGACGTGTTTTCATTCCGGAAACGCATCATGAATAAGGATGAAATACCAAAACAGCGGGAAATGTGTTGAGGAAAAACAACAATAAAATATGTTAGGAAAAACAGCGAATCAGGAATGAAAAAGTCAGAAAGAGCAAAGAAGAAACAGACAGAGGAAGGAAACAAAGCATGAAAATCTATTTAGCATCAGCATCTCCCAGACGTAAGGAGCTGCTAAAGCAGGTAGGCATTTCGTTTAAGACCATGCCAAGCACCATAGAAGAAAAGGTAACCAAGACAGAGCCTGACGAGGTGGTAGAGGAGTTATCTTATCAGAAAGCGGTAGATGTCTGTGGAAAGCTGACCGCAGAAGGCAGGGAGGATTTTGTGGTAATCGGTGCCGATACTGTGGTATCCAGCTGGGGAGCCATTCTGGGAAAACCTAAGGATAAAACGGAAGCCGCTGAAATGCTTGGTAAGCTGCAGGGCGGCAGCCACCAGGTATATACCGGGGTTACGATTGCCTGGAAGTATAAGGATATGGCAGCCATGTTCTATACTTTCCATGAATGTACGGATGTTACCATGTACTCCATGACCAAGGAAGAGATTAAGAAATATGTGGACAGTGGGGAACCCATGGATAAAGCGGGGGCTTACGCCATTCAGGGATTGTGTGCAGCCTATATTCAGGGTATCTGCGGCGATTACAATAACGTGGTAGGACTGCCGGTAGGCAGAGTCTGTCAGGAATTAAAGAAACGTGGATTATACGAAGCAGAAAGGCATGGAATAAAAGAACAATGATAAAGTTGATTGCGACCGATATTGATGGAACGCTGGTAAAGGAGTCCACCTCTGTGATTTATCCGGAAATGCTGGAGGCAATACGGAAGTGGACGGATATGGGAAATTATTTCTGCGTAGCCAGCGGACGGCAGTATTACAGTATCCGCCACATGTTTGAGGCAGTATCCGACCGGATAATCTATCTGGCAGAAAACGGAGCTCATGTACGTTATCAGGATAGGGATATTCTGGTACAGAAGATGGAACGAAATTATGTGGAACAAATCATGCACCAGTTGCGTGGATATTATGATACCTGTGATGTGGTAGTTTCCTCGACCCAGGGAAGTCTGTTAGAAACAAAAAATGAGAAGTTTCTGAAATTTTTTGCGGATGGTTATCATAATAAATATCGTCTGGTAGAGGATGTGCTGGCAGAAGGGCTTGATATTATGAAAATTGCTATCTACCAGGAAAATAGTATCCGCGAGATAGGGGAGCAGGTACTGATTCCCGCCTGGCAGGACAAAGTAAAAACCTGTATGGCAGGAGAAGAATGGGTTGATTTCATGGACGCTACCGTGGACAAAGGTAATGCCTTGCAGGTTATTCAGAAGTTCTTGGGCATAACGAAAGAAGAAACCATGGCATTTGGGGATAATGATAATGATTTGGGAATGTTAGCCGCTGCGGGCGAAAGCTACGCTGTGGAAAATGCCAGGGACAGTGTGAAACGCACCGCGAAGCATATATGCCCATCTTATATGGAGAAGGGCGTCTATCAGGTAATACAGAGATATTTGTAAAAGAAATGGAGAGGAGAAGCGACATGTTTGATAAGAAAGTATTACAGTGTTTTCTGGATAATCAGTTACAGCTCTATCCGGAAGAAGTAGCGGAAACTTTGGAGGAAGCAGAAGACTTCCTGGAAGAGAGTATGGCAGTGGTTGTAAATTCTGCGAAAGAGGTATGGGAATTCTTTGAAGAAGAAGGGGTAGATATGGAAGGTGCCGACGAAGAAGGGATGCTGGAAGCCGATGAAGTATTTGAAGTGGGCGACGGCAGATATCTGATAGTAGAAGGGTAAATCCCTTCTACTATAGCAGCTTACGCATCATCTGTGCCAGTCCGTCCTTATCGTTATCCAGTTCTGTAATCACATCGGCGGCGTTCTTGACCGCATCTGTGCCGTTTGCCATGGCGATTCCAACACCGGCAGCTTCCAGCATGGAAATATCATTCTCAGCGTCTCCTGCGGCATAAGCATCCGTCAGGGGAACCCCGAAATAATCACAGACAAATCTTACAGCATTTCCCTTTCCAGCATTCTTATCGAATAATTCCAGGTAGATGTCACTGGAAAAGATAGCCTGGATTTTATCTTTGCCCCAGTCGGCAATATCTTCGCAGAAGCGGTTCAGTTTTTCCGGGTTATGCAGCTCAATCATAAGCATTTTATAAGGCTCCTTTGGCAGGAAAGAAGCATAGTCTTCAGCCAGAAGAAGGTCTAAGTGGATTTTGCGGCGATAGTATTTGACCTCCTCATCCTCTTTGGCACAGACAATCTGATTATCGGTATAGGTCTGGATATGGATACCATGCTCGTGTGCCTTGTGCTGTAAATAGGACACATATTTTCTGGAAAGCCTTTTTTCCAGAATCGGTTTCTGATTATCCCGGTCATAGACCAGTGTGCCGTTGTTGCAGATGAACAGGATACCGGACTGGGTAAGTCCGGCATCCCTTGCTACCTCCAGAACACTGTTTAAGGGTCTGCCGGAAGAGAGAATCAGTTTATTGCCAGCTTCTAAGAATTCATCCAAAAAAGCTTTTGTACCGGCAGATACCTTGCTTTCGTTATTTAAAAGAGTTCCATCTAAATCAGTAAATAATAATTTCACAGTCTGTTGTCATCCTTTCTGGTTTTCGCAGCTTTTATCTTATTTAAAAATTCTTCCGGGACGAAAAGTTTTCCATAACCACAGCCCAGCTCCAGTCCCGGTTTGTTAGCTCCGTGGAAATCGGAACCACCGCTGCACAGCAAATCATAGGTTTTGGCGAGAGAAAGCATATCCCGCTCATCCTGCTGGTTGTAGCTGCTGTAGAGCGTTTCAATACCCATTAGTCCAGTGGATTTTAAGTCGGCAACCAAATGTTCCAGCCGCTCTTTCCCCATGTGATAAAGCGGAGGGTGTGCCAGTATGGGGATTCCACCTGCATCTAAGAGAAGCTTTACTGCCTGGGCAGGAGTTACTTTTTCCCTAGGAACAAAATACTTTGTATGGTCGCCCAGATATTGGGAAAAAGCATCGGCGTTGCTTTTCGCATACCCATATTTTACAAGATAGGAAGCGTAGTGGGCACGGGTAATGACAGCTCCGGGATTTTCTGCCTGCAATTTATCAAAGGAAATATCAATACCAGCTTCTTTAAGGCGGTTGCACATCTTGATATTACGCTGTATCCGGGAATTCACAAATGCCTGTAGAGTCTCTTGAAAGACAGGGGAATCATAGGAAATGTACAGCCCTACGATATGCACTTCCTTCTCGTTCTCATACTTAGTGGAAAGCTCGATGCCGGGAATGACCTCGATAGAAGGCCTGCCCTGTTCTTTTAAGGAAGCGGCGTGGGCAATGGCTTCTGCCAGTCCTTCCGTGGTGTCGTGGTCTGTAATGGCAACCGCCGAAAGCCCTTTTTCAATGGCATAATTTACTAACTGGACGGGAGAATAGCTGCCGTCAGATTTGGTGGTGTGGGTGTGTAAATCAACTGGGTTCATAAACCTCTCCTTTTACAAATAGACATGCCGCAGGACATGTCTATTATAAGTCAGCTATGGAATTTAATCTTCGTCTTCTTCGCTTGCCGTATTGGTATATACGGTACGTTTTCTGGCCATTTCATCACTTGCCAGGTATTCGTCGTAGGTAGTAATCTTATCGATTAAAGTACCATCCGGAAGGATTTCCATAATACGATTTGCGGTGGTTTGTACAACCTGATGGTCGTGACAGGAGAACAACTCTACACCTTTGAACCGTTTCATGCCCTCGTTCAATGCAGTAATGGATTCCATATCCAGGTGGTTGGTCGGCTCATCGAAGACAAGGCAGTTGGCACCGCTGATCATCATCTTGGAAAGCAGACAACGAACCTTCTCGCCACCGGAGAGAACCTTAACCTTTTTCACACCATCTTCCCCGGCAAACAGCATACGTCCCAGGAAACCACGGACATAAGTGACATCCTTAACAGGAGAGTAGCCCATCAGCCAGTCGGTAATGGTGTAATCGTTGTTGAATTCAGCGGTGTTATCCTTCGGGAAATATGCCTGGGAAGTGGTGACACCCCATTTATAAGTTCCCTCATCCGGCTCTAATTCGCCAGTCAGAATCTTGAATAAAGTAGTCTTTGCAAGCTCGTTGCCGCCTACGAAAGCAATCTTGTCATCATGCCCTACGATAAAGGAAATGTTGTTTAATACCTTTTCCCCATTTATGGTTTTGCTGATACCTTCTACGGTCAGAACCTCATTACCAATTTCACGTTCCGGGCGGAAATCAATGTAAGGATATTTTCTGCTGGAAGGACGGATGTCATCCAACTCAATTTTTTCCAGGGCACGTTTTCTGGAAGTTGCCTGCTTGGATTTGGAAGCGTTGGCAGAGAAACGGGAGATGAATTCCTGTAACTCCTTAATCTGTTCTTCCTTCTTCTTATTAGCTTCCTTACGCTGCTTGATAATCAACTGACTGGATTCGTACCAGAAGTCGTAGTTACCGGCAAAGAGCTGAATCTTGCCGTAATCGATATCTGCAATGTGTGTACATACCTTATTTAAGAAATAACGGTCATGGGAAACGACGATAACGGTGTTATCGAAGTCAATCAGGAAATCCTCCAGCCATGCGATTGCATCTAAATCCAGGTGGTTGGTCGGCTCATCCAGAAGCAGGATGTCCGGATTACCAAAAAGGGCTTTCGCAAGCAGAACCTTAACCTTTTCGTTACCATTTAAGTCACCCATCATGCTGTAGTGTAATTCGGTTCCGATTCCAAGACCATTTAAAAGCATGGCAGCGTTGGAGTCGGCATCCCAGCCATCCATTTCAGCAAACTCAGCTTCTAATTCGCTGGCGCGGATACCATCTTCATCGGTAAAATCTTCCTTGGCATAAATGGCATCCTTTTCTTTCATAATCTCATAAAGACGAGCATTACCCATGATAACGGTGTCCATAACCGGGTAAGCATCGTATTTGAAGTGGTCCTGCTCTAAGACGGAAAGACGTTGACCGGGGGTAATGGTAACATCACCACTGGTGGTTTCCAGTGCACCGGACAGAATTTTCAGGAAAGTAGATTTACCGGCACCATTGGCACCAATCAGTCCGTAACAGTTCCCTTCTGTAAATTTAATATTGACATCTTCAAAAAGAGCCTTTTTGCCTACACGTAACGTTACATTATTTGCTTGAATCATTGTAAACCCTCTATTTCTCTCTATTTACTGATATTAGACATACATATTTCATTATACATAAAATCAAAGTATTTTCAAGGGAAATAACCACCGTACATAAATTATGTAGACTTTCAGAGAATAAAAAAGTGATTTGGTCGAAATTTGATTGAAAACTATACTATTAGATGATAATATAGATGCATGGGAAACCAGAGAGCCAGGCGGCTTACCCTCTTTTTCGGAGGGTTGCTAAGCCCCGGTGGGGCTTGTTTAGCAACGACCGGAGCGAAGCGTAGACCTAACCCTCCAGACGAAAGAAGGGAGGGAGTTGCCAATGTATGTTACATATTCTGATTTAATTCAGATTGGAATATTCATTTGCACCCTTGTTGGATTGTGTTACACGATTTTCAAGGGAAAACGAAAATAGCCGCCATTACTGCGAATAATGACGGCTGACCTTATTAAAGGTTGATGCTATAGTGTTCGGGGTAAGCCGCTTCTCTGGCTTTCCCTTTTCTATGCTTAATATAACATGAGGGTGCGTTTTTTTCAAGGGAGAATAGCCGTTATTGCATAAAATATCATCAAGAAAGCCGTTGATTTCAAGAAAGCGCGGAGCTATAATAGAGCCGCAAATAAATCAGATAGAAGAAAAGAGATAATAATATGTTAGTAGAAATAGGAAAATTGTTTCTGGTAATTGTGGCTTGTATCGTGATATTAAGTGTTCTGTATCTGTTGGCGATTATGCCCCGTATGTTCGCAAGACCGGATACAACACTTTTTCAAAAAAGACTGTTTGCGCATAGGGGACTGCATGATAATAGTTCCCAGGCACCGGAAAATTCCATGGCAGCGTTCCACAAGGCTGTGGAGGCGGGATATGGCATGGAACTGGACGTGCATGTAACAAAAGATAAGGTTCCGGTGATTTATCATGATTTCAAACTGGACAGAGTCTGTGGGCAGCCTGGAAAAATAGAAGATTATACTTACGAAGAATTACAACAGTTTACCCTGTTTGATACACAGGAAAGGATTCCAACCCTGGAAGAACTGTTGCGGATGGTGGAGGGAAAAGTACCATTGATTGTGGAAATCAAGTCCGAGTCAGTGAATGTGTCCGTATGTCGCATTATTGACCAGATGCTTCGGCAATATCAGGGAGCGTATTGCATCGAATCTTTTAATCCCATGGTACTTATCTGGTTTCGAAGGCACCATAATAAAGTGGCAAGAGGACAGTTGTCATCAAACTTCCGAAAAGATGGAAATTATAAGAGTATTGTCTATTTTTTCATGACCCATCTTTTGTTGAACTTCATTACCAAACCAGATTTCATCGCCTATAATTATAAATTCAGGGAAGAACCGGGAAGACGAATCTGCCACCGGCTTTATCATCTGCCGACAGCAGCCTGGACGATTCAGAGTGAAAAGGATTTGGAAGAGATGAAACAGGAATTTGATGTATTCATTTTTGACAGTTTTTGTCCTGAATAGGCAGAATGAATAAAAATATCGTGTAATTTGTCTTAAATATAGTGATTATTCCGGAAAAACAAGTGATAATTCTATAAATGTATGATATAATGAAACAAAATCACTTGCTTGCAAATGTGATTTTTTTGAATTTTAATTTGTGTAAACATGAAAAGTAAAAGGAGACAAATTATGGCGAAATGGGTGTACTTATTTGAAGAGGGAAATGCGGATATGCGTAACCTCTTAGGTGGAAAAGGTGCAAATCTTGCAGAGATGACGAATCTGGGATTACCAATTCCACAGGGCTTTACGGTAACCACAGAGGCTTGCACGGATTACTATGATAAGGGAAGACAGATTTCCGAAGAAATACAGGAGCAGATATTTGCAGCGTTAGCCAATCTGGAACAGAAGCAGAATAAGAAGTTTGGAGATACAGAGAACCCGCTGTTGGTATCGGTTCGTTCCGGAGCCAGAGCCTCCATGCCTGGTATGATGGATACGATTCTGAATCTGGGACTGACAGATGCTGCCGTGGAAGGGTTTGCCAGAAAGACCGGAAATCCCCGGTTTGCCTACGATTCCTACCGAAGATTTATCCAGATGTTTTCCGATGTTGTTATGGAGATTCCAAAGTCTTATTTTGAGCGCATACTGGACGAGATTAAGGCAGAAAAAGGTGTGGAATATGACACCGATTTAACCGCAGATGATTTAAAGGATATTATTGTAAGATTTAAAGAAATTTATAAGGAAAATAAACAGGAAGATTTTCCACAGGACCCCAAAGTCCAGCTTATGGAAGCCGTAAAAGCAGTATTCCGTTCCTGGGATAATGAAAGAGCCATCGTGTACAGACGAATGAATGATATTCCCGGTGACTGGGGAACGGCCGTAAATGTACAGGCTATGGTATTCGGTAATATGGGAGATACCTCCGGTACCGGTGTTGCCTTTACCAGAAATCCTTCCACAGGAGCGAAGGGAATTTATGGAGAGTATCTGATTAATGCCCAGGGTGAAGATGTGGTTGCCGGTATTCGTACCCCACAGCCGATTACCAGACTGGAGCAGGATTTACCAGAATGTTATAGACAGTTTATTGACATTGCAAATCGTCTGGAAGAGCACTACCGGGATATGCAGGATATGGAATTTACCATTGAAGAAGGAAAACTGTTTTTCCTGCAGACCCGTAATGGAAAGAGAACTGCCCATGCTGCTTTACAGATTGCCTGTGATTTGGTAGATGAAGGCAAGATAACACCACAGGAGGCAGTACTTCGTATTGATGCAAAATCCTTAGACCAGTTATTACACCCAACCTTTGACCCGGAAGCCTTAAAAGCAGGACAGGTTATCGGACAGGCGTTACCGGCATCTCCTGGTGCGGCAGCAGGCAAAGTATATTTCACAGCGGCAGAAGCCAAGACAGCTCATGAAGAGCGGGGCGAAAGAGTTGTACTGGTTCGCCTGGAGACTTCCCCGGAAGACATTGAAGGAATGCACGCCGCAGAGGGAATCCTCACTGTGCGTGGTGGAATGACCTCTCATGCTGCGGTGGTAGCAAGAGGAATGGGAACTGCCTGCGTATCCGGTTGCGGAGCCATTGCCATCAATGAAGAGGATAAAGTATTTGAGTTAGGTGGAGAAGTATTCCACGAGGGAGATTACCTTTCCCTGGATGGTTCCACCGGTAAAATCTATAAAGGCGACATCAAAACAATGGAAGCTGCCATCAGTGGGAACTTCGGACGAATTATGGAATGGGCAGACCAGTACAGAAAATTGCAGATTCGTACCAATGCAGATACCCCTGTCGATGCGGCCAATGCTGTAAAATATGGTGCAGAAGGCATCGGGCTTTGCCGAACCGAGCACATGTTCTTTGAACCGGATAGAATCCTGCGAATCCGACAGATGATTCTGTCAAGAACGGTAGAACAGAGAGAAAAAGCACTGAACGCCCTGATTCCGTTCCAAAAAGGGGATTTCAAGGCAATCTACGAAGTTATGGAAGGCAGACCGGTTACCATCCGTTTCCTAGACCCACCATTACATGAGTTCGTACCTACGGAGGAAAAGGATATCGATGATTTGGCAGTAGAGATGATGATGACCGCAGAAGAAGTACAGGAAATCTGCGATTCTCTTCATGAGTTTAATCCGATGATGGGACACCGTGGATGCCGTCTTGCAGTTACTTATCCTGAAATTGCCAAGATGCAGACACGGGCAGTTATGGAAGCCGCTATTGAAGTACGTCAGGAAAAGGGATACGACATCGTACCGGAAATCATGATACCATTAGTCGGGGAAAAGAAAGAATTAAAATTTGTTAAGGATGTTGTAGTGGAGACAGCGGAGAAAGTGAAAAAAGAAAAGAATTCTGATATCCAGTACCATATTGGTACGATGATAGAAATTCCAAGAGCAGCCCTGTTGGCAGATGAAATTGCGCAGGAAGCAGAATTTTTCTCCTTTGGAACCAACGACCTGACCCAGATGACCTTTGGCTTCTCCCGTGATGATGCAGGTAAATTCCTGGGAGATTACTATAAGAATAAGATATACGAATCAGACCCATTTGCAAGACTGGACCAGAATGGTGTGGGGCAACTGGTGCAGATGGCAGCCCAGAAGGGACGTGCTACCAGACCGGACATCAAACTGGGTATCTGTGGCGAGCACGGCGGAGATCCGTCCTCCATCCAGTTCTGCCATAAAGTGGGACTGACCTATGTGTCCTGTTCGCCGTTCCGTGTGCCGATTGCAAGACTGGCAGCAGCACAGGCTGCAATTAACGAAAAGAGGTAATAGACAACAATATATTTATTTCTGCAGCTTAACGGTAACGAGAGCGGATGTGCAGGCATTTATTGCTTTCCCTTGTTTGATGTTTGGGAATAAGCCCTTTTATTGGGGTTTGTTCCCTTTTTTTATTTTAATATCTATAAGGAGGTTCACTATGAATAACACAGCGTTAGGAGCAGAAAACAAAAAGAAACAGACAATTAATTTTATCAGCGAAGCACATGAAAAATTCTACTATGAAAAATTAAAAGAGGTACGCTATCAGGATGTGTAAAGACCGAGTGCTTGCATGAAGGCTGGCAGACCAGTGGCAGTATGAAGGTGGTGCGAATGGCATTTAACCTGTATTGCAACACCCGCTTGGAAATAGCACAAGAATCAACAATGTACTGGAAGCCATGCCAGCGCAGCTTGAGGAAGCACAGACGAAGCTATCCAATGTGGAACATCAGCTTGAAACAGCAAAAGCAGAAGTAGACAAGCCGTTTCCGCAGGAAGCGGAGCTTTCCGAGAAACTGGAACGTCTTGCAGAACTTAATGCCTTGCTTAACATGGATGAAAAGGGCGATGATGCGATTGGTATGGATGAGGAAACGCAGGAAGCAGAGTCGGAAAGAAAACTTGCAGACCGACCAGCAGAACGGACTTCATTGAAAGGGAAACTCTCCGAAATGAAGGCGAGGGTGTCCGGGACACCTGCAGGAAGGGATGCAGTGGATAGGGCAAAGGGGAAGGAGGAAGTAATATAAATTTCATAATTTTTGTGTTACAAAGCGGACATTTCCATAATAGAATAAAGATAGAAAAGAATGCAAATTACATTGAGTAATAGGCAGAAGAACAGCCATACTAATAAAGGAGATGTTTATATGGCAACTTCTAGTATCACGAAGAATTTTATCATATCCGGTCAGAAGCAGGTAGAAATGTTTGCCGATGCGATTGAAGCATCTGCCAACGACAGAACACCTCGTGTACCAATCAATGTTACCTACTTACAGGGAGCAGATGATATTATAAAATTCATGGAGAAAAGGAAGAAAACGGATGCAGTCGGCAAATAATTTTATTGTGCTGAACATTCGTGAGTATTTAGCAAGTGAGGACAAACGGCTCGGAGAGGACAAATTAGTACAGATCCTTTCCGAGTTTTCATGTCCGCTGAATCCGGATGTTGAGCGTTTTTAAAGCAACAGGCAATCGATTTTGCAAAGAAACATCAGGCAGTTACATATTTAGTGTTGTCATTAGAGGATGCGGAATTGCTGGGGTATTTTTCCATTACAATTAAGCCACTTGTTGTAAAGGCAGAGCCTTTTAGTAATACAGCCAAAAGAAAGCTCGCAAGGTTTAGCGAAATAGATAAGAGTGAGCAGACTTATAATTTAGCAGCTTATCTGATTGCCCAGCTTGGAAAGAATTTTAATGATAAGGCAAAAGGAAGAATAACAGGACAGGAGTTGCTCGAAGCAGCAATCGGACAAACAAAGATTTTTCAGTATCAGGTTGGTGATATGGTAGCATTTGTGGAAGCAGAGAATAAAGAAAAATTGCTTTCTTTTTATGAAAATTATGGTTTTAAACGGTTTGATACCAGACAGATGGTATCAAGTGGCACAGAATCACATGAGCTTGTGCAACTTTTGAAATTGCTTTAAAAATAATTATTCAGTAATAAACGGCATAAGTAACAAGTAAATATTGAGGAAATCAAGCAGTAGATCAGTAAATGATTTGCTGCTTTTCTTTTATTAAGGCAGTCCATTATGGGCTGCCTTTTGTCATGCAAAAATGGAGCCGATCAATGCCGATGATGTGGTTGTTAGGTTCGAATCTGGAAGATACTGTGCCTAATGGATAAAAAGAAAAGTCTTGACAAATAAACGACCGTTTACTATCATGTGAATGTAAACGGTCGTTTATTTTTCTTGGAGGAAATGTTTATGGGTAATAGGAAAGAGGAAATATTAATTGTGGCACTGCATCTGTTCGCCAGAGATGGTTACGAGGCCGTTTCCGTCAGTCAGATAGCAGGAGAACTTGCTATGACAAAAGGGGCATTATATAGACATTATAAAAGTAAAAGAGATATTTTTGACTGTATTGTGCAGCGTATGAAGCAGCAGGATGGTGAACAGGCAGCAGAATATGATATGCCACAAGAGGAAAAAGAAAAAATGCCGGAACAGTATGGGAAGGTATCACTGGATGATTTGGTGGAATACAGCAAGTCAATGTATGAATACTGGACAGAGGATGATTTTGCATCATCGTTTCGGAAGATGCTCACAATAGAGCAGTTTCGCAGTGAAGAGATGCAGAAGTTATATCAGCAGTATCTCGTGGCTGGACCTGCTTCTTATGTGAAAGATTTATTTGAAAGTATTGGAATTGTAAATGCTAAGGATAAAGCTGTCAGATTTTATGCTGTTATGCATTTTTATTACAGTCTTTATGATGGAGCAGAAGATAAAGAAAAGGTAAAAGATGAATTTGTATCAGCTATAAAAAGCTTGGTACAAGAGTTGAAGGGAAGGAGAATCAGTTCATGAAAAATAATATAGTAATCCGTATAGAAGAAAAAAGTGAATATCGCGAGGTGGAAAATCTGGTAAGAGACAGCTTTTGGAATGTATACCGCCCCGGATGCCAGGAGCATTATGTCATTAACCAGCTGAGAAATGATTTGGCATTTGTACCGGAGCTTGATTTTGTAATGGATCTGGACGGAGAACTTATCGGGCAGAATATCTTTGTGAGAACTGCAATTATAGCAGATGACGGAAGAAGCATTCCAATTATGACGATGGGACCAATCTGTATCAAGAACGAATATAAACGGAAGGGATATGGAAAAATCCTGCTTGATTATTCATTGGAGAAAGCTGCAGAGCTTGGCTGTGGAGCACTATGCTTTGAAGGAAATATTGA
>CAKRWT010000003.1 GCA_934418125.1 uncultured Lachnospiraceae bacterium
GGCTAAAAGCGGCAGAATCTGCAGCATTCCTTTCATATCATCTCTGTTGTGTAATAGAAGAAAATTGTAGGCCTGAGGAGTCGGATTCTGTGTATATTCGCGGTAGATGCTGATAAGTTCACCGCCACTGTAGGTATCCTCACGATCGATACCTAATAATTCCTCCAGAGTCTTCTGTTTGCAGTTAGGGGTGTGAAGGAAGAATTTGTAGGGGGAAACTCTTTTATAAATATCAATGCCATCAAATTGACTGAAATTATAAGGCAACTCGTATTGTGCACATTTCTGAAGAAGATAAGGCAGGTCAAAGTTATTACCATTAAAATGAATTAAATGGCTGTATCCGGCAGCAAAGCAGAAGAAGTCATTTAGCATATCGCATTCATCTTTGACGGATTCTCCAAACCACTGCTTAATAAACCATTGTCCAGCCTGATAATAAGCGGCACCAATCAGGTAAAGAGAAGAACTTTTTGCGGTAAAACCGGTGGTTTCAATATCCAGAAAAAGAATTTGTTCCAATGGTGCAATCTGCTCTAAAGGATATGGTATTTTAAAATTTTCGACAGGCTGATTAATTGTTCGCATAAGAATCTCCTAATCTAAATAACATGTTATTGTCTGAAGGCAGCATCCATTTCGAGAATAATAACTAGCTATATATTAGCATAATTTTTGATTTAACAGTAGTTTTTTTCGTCGAAAAATAGTATATTTATAAAGTAAGTTATTGCGAATGAGAATCATTAAGAGTCGTAACAATATTTTGTAGGAAAGAAGGGCAGAGAATGTCAAAATTAACATTCAGGGGCGGTATTCATCCTTATGACGGAAAAGAATTATCCAAGGATAAGCCCATCAAAGCGGTGTTGCCTAAAGGGGATTTAGTGTATCCGCTTTCCCAGCATATTGGGGCACCGGCAAAGCCAATCGTAGAGAAAGGTGACCATGTTCTGACCGGGCAGAAGATTGCGGAGGCTGGCGGTTTTGTTTCAGCACCTATTTATGCCACCGTATCCGGCACCGTAAAGACTATTGAACCAAGGCGTGTGGTAACCGGTGATAATGTCATGAGCATTATCATTGAAAATGATGGCTTATATGAGGAGGTAGAGTATCCAAGGAGAAAGCCGGTAGAAGAAATGACGAAGGAAGAAATTATCGAGTGCGTCAAAGAAGCTGGTATTGTCGGCATGGGTGGAGCAGGATTCCCAACCTTTATTAAGTTATCGCCAAAGGAACCGGAGAAAATTGATTATGTCATCGCAAACTGTGCAGAATGTGAACCTTATTTAACATCGGATTATAGAAGAATTTTAGAGGAGCCGGAGAAGCTGATTAAAGGACTGAAGGTTTCCTTACAGCTTTTTGATAATGCGAGAGGAATCCTGGCGGTGGAAGATAATAAGCCAGATTGTATCGCATTGCTTAAGAAACTGACGAAGGATGAACCGAGAATCAGTGTTAAGGCATTGAAGACAAAATACCCCCAGGGTGCAGAACGACAGATTATTTTTGCAACCACAGGAAGAGCTATTAACAGTTCCATGTTACCGGCAGATGCAGGTTGCGTTGTCAATAATGTGGATACGATTGTGGCAATTTATCATGCGGTATACGAGGGAAAACCATTGATGAACCGTATTGTTACGGTTACTGGAGATGCCATTGCAGACCCCAGAAACTTTATCGTGCGAATCGGCACGAATTATCATGAACTGATTGAAGAAGCCGGCGGCTTTAAAGAGGAGCCGGTAAAGATTATTTCTGGCGGACCGATGATGGGATTTGGTATTTTTGATTTAGATGTACCAACTACCAAGACGGCTTCTGCACTGTTATGTCTGACAAAGGATGATGTATCTGCCATGGAGCCAAGTGCATGTATTAACTGTGGACGTTGCGTGGAAGTATGTCCTGGCAGGGTAGTTCCAAGAATGCTGGCAGATTATGCAGAGAATGGTCTGGAAGAAGAATTTTTATCCCATAATGGAATGGAATGTTGTGAGTGTGGCTGCTGCAGCTTCGTTTGTCCGGCAAAACGTCCACTGACGCAGACTATCAAGTCTATGAGAAAAATACAGTTAGCGAAGAAGAAAAAGTAAAGGAGCAGATAGAGAGAAATGAGTGATTTGATGAAAGTATCTTCTAATCCCCATGTCAGATCCAAGGTTACCACAAGCGGTATTATGCTTGCTGTAATCATCGCACTTCTTCCGGCAACTGGATTTGGTATATATAATTTCGGATTAGATGCATTGATTTTAATAGTAGTTACTGTGGCGTTCACAGTATTGACAGAATATCTTTTTGAGAAAATCTGCAAGAAGAAAGTTACTATCGGAGATTATTCTGCGATGGTAACAGGATTATTACTGGCATTGAACCTGCCGGCATCCGCTCCTTGGTGGATTGGTGTTATCGGTGGTGTGTTTGCCATTCTGGTGGTAAAGATGTTGTTTGGCGGGCTGGGTCAGAACTTTATGAACCCGGCATTGGGCGCAAGGTGTTTCCTGTTAATATCCTTTACTTCTATTATGACGAATTTTGACTGTGATGCCTATACGGGAGCAACCCCGCTTGCCAATCTGAAAAGTGGTGCGGAGGTCAACATTCTGGATATGGTTATCGGTAGAACAGCTGGTACTATAGGTGAAACATCTATGATTGCCATTGTTATCGGAGCCTGTTTCCTGATTCTGGTAGGGGTTATTGATTTACGAATTCCAGGTACTTACATAGTCAGCTTTGTAATCTTTTTGATTCTTTTTAGTGGGCATGGGATGGACTGGGCCTATATTTCCGCCCATCTGGCAGGCGGTGGTCTGATGCTTGGTGCATTCTTTATGGCAACCGATTATGTGACCAGACCGATTACCAAGAGAGGACAGTATCTTTATGGTATCCTGCTGGGGGTGCTGACTGGAATTTTCAGAATCTTCGGGCCTTCTGCAGAAGGTGTGTCCTATGCCATTATTATTGGCAACCTTCTGGTGCCATTAATTGAGAAGGTAACTCTTCCAAAAGCATTTGGTAAAGGAGGAGAAAAGGCATGAAAGAAATGATGAAAAATACAGGAATTCTGTTAGCGATTACCATTGTGGCAGGATTATTGCTGGGTCTGGTTTACCAGATTACAAAAGAGCCGATTGCCAACCAGGAGGCTAAGGCAAAACAGGAAGCATGCCAGGAAGTGTTTGAGGATGCCGCTTCCTTTGAAGAAGTAGAGTTTGCAGCGGTAGACGAAACATCATGGAGTGAGGCTGGATATGGACAGGAGAGCATTGATGATGTGATGGCAGCCAAAGATGCAGCAGGAGAACTGTTAGGCTATGTGCTTACCATTACCACGAAAGAAGGATACGGCGGAGACATCCAGTTTACCATCGGGGTACGGATGGATGGTACGTTAAATGGTATGTCCCTTCTGGCTATCTCAGAAACAGCCGGACTTGGCATGCGGGCAGAAGAAGTGCTAAAGCCACAGTTTGCCAATAAACAGGTAGAGAAGTTTGAATATACCAAGAGTGGTGCTACATCGGATAATCAGATTGATGCCATTTCCGGTGCTACTATTACCACAAATGCAGTGACTAATGGGGTCAATGCCGGGCTTTACTATTTCCAGACAGAATTGAAGGGAGGTAGTGAGAATGAATAGTGTAAAAGAGCGTCTTATTAATGGTATTGTAAAAGAAAATCCAACATTTGTTCTTATGTTGGGTATGTGTCCTACGCTGGCTGTTACGACATCTGCCATCAATGGATTAGGCATGGGACTTACCACAATGGTAGTGCTTGCGCTGAGTAATGTATTTATTTCCTTGCTGCGTAATATTATTCCGGATAAGGTAAGAATTCCGGCGTTTATTGTTATCATAGCATCCTTTGTAACTATCGTACAGTTATTGCTGGAAGGATTCATTCCCTCCCTTTACGATTCTTTGGGGATTTACATTCCATTAATCGTGGTAAACTGTATCATTCTGGGGCGTGCGGAAGCATATGCTTATAAGAACCCGGTAATTCCGTCTTTGTTTGATGGTATTGGAATGGGACTTGGATTCTCGGTTGCCCTGACCTGTATCGGTGCAGTGAGAGAACTGCTGGGAGCCGGGGAAATTTTTGGAATCCATGTGATGCCAGACAGCTATGTACCGATTAGTATCTTTATCATGGCACCGGGTGCCTTTTTCGTACTCGCAACCTTAACGGCTATCCAGAATAAAGTGAAGATAAACGGCGAGAAGAAGGGCAAGGATATGTCCAAGATACAGTCCGGCTGTGGAAGCGACTGTATGAACTGTGCAGAAGCAGGCTGTGCCAAACGTCTGGTAGAGGAAAAGGAGGATAAGAACAATGATTAAAGAGTTACTGGTAATTTTGATTTCATCCTCTCTTGTCAATAATGTTGTATTAAGTCAGTTTTTGGGATTATGTCCCTTCCTTGGGGTATCCAAGAAAACCAACACGGCAACCGGTATGGGTGTTGCAGTTATTTTTGTTATCACGCTGGCATCAGCGGTAGCAGGAGCAATTTATAAGTTTATCCTGATACCATTAGATATTACCTATCTGCAGACAATCGTATTTATTCTGGTAATTGCGGCACTGGTACAATTTGTCGAAATGTTTTTGAAGAAATATATGCCGTCCTTGTATGAATCCCTGGGTGTATATCTTCCATTGATTACAACTAACTGTGCCGTATTGGGAGTTGCCCTGACTAATGTACAGAAGAACTATGGTATTCTGGCAGGTATTGTAAATGGATTTGCAACAGCAGCCGGTTTTACCATATCCATTATAATTCTGGCAGGAATCCGAGAGAAGATTGCCTGCAATGATGTGCCGGAATCCTTTAAAGGAATGCCAATTGTGCTTGTAACAGCAGGGTTGATGGCGATTGCATTCTGCGGATTTTCTGGATTACTTTAAAAGGAAGGGTGATAATAGAATGAGTATAACCGGAATTATAACAGCCACATTGATTGTAGGAGCGGTCGGCTTGTTTGTTGGTCTGTTCCTCGGTCTTGCCGGCATTAAATTTAAAGTAGAAGTAGATGAAAAGGAAGAGGCGGTGTTAGCTGTGCTGCCGGGAAATAATTGTGGTGGATGCGGATATGCAGGCTGTTCTGGCCTGGCAGCTGCAATTGCTAAGGGAGAAGCGCCTGTCAATGCCTGCCCGGTAGGCGGCGAGAAGGTAGGAAACCAGATAGCTGTCATTATGGGCGTGGAGGCTGCTGACAGTGTCCGTAAGGTTGCCTTTGTAAAATGTCAGGGCGACAAAGAACGAACCAGACTGGATTATGACTATACAGGAATCGAAGACTGCCAGATGCTAGCGTTTGTACCAAACGGAGGACCGAAGTCCTGTAATGATGGTTGTCTTGGATTTGGAAGCTGTGTAAAGGCGTGTCCTTTTGATGCGATTCATGTAGTAAATGGTGTGGCAGTGGTAGACAGGGAAGCCTGCAAAGCCTGTGGCAAATGCGTGGCAGCCTGTCCGAAGAACCTGATAGAACTGATTCCTTATGATGCAAAGCATGTTGTTGCCTGTAGTTCCAAAGCAAAAGGACCGGCAACCATAAAGGCTTGTGATGTTGGCTGTATTGCCTGCCAGTTATGTAAGAAGAACTGTCCGGTAGATGCCATCACTATAGAAGATTTTCATGCGACTATCGATCAGGAGAAGTGTATTGGCTGTGGTGCATGCAAAGAAAAATGTCCGAAGAAGGCAATTATTTAGGAGTAATTTACAATGATAAAAGTAACACTTGGTACGACCGGAATCACCACCAATAAAAATGCCTTTGGTGCGTTACCGATTCAAAGAATTTCCGATGAGAAAGCGGTATACTTACTGCGCAAGGCTTATGAAAATGGTATCACCTTTTTTGATACGGCAAGGTTATATTCGGATAGTGAACATAAAGTAGGGCTCGCCTTTAAAGGGATGCGGGATAAAGTCTTTCTGGCAACCAAAACAGGAGCCACTGATGCAGAGGGCTTCTGGAAGGATTTAGAAACCAGCCTGGAGAACTTACAGACAGATTATATTGACATTTACCAGTTCCATAATCCGGCATTCTGCCCGAAACCGGGAGACGAAAGCGGGTTGTACGATGCAGCCCTTGAGGCAAAAAGACAGGGAAAGATACGTCATATCGGCATTACCAACCATCGTCTGTCTGTAGCCCATGAAGCCATTGACAGTGGTTTGTATGAAACGTTACAGTTCCCATTCTGTTATCTTGCAACAGAGAAGGATATAGAACTGGTAGAGAAGTGCAAAGAGAAGAATATGGGCTTTATCGCTATGAAGGCTTTATCCGGTGGACTGATTACCAATTCAGCGGCAGCCTATGCATATCTGGCACAATATGACAATGTATTACCTATCTGGGGAGTTCAGAGGGAAACAGAACTGGATGAGTTCTTATCCTATATTGACAATCCTCCCAAGCTGACCGAAGAAATCAAAGAACTGATTGCGAAGGATAGGCAGGAGTTGTTGGGAGATTTCTGCAGAGGCTGTGGATATTGTATGCCATGTCCGATGGGAATTGAAATCAATAACTGTGCGCGTATGTCATTACTGTTACGCCGGTCACCATCGGCAGTACAGTTAAGTCCCCAGGGACAGGCAAAAATGATGAAAATTGAAAGCTGTATCCATTGCAACCAGTGTAAGAGCAGATGTCCGTATGGTTTGGATACACCAACACTTTTACAGAAGAATCTGGAAGATTATAAGAACGTATTGGCAGGTAAAGTTACTGTGTAAATCCACTGGAGTAATATAGTTCGTTATCCATAGTAATGAAGAGAGCTTCTACCTGGTCTAAAGATTCAATAAGTTTCATACCGGCTTCCAAGCCAAGACAATAGCAGGTGGTAGACAGTGCATCTCCTACGACAGAAGAGTCGGAGAGAATCGTCACACCTGCTATATTATTATTTAAAGGATAGCCAGTGGTGGTATCAAGAATATGATGGTAGAGCTTTCCATCCTCATAGAAATAGCGTTCATAGACACCGGAAGAGACCAGGGATTTATCACGGACAGATACGGTTGTAATGGAACTGCCATCTTCGGCAAAAGGCTCCTGAATACCGATATTGTAAGCACTGCCATCTGGTTTGGAACCCAGTACCAGAACATTTCCTCCAAGGTTAATAAGTGCACTTTTTACCTGATTAGAGATAAGATAGTCTTTTATGCGGTCTGCAATATAACCCTTTGCAATAAAACCAAGGTCAATAGCGGCTTCCGGGTCTTCTAAGGTAACGCTATTCCCGGTAATGGTCACTGCGGTATAATCTACATGGGACAGGGCTTCTTGGATGGCAGTGTCCGAAGGAACAGATGGTTCATCTACTGTATGGAAATCCCATAGGGAACTGACCGGCTCGATGGTAGGGTCGATTTTGCCACCAGATAATTCGGCATAGGTAAGGGCAGTAGTAAGCAGGGAAATGGTATCATCAGAAACCATGATGGGCTCTCCATTACTGTGATTGATGCGCCATACATCAGAACCTTCCACAGTAGCACTGAACATATTTTCATAAGTTTCGGCCAGGGCAAAACAGCCGTCCAGACAGGCAGCATCCTTGGCAGAATAGACTGTTATCTGAATGATGGTATCAAAATAAAAGCCGTTTTGGGAAATAGGAGAAGCATCCACAGAACAGCCGGTAAAAAACAGTGTCTGTAACAACAACGTTAGAAGAAGCAGAACAGAAAAGCTTCTTTTTTTCCATAAGGTCATGAAACAATCCTCTTTTCGCTGACTTATCAGAACAGGCAGATGCAACGTTGCGAACCTTGCCATATCGTGATACCATGTAGTATAGCATTGATAGAAGACAGAAGTAAATATCTTATCCGGTCAGGAAAATAAACGACACAGGAATCGTTACGAGAACCTTGACCGGAAGAAGGATTCGTAGGAAAAGAGGAAAATTATGAAATTACCGGGAGAAGAAGAATCGGGAGGAATGGGACACTCCGTTATTTATATGTTAGTCGGTGTGGGAGCTTTTATTCTGATTATTTTATTGTTTGTACTGAAAAGTAATGAAGAGAATCAAAGCGGCAGTGCCTATTTACAGCAATTACAGCAGCAACAGGAACAGGAAGAGGCACAGCAGGAAGAAACGGAAATCGCGGCAGAAGAGGAGCAGGAAAAAAAACTGCGGGCAGAGGATTTGGATTTCTGGGACATGTATCCGGTAGAAGACGAGAAGGACGAGAATACACCTGACCGGAAAGAAAACAGTGAAGAGACAAATCCCCACTCTACCTATGAAGAAAAGGCAGAACAGGATCGGAAAGAGCAGGAAGAACGGAAGGAACAGGAGAACCCGGAAACAGATGGAAAGCATACGCTTGTTACCAACCTGGATGGCACGGAAGAATGGGTGCTTATCAGTCCTTATCTGACTAAAAATACCTATGATTTTACAAAACTGGAAGAAAAAGCCGGTTTAAGGCGTTATATGGAGAATGGCAGAAATACTTCCTATGTGGGGGTAGATTTGTCAAAACATGATGGAGAAGTTAATTTTACCAGCCTGAAAGCTGCGGGGGTAAATTATGTCATGATTCGTCTGGGAAGCCGTGGCTATTCCACGGGGGCTGTTACTTTGGATGATAACTTTAAGACTTATATGGATGGTGCCCTTGGTGCAGGCCTGGATGTGGGGGTTTATTTTGCATCGCAGGCGATTTCCCAGGAAGAGGCAACACAGGAAGTTAATTTCGTTGTACAGAATCTGGCTCCTTATCAGGGAAGAGTCAAATATCCGATAGCCTTTGATATGGAATATCCTGCCAATGATAAAGCAAGAATAGATGGACTGAGCCGGGATGATAAAACAACTATTGCAGTAACATTCCTGGAGGGAATCAAGGCGGCTGGTTATACGCCTATGCTTTATGGCAATAAGGAATGGCTTATCAAAGAGGTGGACTTGACGAAGCTGCAGAACTTTGATGTATGGCTTTCCCAGGAAAGTGATATGCCAGATTACCCTTATCAGTTTACCATGTGGCAGTACACCACAGACGGCGTGGTAAATGGTATACCGGGCGATGCCAATTTAAATATTTCCTTTGTCGGTTATTCGGAACGGTAATGACGGATACCGGGAGAGATTTTCACAGTATTATACAGGTCGGCATAGACAGCGGGAGAGATACCTTCCATGTAATTGGGCGTATACTCCTTCTGTAAGCCGGCTTTTTTTAATAAGTCAATAGCCTTGTTGTAGGCAATGGCAGCTTCTACCTGGGTGGGATAAGTACCTACGGTATAGTTGCCTTTTACATGGATTTTTACCTGGTATCTGGTAGAACCATTAACCTGAATCTGAGATACTCCATGATATTCATTGATAATTTCTATATTTTCATATCGGAAATCGTGATTATTGCCATTGATAAAGCGGTAATCGCGCCCTTCTACGGCATAATTCTTAATGTGATACCGATTCATAATATTTACCTGCATCCCATAGTCAGCCACGAAATAATGACCTCCTCTGCGGGAAATCTTGTGGGAGGCATAATAGAATAAATCCTCCATATCAAAGATAAAATAATGGGTTGGTGTAAAATAATAGAAGAAAAATTTCGGCCGCATATAAATAGGAGTGGCGAAATAGATGCCATTATCCCGGAAATTCAGAAGAGTAACCCATTTTTCAAAAGAAAGAAAGGAGGTTTTCTTATAATTTAACAGCGTTATGCGCTCATCGGATAGCAAAATACCTGCTTCTAAGTATGCCTGATGAGCACTGTCTGCATCTGCATAGCTCCCCAGGCTGATGTGCTTGGCGCGATAAGTTAAAGAAGCACGGTAATATAGGGTTCCATTCTTACGTTTTGCAGTATATACACCGGGAAAATCTTGCATCAGACAGAAAGCCTCCTTTTTTAGTAATTGTACCATTTTTGAGAAAATAAGCAAATTTAGAAATATTTTTCCTGCCTCCTGTATAGAATATATCATACCGAAAGTGACAGGCTTATGTTCGGTAAATGATTGAAAACTGGAGGAGAAATGTATAAAAAATATATATGGATTTTCCTGTTGGCAAGTATGACCATCTTTTCTACAGGGATTTGTGCGCGGGAAATCAGAATTAACAAAATCGTATCCAAAGCGGCTTTTCAGATAGAATTTCTGGACGAGTCCATGCAGGAAGAAAAGAAAAGCTTTTTTGAAATGGTTACCAGTGTTTCTTCCGGGCAGAGGGTAGTAGATTATGAAGTATTGGAACAGACTGCAAAGTATCAGTTGGCGGCGCGGGATGAAGAGGCACTGCTTCGGATTGTGGAAGCGGAAGCCGGAGGGGAAGATCAGAATGGAAAGCTGTTGGTTGCAAATGTGGTGTTAAACCGGGTCAATAACAGTAAATTTCCCAATACTGTCTATGAGGTGGTAATGCAGAAAGAACAAGGGGTTGCTCAGTTCTCGCCGACTGTGGACGGCAGATATGCAAGTGTAACGATAAGTGAGGATACAAGGCAGGCAGTACAGCGCGCCCTGATGGGAGAAGATATTTCGAAAGGAGCACTGTATTTCTGTGCAAGGAACAAAGCGGATTCGGATAATATGCGTTGGTTTGACCAGAAACTGACCAGGCTGTTTGCCTATGGAAATCATGAATTTTTTCTGTAAGACTGACTGTAAAGCGGGACAAACAGCATTGTTGCGAAATTAGATATAGTGTGGTATACTACAAACGATTATTGAGTGATATGGTATTATAGGATGACAAGAAAATGTACGAAAGGTATGGTTAGTGGAAATGGAAGTATTATACAGCAGTACAAGAAATGGCGATAAGAAAGTAACTGCTTCCCAGGCAATTTTAAAAGGTTTGTCTGATGATGGCGGTCTTTTTGTCCCGGATCATATTCCTGCATTGGAAGTACCGATGAAGGAACTGGCAGGCAAGACTTATCAGGAAATCGCGTATGAGGTTATGAAGCTTTATCTTACCGATTTTACGGAGGAAGAGTTAAAGACCTGTATTGAGCGTGCCTATGACTCTAAGTTTGATACAGAGGTAATTGCCCCATTAGTAGAGGCAGAGGGTACATATTATCTGGAATTATTCCATGGTGCAACCATAGCTTTTAAAGATATGGCACTTTCCATTCTTCCACATCTGATGATAACTTCTGCAAAGAAGAACCATGTGAAGAATGAAATTGTTATTCTGACAGCTACATCCGGGGATACCGGTAAGGCAGCATTGGCAGGCTTCGCCGGTGTAGAAGGAACAAGAATCATTGTATTCTATCCAAAGAATGGTGTAAGTCCGATTCAGGAGAAACAGATGGTAACCCAGAAGGGAGATAATACATTTGTAGTGGGTATCCATGGTAATTTTGATGATGCCCAGACTGGTGTAAAGGCCCTGTTTAATGATAAGGAACTGGCAGACCAGATGGCAGAGGCAGGTTTACAGTTCTCGTCTGCAAATTCTATCAATATCGGCAGACTGGTGCCACAGGTTGTTTATTATGTATATTCTTATGCAAAATTGTTAGAAGAGGGTAAGATTGCTGACGGAGAGAAGATTAACGTAGTCGTACCTACTGGAAATTTCGGTAATATTCTTGCCGCTTTTTATGCAAAGAACATGGGTGTGCCGATTGAAAAATTAATTTGTGCATCTAATGAAAATAAAGTATTATATGATTTCTTCACAACAGGAATCTATGACAGAAACAGAGAGTTTATGCTGACAAGCTCTCCATCTATGGATATTCTTATTTCCAGCAATCTGGAAAGACTGATTTACCGTATTGCCGGAAATGATGCAGAGAAGAATGCGAAGCTGATGGTATCGCTGAGTAAAGATGGCAAATACGAGATTACAGAGGATATGAAGAAACAGCTTGCAGATTTCTATGGAAATTATGCAAGTGAACAAGAGACAGCAGCGAGAATCAGGTCTCTGTATGAGAATACCGGATATGTGATTGACACTCATACCGCGGTAGCCAGTGCGGTTTATGAGAAATATGCAGCGGATACTAAGGATGAAACAAAGACGGTAATTGCCTCTACAGCAAGTCCGTTTAAATTTACAAGAAGCGTCATGAATGCTATTGACAGTAAATATGATGCGATGTCCGATTTTGAGCTGGTAGATGAGCTGGCAAAAATCGCAAATGTAGAAATACCAAATGCTATCGAAGAAATCAGAACGGCTCCAGTAGTTCATGATAATGTATGTGATAAGACAGAAATGAAAGCTGTTGTAAAACGCTTTCTTGGCATAAAGGCATAATTTATGAAGCATGTACTGATAGTAGATGATGTTTCTACTAATTTGAAATGCGTGGATTTTATTCTGAAGAATCAATACAAAGTTTCTATGTTAAAATCTGGTGCAGAAGCGATTGCATTTATGGAAAAAGAGATTCCGGACTTGCTGTTACTGGATATTCACATGCATGGTATGAATGGATATGAAGTGATGGAATGGATGAACACACATCTGGCTGCTGCACAGATTCCTGTTATATTGCTGACTGCAGACACAGACAGGGAAAGTGAGGAACAGGGGAGAGCACTGGGTGCGATTGGTTTTATCAAGAAACCCTTTGAACCGGGACGGTTATTGGAATGTGTCAATCGAATATTAAATACGGAGGCATGATGATTCATGGATATGAACAGCATCATTGACATCTTGTTTATAGGTAGTGGGTTTTATTTAATTGTGTCCGCACTGCAGGCAAAGAAAAATAAAATCATTACAGCCAATGTAATGTTAGGTAAGAATACAGATGAAAAACAGATAAAAGACCGGCTTGGTTATATTGAATATATGTACAAGCGTGTGTTGGTGGCAGGTGCGCTGGTTATCATAGCAGGAGCGATGAACCTGATAAACGAAGCGTTTATCTATTCTAATCTGATATCTGGTATTACCAATCTTGTAGTTATCGTTGCGTTGGTGTTGTATGTAGTTGCTTATAAAAAAGGGCAGAAACAGTATATGGAAATCCAAAAGAAAGAGAAAAAACAAAAGAAATAGTATAAAATACAATAGATAGCATAAAAAGCAGAAATCGTAGAACACGGTTTCTGCTTTTCCTTTTCAGAGAATTTGTCAGAAGACCTATTTTAGGCTCTGTCTGCCAAATCAATATATTCTTTGTCGCTACAAATCGGCTTGTAGGCGGGGCGGATAATCTTGCCGTTGTTTGCAAGCTCTTCCATACGATGGGCACTCCAACCAACAATTCTGGCGATAGCGAAAATAGGAGTATAAAGTTCCAATGGCAGGTTTAGCATGTTATAAACAAAGCCGGAATAGAAGTCCACGTTGATATTAACACCCTTGTAAATCGGACGTTCTTTGGAAATGATTTCCGGGGCAAGCCGTTCTACGAGAGAGTATAATGCAAATTCATCATGAAGGCCCTTTTCCTCGGAAAGTTTCTCCACGAAGGATTTGAAGATAACAGCTCTTGGGTCTGATTTGGAATAAACCGCGTGGCCAACACCATAGATTAAGCCGGCATGATCGAAAGCATCCTTGTGGAGTAATTTCTCCAGATAATCCGCAACCTGTCCCTCGTTGCTCCAGTCAGATACCTGCTGTTTCATATCATCAAACATCTTGACAACCTTAATGTTTGCACCACCATGACGAGGACCTTTTAAGGAGCCGATTGCGGCTGCAATTACAGAATAGGTATCGGTCAGGGAGGAGGTTACTACATGGGTCGTGAAACTGGAGTTGTTACCACCGCCGTGTTCCATATGTAAAATGAGAGCAATATCTAATATTTTAGCTTCCAAAGGAGTGTATTTACTGTCTGGACGCAGAATGTGAAGAATATTCTCGGCATTGGAGAGTTCTGGCTTCGGCTGATGAATGAATAAACTTTCTCCATTGTGATAATGACTGTATGCCTGGTAACCATAGATGGATAACATTGGGAACAAGGCAATTAACTGGAGACACTGGCGCAATACGTTGGGCAGGGAAGTGTCATCGGCTCTGTCATCATAGGAGTATAAAGTAAGGACGCTTCTTGCCAGAGTATTCATCATATCGTTGCTGGGAGCTTTCATGATAATGTCACGAACAAAGCTGGTAGGAAGGGAACGATAACTGGAAAGAAGTGTTCTGAATGAATCCAGTTCTTCTTTGTCCGGTAGTTTGTTAAAGAGAAGAAGATAAGTTACTTCCTCAAAACCAAATCGGTTATCCCTGGAAAACCCGTCTACCAGGTCTTTTACATTGTAGCCACGATAAAATAACTGCCCATGGGTAGGAACCTGAACGCCGTCTACGATTTTACTGGCACGTACATCGGAAATATTGGTCAGTCCGGCTAGGACACCTTTACCATTTAAGTCGCGCAGACCACGTTTTACATCATATTTGGTAAATAATTCTGTATCAATAATGCCAGCCTGTTCGCTCATGGCGGCTAACTGGACAATCTCTGGTGTTATTTCAGAAAAAATGTTATGATCCATATCATACCTCCGTTAGATTTTATTATGTGTATGCCTAGAAATAAGGTTCACGAATTCGCGCTGTCGCGCTTAGTATCCTGCTTTGCAGGATGATTCGTTCATTTATTTATCGATAGAGCAAAGCTCACGAATCCGCGCTGTCGCGCTTAGTATCCTGCTTTGCAGGATGATTTGTTCATTTATTTATCGATAGAGCAAAGCTCACGAATCCGCGCTGTCGCGCTTTGTATCCTGTTTCACAGGATATTCGCTCGCTAATTTCGTCGTTCGCCAATCGTGCGAGCACGTTGGCTCACTTGCACTCATTATATCATGAGAAAAAATGCAGAAACAAGAGAAAAAGCGAAGTTCACAAAGTTTTAATGAATTACATGCAAATATTGGCATGGTATTTTAAAAATTGAAAAACCTGTTGTAATATCACGATGGTTCGGATATAATATTAGTAACCTGGAATGTGCGATAACGTCTTGTTATTTTGAACCTACAGATACTTTAAACGGGATTCTTATATTGTCGTATGGATGTCAGGCCTCCGGCCGAAAGGCATTGTGCAGTGGAAGGCAGAAATACGATTGCGGTTACCCACCTAGCTTAGCTAGGAGTCAAAATACAGGACCCGGCATTTTGGGGGAATACAGAAACTAAAAGCAGTCGTTTGGATACGGCTGCTTTTGTTTTTTCTGTTATGATTTTGTATTATATGTGAGAATGAATGCGTAAATATAGAGTAAGAAGGGAATATGCTCTATGAAAAAATATGATATGAAACTGTTATTGAAATTATGCCTGATTATCGTTGGCATACTGTTGCTTGTCTACCTGCTGTGGGGAAAAGATGCGTCTGGACATCAGGCACCAGAGGGAGAGAAAATTACCAGGGAGGATGTGAAGATACTGTTAGACGCTCTGGAGCTGCCAGAGATATCTTTTGATTTTCTTTATTATGATACAAGAGGGGCGGAAGGCAGCATTACAGGAAATATGTTAACTTATGGGGAATATCAAGAGTTGTATCAGTTGTTGGAAGGGGCGAAAATCGGGCTGCCGGAATATACCCGGAAGTATGTGCCAGAGGATTCTCTTTTAAAAGAAGACTGGTATACCTCTTATGAACAGATTCTGGCATATTACCAACGGGAAAAATCTGTCTGGAAAACAACGGTGTTTCTGTTAAAGGTAGATACGGAAGCAAAATCTGCCTATACAGAAACAGGTGCCATGCAGGGTGTCTTTTCCTATTGCTCAGAAGCCTTTGACGATAAGGAATTCCAGGAACTGACGGTATATATACAAAACAATACCTTATTGACGGTTGTCGAGGTTATGCCAAAGGAGCATTATCTTGGAAATGTATGGGTAATGGAATGTGGGGAAGAGGGGCTTGAATGTTTTTACCATCAGATATCTTTTCAGATTCCCTGGAGTGAAGACAAGAAGGCAAAGTTACAGAAGACTTTGAAACGGGAACAGGTAGCTGACCTGACGTTGTCACAGGGCTGTGTGATTGCGGCAAAGCCAAAGGAAGAGAAGGTGCATGGAAAACTGTTGCGGGTATCGGAACAGGAATTGGAGCTGGAGGGACAGGGAACCTTTTTTCTTGCCGAAGATTTGGAAATTTACCGTTTATATGGCAGTCTGACAACACTTACGAAGGAATCCCTGAAGATTGGTTACGAGGATACGGATTATGTACTGGAAAACGGAAAAATTTGTGCTGCTTTGGTTTCACGGGAACAGGATGCAGACAACATCCGGGTACTATTAAAGAATACAGCTAAGGGTAGCAATTATTATGATAACCTGACACTTACCGTGGATGGCACTTCCATCGCATTGCAGGCAGATTCTCTGGAAGAGGGAGAGCGGAGAATCTACCGGAGTGAAAACCTGACAGATACGATTATACTGGAGGCACCGGGAATTGAGAAGGAAGATAATGCCTACCGGGGAACGATAGAATGTTATAAGGAAAAGGAAGGACTTGTACTGATAAACGAGCTGCCCTTGGAGGAATATCTGTATGCGGTGGTGCCAAGCGAGATGCCGGCATCTTATCCAATGGAGGCGTTAAAAGCCCAGGCAATCTGTGCCAGAACCTATGGCTATCGTTTTATCCTTTCGGCAGGGCTGCCAGAGTATGGTGCTCATGTGGACGATACAACAGCCTATCAGGTATACCATAATTGCAAAGAACATGTGGCAACGACTACTGCAGTGAAGGAAACAAAAGGGATTCTGCTGACGTATCAGGACGAACCGGCACAGAATTATTATTATTCCACTTCCTGTGGCTCTGGCACGGATGCCTCTATCTGGAAATCGGGAAAACAAGAGGACTTAAGCTATTTACAGCCAACAGGAGCGCGGGCAGAAGAATTGCAGGAGGAGGCGGACTTCGCGGAATTCATCAAAGGAACCGATGCAGAGGACTTGGAAGCAGAGGAACCCTGGTATCGCTGGCGATATGTGGTAAAGAAAATGGACAGTGCGGCGATTCTGGAACGGATGCAGGAACGTTATCAGGTAAGTCCGGAAGCGGTTCTGACTAAGACAGATGGCGATTATTATGTGGCAGAACCCATTACGGACAGCAGTGCCATACAAGAACTGTCAGTTGGCAAAAGGGGTATTGGTGGGGTAGTGGACGAACTGCTTGTTGTGACAGGACAGGGAAGTTACAAGATAGTGGCAGAGTATAATATACGATACATCCTTTGTGACAGGCAGACGGAGGTTGTAAGACAGGATAATACTACAATAGCACCGAAAATGTTATTGCCCAGTGGATTTTTTATAATCGAAACTAGTAAAAAGGGAGAAAATGTGGTAGGATATACGTTAATTGGCGGCGGTTATGGGCACGGAGTAGGGATGTCCCAGAATGGTGCCAGGGCATTAGGAAAAAAGGGAGCAGATTACCGGCAGATACTGGAAACGTATTTTCCCGGCTGCTCGTTAACACAAGGTGATGTATGAGAACGATTTACAGACTTTATTATATATTCCGCGATTTTGGCTGGCAGATGACGAAGAAGAACATCAGTGCTTTTGCAGCCAGTACAGCGTTCTTTTTCTTTTTATCATTGATACCGCTTTTGATGGCAATCTGCGCCATTTTACCCTATACCAATCTGACCGAGGATATTCTGATTGCGGCTGTGACTCAGTTTACACCAGCAGCCATGGATGGTATGGTAGAAGGAATTATTTCAGATGTATATGATCGTTCTGCAGGAACCATTACCATATTTGCTTTGGTTACCATCTGGTCTGCAGCTAAGGCAATGTTGGCCCTGATTCGTGGACTGAATGCGGTAAACGACTTTGAGGAGAGACGTAATTATTTCGTTCTTCGGTTTATTGCCAGCATTTACACCATTATTCTACTGATTGCCATTGTAGTGGCATTAGTAGTGATGGTATTTGGTAATGTTATTGTAGATATTGTACTTAACGATTTTCCGCCATTACACTATTTGGTGCAATTTATTATGCATTTTAGATTTCTTTTTTCCTGGGCTGTTTTGACGTTGGTTTTTGGCATTACATACGCTTTTGTACCAGGTAAGAAGCTACGGTTTAAAGACCAGATTCCAGGGGCGGCTTTTTCGGCGGTGGTATGGAGTGTGGCTTCCTTTGCCTTTTCGATTTATGTAGATAATTTTGGCGGTTTTGGAACTTACGGCAGTCTTACGACAGTGGTTATTATGATGCTTTGGTTTTATCTTCTGATGTATATTCTTATGATTGGAGCCCATATCAACCGGTATTTTGGACCGGTTTATAAATTCCTGTTTGGCTGGATGGATAAAAATAAGGATAAATCGACTAAAAAACGCTAAAATCCCTGCCTGGACTTGACAACCAGGAGAAAAATTACTAGAATGACTATAGATTTTGTAAAAGCAATGAAGGTGTCAGTAGAGTATTATTTTCCAACAGAGAGAGGAAATCAGCGGCTGTAAGTTTCCTTTGGTTCAGATAATGACTTGAAATTCCCGCCGGAGCTTCCCAAAAGAACATCCTGTAAGGATTACAGATAAGTAGTTTGGGACGTTTGACTCGTTACGTCTAATGAAGTGTCTGCCAGATAGCTATACAGAAATATCTGTAAGGTGTCAGTGCAGGAACCTGGGTGGTACCGCGGATAAGATTCGTCCCATGTGTGTGATGCACATGGGATTTTTTGTATAATGAAAAAGGAGAGCAGAGATGAAAGAAAAATTGGAACAAATCAAAGCGGAAGCGTTACGCCAGATTGAGGCAAGCGACGCGCTGGATAAGCTGAATGAGGTTAAGGTAAACTTCCTTGGCAAGAAGGGAGAACTGACGGCTGTATTAAAGAGCATGAAGGATGTGGCACCGGAAGATCGTCCAAAGGTAGGACAGCTTGTCAATGAGACAAGAGAAGAAATTGAGAAGGTTTTAGAGGAGTCTGTAAAGAAGATGGAACAGGCTGTCCGGGATGCCAAGATGAAGAAAGAGGTTATCGATGTTACCCTGCCTGCCAAGAAAAATAACGTAGGTCATCGTCATCCAAATACCATTGCATTAGAGGAAGTGGAAAGAATCCTGATTGGTATGGGATATGAAGTAGTCGAAGGACCAGAAGTAGAGAAAGATTATTATAACTTTGAGGCACTGAATATTCCAGCAGATCATCCGGCAAAGGACGAGCAGGATACGTTTTATATCACAGGTGATATTTTGCTGAGAACCCAGACTTCTTCTACACAGGTTCATGAGATGGAAAAAGGCAGACTGCCAATTCGTATGATTGCGCCGGGAAGAGTATTCCGTTCCGATGAAGTAGATGCAACACACTCCCCATCCTTTCATCAGATTGAAGGACTGGTAGTAGATAAGAATATTACTTTTGCAGACTTAAAGGGAACGCTGGCAGAGCTGGCAAGAGAACTGTTCGGAGAAGACACCAAGGTTAAATTCAGACCTCATCACTTCCCATTTACAGAGCCGAGTGCAGAGATGGATGTATCCTGCTTTAAGTGTGGCGGAAAGGGATGCCGTTTCTGTAAGGGAGAAGGCTGGATTGAGATTTTAGGCTGTGGTATGGTTCATCCTCACGTACTGGAAATGAGCAATATTAATCCGGAAGAGTATACAGGCTTTGCATTTGGTGTTGGTCTGGAACGTATTGCTTTACTGAAATATGAAATTGATGACATGAGACTCTTATATGAGAATGACATCAGATTCTTAAAACAGTTCTAACAGGATGATTAATGGATAATAAGGAGAGAAAAAGATGAATACAGCGTTATCTTGGATTAAAGCGTATGTGCCGGAATTAGAGTGCACAGATCAGGAATATATGGATGCTATGACATTATCCGGAACAAAGGTAGAAGGTTATAGCAGGTTAGATAAGAACCTGGAAAAAATCGTAGTCGGACAGATTGAAAAGATTGAAAAACATCCCGATGCAGACAAGCTAATTATCTGTCAGGTAAATATCGGCAGTGAGGTTATCCAGATTGTAACCGGTGCCCCGAATGTAAAAGAAGGGGACAAGGTACCGGTTGTACTGGATGGTGGTAAGGTAGCCGGTGGACATGATGGTGGCCTGTTACCGGAAGAAGGAATTAAAATCAAAGCTGGCAAGCTCCGTGGCGTACCATCCAATGGTATGATGTGTTCCATTGAGGAATTAGGCTCCAGCAGGGAAATGTACCCGGAAGCACCGGAAATGGGAATCTATATTTTTAATGACGATGTCGTGGTTGGTTCCGATGCGGTAGAAGCACTGGGACTGCGTGATACGGTATTTGAGTATGAAATTACCTCTAATCGTGTAGACTGTTATAGTGTGATTGGTATTGCAAGGGAAGCTGCTGCTACCTTTCGCAAGCCGTTCTGTCTGCCAGAAGTAACTGTAAAAGAAAACGGAGAAAAGATAGAAGATTATATTTCTGTTGAAGTACAGGATAAGGAGCTGTGTCCAAGATATTGTGCAAGAGTATGTACCAATATCAAGATTGGACCATCTCCGGAATGGATGCAGAGAAGACTGGCAGCAAGCGGTATCCGTCCTATTAACAATCTGGTAGATATTACCAACTATGTCATGGAAGAGTATGGTCAGCCAATGCATGCCTATGACCTGGATACCATTGCAGGTAAGAAGATTATCGTACGCCGTGCCAAAGAAGGAGACGTTTTCCAGACACTGGATGGTCAGGAGAGAAAACTGGATTCCGAAGTACTGATGATTTGTGATGCAGAGAAAGAAGTTGGTATTGCTGGTATTATGGGTGGTGAGAATTCCAAGATTACCGATGATGTAAAGACTGTATTGTTCGAGGCAGCTACCTTTAATGGAGCTAATATCCGTAAATCTGCAAAGAGAGTAGGTATCCGTACCGATGCTTCCGGCAAGTTTGAAAAAGGTCTTGACCCATACAATGCAGAGGATGCAATTAACAGGGCATGCCAGTTAATTGAAGAATTAGGCTGCGGTGAAGTGGTAAGCGGTATGGTAGATGTCTGCGATACCCTGAAAGAAAAAGTAGTACTTCCTTTTGAGCCGGATAAATATAATAAATTGCTGGGTACTAACGTTTCCAAAGAGGAAATGTTAGACATCTTCAAGATGATAGAAGTAGAGTATGATGAAGCTGCCAATACCCTGACAATGCCTACTTTCCGTCAGGATTTACTTCGTCAGTGCGATATCGCAGAAGAGGTAGCACGTTTCTATGGATACGATAAGATTCCGATGACCCTGCCAAGTGGCGAGGCAATGACCGGTAAACTGCCATTTAAGCTTCGTATTGAGCAGAAAGCAAGGGATATTGCAGAATACTGTGGTTTTTCCCAGGGCATGTGCTATTCCTTTGAAAGTCCGAAAGTATTTGATAAATTATTACTGGATGCAGATGATAAGGCAAGATGTGCGATTACCATTTCCAACCCATTGGGAGAAGATTTCTCCATTATGAGAACGATTTCCTTAAATGGTATGCTGACAAGCCTTGCAACCAATTACAACAGAAGAAATAAGAATGTCAGATTATATGAGCTTGGTAACATTTATGTGCCAAAGGCTTTACCATTAACAGAGTTGCCAGATGAGAGAATGCAGTTTACACTGGGTATGTATGGTGACGGCGATTTCTTTACCATGAAGGGGGTTATCGAGGAGTTCTTTGACAGCATCGGTATTCATGAAAAAGTAACCTATGACCCAAATGCCGGTAAGAATTTCCTGCATCCTGGCAGACAGGCAAATATCCTATATAAGGGAGAAGTGCTTGGTTACTTAGGCGAGGTGCATCCGGAAGTATGTGATAATTACGACATGAAGACAAGAGCGTATGTTGCAGTACTGGATATGCCGGTGATTGTACCGCTTGCAACCTTTGACCGTAAGTATGAAGGCATTGCAAAATACCCTGCTGTATCCAGAGATATCAGTATGGTAGTGCCGAAGAATATTCTGGTAGGTCAGATCGAAGAGATTATCGAACAGCGTGGCGGTAAGATTCTGGAAAGCTACAATCTGTTTGATATTTACGAAGGCGACCAGATTAAGGATGGTTATAAGTCCGTCGCATATTCTATTACCTTCCGTGCAAAAGACAGAACACTGGAAGAAACAGATATCTCCGGTGCCATGAAGAAGATTCTGAATGGTTTGGAGAGCATGGGTATTGAACTGAGAAGTTAAGAAAAGGAGAGTATCATGGAACATAAGAATACATGGGAAAAATATGATGAAAAGCAGTTGCAGCAGGTAGATGCTTTTGCCAGAGAGTATATGGATTTTCTGGACAACGGAAAAACAGAACGGGAGTGCATCGACCAGATTGTAAATACCATTGAAAAAGCAGGTTATCAGGAACTGGAAACCCTGGTAAAGAATCAGACACAATTGAAACCGGGAGATAAGGTTTATTCCGTATGGATGAATAAATCTGTTGTCATGTTCCAAATTGGTAAGGAAAGTATGGCAGAGGGAATCAATATTCTGGGAGCCCATATTGATTCTCCAAGACTGGATATCAAACAGAATCCACTGTATGAAGATGGAGGCTTTGCTTATCTGGATACCCACTATTATGGTGGCGTTAAGAAATACCAGTGGGTAACTATTCCGCTGGCAATTCACGGGGTAGTGGTGAAAAAAGATGGAACTACCGTAGAAATCAATGTAGGGGAAAATGAAGATGACCCGGTATTCTTCGTATCCGACCTGTTGATTCACCTGGCACAGGAGCAGCTTGAGAAGAAAGCCAATAAGGTTATCGAAGGCGAGGCACTTGATATTATTATCGGAAATAAGCCACTGGTAATCGACAAAGAGAAAGAGGATGGCAAATCTTCCGAGAAGGAAGCGGTAAAGAAAGGAATTCTGGATATTTTACAGAAAACTTACGAGATAGAAGAGGAAGACTTCATATCCGCAGAACTGGAAGTTGTCCCTGCCGGAAAAGCAAGGGAAGCAGGTTTTGACAGAAGTATGATTCTTTCCTATGGACAGGATGACAGAGTATGTGCATTCTCTTCCTTAAAGGCTATGTTAGAGATTGGGCAGACCGACAGAACTGCCTGCTGTATTCTGGTCGATAAGGAAGAAATCGGCAGCGTAGGGGCAACTGGTATGCAGTCCAGATTCTTTGAGAACGCAGTAGCAGAGGTCATGAATCTGACAGGTGAGTACAGTGAACTGAATGTACGCAGATGTCTGGCTCACTCCTGCATGTTATCTTCGGATGTAAGCAGTGCTTTTGACCCCACTTATGCAGCAAGCTTTGATAAAAAGAATGTGGCATATCTGGGTTGTGGTATGGTATTTAATAAATTTACCGGTTCTCGTGGCAAATCTGGTTCTAACGATGCCAACGCAGAGTATCTGGGACATATCAGGGCTATTTTTGAAAAGGAAGACGTGAATTTCCAGACAGCAGAGCTGGGACGTGTTGATTTAGGCGGTGGCGGTACGATTGCCTATATTCTGGCACTGTATGGCATGAATGTTATCGACAGTGGTGTAGCAGTCTTAAATATGCATGCACCATGGGAAGCTACCAGCAAGGCAGACGTATATGAGACAAAACGAGGCTATGTAGCATTCCTGAATCATGCGAACCTCTAAGGGGAAAAGAAAAATCGAGAGACATTAGATACAAAGTGCAGGAATGAGGATTGTATGGAAGAGTTAAAGAAATCAGATTTTTATTTTGATTTACCGGAAGAACTGATTGCACAGGACCCATTGGAAGACAGGTCGAGTTCCCGTCTGTTAATGTTAGACAAAACAACAGGACAGACGGAACATCATGTATTTAAAGATATTGTGGATTATTTAAGACCAGGCGATTGTCTGGTCTTAAACAACACAAAAGTTCTGCCGGCAAGACTGATGGGAACCAAGGAAGATACCGGGGCGACCATAGAAGTGCTTTTGTTAAAAAGAAGAGAGAACGATATCTGGGAAACTCTTGTAAAACCGGGGAAAAAGGCAAAGCCCGGAACAAAAATGGTATTCGGTGATGGTCTGCTGGAAGCAGAAGTGTTAGAAGTGGTGGAAGAAGGTAACCGCTTGATTCAGTTTCGGTATGAAGGTATTTTCGAGGAAGTGCTGGATAAATTAGGGGAAATGCCTTTGCCGCCTTATATTACTCATAAATTACAGGATAAGAATCGTTATCAGACTGTTTATGCCAGGTACGAAGGCTCTGCGGCTGCGCCTACGGCAGGACTTCACTTTACGAAGGAATTGTTACAGCAGATTGCGGATAAAGGAGTAGAGATTGTATATGTCACGCTGCATGTAGGACTGGGAACCTTCCGTCCGGTTAAGGTAGATAACATTCTGGAGCATCACATGCATTCGGAATATTATCAGGTAACGGAAGAAGCAGCAGAGACAATTAATCGTGCCAAAAAAGAAGGCAGACGTGTTATCTGTGTCGGCACAACAAGCTGCCGTACGGTGGAAAGTGCTGCTGTTGAAAAAGGCAGAATAGAAGCAGGGTGTGATAATACAGAGATATTTATTTATCCGGGATATGAATTTAAGATTCTGGATTGTCTGATTACCAATTTCCATTTACCGGAATCGACTCTTGTTATGCTGGTTTCCGCACTTGCTGGAAAAGAGCATGTTATGGAGGCTTATGAAGAAGCAATTCGAAAAAAATACCGCTTCTTCAGTTTTGGGGATGCCATGTTTATTACCGATTCCTTTACGAAATGTTAGAATTGGATAGAGGAAATATAGTATTATGAATCATAAAAAGAAGAAAAATATAGGTCTGGAGGCGGTCGTTATCGTGGCATCTGTTTTAGGACTTTTGCTGTTGTTATATTTTGTAATGATTGTATCGTTTCAGACCGGGGCAAGCTCAACCAGTGTGACGATGTCTCTGGCAAGACAGATTGCCAGAAGAATTTTCGAACATCCAACAGAAAGTCAGATAGAGACCACCAGTCTGATGATTCGTTATGGTGCCCATTTGGGTCTGTTTTTTGTGGTAGGACTTGTTACCACTTTTGTGAGCATGGTAATTTTCCGAAGGTATTTCCGGATACTGGGTGTAATTGGATCTGGCATTGTCTGCTACATATTGGCGTACTATACCGAGTATTATAAACAGTTTGTAGAGGGAAGACATTTCCAGATATCTGATGCGAACCTGAACTGGTACGGAAGCCTGGCAGGGATTCTGTGCATGGTAGGGTCGTATTTCCTGAACCGGTTACTGGTTAAGTTGTCATCGTAAGCAGAGCAGGAATATGATTAGAAAGAAAATGTCCGGATTATAAACCACCTAGGACGCGCTTGCGCTCCGCTCCAAACGCAACGGTACATAATTGACCAGAATACGGTCAATAAGTACCGGCGTTTTCCAAGGGTCCTGCGGTTGGTTATATAATCCGGACATTTTGTAGAGTTATTTCTATTTCCATAAGAATTTCGATATTCGGTATTTAATTAGTCTTAATATGAAATATATTTTTAGCGTTCTGATATCATATCTGTTTTTGTGAATTACGATTCTATATCTGGTAATAACAGGAAATAGTTACCGTGTTAATCTCTCCAGGTCTTCATAAAAGGCAGGGTAACTGATGGTTACCACATCGCTTCCCTGAATCGTTGTTTCCCCGTCTGCCACAAGAGCAGCAATAGCAAAGCTCATGGCGATTCGATGGTCTAAGTGGGAATCTACAATGGTTCCGTGCAGTGGCTTGCCGCCATGGATAATCATACCATCATCGGTGCCTGTAATATCACATCCCATAGCACTCAGATACTGTACCATAACGGCAATCCGGTTGGATTCCTTTACTTTCAGTTCGGCTGCATCCTTGATAATAGTAGTGCCTTCGGCACAGGCTGCCATGATATTGATGATTGGAAGCTCGTCAATCAGGGTTGGAATAATATCTCCTTCGATGGTAATGCCGTGAAGGAAACTGTGCTTTACCAGAAGATCTGCGGTAGGTTCGCCGTCTTCCTTTTTATTCAGATAAGTAATATTACCGCCCATAGCCTGGGCAACTTTCAGGATACCATCCCTGGTAGGATTGATTCCTACATTTTTGATAAGTACTTCTGCACCGGGAATGAGCAGTCCGGCTGCAATAAAATAAGCGGCAGAAGAGATATCGCCGGGAACGATGATTTCCTGACCGGTTAACTTAGGTTCCGGTCTGATGATGGCTGTTTTGCCTTCTGTGTGAATGTCAGCACCAAAGTAACGCAGCATGATTTCGGAATGGTTCCGGCTGATGGTTGGCTCGGTCACACTGGTTTCACCATCCGCATAGAGCCCCGCCAGCAAAATAGAAGATTTTACCTGGGCTGAGGCAACTTTAGATTGATAATGAATGCCATGAAGTCTGGAACCGGTAATCTGTAACGGAGCACAGTCATTTCCTTTTACACTGATTATCTTAGCCCCCATCATGGATAAAGGTTCCATAATACGCCGCATAGGACGTTTCTGTATGGAAGCATCCCCTGTCAGCGTGGTTTCAAAAGGCTGCGCAGCAAGAATACCGGAGATAAGGCGGGTGGTAGTACCGCTGTTGCCGGCATCCAGAACAGTGGCAGGTGCATTAAGCCCATGCAATCCCTTTCCGTGAATCAGAATCCGTTCCGGGGTATTGTCAATAGCAATCCCCATTTTGCGAAAACAGTCTATAGTAGAGAGACAATCAGCTCCCTGCAGGAAGTTGGTTACTTCGGTTGTGCCTTCTGCCAGAGAGCCAAACATAACGGCTCTGTGGGAAATGGATTTATCACCGGGAATGGTAACTTCCCCAGTACAGTGGTTTGCTTTTTTGAATATCATATTACGTTATCCCTTCTTCGTTATTTCTTCTGGTGGATGCCATAACCGTGTTTCTGTAATACTTCGGTGGCAGCCGCAGCCGCTTCTTCGCTGTAGAATTCAATGCGCAGGGCACCCTCTGCCAGTTCCCTGTTATGGTTGATTCCAATATTTTTAATACTTACATCATGCATTGCCAGCAGGGAAGCAATGGCGGCGATAGCACCTGGTTTATCGGCAATGTCTACGGTCAGTACATGCTCTGTCTTAATAGGACCGCTGGAGGCATCGATGAAGGATTCCCGGTAGGTTCTGGCTGTGTTAAAGAAATCATATAACTCCGTAGAGGAACGACCATCAATTTTGTCGGCAATAGCTTCCAAATCTGCAATATATTTTCTCAACAGGCGGGAAATATTGTCTGTATTGGTAAGGCAAATCTGCTGCCACATGGTAGGCGAAGAAGAAGCGATTCTGGTAATATCCTTAAAGCCTCCGGCAGCAATCATCTTCATAACGCCTTCCTTGGAATCAGCATCCTTTACCAGATTGACCAGGGAAGCAGCAATTACATGGGGAAGATGGGAAATAGCTGCGGTAACATAGTCATGCTCTTCATAAGTAAGAATCAGGGGAATGGCACCGATAGAGGCTACCAGTGTCTGATAGGCGGTCAGCTTCTCCTGGGCGACTGTATCTGATGGGGTCAGGATATAGTAAGCGTTTTCCAGTAAAGATGCTTTTGCATTCTGGTATCCAAACCGTTCAGAACCCGCCATGGGGTGTCCACCGATGAACTGATTTTTTAAGCCCAATGCATTGATATGTTCATGAATCCCGGTTTTCACACTGCCCACATCGGTCAGAATGGTTTCCGGGTTCAGATAGTTCTTCAGAACAACCAGGTTGTTGTCATTATGGGATACAGGCGCGCATAAAAAGATATAGTCACAGTCGTGAAAAGAATCATTTATCTCTGTACAGTATGTATTTAATACACCCTCGTTTACAGCAAGCTGTAAAGAGGATTCGTTGATATCATAAGCGATAAGGTAAGCATCTGGGATGGCGATGCGGATTGCCTTGGCAATAGAGCCGCCAATCAGACCAAGCCCGATAAAACCACAGGTAAGTGTTGACATTGGGATTTCCTTTCTACGATATATCTGAATTATATCTGAATTGCTACAATCATAACACTTTAGCATGATAAAATCAACAAAACGTAATTGTCTGAAAACAATAAAATATTCATAAAATATATACAAATAACAAAAGAATAAATAAAATTGATGTGCAAAATGTATGTTAAATATTGAATATTTTAAAAACATTTGGTAAAATGTACTCATATTTAGAATCATTATGATTCGGGTAAATAGGAATGATTGGGAGGAACGGATATGAACGTATACACAACTGACAAGATTCGTAATGTAGTCCTGCTGGGACATGGCGGATGTGGTAAGACCAGTCTGGCAGAGGCTATGGCATACCTGTCTGGTATTACTTCCAGAATGGGAAAAGTAGTTGATGGAAATACTATAAGCGATTTTGGAAAGGAAGAGCAGAAACGCCAGATTTCATTGGCAACATCCGTTATCCCAATTGAATGGGAAGGAGTTAAGATTAATCTGCTGGATTCCCCTGGTTTCTTTGATTTTGTAGGAGAGGTAGAAGAGGCTGCCAGTGCGGCTGATGCTGCTATTATCGTAGTATCCGGTAAAGCCGGTGTGGAAGTTGGCACAGAGAAAGCGTGGGATATTTGTGAGAAGTATAAACTGCCAAGGTTCATTTTCGTAACGGACATGGATATTGATAATGCTTCTTTCCGACAGGTTGTGGAAGATATGACCGCCAAATATGGTAAGAAGATGGCACCATTCCATCTGCCCATCCGTGAGAATGAGAAATTCGTGGGATACATAAACGTAATCACAGAGCAGGCATACCGCTGGGAAGGAAAAGAAGTCGTAGAGTGCGAGATGCCGGAATACAGTAAGGCAAACCTGCAAATCTGCCGGGATACTCTGATGGAGGCGGTAGCAGAAACCAGTGAAGACTTTATGGAGCGTTATTTTAATGGAGATATCTTTTCGGAGGCAGAAATCAGGGCAGCTCTGCGGAATAATGTACTGGACGGCAGTATTGTCCCGATGTCTATGGGTTCCAATATATTGTGCCAGGGAATTTATACGTTGTTGGATGACATTGTAAAGTATATGCCAAGTCCGGAAAACCGTGAACTGGCAGGCATTGATTTAAAAAGCAATGAAATATTTGAGGCAAACTACGATTTCTCGAAACCAAAGTCAGCCTATATTTTCAAGACCATTGTAGACCCATTTATCGGCAAATATTCATTGATTAAAGTCTGCTCCGGCGTATTTAAGAGTGATGATGTTATCTATAATGATGAAAAGGAAGTGGAAGAGAAGGTCAATAAACTGTATGTCCTTCAGGGAAATAAGCCTATCGAGGTAAAGGAACTGCATGCAGGGGATATCGGTGCCATTGCCAAGCTGACTGCGGCAAGAACCGGTAATACCTTATCCACCAAGGCAAGGATAATCCGTTATGGAAAAGTTGACCTGCCAAAGCCCTGTATGGCAAAACGCTATAAAGCAAAGAACAAGGGAGACATTGATAAGATTTCGCAGTCTTTACAGAAACTGACCCATGAGGACAGAACCTTACAGCTTGTTAACGATGCAGAGAATAAACAGACGTTAATGTGTGGTATGGGTGATATGCACCTTGAGGTTATCGCCAGCAGATTGTTGAATGAATATAAGGTAGAGATTGAACTTTCCGACCCGAAGATAGCCTACAAAGAAACTATTAAGAAAAAATCCGATGTGGAATATAAATATAAGAAACAATCCGGTGGACACGGACAGTACGGTCATGTAAAGATGCGTTTTGAGCCATCCGGCAATCTGGAAGAAAGCTATGAGTTTGACCAGGAAGTGGTAGGCGGTGCCGTACCGAAGAACTTCTTCCCGGCAGTGGAAAAAGGATTGCAGGAATCGGTAGGATGTGGTCCCTTAGCGGCTTATCCGGTTGTGGGTATCAAAGCGGTTTTGTATGATGGTTCCTATCATCCGGTAGATTCTTCGGAAATGGCGTTTAAGATGGCAACTATCCAGGCATTTAAGAAGGGTATTATGGAGGCTCAGCCAGTTCTGTTAGAGCCTATTGCTAATTTACAGGTTACCGTACCGGATGCCTATACCGGTGATATTATGGGTGACCTGAACAAACGTCGTGGCCGGGTACTGGGTATGCGCCCGGCAGGAGACGGCAAAACTGTTATCGAGGCAGAGATACCGGAGGCATGCCTGAATGGTTACTGTACCGAACTGCGTTCCATGACAGGAGGGCGGGGCGAGTACAGCCATGACTTTGCCAGATATGAACAGGCACCACCGGAGGTTCAGCAGAAGGAAGTAGAGGCAAGAGCCGGAAAAGTAGCGGCAAATAACAGTGAAGCATAAACAGATTACGAGAAGCAGGAGAGAAACAGGGCTGAGATGCCCTGTTTCTCTTTTTGGGTTGACAAATCTGATAAGTATAATAAAATAGAAAAGTGATAATATCGTTCTGAAAGATTACAGGAGATAGAGATAGAAATAGAAAGGCATGGTCATCAAAATGGCAGAAGTTTACAATCACAGAGAAGTGGAAACAAAGTGGCAGAAGGTATGGGATGATGAGAAAGCATTCAAGACCTCTGACGATTATTCCAAACCAAAATATTATGCACTGGTAGAATTCCCATATCCGTCAGGACAGGGACTTCATGTAGGTCATCCAAGACCGTATACCGCACTTGATATTGTTGCCAGAAAGAGAAGAATGCAGGGATATAACGTACTTTATCCAATGGGATGGGATGCGTTTGGTCTGCCGACTGAGAATTATGCAATCAAGAATCATATTCATCCAAAGATTGTAACAAAGAATAACGTTGCACGTTTCAAGAACCAGTTACATTCCCTTGGTTATTCCTTTGACTGGGATAGAGAAATCAATACAACAGACCCAAATTACTATCACTGGACACAGTGGATTTTCCTGAAATTATTCAAGGCAGGTCTTGCTTACAAGTCAGAAATGCCAATTAACTGGTGTACTTCCTGTAAGGTTGGTCTTGCAAACGAAGAAGTAGTAAATGGTGTATGTGAAAGATGCGGTTCTGAGGTTGTCCGTAAAGTAAAGAGCCAGTGGATGCTTAAAATTACCGAGTATGCAGATAAGCTGATTCAGGGACTGGATACTGTAGATTACGTGGAAAAGGTTAAAGTTTCCCAGAAAAACTGGATTGGTAAATCTACCGGTGCAGAAGTAGACTTCTCCATTAAAGATAAAGAAGACAAGCTTCGTATTTATACGACAAGATGTGATACCCTGTTTGGTGTTACCTATATGGTAGTATCTCCGGAGCACCCGATTATTGATAAGTACAAAGACGAGTTAAAGAATTGGGATGCTATTGCAGCATATCGAGAGCAGGCTGCCAAGAAGTCTGACTTTGAACGTGCAGAACTGGCAAAGGAAAAGACCGGTGTTAGAATTGATGGTTTAACAGCTATCAATCCGGTCAATGGAAAAGAGATTCCGATTTTCATTTCCGATTATGTCCTGATGAGCTACGGAACCGGTGCAATCATGGCGGTGCCGGCACATGATGAAAGAGACTGGGATTTTGCCAAGAAATTTGATTTACCGATTATCGAGGTCGTTGCAGGTGGCAAGAATGTACAGGAAGAAGTGTACACGGATGTGGCAGACGGAATCCTGGTAAATTCCGGTTTCCTGGATGGACTGAAGGTTGCAGATGCCAAAAAGAAGATGATTGACTTCTTAGAGGAAAAAGGCATTGGTAATGCAAAGACTAACTTTAAGTTAAGAGACTGGGTATTCTCCAGACAGCGTTACTGGGGCGAACCAATCCCGATTGTACATTGTGATAAATGTGGTTATGTGCCGCTTGATGAAAGCGAACTTCCACTGGAGCTTCCAGATGTAGACAGCTATATGCCGACAGATAATGGAGAATCCCCGCTGGCACTTATGACAGACTGGGTAAATACCACCTGTCCCTGCTGTGGCGGTCCGGCAAAGAGAGAGACAGATACCATGCCACAGTGGGCTGGTTCTTCCTGGTATTTCTTAAGATATACAGACCCGAATAACACAGAAGCCCTTGCCAGCAAGGAAGCCTTGGAATACTGGATGCCGGTAGACTGGTACAACGGTGGTATGGAGCATACCACACTGCATTTACTGTACTCCAGATTCTGGCACAAGTTCTTATATGATGAGAAAGTAGTTCCTTGTCCGGAACCTTATTTAAAGAGAACTTCCCATGGAATGATTCTTGGTTCCAATGGCGAGAAAATGAGTAAGTCCAGAGGAAACGTAGTAAATCCGGATGATATCGTAAGAGATTACGGCGCAGATACCCTGCGTACTTACGAAATGTTTATCGGTGCTTTTGAATTATCTGCATCCTGGTCAGAAGATGGTGTGAAAGGCTGCCGTCGTTTCCTGGAGAGAGTATGGAAGTTACAGGATATTCTCACAGAGGAAACAGGTTTCTCCAAAGACCTGGAGACAAAGATGCATCAGACTATCAAGAAAGTAAGCAACGACTTTGAAAATCTGAAATATAACACAGCGATTGCTGCCATGATGGCTCTTATCAATGAATTCTATAAGAAAAATGCAGTGACAAGGGATGAATTCAAAACACTCCTTACCCTGTTGAATCCGGTAGCACCACATATCACAGAGGAACTGTGGCAGAGAGTCGGATTTGAAGGCAGAGTATATCAGACCTCCTGGCCGGAATACGAGGAGGCAAAGACGGTAGAGTCTACCATAGAAATCGCAGTACAGATTAATGGTAAGACAAGAGCTACCCTTGCTATTGGCAAAGAAGACCCGAAGGATGAAGTCATTGCCAAGGCAAAAGAAGTGATTGCAGATAAATTGACCGGTACAATCGTAAAAGAAATCTATGTCCCGGGAAGAATTGTCAATATTGTAATGAAATAATTGAGAAGAAATTCTCACAACAGAATAAAGTGCTTGGAAATATTGAAAAGTTCGCTGAAAATCAAGGTTTGCAGACATTTTTCTTCAAAGAAAAGGTATCGTAGAATACCGCAAAATATCGTAACAAATTTTTAAAATGGAGTAAATTTGGAGTAAAAGTTGAAAGAAAATGGAGTAAATATTTCAAAAATGTAATGAGAAATGGCGTAGGTAGTGGGAACATTATCTACGCCATTTTTAAAAATTAAAAAATTTGTGTAACGAAAAATATATGTAAAGTACATATAGGTAAAGGAGGGTAGAGTATGGAAGAAATGGTAGAAATCTATCGAAAATATATGCCACAAGTATATAAATTTTTATTTAGCCTTTGCCATGATGCACATTTAAGCGAAGAACTCACACAAGAAACTTTTTTTCAAGCCCTAAAATCTATTGATAGTTTTCGTGGTGACTGTAAGATATATGTATGGTTATGTTCGATTGCAAAGCATTTATGGTATAAAGAATTAAAGAAGAAAGATAGAGAAGTAGCGGCAGAATATGTAGAAGAAACTACTTGTCAGAAAATTACAGAAAATTCGGCAATACAGAAAATGGAAGTAATAAAGTTGTATAAAAGACTTCATTTGTTGGAAGAGCCGGTGCGAGAAGTTATGTATTTGAGATTAAATGCCGATTTTACATTTAAAGAAATTGGAGAAATTATGGGGAAAGATGAAAATTGGGCAAGAGTGACTTTTTATCGTGGAAAGCAAAGAATAAGAAAGGAGAGTAACCATGAAATGTGAAATGATTAGAGATTTGTTACCTCTATATATTGATGGATTGACAAGCAAAGAAAGTAATCAAGAAATTGAAAAACACTTGAAAAATTGTGAAGAATGTCAAAAGTACTATCAGGAAATGACAGGGGGGATCGACAATTTTTCAGTGATAACAAATGAAGAAATTGAAGATGTAAATTTGATTAAAAAAATCAAGAAAAAAAATAGAAGAAAAGCATTAGGAATATTCGTTGGAGCGTTTATTTTGTCGGGAGTTCTTATGGGAGTTGGTTTTCACTTGACACATGGTGTGGCAATGTATGAAAATGTTATTTTAAATTATGGGGTGCAAGGGGATACGGCTTATCTTACACTGCAAGGGAAACCAGGATATGAGTTGAATTTTTCGGGGGCAACGGATGAGAATAAATCTAGTTTGAAAGTTATGTATGCTCGAAATATATGGGGGAATGATAAAAATATGGTTCGCTTAGAAGGAGAGAGTAATAGAAGTGGAGAACCACATCAGTGGATATTAGAATTTAAAGACAGAATAATTGTGATTGAAAATGGAGAATTAGTAGATGAGAAAATAAAATAAGGTGTGTAGTGAGGTCAAGGAACAAGGCGAAGCCGATACGCCGTAGGGCAGTCCTTGACGGAACGGACGTAGCCAACAGCACTATGATACAGCAGAGGACTTGTAAGGTCAGAAACCTTGCAAGTCCTCTTGGCTGTTACTGGGCAATGTGTTTTAAGTAGAGCGATTCTTTTATCAGTTCCTTTTCAAATGCCTTGATGTGACCGTCGTGTATTCCGTTGTCGATATAAAAGCAATCGTCAGTTTGTGAGTAGGCAAGTTTGGTAACTTTCGGTTCACAGGTCTTTTGGAGTGTGATACCAATGAGTAAATGCCTTGTACTTTTTGTAGAGGGTGATACAGAGGTTGAATTTTATAAACAGGTAATTGCTAATGCAAGAAAACTGCATCCTACAGGAAGATTTGATACAAATATTGAATACAGAAATGTAAAGGGTGTGGGTGGTTTTAAAAGTATTGCCCTCAGGAAATATTTGAGTTTGCTTCTAAGCCACCAATAAAGTGGGATGAAGTTAAGAAAGAACTTAAGGCTAATGGTGCTAGCAAAATTATACATGTGCAGGCTAAGCGGTCTATTGAAGATTGGTTTTTGTGTGACCTTGAAGGAATCCTAAAATTCCTAAGGTTAGGTAAAAATACGAAAGTATCTGGGAAAAATGGATATGACAAGCTTCAACGTTTGTACAAGCAGGCAAATAAAGTATATTATAAAGGAATTTAGAGTAATGGTATGATTGCACGTTTAGATATTGAAAAGATAGCAGATATGGTAAAAGACCAATTGAATCCTTTATATAAGGAACTTGGTATAGAAAAAACTAGATGAAATAAAATTTTTGTTTGGCAGAGAAAAATATTTTACGAATGACCTATGTTTTCACAGAAAAGATGGTTATAATAGAGTTGAGGTTAAAGGAAAGGAGATGTTTTTACATGGAAGCTGTAGTAAAAGATATGAATGTTGTAGAAGATAGAACAGCAATGGAAACATTATTTTCTTATCTCGATAAAGGAATTGATGATATGGAAGCAGGGCGGCTTCATACCGTTGATGATGCATTTCAGATTATCAGAGATAGGATGAAAAATGAGTTATAGAGTATTAATCACAGATGAAGCAACGGATGATGTATTCAATTTGGTTAAATATATTCATGTTGATTTATCTAATCCAGATGCTGCAAATAAGTTATATACGAATTTAAATAGGGAAGTCAATAACATGGGTGACTTCCCTTTAAAATTTGCTGATGCAGGGATAAAGTACAGAGGATACATAATACATAAAAAGATATATCAGTCATATTTGCTGTTCTATATCATAAGTGATGAGAAGCAGACGGTGTATGTTCTTCGTATTTTGAAGGACATTATGAATTGGCGCGATATATTACAAAAAACAAGTATGTATCATTTTTCAAATTATAGATGATAACAACAGACATAAGAGTGCAACTGCAGGTAATTGCAGTCGCACTGGGGATTATCTAGTGGTTCTGGATTTCCGGAGAGCCATCAGCTTATTGATTTTATCGATTTCTGCCGGGGCAGCATGGCTTCGGATAACGGCTGTAATGGCATTCATTTCATCATCGGTAAAAGTAATGTTATTGTCTTTTCCTCTTTTGGCAATCGCCATCAGGAAGGGCAGTAGCTGCTCTTTGCTCAAATTCTGGCTTTCAAAGACGAGAGACTGCAAAAACAGCAGTTTCTCTTTATCGATATGTACTAGCGATGGGTCATCCATCCAATTGGTTGTCATGACAAGCTTCCTTTCGATTTTGTTCTATATTTTTGTATGCTGGAACATTTCGTACATAGATTTCTGTTCCGGGGTCAGCATGCCCATAAGCATATCCATCATGGAAGGGGCACCTGACTCGCCAGGGGAATCCGAAGATGTCTCTTTATCCGGGGAAACACCAAGGTCGGGAAATAAATCCTGCATCATGGATATGGTCTGGTTGATTTCCTGAAATTGTTCCATCGTTTCTACCATATTCTGTATCTGTTCCAACTGTCTGATTTCTTCCGGGGAGGAATAGCGGCACAGTTCTTTACAGATGCTTTTTAAATCGGGCTGTTTTCGGTCAAGGCTGCATCCACAAATCTGGAAAGGATGTTTTCTGACATAATCCATCGTGTATTGTAATTCCATAAATTTAATATAGACGGCAAACTGCTTCTGTACGCCGGATTCCATATAAGGCAGAAGCACCTTGTATTTTTGTATCTGGTTGGTTGTGTAAAGGGCATCAAATGCCATGACGTTTGTCAAATCATCCTGATTATTTGCCATATAAAATGCCTTTCTGATGCCTGTTATCAAATGGTTTCTTAAAGTATCTTATGATTGTTTAGAGAAAAATAGGCTCAAAATGAGCCTATTTTTCAGATGTGTACAAAAGATTTGAAGGTAGGAGAAGAAATAGACGGCTTAATTTCCACAGCAGGAGAAGAGAATCAGTAACCAGATTAAGGAACTGCAGCAATTATCGTTACCATTGTTGAATAATCCACCGAGCCCGCATCCACAGTCATCATTGTTATTTCCGCAACAGGACAGAAGGATAAGAATCCAAATAATAGAATTACATCCACATCCATTGTTGCGATTGTTGTTATTGTTATTGCATCCACACTGAGTAGCTGTTAAATCACTCATGTTTTATGCCTCCATAAATTGTTTATGCTTTATCTTATGGGGAAGGAATGTCCGAGTTTCCTATGTGCGAAAAGTTTTTTATTTTCTTTTTTGAAAATCACGGATATCAATTTATCGACAAAATACTTGAATAAATCTCAAGATATAGTAAAATAAAGCTATATGCTATTTAAAGGAGTGCTTCCCTGATGGAGGGATTTGAAGTTGCAGGAAGAAAGTTCCGTACCGTAGCTGATTACAATGCTGCCCTGCGGGACCAGAAGAAAATACAACAGATAAAGAAGCAGATTCACTTAGAACAGCCTGGCGAAGTCATTACCTTATATCAGGAAATGCAGTCGGGTAAATATCGGTTTGAAACCATGGTCGGTAATGATTTCGATGATGAAATCTATGAACTGGCAGCCCAATATAAGAAACAAGGCTATACCGCAGACAGCAGGCTGCATGGAAAAGCCAGAAAGAAGACAGCAAAGAAACAGCCTGCGAAAAAGGCAAAAGAAAGAAAGATACCCAAAGAGGAAAAGAGTGTTGCACTGGAAGATTATGATACACAGATGCAGCGGGAAATTAAAGCCGAACTGAAAAAGAGGGAGATGAAGCGGAAACTTCTCGTAGCGGTCTGTATGATTGTGGCAATCGGCTGTTTTGGCTATTTTGGTGTTTACTATTTTTATGCAGGAAGAACCGAAGCCGGTTATGCTAATCTGGCACAGCTGAAGGGAAGCGGTCTGCTGAATCAGGTCAACAATGTGACGATTCACTACACCGAAGAGGAAGAGGTAGACCTGCAGATACTGGAAGAGTATCAAACTTTATATAATAAGAACAAAAGTCTAATCGGATGGCTCAAAATTGACGATACAAATATAGATTACCCGGTTATGCAGACTTCCAATAACGAATATTATCTTGACCATAATTTTAATCAGGAGTATGACAAGAATGGAAGCCTGTTTCTGGATGCAGACTGTGATGTAGTACATAGAAATACCAACTTGATTATATATGGTCACCACATGAAGTCGGGTAAGATGTTTGGAAACTTAAATAAATACAGCAGTGAGTCCTATTATAAGGACCATTCACGGATACAGTTTGATACCATTTATGAAAAAGGAACTTACGAGATAATGTATGTATTTCGTTCCCGGATTTATAACGAGGACGAAGTGGTTTTTAAGTATTATCAGTTCCTGGACGCTGCTTCGGAGAAAGAATTTGAATCCGATATGCAGGAAATGGCAGCCCTGTCTTTGTATGACACCGGGGTAACGGCAAGTTACGGAGACGAGTTACTGACCCTTTCGACCTGTGATAATTCAGAAGAGGATGGGCGGTTTGTCGTAGTGGCAAAGAGAGTGGATTAGCCAGAGAAAAAACAGGACAAGTCATAAAGCAGAGTATCAGAAAAGTATGAAAAAGTATAAATAATAGGTAACAGATACAGCAGAATGGGGAGAATTGCGATGGCAAAGAAAACACCGGTCAAGAAATCAAAAAGAAGACTGAAAAGAACTGTCAGAAAGAGCCTTGCAGCAGTACTTATGATTACTGCAATTGTAATTGCTGCAATTCCGGTGCCTGAGAACCGGGCGGATGATGGCAGTAGTGCAGGTACAGCAAGGGCTGCAGCAACATTGGAATATAAGGTATCGCTTGATGCTGATGGAATTGTAGACGGACAGCCAACCGTAGATTTAAATGATGAATCTAAATTTATCAAAACACCAAATGTTTTTGTGGCACAGGGAGCTACTTCCGGTGTGTTAGATTGGCAATATAAAGTTACGAAAGGGGCAGATGCAAATAATCGCTATATTTTGGATTATAATACAAGATATCTGGCAGAAGATGTTTATTTAAGAGATAGTGTTGAAGCAGAGTATGATACGGTAACAATGGACGCATATCATAACTTTTATTATGCAAATTATGGCACAGCAACGCAACAGGAAAAAGTTGTAGATAAATTAACAACAACGAGTGGCGCGGCATTTGAACGAGTAAAAAAATATTTTGAGAATTATAATGCTTTTAAAGATTTTGTAAATAATAAAGACGGAACTATTACAAGTATTGAAATTACCGCTACAGACTTTGTGAATTATTATGGGACACAGAGTGAAAGCGTGATGCAGAAGTATTACTGTGAAAAGAATGGTTATATAGGATATACATTATTTGAAGTAGTTGACTTGATAAATCAAGGAACAACAGGGACTGATGTACGTTGCTTTGTGTTAAAATGGTTGGGAGAGTCGGAATTACCAACCGGGGATATTGTTGATAATAATAACTTTAAAGTATTAAGCACTATGATGATTAAAGGTATCGCAAATAAAGCATTTGCACCTAAGTCCGGTAGTGATTCTGCTGCATACCGTATTAAGAATCTTACGCTTGGAGAGCAAATTAAAGTTATTGGTGATGAAGCTTTTGCGGGTTGTACTACACTGCAATCCATTAATATCAGCAATGTTGATGAAATTGGTGATGGTGCTTTTAAGGGATGCACCAATCTGAGTACTGTCACGATGAATCCAACAGTGATAGGAGCAGAGGCTTTTCAGGGAACTAATCTCACAGGAGAAATAGTTTTAGGAAACAGTGTCACACAAATTGGTGCAGGCGCATTTGCGTATAGCCCAATTTCTGGTGTGAATTTTTCAAACTGCACGAATATACAAATTTCCAAATTTGCATTTTATAACTGTACAGGATTAACAAAAGTTAATTTTGGTGATTCTACAAGAAATCATGTTAAAAGTATGGGAAAAGGCTGCTTTGCTGTAGTAAATTCCAGTTCAGCAGGCATGACAGAATTTGAATTTCCGTTTAACTTGAAAACAGGAACTATGACAAATGATGAACCAACAGAAGGCATTGCCGATTATGTGTTGGCGGGCAGAGGTTCGCTTCTGAAAGTAACAATGCCGAAAGAATTTAAGGGTGCTGTTCCGGATAATACTTTTCTAAATTGTACAGGGCTTCAGTGTGTTTTGTTCCCGGATGATGCAGGCGATGCAAGCTTTAAACCGGATATTTTTAAATCTATCAGCAATGAAAATTTCTATGTGCAAGGACCAAAAAATAGTAAAACGACAGGAACAACAGCTTCGCCGCGTTCCAGTACATGGGAAGCAACCAATTATAATGATGTTCCAATTCCCTATTGCTATGTGGAAAACGGAAAAACTTACTATGAAGTATGTAGTGATATTTATTTGTTGAGTATAGACCAGTCTACAAATACCTTGACAAAATGTGAACTTAAACCAGGTGGAAGTTCAAAGGTTAATAAGCTGGAGATTCCTTCTTATGTAGGAACAACACCTGTTAAAAATATCGGAACAGGATGTTTTAGTGATACCAATTTGACAAAGTCGGTCAAAGAATTGGTTATTGGAGATAATATCGAATCAATTGCAGCAAATGCATTTGAAAATACCGAAATTCCAGGTTCGGCAGGCGTCACGAAATGGCAGAACCTTAACAGTGTGAAGTTTGGAACAGGTATTAATAATATTGGAGAGAATGCATTTTTAAATTGCTATAATTTAACGGATGTGACATACAGTACACCACAAGGACAGAATTATGGTAGTTTAAAGATGGGAAGCAATGCGTTCCATACAAATGGTGATAAATTAACTTTCCATGGTGATATTAATGAGAACTATGCACCTTTCCAATATGCAATGAATCCGGATAATTATGTCAAGGATTCCAATGCAGGTGTCAGAATTCGGTATCAAAGCAGATGGGATAGTCCGGACTCTAAGCATCTATCCGTTATGTATGGAGAATTTGATGATGGAAATGGATATGTAACATTGCTTGATTATCCTGAGTATGATGAAATTTTTGGAAGCAATGCGGATATATCTTTACAGGAAGAATTACAGGACTATCAGGAGAAAAGAGAAAACTATTTTTATCAGAAATATTCAAGTTCAGAATATGATTTAAAGCGCGAGGCGTTTGCAAAAGACTATAAAGCTAATGGCGACAGTGCATATAAGACAGATAATTACGGACCTTGGGTAAATGAGGATTTCTGTACTGGAAGTTATACAGAGGGTAAGGACCCAAATAAGGTCACAAAAAAGAAATGGGAATGGTGTGCCGAAGGCAAGAAGATGAGCGACATGGTATGGATTGAACAAAAAGAAAAGTCCCTTTACCAGTTCTTCTTTGAGCCACTTGTTGTAGAGGCTGCTAATGACCCAACAGCATATTTTAGGAAGAATCCATTTAAATTTATTGATAACTACAAAGCGGTAAAAAACAATCTTCCAGACCCCAGTCAGACGCCAGACAGGGATTCGGTTGTGGATTATAAAGGTTGGGATGATTTTGAACAGAGTATTATTGATTCTGTTTATAATATCACAATACCTAGTTGTATTAATTCGATTGATGCACAGTCCTATAAGACAGGTAAGAAGACATCAACAAGTTATCGGACATATTTTGGAAGTACATCAGCAGAAACCTTCCAAAAAAATACACACGTAGAAACAATTGACCTTCCAGGTGTGGAGATTGTTCCGGCAAATGCGTTTGGTGGTTGTACTGCCCTTCAGAAGATAACACTATCTGAAAAATGTAAAAAGATAGGTGCATTACCATTTACAACAGATGCCTTGGACCCTAAGAAGGATGACGACAGTTGTCCAAAACTTTGGTCTATAACAATTCCAGACTCTAATACAAAGTATAAAGCCAAGAATGGAATTCTTTATGAGACGGATGAAGCAAATCCGGGAGAGTACAAGATTATTCAGTGCGTGCAACGGCGGGGCGATTCTACTGTTATGGATGAAGGTGTATCCAATAGTACTGTCTCAGGTGATACAGATGCGTTGATTCCTTCAGTTAATAAAATTGCAGATGGTGCTTTTGAAAACTGTATATATTTGAAAAATGTTGATTTGGAAAGTGCGACAAAGTTGGAAGAAATACCAGAGGATTGTTTCAACAATGATACACATCTGGTTTCTGCAAGTTTACCGGTTGCTGTGAACAGTATTAAAAAAGGCGCATTTACCAATATCACAGACAGTAGTATGGATTATCGAGGCATTCCTGCACTCAAACTGACCATTAAAGGCAAAGAGGTATTTATTGCAACGGATGCAGTTGAACCGAAAAATGGTGTAGAGATTAATACATATAAAGATACTTCTGCGTATGAGTACGGAACTTATTATGAGAGTAAAGGAACTGGAATGACAGTAAACCTGATTTCTGATAGTTTCCTGGTTAAATTCTTGGATTATAATTCAAGTATTATTAAATCGTTATATGTGGAAGAGGGGCATGTGCTTCGACAGAATTCGGCAGACCCGACACAAGACGAAGTACCTACCATGACTAATACAACTTTTATTGGTTGGAAAGCGGATACTGGAAAATCTATTTCGGACCCGATTACGGAAAATACAAACTTTATTGCCCAGTATGATGGTACTGTAGGTGGTAAATATATGGTTACTTTCTCTGATTCTATGGATGGTGCCGTATATAAGAGTATGACAGTAGAAGCTGGAACTGCTATAACAGCAGATGACTTCCCGTCACCTAAATATCATCAAGGATATATTTTTGATAAGTGGCTTGGCACGGGAAATGCTACAGTTGGTAGTACAATCACTGACAATACAGTATTTTTGGCATTATATAAGGCTGAGGGAAGCGGAACAACCAGCGGTAGCGCTACTAATACCAGTGGCAGCTCCACCAATACCAGTGGCGGCTCTACCAGCAGTGGTTCATCCAATAATAAAAGCACCAGTTCCACGACTACCAGTACCTCGACAAGTAGTACTTCTACCACGAGTTCCAATACTTCTGGTACCAGCACTACCTCCGGCTCCAATTCATCTTCAACCATGTATACAGTTACGGTTGAGAACGGAAGCGGAAGCGGAAGCTATGCAGCAGGAGCAACAGTTGTTATTGCTGCCAATACACCTGCAACCGGTATGGTATTCAGCAAGTGGACAACCCAATCTAATGGTGTGACTTTGGCCAGTGTCAGCCTTCCGGCAACTACCTTTGTGATGCCGGCCAACAATGTAACCGTAACGGCAAATTATGTAGCAGGCAATGGAACGGCAACTACCAATAGTAATGGAAATGGCAATGGTACGAATAATGGAACAAATGGAAACGGCAATACCACAGTAGATATTACCAAACCAGGTATCTCCAATAAGGATTTGGCAACAGCCAATGTGAATGGTTCTACCGATAACTTTATTGTTAAGATATCAGAGACAGATGAGGCAACACAGGCAGTTGCGGCAGCATTGACGAATAGATATGGAAGTTTGGATAATATTCTGTATTATGCAATGGATATCAGCCTGTATGATTCTACCGGAACGACGAAGATTACGGATACAACAGGTCTTTCTGTAGATATTACGATTCCGATTCCGGATGCACTGGTTGCATATGGTGGTAACAATATGGCAGGGGCTGTCATTAATAATGACCAGTTAGAGGAATTGTCAGAGCGTTTTACCACGATAAATGGTGTTCCTTGTATTTCCTTTACAGCGACCCACTTCTCACCATATACCATTTATGTGGATACCGGTAATTTGACAGAGGGTACACTGGATGTAACACCGAAGACTGGTGATCCGATTCATCCGAAATGGTTCCTGTCAATTGGGCTGGCATGTTTGTCTATGATTTTATTCTTAAAGAGAGACAAGGTAAGCGGTAAAAAGGGAAAACTGGCATAACAGGAGATTTCGATGGGAAAGAAGATAAGAAATCTGTTAGGAACACTATTCCTGATAACAGCAATCATAGTAACACAGATACCAGTAACAGATGTGGAAGCAGTAGATACTGCTTCCGCATCTGATTTTCAAATGGATGGAACTACATTAGTGAAATATAATGGCACGGCTCAGGACGTGTCTATTTCTAATTATGTGAAAAAGATAGAAGCAGGAGCCTTTCAGGGAAATGATTCGGTAAAGCATATTACGCTGGGAGACAATGTGGAAAGTATCGGGAATAATGCGTTCTCGGATTGCAGCAATCTGGTTTCTGTGTCTGTTCCGGACAGTGTAACAACAATTGGAACTGCAGCTTTCAGCAGATGTCCTTCTTTGAAAGAAGTATCAGTGGGAACAGGGATGGAGAGTCTTGGAAACGGCGTGTTTGCTGGAGACTACAGTCTGGAAATGGTCAACATAGACAGCAGTAATCCGAAGTTTACCTGCGATGATGGTGCCATTTATAACAAGAATGGAAGAGATACCTTATACCAGGTGTTGGCAGGCAGAAAGGGAAACAGTTATGAGATGCCAACCACGGTAACACAGATAAAGCCATATTCCTTTTGGGGTAACTATAATTTAGAGCAGGTAAAAATAAGCAGTAACGTATCGGAAATACCGGGATATGCTTTCTCGAACTGTAAGAATCTGAAAAATGTGGATATTCCCTATTCAGTAAAAAATATTGATATGAAGGCGTTTGAGGATTGTGTGCGACTGCGGGACATTACCATTCCACCATCTGTCAGTACGATTCACAGTACCGCTTTTGATGGTTGTACCAAGTTACAGATTCATGCAGAGGATGGTTCTGCGGCGAAAACCTTTGCAGACAATCTGGTGCTGGAGGATATTGATGTTTCAGAATACGAGGAAGCACCGATTCCACAGACCGAAGGAAGTGTCAGCGAGAACAGTACCACAGAAGCCAATAACAGTAGTAACAGCGCAAATAGCGGTGCAGTAGATTATTATCATGAGGTAACTCACATGAATCCGATGGATGAGGAAGAGGATTCATCGGTAACCGGTAAGACCAGAGTGATAGGACAGCAGGCATTCGTTTTAATAGACAACGCACAGGCAACCATCAATGTAGGCTCCACCGGAGAGACGATTGGTGGTACACCGGAAGAACCTGTAAATCAGGATATCGTACCGGGAACCTGGGATGCTGGTGATGGGAAAGGAGGTTCTTTCCCAAAGTATGCCGTGGTAAATAGGGAAAAGATTGCAGCGCAGGCATATTATGATGAGCCGATGACGTCTTATACCATACCGGATGGAGTAAAACGGATAGGAGAATTTTCTTTTGCGCGTTCCGGACTGACACAGATACAGATACCGGCTGGGGTAGAGGAAATCGGTTATGGTGCGTTCTATCACTGTGATGATTTAAATAATGTTACCATTCCGGACAGTGTGACACAGATAGAGCCTTATGCCTTTGAAAAGACGCCGTGGCTTACTAACTGGAAACAGAATGTAGGAAGTGACAGCGATTTCCTGATAGTGGGAGATGGCATTTTATTAGCTTATCGTGGAAATGCCAGTGAAGTTACCATTCCGGATAATGTGAAACAGATTGGTGCCCATGCTTTTATGCAGGATGAGATATTGACTAAAGTAGTCATACCAGATACGGTATCGGTGGTAGATGAGGCAGCTTTCTTAGATTGCACGAATCTGACGACCATAGATGGTGGAAACGGATTAACCGAAATCAGGGACAGAGCGTTTGCAGGCTGCCCGATTACCGGACTTACTATTCCAGCTTCGGTAGAGAGCATTGGCTTGCGTGCTTTTGACGGAGAGGGGACAAGCCGGGAAGATTCCGATAAGATAGCCGTTTTTGCAGGGGAGCAGTTACCTTCCCTCAGTTATGACACAACAGCTACGAAATTGTATCGGGAAGATTATCGGGATGATGCTTTTAAAGGAATAGATGTAATCGTAGTACCGGATAAGATGGATAATTTTGATGGTACGGTACTGGAGCCGGAACAACCAGGCTTTGCCGGAACTATCTGTAAAATAACAAAAGAGGCAACGGAAGAAGAATCTGGTACGTTACAGGTTGTATGCAGACCGGAGAGCCATATTGTAATCGGAAATACCTATACCATTGATGGACTTCCCTATACGGTAGAAAACAGTCTGGATGCGGTTACCTATGGTGAGAGAATGCAGTATGCAACGGCAGCAAGCCCGGTAGCTTCCGGACAGGAAAGTGTGAAAAAAGGTACGGTAACCATATCGGTAGACAGCAATACTTTTGCAGATACTTCCCTGGCAAGTGCATCAATGGAAGGTATTGAGAAGGATTACCAGCTTTCGGTTGCAGACAGCAGAGAAGCGAAAGATGAAATTAAGAAGGCTTATCAGAATCTATATGGAAATAAACTGCCGGATAATCTGGTGGGTTATGATATGACGTTGACAGAGAGTGATACACAGATTCCGATTACCAGTCTTGGCAAACAGGAAATGATGGTAACGCTTCCTTTCCCGGAAGGGGTAGGGGCAGATAACCTGCATGTGGTTTGCCTGGATGCAGACGGACAGTTAGAGGAGGTAAGCAACCGTACCATTTCCGTGGACGGAACCGATTGCCTGTCCTTTACGGCAACCCATTTCTCTTATTATGGTATTTATAATTACAGCTCTGATGACAGTGTTTCTACACAGGTAACGGATGGACAGGCAGTCTTTACCAGTCTTGGTAAAAAAGATGCTTCTCCGGATACCGGCGATAACAGTATCCATCCCAAGTGGTTTTTAGCGGCAGGACTTCTGTTTGCTTCCCTTGGTATGTTCCTGTTCCGGGGAGGTGTGAAACGAAAGAAAGTATCGTAAGAGAAGTACTGTAAAAGAAAGAATTGTAAAAGAAAAACACAAAACAGAAAAAATACAGAACAGGTAGAAACTCCCGGCATAAAATAATCAAAAGCCGGGAGTTTTTTGCTTCCCGAAGAGAAAGGGAAATGCTGTGCAGCGGGTCAGAAAACAACTGGGATGTAGTGACAAATTACAGTATGATATCTGCGCAGACATGGGACACCAGGTAGTGGTCGCTGTGCTGGATACCGGAATCGGACAGCATCCTGACCTGTATGGAAGAATTTATGCCTTTCGGGATTTTGTAAATGGCAGGGCGAGAGTCTATGATGACAGTGGGCATGGAACCCATGTGGCAGGCTGTATCGGAGGAAATGGGCTGGCTTCTTATGGCAAGTATAAGGGGATTGCCCCTACTTGTCTTTTTTGTGTAGGAAAAGTGCTTGACCGGAATGGAGAAGGCACGCTGGAAAGTATGTATTCCGGGTTACAATGGGTTCTGGACAATGCCGGACGCTATCATATAAGGGTTTTAAATATATCCGTAGGGATTGGCGAGAGCAAAGATAAGAAGAAGGTTGAGAGTCTGGTAACTTTAATGAACCAGATTTGGGACAGCGGTATTGTGGTAGTTTGTGCGGCAGGCAACAAGGGACCGGCAGAAAATACCATTTCACCATTGGGGATGAGTGAGAAAGTTATTACGGTTGGCTGTCATGAAGGAGGGTATTTTGGTAATCGTAAAGATTTGTGTGAGTGGTATTCTGGCTGTGGCAGTGCACAGATGCTGTACCGGAAGCCGGATTTGGTTGCACCGGGGACGGATATTATGTCCTGCAATGTAGCCTGGCGTAAGAATATGCGGGGCAGATATCGCAATGCCTATATCACAAAGAGCGGTACTTCCATGGCAACCCCTATCGTATCGGGGACAGCAGCCTTATTTTTACAGAAATATCCAAATCTGACGAACTGGCAGGTAAAGAACAAAATGCTTTACAGTGCCAGAAATATCGGGATAGACAGTAACCAACAGGGGTGGGGAATGTTGGACATTGAAAATTTGTTTCGAAGTTGTTGACATAACCGGTATGATTGTATACAATTATACGAGATGGGCATAATGGATATAGGTGGAATAGATTATGCCTTGAAAAGAACGAACTGGGAGAGGGGTAGTGCAATGTACGATGATGAGAGAACGTTTTTAAATCGTCCTGTCACGATGAATGACAAGAACAATTTATTAGAGATAGAAGAGCATATGTATATTCTGGATGACGTTGAGAAACCTAACGTTTTCAGAAATATGTTTCCCTATTCAGAGATACCAAAGATACCATTCAATGACAGAATAGTGCCACATAATATGCCAAAGGAAATCTGGATTACCGATACCACATTCCGCGACGGTCAGCAGTCCAGGGCACCTTATACGACAGAACAAATTGTAACTATCTATGATTATTTACATAAGCTGGGTGGTCCTAATGGTATGATACGTGCCAGTGAGTTCTTTCTGTACAGCAAGAAGGATAGAGATGCTGTCTATAAATGTATGGAACGTGGCTATCAGTTCCCGGAGGTTACCAGTTGGATACGTGCCAGCAAAGAGGACTTCAAGCTGGTAAAGGAAATCGGCATGAAGGAGACTGGTATTCTGGTAAGCTGTTCCGACTATCACATTTTCCTGAAATTAAAAATGACCAGAAGACAGGCAATGGACCATTATCTGAGTGTTATCCGTGACTGTCTGGAGGAGGGCATCAGTCCCAGATGTCATCTGGAAGATATTACCAGGGCAGATATTTATGGCTATGTTGTGCCATTCTGTCTGGAACTGATGAAGTTAATGGATGAGTATAAGATTCCGATTAAAATCAGGGCCTGTGATACGATGGGCTATGGTGTAAACTATCCTGGTGCCGTTATTCCAAGAAGTGTACAGGGTATTATCTATGCAATTCATACCCATGCAGGTGTACCCCATGAGTTAATTGAATGGCATGGACATAATGATTTCTATAAGGCAGTTTCTAATTCTACCACAGCCTGGATATATGGTTGTTCCGGTATCAATACCTCTCTGTTTGGTATTGGTGAGAGAACGGGTAATACACCATTGGAGGCAATGGTATTTGAGTATGCCCAGTTAAAGGGTAATTTAAATGGTATGGACACCACGGTCATAACCGAACTGGCAGAGTATTATGAGAAGGAAATCGGCTATGAGATTCCACCGAGAACCCCTTTTGTAGGAAAGAATTTCAACGTTACCAGAGCCGGTATCCATGCAGACGGACTGTTAAAGAATGAGGAAATCTATAATATTTTTGATACGGAGAAGTTCTTAAACAGACCGGTACTATGTGCGGTATCCAATACGTCTGGTCTTGCCGGTATTGCACACTGGATTAACACCTATTATAAATTAAAAGAAAACCAGCAGTTAGATAAGAGCTGTGACCTGGTAAGAGCCCTGAAAGTATGGGTGGATGAAGAATATGCGGCGGGTCGTGTAACCGTTCTGACAGACGAAGAGCTGATTGCCCAGATTAAGAAAACCTGTGAGGAATTAGAGATTCCTATGCCTGGAGAAGGAAAGGCAAAGAAGGAGAAAGAAACCCAAAATGAGTAATTATGACTTGAAACATGAAGTGAACGATAAATATTCCCTCAGGGGACGTGTGTTCCAGAAGCTGCGGGAAGACATTTTAAGCGGTAAGTATAAGGAGCATGAAGAATTAAAGGAAGTGGCAATCGGTGAAGAACTGGGTGTCAGCAGAACGCCGGTCAGAGAGGCTTTCCGGCAATTGGAGCTGGAAGGGCTGATTCAGATTGTTCCCAATAAGGGAGCTTATGTAACCGGTATTACCGCAAAGGATGTAAAGGATATATACATGATTCGTTCCCTGCTGGAAGGTCTGTGCGCAAGACTTGCCACAGAGAAAATTACCAATGAACAGATGGAAGAGATGGAAGAGAATATTTATCTTGCAGAATTTCATGCCGCTAAGGGACATTTAGACCAGATGGCAGAGTTAGACAATCGTTTCCATGATATTTTATACGAAGCCTGTGATTCTAAGATGTTAGAGCATACGCTGAAGGATTTTCATCAGTATGTACTGCGTGTCAGACAGAAAACGCTGGCAACCAACACAAGAGGACGTGCTTCCAACGATGAACACAGACAGATTATGGAAGCCATCAAGGCAAAGGATGCTGAAAAGGCGGAACAGCTTGCCAATCGGCATATGATAAATGCCTATGATAATATGGTAAAAAACGGACTCTATGAGATTTACGGAGAAGAAAACGAATAAAACGAAACAGACAGAAAGGCGGATTTGCAGATGGACAAGATTAAGATGACCACTCCTCTGGTAGAAATGGATGGGGATGAAATGACCAGAATTCTCTGGAAAATGATTAAAGAGGAGCTGCTGTTACCTTATATTGACTTAAAAACAGAATATTATGATTTGGGGCTGGAGTATCGTAACGAAACGAATGACCAGGTTACCCTGGATTCCGCAGAGGCTACAAAAAAGTATGGGGTTGCCGTAAAATGTGCAACCATTACACCTAATGCAGCCAGAATGAAAGAATATAATTTAAAGGAAATGTGGAAGAGTCCGAATGGTACGATTCGTGCAGCGTTAGATGGAACTGTTTTTCGTGCCCCGATTATTGTAAAAGGAATTGAGCCTTGCGTAAAGAATTGGAAGAAACCGATTACCCTGGCACGTCATGCATATGGTGATGTATACAAGAACACGGAAATCAAAGTACCAGGTCCTGGAAAAGCAGAATTAGTCTTTACTGCAGAGGATGGTACCGAAATCCGGGAAACCATTCACAACTTTACCGGGGCAGGTATTATCCAGGGGATTCACAACACAGACAAGTCTATCGCAAGCTTTGCCAAGGCATGCTTTAACTATGCACTGGATACGAAGCAGGACTTATGGTTTGCCACCAAAGATACCATTTCCAAGAAATATGACCATAATTTCAAAGATATTTTCCAGGAAATCTATGATTTGGAATACAAAGAGAAATTTGAAGCAGCCGGAATTGAATATTTCTATACTTTGATAGATGATGCAGTAGCCCGCGTTATGAAAGCAAAGGGTGGCTTTATCTGGGCATGTAAGAACTATGATGGTGATGTAATGAGTGATATGGTGTCCTCTGCCTTTGGTTCTCTTGCCATGATGACATCCGTACTGGTATCCCCATCTGGTGTGTATGAGTATGAAGCGGCCCACGGAACGGTACAGAGACATTACTATAAGCATTTGAATGGAGAAGAAACATCTACCAATTCCGTGGCAACGATTTTTGCCTGGACAGGCGCATTAAGAAAACGTGGAGAGCTGGACGGAAATCAGGAATTGATGGCTTTTGCAGATAAATTGGAAGCAGCTACCATTAAGACCATTGAAGATGGTAAGATGACAAAAGATTTGGCACTGATTACCTCGTTGGAAAATGTAACTGTTTTAAACAGCGAAGGCTTTATTAAGGCAATCCGTGAGACTTTTGAGGCTATGTAAAAAGGTGTTTCAGGCAGGACAGGATGTAGAGTGGAAATAAAAAGGAGAAAGGGAAGAACTCTAAGAGGAGAGTTCTTCCCATTTTTCATAGAGAGAAGCCAGTTCGTTATCATTAGCTTCTTTTTCTTTTGCAAATTCCTGAAGCTTTGCCGTGTTGGTGCAAAATTCCGGCAATGCCATCTGTTCTTCAATCTCAGTATTGCGGGTCTCCAGCTGGTCGATTCGTTCTTCGCATTTCTTTAATTCATTTTCTTTCTTACGAAGAACCGCCTGTTGCTCCTTCTGGGTCTTCCAGTCAGCTTTGCTGTCTGAGGAGGCAGCACCATTGCCCTGTTGTGTAGAAGGAACAGCAGCAGGTGAGGTCTGTGCAAGAGACTGGTCGATGAGAGCAAGCTGTTCTTCTTTTTTCTCCAGATAATATTCATAATTGCCCAGATAATTCGTCAATACTTTACGGTTTAAATCCAGAATCCGGGTAGCTGTCTTATTGATAAAATATCGGTCATGGGAGACATAAAGTACCGTGCCGGTATAGGCATTTAAAGCATCCTCTAAAATTTCCTTGGACATAATATCCAGGTGGTTGGTAGGCTCATCCAGAATCAAAAAGTTTGATTCCGAGAGCATAAGCTTGGCAAGGGAAACACGTCCCCGTTCTCCGCCGCTTAATGTTTTAATGGTTTTAAATACATCATCCCCGGTAAACAGAAACGCTGCCAGGGTGTTACGGATTTCTGTATTTGTAAGAGAAGGATAGTCATCTGAAATCTCATCAAAGAGAGTTTTTTCCATGTGTAATACATGATGCTCCTGGTCATAATAGCCAATCTGTACATTGGAACCAATGTGGATGGTTCCACAGTCCGGGGTCAGCAGTTCGTTAATCATTTTCAGGATGGTTGTTTTGCCAGTACCATTATCCCCGATGATGGCAACGTGTTCGCCTTTTTTTATATCAAAGCTTAAGTGCTCAAACAAGGTCAGGGAACCAAACTTTTTGGAAAGGTCTTCCACATGAAGGACATCATTTCCACTGGGAAATTTAGGTTCCAGTTTCAGGTGCATATCAGAACGGACCTCAGTCGGTTTCTCAATAACTTCGATTTTGTCTAACATTTTCTCACGGCTTTCTGCACGCTTGATGGATTTTTCCCGGTTAAAGGATTTCAGTTTTTCGATAACTGCTTCCTGGTGCTTGATTTCCTGTTGTTGTTTCATATAGGCATTGTAAGCGGCTGCCCGGAGAATTTCCTTTTTGGCAGCATAATCGGAATAGTTACCAGAGAAAACAGTAGCCTTGGTATTATCGATTTCGATGACCTTATTGGCAATCCGGTCAAGAAAATAACGGTCATGGGATACGATAATGACAGCACCCTTATAATTTAACAGATAAGTTTCCAGCCAGGTAATGGAGGACATATCCAGGTGGTTGGTAGGCTCATCCAGAATAATCAGATTTGGTTTCAATAAAAGGAGTTTACCCAGTGCTACACGAGTCTTCTGCCCGCCGGAGAGGGTAGCAACCGATTTACTGAATTCTTCTTCGGTGAAGCCAAGACCTTTTAAAACGCCGGTCAACTCGCTTTTATAGGCATAGCCATTGGCTGCTTCAAAGGCGTGGGTCAGGTTGGCATAGGTACTCATCAACTGTTCCAGTTTGTCCTCAGAGGCAGTTTTCATCTGCATTTCGATAGTATGCATTTTCTGCTCCATGTCAATGATGTCCTGTTTCACAGACAGAAGTTCTTCATAGATAGTATGGTCACCGGACACTGCCTCATGCTGGGACAGATAGCCGATGGTTTTGTCTTTGGACAGGGTTACAATGCCTTCATCGGCGGACAGTTCTCCCATAATAATACGAAGAAGTGTGGTTTTTCCAGCACCGTTGATGCCTACGATAGCTGCCTTATCATAATCTTCAATATGAAAAGAAACATTTTTTAAAACCGGTATTTCGTTAAATGATTTATGGATATTGCTAACAGAAAGTATCATGTGTATTTCCCTTAATTCCTTATGCTCTATGATGATGACGCCGTGTTATTTCTACGGAGCCGAAAACGTTATTTACTATATCATGGCGTTGCCATAAACAGTTTACAAGGGGAATTGGAAACTGTCAATTCATTGACATTTTTTTAACAGAGAGGTATAATAAAAAACGACTATAAATTATCCGGAAACATGTGATTCAGAGAGGCGGAATGCCGGATAAGGACGAAACAGTAAGGGGGACAGCAAGGTGGAAAAGGAAATTTCACAGGCTGTTATTGGCCGTTTGCCAAGATATTTCCGATATCTTGGAGAACTGAAGGATGAAGGAATCGAAAGAGTATCCTCACAGGAACTGAGCGATATTATGAGTGTGACTGCTTCTCAGATTCGGCAGGATTTAAACAATTTTGGAGGGTTTGGACAGCAGGGCTATGGTTATAATGTAGGTTATCTGTACGAAGAAATCGGTAAGATTCTCGGTCTGGATAAAGAACACAATCTGATTATTATCGGTGCCGGACATTTAGGGCAGGCACTGGTAAATTACATGAACTTTGAGCGGAGGGGATTTATTTTCCGGGGAATCTTTGACAATAACTCTTCTATTTGTGGAAAACAAATTCGGAATATTACAGTACGTCCCATGCATGAAATGGAGCAGTTTGTCCGGGACAATGATATTGATATAGCAGTACTTACGATTCCAAAAACGGGAGCGGTAGCTGTGGCAGAACAGCTTGTGTCCTATGGTATTAAGGGAATCTGGAACTTTGCTCATGTAGATTTGCGTGTACCAAAGGAAATTAAGGTGGAGAATGTTCATCTGTCGGACAGTTTGATGAAGTTATCTTACAATCTTTCTTCCCGTGATGCATCTCACGCCTGAGATGGGAGGAGAAAGCTATGTCAAAAATGAACGAAGAATTTGAACAGGCCCTGGCGGGCAAGAAAATACCCATTCTTACTTTGGATAATAAATGGCATCAGCTTTTTACCCAGACAGAGCAGACGGCAGAAATCAAAGAAATGGAAGAGGCTCTGAATAAACTGATAAAACGACAGGGCAAAGCCAATACAGAGAGTAAAGAAATCAAAAAACTAAAAAAGAAGCTGATGGATGAAATCGTAGTATTGGCGGATGAGATGGGTGACCATCCAACCAAAAAACAGGAAAAGGATATGGCAGACCATAAAAGGCTTATCAATGAATGTAATGAAAAGATGGATGCTTATGAAGAAGAGCTGTTGGAACTGCCTCGGGAGATAAACCAGTTAAATAACAAACTGATGCTTGCGACGATGGAAAGCTGCTATAGGCGGTTGCAGCGCAATAAAGAAGAACTGGCACAGATTGATGCGTGGCTTGTATCAATCCGTAAAGAATTGAAGAAAAAAGTAATCAGAAAGCAGGAAAAGGAAGCAATGAACCAGCAGTTATATGCCTATATGCATGATATTTTTGGTGCTGATGTGATTGAACTGTTTGACTTAAAATTTGAGGATGCGTCGAAATCATAGTGATTTAGGCGCATCTTTTACAACTTCTGTGAGAAAGCCATAGGGAGGAACGGGAATGCAACACTATCTGGTAACGGCTGCGGAAATGAAACAATATGATTCCAACACGATAGAACACTTTCATTATCCAGCCCTGCTTTTGATGGAGCGGGCAGCTTTGGCAACGGTAGAAGCCATCCGGGAAGAATACGGAATGACACCATGCCGGGTGCTGGTGGTGGCAGGCTGCGGCAACAATGGCGGTGATGGTCTGGCAGTGGGCAGACTGTTGATGTTATCCGGTTATGAGGTTACTTATGTGATGCCGGGAAGGATGGATAAATGTAGTGAACAGACGAAAAGACAGTTATCCATTTTACAGTCTTATGGGGTGTCCTGTAAGGACCGAATACCGGGAGACGAATATGATATAGTGATAGATGCTATTTTCGGCATTGGTTTATCCCGCAAAGTAGAAGGAATTTACGAAGAAACCATACGTGCCCTTAATGCGAAAAAGGGATACGTGTGCAGCATTGATATGCCCTCAGGCATCCATACAGACAGCGGAGCGGTTATGGGCTGCGCGGTAAAAGCTGATTTAACCATAACCTATGGATTTTATAAATTGGGTCAGATGTTATTTCCTGGCTGTCTGTATTGTGGTAAAACGGTACGAAAGGATATGGGAATCGATAGCAACAGCTTTTTGGGAAGAAAGCCTGCGTGGTATACTTATGGGAAAATGGATCAGATTTGTTTACCAGCCCGGAGGACAGAAGGAAATAAAGGAACCTTTGGCAAAGTCCTGATTATTGCCGGAAATCATGAAATTTGCGGAGCTGCCATGCTGGCAGCGAAGAGCTGTTTCCGGATAGGGGCTGGTATGGTAAAGATAGTGACGGCAGTTGAAAACAGAGAAGCCCTGCAGGAACAACTGCCAGAGGCTATGCTATCGATATATGAAAAGGAAATGAATCAGGATGAGGAATGGTCTTTTTGGAGAACTTTGCAAAAGGATTTTGACTGGGCAGATTGTATACTGATAGGACCGGGAATCGGGCAAAGTGCCTTTGCCATGAAATTAGTGGAAAAAGCAGTGTTGGAAGAAAAGATACCGCTGGTAATGGATGCAGACGGACTGAATCTGTTGGCGCAGGATATTTCTCTACAGGAAGCGTTAAACAGACAGGGCCGGCAAGGAAGAGCTGTGATTGTAACACCTCATTTGGGAGAATTCGCAAGGATTTATGACTGTTCCATTACGCAGGCAAAGGAGAACCTGACCTGTTATCCTGTGGAACTGGCAGAACGGTTGCAGGCAGTCGTGGTATGTAAGGATGCCAGAACCGTGGTAACCAGCGGCAGTAACGAAGCATCTTATCTGAATATCACAGGCAATGAAGGAATGGCAACTGCCGGCATGGGAGATGTTCTGGCAGGAATGATAACCGGTCTGCTGGCACAGGGGTATCCACCGATGGAGGCGGCAGTAAATGGAGTATATCTTCATGGAAAAGCAGGAGACAGGGCGGGTAAAAAGAGGTATAATGACAGCATCATTGCTTCTGATGTAATAGAACAGGTTTCTGAGGTATTAAAGGAGACCATAAGGGAAAAGAGGGAATTAGTGTGAAAGAGAACTATCAGAGAGTATATGCAACGGTGGATTTAGATGCCATCTGCTATAACATGGAGCAGATGCATGGCAAAATCGCATCCGATACGAAAATAATGGGAGTTATCAAGACTGACGGATATGGACATGGTGCGGTGCAGATAGGCCGGGAACTGGAAAAAATGTCTTATGTATATGGATATGCAGTGGCTACCATGGAAGAAGCTGCCATTCTTCGGCATGAAGGGCTGCAAAAGCCAATCCTGATATTAGGCTATACTTTCCCTTATTGTTATGAAACGCTGATTGCCCAGGAAATCAGACCGGCGGTATTCCGCGAGGATACATTGGAAGAACTGTCTGCCTGTGCAAAGAAGCTTAGCAAAACGGCAAAGATACATATTGCAGTGGATACAGGAATGACAAGAATCGGTATTTTCCCAGATGAACGAGGGCTTGCCTTCGTAGAAAAAGCATTACACACACCGGGGATTGAAGTGGAAGGTATCTTTACCCACTTTGCAAGAGCCGATGAACTGGATAAAACATCGGCCAGAGAGCAGCTTGGTAGATTGCAGGATTTTATTTCCCATATAGAAGAACATACCGGATATCGTATTCCGGTAAAGCACTGCTCTAACAGTGCAGGAATCGCAGAGATGGCAGAAGCCAACATGGATGTGGTAAGAGCAGGTATTACTCTTTATGGCTTATGGCCATCGGAGGAAGTGTCTAAAGAAAGTATTTCCCTGCATCCGGTAATGTCCCTTATCAGTCATGTTATCTCCATCAGAGAGGTGGAAGAAGGAACCCCTATCAGCTATGGCGGCACGTATGTCACACCAACAAAGATGCGTGTAGCAACTATCCCGGTAGGCTATGGGGATGGTTATCCAAGAAGTCTTTCCAATAAAGGATATGTGCTGATTCATGGAAAGAAGGCACCGATTCTGGGGCGTGTCTGCATGGACCAGTTTATGGTGGATGTAGCGAACATTCCGGAGGCTGTGGAAGGCGATAAAGTAACCCTGATAGGAACAGATGGAGAAGAGCAGATAAGTATGGAACTGTTAGGTGAGCTATCCGGTCGGTTTAATTATGAACTTGTCTGTGATCTGAGCAAACGGATTCCGCGGGTATATGTGAAAGAGGGGAAGATAACGGATACAAAAGACTATTTTTCAGACTACCGATAGGAGTAAGATGTATACCTTCAGAGAAACTGGCAATACTTTAATTTGTCGGAGGCAGGCACAAAGAAAACCGAAACCGACGAAAGACATTGCAGATTAGTTGAAGGAAGTGTATCGTCATGAAAAGAGGAGATATTTATTATGCAGATTTAAGACCGGTTATCGGCTCGGAACAGGGTGGTATCAGACCGGTGCTTATTATACAGAATGATGTAGGCAACAGGCACAGCCCGACGGTTATCTGTGCGGCAATCACATCGAAGATGAATAAGGCAAAGCTGCCTACGCATATTGAGTTAAATGCCGGTAAATATGATATGGTAAAGGACTCGGTTATTTTGTTAGAGCAGTTAAGGACAATTGATAAGACAAGATTAAAGGACAGAGTGTGTCATTTAGACCAGGATATCATGAAAGAAGTAAATGTCGGGTTGATGGTTAGTCTGGAACTGGGTACATAAGAAAACACCCTATTTGACACCTATCCTATTCCTTGTTATATTGTAACTATTCGCTGTCAGAGACAGAAACTGGAAGAAAGGAAAGTGAAAAGATGGACGATGCAGGCGCGGGGAGTAATAGTATCCTGTGGTTTATAGTATTACTGTTACTGGAGGTAATGTTCTACGGATTTAGTTCGGCTATACAGAACTTTCGGGTAACGGAAAAAGAGGAAAATGAAAAGGAAGAGAAAAGGCCAGGCAGGAAACAGCTTCGTCTGGATTATATGACGGAGCACCATGGTAAATATGCGGGTGCAATCCAGCTTGGTGTGGTGACTATCAATATTCTGCTTGGTGCGATGTTTCTGTACCGGTTAAATGCCTACTTTAATTATGTGGCGTACCGGTATGCGGTCAATAGTATCCATCATCTGGAAAACTGGCAGTTAAAGAGTGTCATGGTTGTAACCACGTTGTTGGTAACGCTCTTACTGTTATACATAATTATGACCTTTGGGGTTTCGATTCCAAAGAAAATGGCAGCTCACAATCCGGAAAAATGGTTACAGATGTTCGTAACACCGGTTTATTATTATGTCAGGGTGGTAGCACCTCTTACAACCTTGATTTCGTTGTCAGCCCAGGGAATTTTAAGATTATTTGGCATGAAGATGGATGATTCCAAGTCGGATGTGACAGAAGAAGAAATTTTGTCCATGGTCAATGTCGGGCATGAACAGGGAATTTTGCATGCCAGTGAAGCGGAAATGATAAACAATATCTTTGAATATGGCGACAAGGAAGCAAAAGATATTATGATTAACCGGAACAATCTGGTAGCCATTGACTGTAATATGACATTACAGGAAGCTGCTGCCTTTATTTTGGAGGCACATAACAGTCGCTTTCCGGTCTATGACGGAACCATTGACCATATTGTAGGGATTCTGCATCTGAAGGACGTTATGCGTATGCAGATGAATGAGCGGATGAAGAACAGACCGATAGGAAAGATTAAAGGATTGCTTAGAGAGCCGCTGTTTATTACAGAGAAGCGTAAGATTGATGAATTGTTCCGGGTAATGCAGACCGAGAAAATTCAGATGGTTATTGTTATCGATGAATATGGGCAGACTGCCGGACTGGTAGCGTTGGAAGATATTCTGGAAGAAATCGTAGGAAATATCCAGGATGAATATGACGAGGAAGCGACCTATATTAGTGAAAGTGGGCAGGATGGCTATGTTATCCAAGGAAAGATGCCTCTGGAAGAACTGGAAGAGCAGCTACATATCAGCTTTGAGGAAGAACCTTTTGATACAGTAAATGGTTTTGTTATTTCCCGTCTGGAGCACATTCCGGAAGAGGGCGAAGACTTTACTTTTGAATATCAGGGGTATACGTTCCAGATTCTGGAGGTAAAGGACCATATGATTCAGAGCGTACTGGCAAAGAAAGTGGAAGAACCACATTTTTTAATGGAAAAGCCAGAGGTTGAAGAAAAAGAGAAAAAATGATATTATATTACATTAGGAAATTTTATTGAAGACAAAGGAGATTATAAAAATGTCAGGACATTCAAAATTCGCAAATATTAAACATAAGAAAGAGAAAAATGATGCTGCCAAAGGTAAAATTTTTACGATTATCGGCAGGGAAATTGCTGTTGCCGTAAAAGAAGGCGGTCCGGACCCAGCCAATAACTTCAAACTGGCACAGGTAATTGCCAAGGCAAAGGCAAACAATATGCCAAACGATACCATTGACCGGGGAATTAAAAAGGCTGCCGGAGAAGGTGGAAACGTAAACTATAAATATGTTACTTATGAAGGATACGGACCAAATGGTATTGCTATCATTGTAGATGCCCTGACCGACAATACTAACAGAACAGCAGCTAACGTAAGAAGTGCTTTTACCAAAGGTCAGGGAAGCATTGGTACACAGGGCTGTGTATCTTTTATGTTTGATAAAAAAGGTCTTATCATCATTGACAAAGAAGAATGTGAAATGGATGCAGACGATTTGATGATGACAGCTTTAGATGCCGGCGCAGAAGATTTCTCAGAAGAAGAGGATAGCTATGAAATCTACACAGACCCTGACCAGTGGAGCACTGTAGATGCCGCTTTAAAGGAGGCTGGTATTGAGCCGATTTCTTCCGAAGTAACTATGATTCCTCAGAACTGGGTAGAACTGACAGACGAGACTGCTATCAGAAATCTGCAGAGAACACTGGATTTATTAGACGAAGATGATGATGTACAGGCAGTTTATCATAACTGGGATGAATAAAATCAATACGAGGATAAGAAATATATGGAACAGGAATTGTTGACGCAGATAGAGGACTTGTTTGGACAGGCAAAGACGATGAATGAACAGTTTGCAAGAGAAACTTATGCGGTTGCTTTCAAAGGATACTGTGAGAAAAATCATTCACTGTGGCAGAACATGGCAGATGCCTGCAGCAAAGACCTGGAGTCCGGGGAAAATAAGGCATGTCAGGAGATTGGAGAGGCTTTTGTAAAGACCGTACAGAAACGATTGGAGCAGGAGTCTAAGAAAAAGAAGCAGGACAGTGTACAGCTTGACTTGAATCTCTACATGGTTTCTTATGTATTACCGGCTATTCTGGAATATTATAAAGATTATGTAGGTCCTATGAAACAGGCAGAGCTTCTGACCGGCGCCATCTGCGAAAAATGGAGTGCCCTGCCCAAGGGAGGTCATATAGAAGCAGCTGATTATGCCACCATCCAGGGGGGCTTTAAGAGTAAACTCTGCTTTGTGACAACAGCGGTATGTACTGGTCTGCAGAAATCACAGGACTGTGAAGAAATCCTGCTGATGAAAAACTATCGGGATGAATACCTGGCAGGCGAAGATGGCGGAGCTGCCCTTATCGAAGAGTACTATGATGTGGCACCAACCATTGTAAAGCGTATTTCCAGAAGTAATGAGGCAGACGCTACCTATCACTATTTGTGGGAGCATTATATTAGTAAGTGTGTAGAACAAATTAAACAGGGACGGTTAGAAGAAAGCAGAGACACTTATGTGGAGATGATGCAGGAGCTTAAAGCCACCTATTTCATTACCAATACGCATTAAAAAGAAGTGGAAGGTATTAAAATGAGCAGACAGTATAAGAAAGAAACCATTTGTATCCAGTCGGGCTGGAAACCAAAGAATGGAGAACCAAGAGTGTTGCCTATCTATCAGAGTACGACATTTAAGTATGAATCATCTGAGCAGATGGGGCGTTTATTTGATTTGGAAGAGGAAGGATATTTCTACAGCAGATTGCAGAATCCGACCAACGACTGTGTAGCAGCCAAAATCTGTGAACTAGAGGGCGGTGTGGCAGCCATGCTGACATCCTCCGGTCAGGCAGCTACTTATTATGCAGTTTTCAATATCTGCGAGGCAGGGGACCATGTAGTGATGTCCTCTACCGTATATGGAGGCTCCTTTAATCTGCTTACCTGTACCATGAAGAAGATGGGCGTAGAGTGTACCGTAGTAGACCAGGATGCTCCGGAAGAAGATATCGCTGCTGCTTTTCAGGAAAATACCAAGTGTGTATTTGCAGAGACGATTGCCAATCCGGCATTGTCTGTACTGGATATTGAGAAATTTGCCAGACTGGCACACAGCCATCAGGTACCATTAATCGTGGACAATACCTTTGCTACACCGATTAACTGTAATCCATTCCAGTGGGGAGCTGATATTGTAACCCATTCTACCACGAAATATATGGATGGTCACGCCATGGCATTAGGTGGCTGTATCGTAGACTCCGGTAATTTTGACTGGGCAGCTTATCCGGATAAATTCCCAGGTCTATGTACACCAGATGAATCATATCATGGTATTACCTATACCGAAAAATTTGGCAAGGCTGCTTATATTACCAAGGCAACCAGCCAATTGATGCGAGATTTAGGGGCAGCCCAGGCTCCTCATAATGCATTTCTGTTAAACGTAGGACTGGAGACGTTACCGCTCAGGGTAGAACGTCACTGTTATAACGCACAGAAAGTAGCAGAATACTTAGAAGCCCATGAAAAGGTAGCCTGGGTAAATTATCCCGGCTTAAAGAGTAATAAATATTATGAAATTGCAAAGAAATACATGCCAAACGGAACCTGTGGTGTTATTTCCTTTGGCTTAAAGGGTGGCAGGGAAGCGGCTGCCCAGATGATGGATTATCTGGAACTGGCAGCTATTGTGACCCATGTGGCGGATGCCAGAACCAGTGTGTTACATCCGGCAAGCCATACCCACAGACAGATGAATGATGAACAGTTAAGAGAGGCGGGCGTGGCACCGGATATGATTCGGCTATCCGTAGGAATCGAACATGTAGATGACATTATTGCTGATTTGGAGCAGGCATTGTCAAGAATTAAGTAGAGAAGGATTTTGGCATGACATATAAGAAAACATGGTTCAGCTATGTTTTGTGGGCAGTCTATATGGGGATCTGTATTTTACTGCTTGCATTTATGGGATATTATATCTATTTACATATTATTTCCAGTGAAATGACTGTAATTGGCGGGCTGATGCTGTTCCCGGTAACGATAGGAATTTACTTTATTGTCAAAACGATTTCCTATGCCGGACGGAAGAAATGGCATGTCCATCCACATACTGCAGCTATGTGGGAAGCTTTTCTGGTGTCTTTGCTGATGGTGTTTTCTGTTCTGTACCGGCTTCATTACCTGTTATATGGTGTGAACACACTGGTAGAAGGAAAACTGGTACCGATTGAAGACATGGCTTTGCAGTCAGCAGCTTATCAGCAGGCACAGGTTGGAAACGGAATTGCTATTACAGGAGTTTTACAGGAAGTACTCTATCGAAATGGACTTTCCGTTGCCTTTTCTTTTCTTGGTAATAAAGTAATTGCGGCTATGGTATTCCAGATGTTGTTACAGGTTATTGCACTGATTCTGGGATATGTGGCCGTAAGAAAGATGGCAGGCCGGATTCCAGCATTAGTTACCCTGATGGTAATGGCATTTTCCAATAGTTGTCTGATGGAGATTGGAACGATTTCCTCCGGTTCTTTTTCATTTGTATGTTACTTGTTTGGCTTACTTTGTGTGGCAGGCTATGTGAAATCCTGTTGCAGTAAGGGCTATGTCGGAATCCGGACGATTGGGGAAGCTGCATTACTGGCGATAGTTCTTGGCTTTCTGGTATATATGGATATGGCAAAGGCTGTTTTAATGTTGTTCCTTATCGGTATTTTTACCGGATACAGTGTTTCTGATAAGTCAGGATGTTCAAATCTGGAGAAGAGAAAAGTTTCTGATAGAGTTATCTGTTTTCTGTTACCAGTCTTGTTTACTATTTTAGTATGGGGAAGCCTGAATCTGACAGAGACTCTTGTTAAGGGTGGCAGTTTTTTTACCAGCCTGTTTCAATGGGGACAGATGCAGTATAAGATGATGCTGTGGCATCCTTTTTATTACATAAAAGATTATGGCTATGATATGCCAGTAATGACGGCAATTGTGGTTTTTGCGGCATTTCTGTTAATTGAATTCTTTCGCAGCGGCAAAGAACAGAATTATATGCTTTGGATAATTCTTGCCTTAGGAAATGGTGGAACAATCTTTGCCGCCACTGGTATTTCCCCCACCTGTATGCTTCCCATTTACTGTTGGGCAGTGTTGGCTGGTCTGGGACTACAGAACTGTGTCTGTGAGAGGGCACCGAAGTTGATACCGGAAGTAGTAGAAGAAACCATTTCTGAGGAGAAAGAGGCTGAGGTGACATCGGAAGTGGCAGAAAAGACAGTGACCGAGAAGAAAGTAGCTGAAGTAATATCTGAAAAGACAGTTCCTAAGATGAGGACAGAAGAAATGACTATTCCGAAACCTCCTGTGCAACTGATAGAGAATCCACTTCCACTACCGAAAAAACATGTGAAGAAGGAAATGGAATTTGAATATCCGGTACAGGAAGATAAGATGGAGTTTGATATTGAAGTAGACGATACGGATGATTTTGATGTCTGACAGAATTTTCAAAATCGGTTTGTCTGTTAAAAGGCAACAGGTATAAAGATGCCAAAATGGCACACACTATGAGAGAATCACAAAAGTGGTTCTCTTTTTTATAGGAAATTCCTATGAAGCAAGAATATGGATGCACATTCTTTTGCATTGAATAATGGAGGAAACTATGGGAAGTAAAAATGCCAGAAAAGATGACCGGAAAGAAAAGGAAATGAAGGAAAGCGAAAATGCAGCTAAAACAGATAAGAAAAAGAATTCTACAGGCAGAGAAGATGTGGATGAGAAAGAAAAAAAGGAGAAAGACAAAAGGGAACGGGAAAAACATAGTGATGAACGGATTGAAGAAATGGGGCAGCTTACATTAGATGCCAATTCCGACCATCACCGGATTCATCTGATTTCTATTATTGGTGAAATAGAAGGGCATGATAATCTGGGAAGCAGTTCCAAGACAACCAAATATGAGCATGTACTGCCACAGCTTGCAGCAGTAGAGGACAGTGAAGAAATTGATGGGGTTCTGATTTTACTAAATACCATGGGTGGTGATGTTGAAGCCGGACTGGCGATTGCAGAAATGATTACCTCGTTAAGTAAGCCTACAGTTTCCCTTGTTCTGGGAGGCAGTCATTCGATTGGTGTACCGATTGCGGTCAGCACAGATTATTCTTATATTGTACCTACTGGTACGATGGTCATTCATCCGGTAAGACTAAGTGGCATGGTAATCGGTGTGCAACAGACCTTTGACTATTTTAAGCAGATTCAGGACCGGATTACCGGCTTTGTATGCAAGCACTGTACAATCAGTAAAACCAGACTGGAAGAGCTGATGATGGAAACTGGTATATTGACAAAAGATATCGGGACGGTGCTGGTAGGAAAAGAGGCAGTGGAAGAGGGAATTATCTGCGAGGTAGGCGGTATTAAAGATGCCATTGCAAAACTTCATGATATGGTAGACAGACAGCGCAGTGACACAAAATAAAGGATGACAAGACAAAACGAAAATGATATACTATATTGAGTTTCATTTTCATTTAGGATAATGCTAGGAGGCATTAGAATGGCATCTAATCAGGGAAGAAGACAATCTTCCACAACCAGAAAGACAAGCAGCAGAAGCACTGCTGGAAAAAATAAATCAGGAAGTAACAGTAGAAACAGAAGTAACTCTACCAGAAGAAATGCAACCAGAAGAAAAACGAATACCGTACCTATGGAGGCAGCTATCCGGAATGAGATTATTTTAATCGCATCTCTTGCTGTGGCAGTTATCCTGTTTCTTTGTAACTTTGGAATCGTGGGGAAGGTAGGAAATATAGTCAGTGATTTTCTGTTTGGACTGTTAGGTCTGACCGCTTACATTGCACCGGTTATCCTGTTTTTGGCAATCGCTTTTGGTATGTCAAACATGGGAAACCGTATTGCAACCCGTAAACTGATTGCAGGTGGTATTCTCTATTTGCTTGTCAGTATGATATGTGAGCTGTTTACAGCCAATCTGACAACGACAGAAAGCTATCAGATAAAGGAAATCTATATACGATGCAGTGAAAACCATAATGGAGGTGGCATTATAGCAGGTTCCCTTACTTATGCATCCTATCAGTTTCTTGGCATGGTAGGAACGGTAATTGCTATCTGTGTGCTCACTCTTATCTGTTTTGTAGTGCTTACGGACAAGTCCTTTATTGATGGTGTAACCAGACATGGGAAGAAAGTATATGAACGTTCCGTAGAAGATGCTGCTTACCGCAGGGAACGGGCACAAGAGCACCGGGCAGCCGTGGAAGAACGCCGGGCAAGAGAGCAGGAGCTGCGCAGACAGAGGGAAGAAGAAAAAGAAAATGAGAAGATTCTTCGTATGGATAAGAAGGTAACTGGTGTGATGTTAGACACGGCACTGGACAAGGATACTGAGCATGAACCAGCAGAGAAGATTCGGGATGATATCCATGAAATTACCTTAAATACAGAAGATTATGAGAACTCTTATGAACCGCAAAACAGCGGAAGTAATGACACATTGGATCCGCATTCCTTCCATTACATAGAAAATGAATCAGATGATATCGATGAAATCCATGCACCGGGAACCACCGGACAGGATGACTATTTATATGCAACAGGACCGGCGATTCATAAGGATGGCGTAACCCTGTCTGGAAATACTTCCTACCAACAGGCAGAAGAGCCAGAACCGGAAGAGGAACCTTATGAGCCGTTGAAACCACAGGATTCCTATACCCTGCAAATGGGAAATACCATGGCAGCCAACACGAACAGACCGCGTCCTCAGGCAGTGAAGAAACCGGAGGATAACCATGGAGCAGCGGAGACAGCCATGACGGCACAACCGGCGGCAGCAACACCGAAACCAGAGCAGCCACACTCTATAAAAGCACCAGCTCCTTATAAGTTCCCGCCAATTAACCTGTTGGCGAAGGGAAAAGGAAAGAGTGGTGGAGATTCTGGCAGGGAACTGCGGGAAACCGCTGCAAGACTGGAACAGACCCTGAATACTTTCGGGGTGAAGGTTACAGTAACCGACATCAGTCAGGGACCTTCTGTGACCCGGTATGAATTACAGCCGGAACAAGGCGTTAAAGTCAGCAAAATTGTCGGACTGACGGATGATATTAAATTAAATCTGGCAGCTACGGACATCCGTATCGAGGCACCGATTCCGGGAAAAGCCGCTGTAGGAATTGAAGTGCCGAACAAAGAGAATACGGCAGTTGCTTTCCGCGATTTGGTAGAATCCCGGGAGTTCAAAGAATTTCCGTCCAAGCTGGCTTTTGCTGTAGGGAAAGATATTGGCGGTCAGATTGTGGTAACTGATATTGCCAAGATGCCCCACATGCTGATTGCAGGAGCTACCGGTTCTGGTAAATCTGTTTGTATCAATACCATTATCATGGGAATTTTGTATAAATCCCATCCGGATGATGTAAAGATGATTATGATTGACCCGAAAGTGGTGGAGTTAAGTGTTTATAATGGAATTCCACATCTGTTGATTCCGGTTGTGACAGATCCGAAGAAGGCTGCAGCAGCCCTGCACTGGGGTGTGGCGGAAATGACAGACCGTTATAAGAAGTTTGCGGATTTTAATGTCCGGGATTTAAAAGGGTATAACAAGAAAGTGGAAAGCATGCAGGCGGCCGGAGACCCACAGGCACCAGCGAAACTGCCGCAGATTCTGATTATTGTAGATGAGCTTGCAGATTTAATGATGGTAGCCCCGGGAGAGGTAGAAGAGTCTATCTGCCGGTTGGCACAGCTTGCAAGAGCCTGTGGTATCCATCTGATTATCGCAACCCAGAGACCATCTGTAGATGTCATTACCGGTCTGATTAAGGCGAATATGCCAAGCCGGGTTGCGTTTGCGGTATCTTCCGGTGTGGACTCCAGAACGATCCTCGATATGGTTGGAGCGGAGAAGCTGCTTGGTAAGGGCGATATGTTATTCTATCCCCAGGGATATCCGAAGCCGGCACGTATTCAGGGTGCTTTTGTATCCGATAAAGAAGTTTCCGACGTAGTCGATTTCCTGAAAAATCAGGCAATTGGCAATGTGTACAGCGAGGATATTGAAGCCCAGATTAAAAACATGGATGCTGTAGCTCCCCAGGGGGCTTCCGGTGGCGATAGTGGTTCAGAATATGACCAGTATTTTGCAGATGCGGGACGTTTTATCATTGAGAAGGATAAAGCATCCATTGGTATGCTGCAGAGAGTCTTTAAAATTGGCTTTAACAGAGCGGCACGGATTATGGATCAGTTGTGTGAAGCGGGCGTTGTCGGAGAAGAGGAAGGAACCAAGCCACGCAAGGTTTTAATGAGTGCAGAACAGTTTGAGCAGTTGATTGAAGAAGTCATATAGAAAAATACAGAACAGAAATACAGAGAATGGATAAAAATGACGAAGGAAGGCAGGTATTTGGAATGAAAACAGATATTGAAATTGCACAGGAAGCGGTAATGGAGAATATCGTAAGTGTAGCGCAGAGGGCTGGTATCAGTGCCGATGACCTGGAGTTGTACGGAAAGTATAAAGCGAAGATTTCCGATGACTTCATCAATCGGATTCAGGATAACCCGGATGGAAAACTGATTCTGGTAACCGCAATTAATCCAACACCGGCAGGAGAAGGAAAGACAACCACAAGTGTAGGATTAGGGCAGGCTTTTGGCAAACTGGGTAAGAAAGCTGTTATCGCATTACGTGAGCCTTCTTTAGGACCCTGCTTTGGCATCAAAGGTGGGGCTGCAGGAGGTGGCTATGCGCAGGTGGTTCCTATGGAGGATTTAAACCTTCACTTTACCGGCGATTTCCATGCCATAACTTCAGCAAACAATCTGTTGGCCGCTTTGTTAGATAATCATATCCAGCAGGGAAATGAACTGGGAATCGACCCTAGACAGATTGTATGGAAACGTTGTCTGGATATGAATGACCGTGTGCTCCGTAACGTAGTAGTTGGTCTTGGAAACAAGATGGATGGGATGGTTAGGGAAGACCATTTCGTAATTACTGTTGCCTCTGAAATCATGGCAATTCTCTGTCTTGCTTCTGATATGAAAGATTTAAAAGAAAGACTGGGCAAGATTATTGTAGCATATAATTTTAATGGAGAGCCTGTAACGGCTGCTGACTTAAATGCAGTAGGCTCTATGGCAGCGCTGTTAAAGGATGCTTTAAAGCCGAACCTGATTCAGACTTTAGAGCATACACCGGCACTGGTACATGGCGGCCCATTTGCCAACATAGCCCATGGCTGCAACTCTGTCCGTGCAACCAGAACGGCTTTGAAGATGGCTGATTATGTTATCACAGAAGCAGGATTCGGTGCAGACCTTGGTGCAGAGAAATTCTTTGATATTAAGTGCCGTATGGCAGGATTGAAGCCGGATGCTGTTGTGCTGGTGGCAACTGTACGCGCTTTAAAATACAATGGTGGTGTGGCAAAGGCTGATTTGGCAGAAGAAAATCTGGATGCCCTGAAAGCCGGTATTGTCAACTTGGAAAAACACATTGAGAATTTACATAAATATGGTGTTCCAGTTGTCGTAACACTGAATTCTTTTATCACAGATACCGAATCAGAAATTACCTTTGTACAGAAGTTCTGTGAGGACAGGAACTGTGAATTTGCCATTTCCCAGGTATGGGAGAAAGGCGGCGAAGGCGGTATTGCCCTGGCAAATAAGGTACTGGATACCTTAGAACATAAGGAAAGTAACTTTAAAGTATTGTATGAAGACAGTCTTTCCCTGAAAGAAAAGATACAGACCATTGCCGGCGAAATCTATGGTGCAGATGGTGTTTCCTATGCTCCGGCGGCAGAAAAACAGTTAAAGAAGTTAGAGGAACTTGGATTTGGCAAGCTGCCTGTCTGCATGGCAAAGACCCAGTATTCTTTATCGGATAATCCGACACTGCTTGGCAGACCATCTGGTTTTGAGATGAGTGTCCGTGAAGTATATGTTTCTGCCGGTGCGGGCTTTGTCGTTGTACTTACCGGTGCGGTCATGACGATGCCTGGACTGCCTAAGAAACCGGCAGCCTATCAGATAGATGTGAATGAGGATGGCGTAATAACCGGGCTGTTTTAAGGAATAATGACTTGAGGATAATAGGTAAAGGAAAGGTAGAAGAAAATGGCGCAGATAATAGATGGTAAGTTGATTTCAGCACAAATTAAAGACGAATTAAAAGAAAAAGCAGCTAAAATGAAAGAGGATGGCATCAATATATGCCTGGCAGTCATTCAAGTAGGAAACGACCCGGCTTCCAGCGTGTATGTGGGTAATAAAAAGAAAGCCTGTGCTTATGTCGGAATTGACTCCTTGTCCTATGAACTGCCAGAAGAAACTTCTCAGGAAGAGTTACTTACCCTGATTGGAAAGCTGAACGCAGATGCTAAGGTAAACGGAATTCTGGTACAGCTTCCGTTACCGGCTCATATTAGCGAAGATGCCGTCATTCAGGCAATTGACCCGAAAAAAGATGTAGATGGTTTTCATCCCCAGAGTGTAGGTGCCCTCTGCATTGGACAGCCAGGCTTTCTATCCTGTACACCGGCAGGAATTATTCAGTTATTAAAACGTTCTGGAATTGAAATTGCCGGAAAAGAATGTGTGGTTATTGGTAGAAGCAATATCGTTGGAAAACCGATGGCATTATTGCTGTTAAGAGAAAATGGAACAGTAACGGTTACTCATTCCCGTACCAGAGATTTAAAAGAAGTGACCAGGCGGGCCGATATTCTTGTGGTGGCTATCGGTAAACCCAAAATGATTACGAGAGAATATGTCAAAGAGGGTGCGGTTGTTATTGATGTTGGTATCCATCGCAATGAGAACAATAAACTGTGTGGTGATGTGGACTATGAAGATGTAGCACCGGTCTGTAGTGCCATTACGCCGGTACCAGGCGGCGTAGGACCAATGACCATTGCCATGCTAATGTATAATTGCGTGAAGTCTGTCAGCTTGCAGTAAAAAGAGAGGAAGCTGTTTATGAAGTGCCCAAATTGTGGAAATGAGTTGGGAGAAGGACATCTGATTTGCGAAGTGTGTGGTAAAGAAATTCAGATGGTTCCCGACTTTGAGCCTGAAATAGAAAACAGCATAACGGAAGTATTATCCACCATGGTTGTGATGGAAGAAGATATCCCTGAGGAAGAATCAATTCCTGCAAAACAGGGGGATTCGCCGGAAGACGTACCCGAAGAGCCTTTTTTAGAAGAACATGTAAGTGCTTATAAAAGAGTTGTGGTTATGGCAATTCTAATTGTTTTGTTCTGCATAATAGCGATTTCCTATGGTATGTACCGCTATCATATTTCCACTGCAGATTATCAGCTTCAGCAGGCAAAGGAAGCTGCGGATAACGAAGATTATGAGAAGGCGATTGCTTTTCTGGAAAAGGCTTATGAGAAATCGCCCTCTGATACGTCGATTTTGTTTACGGAAGCAGATTATTATTATTTGTTGGAAGACAGGACAGCTGCTTTACAGGTGTTGATGCAGGTTATCGGAAATGAATCGGCTTCTTATGAAGAGATAGAATCTGCCTATGATAAGGTAATTACCATTTATGCCAAAGATGGTCAATATGATAAAATCAATGACTTACTGGCAGACTGTCCTTATGAGCAGATTGTTACCATATTTCAGGGATATATGGCAAAGGAGCCATCCTTTAGTTATGAAGAAGGGACTTATGCGGAAGTGATTCCACTGAAATTGAGCTCCAATACTTCCGGAACCATTTATTATACGATGGACGGAACACTGCCGGATAAGAATAGTCCGATTTATACGGCACCTATTTTCCTGGAAACAGGAGAGTATACTATCAGTGCCATGTTTATCAATGATTATGGAATTGAAAGTGATGCCGTAACGAAACATTATACCATTGATTTGTTAATTCCCACTGCGCCACAAGTGGAGTTATATAGCGGCGAATATGAGGAACCGACAATGATTGCGGTAGAGGGGACAGAGGGCTGTAAAGTATTCTACACGACAGATGAATCGGAACCTACCGCAGACAGTGTGCCTTATACGGGACCAATTCCCATGCCTCTTGGCAAAACCATCTTCAAATTTGTAAATATCAGTGAAGAAGGTATTGCCAGTGAAGTGACTATGCGTACCTACACGCTCAAATTAGTCGGTGCTATACCGACCAGCCGGGCAGTGTCCAATCTGGTAACACGTCTGGTGGAAAATGGTTATCTGGAGGATGTTACCGGACACAGTACCAGACAGAAAGGGACCTTCAGTTATCAATTCAGTTCCGTAATTAAAGTAGGAAAAGACGGAGAATATTTTACCATATATGAGTATTATGACGATGGAACCGGCATGCTTAGCAGAACGGATAAAGTATTTCTGGTAGAAGTTTATACCGGTGATGTGGCACAGCTTGGATATGATGAAAATGGCGAATTTATGGCAGTTCCCATATAAAACTATTGCAAAATGAGAAAAGTTACTTTATCATAATAAAGATGTGTATGCATTATTAAGGGATAGATTAGTTTAGGAGGAGTAGTAGCGATGTACAAAATTTTAAAAGCTGAAGAACTTACAACGAACATCTACCTCATGGACGTTGAGGCACCAAGAGTTGCTAAGTCCTGTCAGCCGGGACAGTTTGTTATCGTCAGAATGGATGAGGACGGAGAGAGAATTCCGCTTACTATTTGTGACTATAACAGAGAACAGGGAATCATTACCATTGTATTCCAGGTTGTTGGTGCGGCAACAGAGATGATGAGACATTTGAAGGCAGGAGACAGCTTCCATGATTTTGTTGGACCGCTCGGTTGTCCTTCTGAGTTTATCGAAGAAGATATAGAAATCTTGAAAAAACAGAAAATTCTTTTCGTAGCTGGCGGACTTGGTACAGCACCTGTATATCCACAAGTAAAATGGTTACATGAGCATGGCGTTGATGCTGATGTTATCGTAGGTGCCAAGACAAAAGAACTTCTCATCATGGAAGAAGAGATGAAAGCGGTAGCTGGTAATCTTTACATAACAACGGATGATGGTTCCTATGGCAGAAGTGGTATGGTTACCAAAGTAATCGAAGACTTGATTGAAACAGAAGGAAAGAAATACGATGTCTGTGTAGCTATCGGACCGATGATTATGATGAAATTCGTATGTCTTACCACAAAAAAATATGACCTTCGTACGATTGTCAGCATGAACCCAATCATGGTAGATGGAACTGGTATGTGTGGAGCATGCCGTCTTACAGTAGGTGGAGAAGTAAAATTTGCCTGTGTTGACGGACCGGAATTTGATGGTCACTTAGTAGATTTTGACCAGGCGATGAAGCGTCAGCAGATTTATAAAACCAAAGAGGGAAGAGCATTCCTGAAGGCAAAAGAAGGCGACACGCATCATGGTGGCTGTGGAAACTGCGGAGGTAATGACTAATGGAAATAGATGTATTAAAGAAAGTACCTGTCCGTGAACAGGATGCAAAAGTACGTGCAACAAATTTTGACGAAGTGTGTTTAGGATATAATAAAGAAGAGGCAATGTGTGAAGCAACACGTTGCATTAACTGTAAGAATGCGCAGTGTATAAAAGGATGTCCTGTATCCATTAATATTCCGGGCTTTATTGAAAAAGTTAAAGAAGGTGATATAGAAGCTGCTTATCATATTATCAGTGAATCTTCAGCTCTTCCGGCAGTCTGTGGACGCGTATGCCCACAGGAAAGCCAATGTGAAGGAAAATGTATCCGTGGTATCAAGGGAGAAGCACTTTCTATTGGTAAGTTAGAGCGTTTTGTAGCTGACTGGGCAAGAGAAAATGGTGTGAAACCAGAAGGAGCCAAAGAGAAGAAAGGCAAGAAAGTAGCTGTTATCGGCTCCGGTCCATCCGGACTGACCTGTGCGGGTGACCTTGCGAAAATGGGTTATGACGTAACCATCTTTGAAGCACTGCATGAGCCAGGCGGCGTTTTAGTATATGGTATCCCTGAGTTCCGTCTGCCGAAGCAGGCTGTTGTTGCCAAGGAAATCGAGAACGTAAAATCCCTCGGTGTTAAGATTGAAACAAATGTAGTCGTTGGTAAGTCTGTTACCATTGATGAACTTTTAGAGGAAGAAGGCTTTGAGGCAGTCTTCATTGGTTCCGGTGCAGGCCTTCCGAAGTTTATGGGAATTCCTGGTGAGCAGGCAAATGGTGTTTTCTCTGCCAATGAATATCTGACTAGAAGTAACCTGATGAAGTCTTTTGATGAGAATTCCAATACGCCAATCATGAGAGGCTCTAAGGTAGCTGTTGTAGGTGGTGGTAACGTAGCCATGGATGCAGCCAGAACGGCACTTCGTCTTGGCGCGGAGGTTCATATCGTATATCGTAGAAGTGAAGAAGAACTGCCTGCACGTGTGGAAGAAGTACATCACGCAAAGGAAGAAGGTATCATCTTTGACCTTCTAACCAACCCGGTAGAAATTCTGTCGGATGAAAACGGGTGGGTTTCCGGTATCAAATGTATCCGTATGGAATTAGGTGAACCGGATGCATCCGGAAGAAGAAGACCGGTAGAGGTAGCCGGTTCTGAGTTCATAATGGACGTAGACACTGTTATTATGTCTCTTGGAACTTCTCCGAATCCGCTGATTTCTTCTACCACAAAGGGACTGGAAGTAAATAACCGCAAGTGCATTGTGGCAGAAGAAGAGTTCGGTAAAACAACCAAAGAGGGTGTTTATGCCGGGGGAGATGCCGTAACAGGTGCAGCAACCGTTATTCTGGCAATGGGTGCCGGTAAAGCTGCAGCAAAGGGGATTGACGAATATCTTTCCAAATAAGAAAGAATTGATTACAAGAGCCTGTCTGACGCTATGTTGGCAGGCTCTTTAAATTTAGGAAAAAATTAAGAATTTATACCTGACATCTTTAAGGAATAACGTATATAATCGCATTATAGAGTGATTTCCATGAAAGAACAGAAAGGCGGTGCGTCATTATGAATTTGTTAGAAGGCAATAACAAAGACAGGAAGAACTGGAGAACGGATATCCAAAATGGCGTTGAAGAGAAGCTCCCTGATGAAGATATGGAAGCCGGTGCAGAGGATTTAGAATATATTGAAAACTTGGAAGAAGAACCGGATAATGCCAAGGAAGAAACAGGATTGTTACAGAAACCTTATATGACTCCCTTGCTCATTGGTGTTATTATTCTTTTGCTAATTTGTATTGTTGTGTTACTGTTTTTTATGCCAAAAAACAGTGAACAGAAAGACAGTGGTGCCAGTCTTGAAAAATTACAGCAGGATATAGCAGATTATGCCAAAGAACAGAAAGAGAATGAGATTTCTGCCGCTGCTTCGGGACAGGCAATTGTCATTCCTGCCACAGAGAATGTTACTGACAATGCAGAAGAAGAACCTCAAGAGGCTGCAGAGGAAACCACATCTTCCATAATATCCAACGATGCAGATAAGACTGCAATTGTGGTAGATGTGGAAGATGAAAATGATGTTTCTTATACAAAGGAATACATTTTGAACGAAGCTTATCCTTATTTTGCAGATAATAATCAGGAAGCCATTTGGGATTTGGCTCATTTAAAGCGATATGTGAAGCTGTCTGCGGAATTAAAAGACAGCAACAGCTATTATTACCAGGGAGATGTAAATGCCCAGGGACAGCCTGAGGGAACCGGACTGGCTATCTATGAGGATAACAGTTACTATTATGGTGGCTGGTCGAATGGGGTAAGAAGCGGCGAGGGAACTTGGTTTCACTTTTATATCGGACAGAAGGATGATGCCAACCAGTATGGAAAATACACGGCACACAGTTATTCTGGCAAGTGGGCAAATGATTTACCAAACGGAGATGGTGCAGAACATTACGATGTAGACATTTCCAAGTTAAAGGTACGGGAACGAATTTTGCAGAATGTAATTGGTAATTTTACCAATGCCCTCTACGATGGAGATATGTATGCCAATACGGTAGATTATACAGGAAATGTAGAGGAATGGAGTGGCATGACAAAGAATGGTGTATTTACCCTCTGGAGAGATATGAGTGCTATCGGGGAGTGTTCTGTATGGCAGAAGACGGAAGATACTTCTGTCTATATGGATATCGATAAATCCCAGAATAAGAATCAGGGTATCCGGGAACTTTTAAAGATAGAATAAGTAGTTACAATATGACGAAAAAATAGTGATTACAGTTTGGGCACTTGCTCAAACTGTAATTTTGTGTGTGGATTTATATTGCAAATCATACAAAATAATTATAAAATAGAAACACGTTATGGAATTTTTAGACAAGAATTCCAATAGAAAAAAGGAGTGTGACTGTTATTATGCCATGGTGTCCGAAGTGCAGAAATGAATACAGAGATGGCATTACCATCTGTGCAGAATGTAAAATAGAACTTGTTGAGCGGCTGGAAGATATTCCCAAACAGGCTTTTATTTTTGGGGAAAAGGATAAAATGGAACGCCTGCAAGGCTTTCTTGCCTATGAAAAGATAGAAACAGAGCTTCAGTTTGATGAGACAGAAAATACATATCAGCTCTGTGCAGCAGCTGAGGATATGAAAGCTGCAGTGAAGGCGACACAAGTTTTCCTTCAACAGGAGTTAAGCCAGGAAACAGAAGCGGAAGAAGCCTATACCCAGACGGAGAAAAACAATTCCGAAACCATTGCTGCAACAGAAGATGCAGAAACAGCCCGGACAGAAACAACGATATTAGAGAACAAGCCTGCCAAGGGGAATACTACAGCAGAAAACGATGAGAGAAAAAGTTATCACGCTTATCAGGACAGTGCCACAAAGGCGGAAGATAACCGCTCTTCTGCTTATACTTTGCTGGTAGTTGGCGGAATTGGCTTTGTATTGGATGTTTTGGTCTTTCTTGGGGTACTTCCGGTTTACCAGAATGCAGGAATGACTAAATATCTGGTCTGTGGTGTTATGGGAGCCATGTTTATCCTTTTTATTGTCTTCGGCTTTGTGTCCATGCGCACCTCCAGGATACTGCTTGTGAAAGCCAAAACAGAGAATTCCCTTTTAAGTGAAATGACCAAGTGGTGTGAGACAAACCTGAGCAAAGAGAAAATAGATGAGGGACTGTTTGAAGGAGAAGAACTTCTGGAGGAACAGAAGTATTTTAAGCGGGCTGAGAAGATGAAGGCGTTAATCAGTGACAAATTCCTGAATCTGGACGAGGCATTTTTAGAGCATTTTATCGATGAATATTATCAGAGGATATTTGAAAGCGAATGAGAATTACCGTCATTACTGTTGGGAAAATAAAAGAAAAATTCTTCCGGGATGCTATTGCAGAATACGAAAAGCGATTAAGCAGATACTGTAAACTGGAAATCATTCAGGTAGAAGATGAGAAAACACCAGACAGGGCAAGTAAGGCACAGGAGGATGCGATTCGGAAAAAGGAAGCAGAGCGGATTCTGAAATATGTTAAAGAAGATGCCTGTGTCATAACCCTGGAGATTGCAGGAAAGATGTTTGATTCGGAAGGGTTTGCACAGAAAATAGAGTCTCTTGGTACCCAGGGAAACAGCCATATCCAGTTTATCATCGGTGGCTCTTTGGGATTACATGAAGAAGTTTGTAAGCAAGCGAATCTGGCAGTCAGTTTTTCCAAGATGACTTTCCCGCACCAACTGATGCGGGTTGTTCTACTGGAACAGATTTACAGAGCCTATCGAATTATCAATCAGGAACCATATCATAAATAGAGGCAACTTTAACAGGTCGTCCGGAAATGGAGATTACCCATATGATACGAATGTATGATTTGATTATGAAGAAACGAAATGGTGGAAGCCTGACCAAAGAAGAAATCGAATATATGGTACAGGAATATACCGCAGACAGAATTCCGGATTATCAAATGTCTGCTATGATGATGGCAATTTATTTTGTCGGCATGAATGCGGAAGAAACGGTTTCCCTGACCATGGCAATGGCACATAGTGGAGATATGATGGATTTATCTGCTATTTCCGGTGTGAAGGTAGATAAACATTCTACTGGTGGTGTGGGAGACAAGACTTCCATTGCCCTGACTCCCATGGTAGCAGCCTGTGGAGTAAAGATTGCTAAAATGAGTGGCAGGGGGCTTGGGCATACCGGCGGCACCATTGACAAACTGGAAAGCTTTCCAGGCTTTACCACCGGAATTACAGAGGAGCATTTCCTAAAACAGGTAAATGATATCGGGATATCCATCATGGGACAGACACTGGATATTGCACCGGCAGATAAGAAGCTGTATGCCTTGCGGGATGTTACGGCTACCGTAGATAATTTGTCCTTGATTGCCAGTTCCATCATGAGTAAGAAACTTGCCTCCGGTGCCGATGCGATTGTACTGGATGTAAAGACCGGAAGTGGTGCTTTTATGCAGAAGGAAGAAGATGCCTTTGCCCTTGCAAAGGAAATGGTAACCCTTGGCAATAAGGCAGGAAAGAAGACCATTGCTGTTGTTTCCGATATGGACCAGCCATTAGGAAGGGCTGTGGGAAATGCCCTGGAAGTAGAAGAGGCGATTGCGACGTTACGTGGGGAAGGACCGGAAGATTTTAGAGAACTTTGTCTGACGCTTGGTTCCCAAATGCTGCTTGCCGGTAATGTTACTGCTTCCCTGGAGGAGGCAAGAAGCCGTCTGGAAGAAGTAATAGCCAATGGCAAGGCACTGGATAAGCTGGCAGAGTTTGTAGAAGCCCAGGGTGGTAACAAACAGGCTGTTTATGATACCAGCCTGTTGCCGAAAGCTTCTCTTGTGGAAGAAATCAGGACAGAAGAAGAGGGCTATGTTAACCGGATTATCTGTAATGAAATCGGAATTTGCTCGCTGTTGTTAGGCGGTGGCAGGGAAACCAAGGAAAGTGTTATTGATTTATCCGTAGGTCTGGTACTGCATAAGAAGGTAGGCGATTCTGTATGCAAAGGGGAATCCCTGGCAACCATATATGCTAACGACAGCCAAAAATTAGAAGCAGCAAAGGAACGATTCCTAAAAGCCTATCATATAGGTGCTGTAAAACCAGCACCGACCAGTCTGATGAAAGGAATTGTGAAGTCGGAAGAAAAGTAGATTTTGAAAGAAGTTTTAGAGGTTTTTCGTGTGAGAGAGCATGAAAAACCTTTTTGCGTCATATAGTAAACTATGAAAAAGAATGGAAGAAAAGCGTCATCGATTATAGCAGAATCAAAGGAACTCTTTGTAGATTCCTTAAAACTTCCCAAGGATACCATGCTGGGAGCCTGTATTGTTACCCTGACTGGAAACCGGGAGGCCTTTATAGAGAATTATAAAGGGATTTTGGAATATACCACGGAGTCAATTGTACTGCAGGGTAAGAACTCCAAAATCTGTTTTGAAGGGAGAAAACTTTCCATTGATTATTATACTAATGAGGATATGAAAATCAGTGGCAGCATTGAGGCTGTACGCTATGTCTGATAGGAGTCTGTTATGCTTCAATGGATGCAGTTTATAAAAGGATATGTAACCGTAAAGGTATGGGGGTATTCCACGGAACGTCTGATGAATCTGTGTGGCAATCACAATATCCTGGTCTGGAATGTAGAGAATCATGGAGATTACGATATTATGAATATCAGCATCAAAGGTTTTTTTGCCATAAAGCCTTTGTTAAAGAAAACCGGAACAAGGGTGTCCATCCTGCGGAAATGTGGACTTCCTTTTTTTATGTCTAAAGTACAGAAACGAAAGATTTTCGTTGCCGGGATACTTTGCTGTATGATGTTCTGGATACTGACCTCCGGATATATCTGGAATATTAAAATAGAAGGAAATTATACGCTGACAGAAGATGTGCTGATGGATTATCTGCGGGAACAGGGTGTTCATCCTGCCATGAAGCAGAAAGACTTGCAGATAGAAGAACTGGAGAAGTCTCTTAGAGAAAATTACGATATCATTACCTGGACTTCCGTGCAGATGGATGGAACCACATTAGTTATCTACCTGAAAGAAAATGAAATGCCGGACTATACAACCGGGGAAGAATCACCTGCAAAAAACGACGATACACAAAAAGATATCTCGCAAAAAGGCACGGATATAACGGCGACAAGAGCGGGCATGGTCACTTATATGATTACCAGGAGCGGTGTGCCACAGGTTGCCCTGGGCGATATGATACAAAAAGGAGATATTCTGGTTAGCGGAGCAATCCCTGTTTATAATGAAGACACAACTGTGAGGGAGTACCAGTTCTGTCAGGCAGATGCAGATATCACATTGCAGTATCAGGATAAGGTAATAGTTAAGAAAAGCCTTATCTATGAAGAAAAAATATATTCCGGCAATCATAAGAAGATTCTTTTGCTAGGGGTCGGAGAAAAGGAGTGGAATCTGATGCTGGGAAAGATTCCGTATCAGACCTATGACATCAGTGGTGAGAAGAAGCAATGCCGGCTGTTGGATCATCTGTATCTGCCATTCTATTACGGACAAAAAACCGCTCAGGAATACGAAATAGTACAGAAGCGTTATAAGGACGATGAAATGATGAAAATCATGCAGGAGGAGTGGCGTAAAATTATAGTAAGTTTAGAGGAAAAAGGGGTACAAATTATTCAAAAAAATGTTAAAATAGAAAAGAATGAAGAAAATTGGATTTTATATGCCCAAATGAAACTGGAAGAATCTGCAGTAAAAGAAACGCCCTGTGCTGTGGAACAGATTCCGGTTATCCCGGAGACGGAAAACACAGAGAATGCGCAGGCAGAATAAAGAAAGGCTACTGGATATGGAAGAATTTACAGTCAGGATGGATGTCCCTATGGAACACATGCAGAATTTATTCGGGAAATGTGATTCCTATATCCGTAAAATAGAGGATAATCTTGGCGTTGTTATCATAGACCGGGATGGTGCTGTTAAAATAAGCGGTAAGAAAGAAGCTGTCAACAGCGCTGCCAGAATTATAAGGGAATTGATTACCCTTTCAGAAAGAGGAAATGTTTTGGAAGAACAGAATATTGATTACGCGGTGGAAATGGCAAAGGAAGAAAAAGACGATGTCCTTTTACAAATAGATACTGACTGTATCTGCCATACCATCAGTGGTAAACCGATTAAACCAAAGACACTGGGACAGAAGCAGTATGTAGATGCTATCCGCAATCACATGATTGTGTTTGGTATCGGACCTGCAGGAACCGGTAAGACCTATCTTGCCATGGCTATGGCGATTACCGCTTTTAAAAACAATGAGGTAAGCAGGATTATCCTGACCAGACCGGCGATTGAGGCCGGAGAGAAATTAGGGTTTCTGCCGGGTGATTTGCAGAGCAAGGTAGACCCTTATTTGAGACCGCTGTATGATGCTCTGTATCAGATTATGGGGGCAGAAAGTTTTGCCAGAAATATGGAAAAGGGCTTAATCGAAGTAGCACCTTTGGCTTATATGCGAGGCCGAACCTTGGATAATGCTTATATTATTCTGGATGAAGCGCAGAATACAACACCTGCCCAGATGAAAATGTTTTTAACCAGAATTGGTTTTGGCTCCAAGGTAGTCGTAACGGGAGATGCTTCCCAGAAAGATCTTGCCCCGGATGCTAAATCAGGTCTGGATGTGGCAATGAAGGTATTATCAAAGATAGATGACATTGCCTTTTGCAAATTAAGCAGCAAGGACGTGGTAAGACATCCATTGGTACAGAAGATTGTCAAGGCCTACGACGATTTTGAATCCAAAGAAAAGAAACACGGAGAACAAAAGCAGAGAAACAGGAATTATGGACATGGAAGAAAATAAAAAAGCAGGATGGAAGCAGGGGATTATCCTGACACTGCTGTTTCTGGGGACAGGCATTATCGCTTTCCTGGGAACTGTATTTTATCGGGGAAACACAGAAAATATACTGAGAAATGTCATTATGACAATGACTGGCTGTGGTATTGTGATTTTGTCCTATCGATTCTGCGAAACCACGCAGTTGTTTGTCTATGAAAATGAGGGAAAATATGGTAGATTTACCATTCTGTTTCTGCTGTGTTTAGTAGCAGGTATCTTTTATCCTTTTTTGCCGGTAACCGGATGGTCATTTCTGGTTATTTTCGTCTTGCTCAGTATTTTTAGCAATACCATCACAGGTGTGATGGCAGGAAGTGTCTGCCTCTTGCTGACGATTCAGTATGCCGGAGAAAGCTACAATATTTTCTGGCTTTATTTTATCGTTGGGGTGGCAGGTGCATTATTATTCAGTACCATCCGGGAGGAATTTAAGGTAGGACTTCCTATTGTTTTATCTTTGCTGGTACTGGTTCTTTGCCTGACTGCCAATGTGATTTTATTTGCCAATGAGAAATTGTCCTTTGCCCAGTTTCTGATACCGGCAATCAATGCCATGCTGTGCTGTATTCTGTTACTGGTTATCTTAAAACTGTTCAGTTCCCTGGTAATACATCGTTACCGGGATAAATATATGGAATTGAATGACCCACAGTGTCAGTTATTAGTGCAGTTAAAGGAACTTTCCAAAGAGGAATATTATCATGCCATTCACACCGCCTACCTGAGTGACCGGATTGCCAAACGACTGTCCCTTGACGAGGCTGCTGTAAAAACCTGTGGCTATTATCACCGGATTGGTAAACTGCGGGGAGAGAATTCATGGGAAAATGTATCTGCCATCTGTGAGGAATATAATTTTCCACCGAAATCCCGGAAACTGTTACAGGAATATGTGGATGAGAAGCAGAAAGTTGTGTCTAAGGAAACCATTGTGGTTCTGTTTTCTGATTGTGTTGTGTCATCTATTCTGTATCTGTTTGCGAAGACACCGAAAGCAGAAGTAGACTATAAGCAGCTTGTAGATACCATTTTTCAGAAGAAAATGGAAACCAGTGAATTATGGGAAAACGAAATTACCCTGAAAGAATTCTATGAAATGAAGAAGATATTTATTGAGGAGAAACTGTATTATGACTTCTTACGTTGAGAATGAAACGGAAATAGAATTGCCTTTTGACATGAAGGACATTCTGGATAAGATTATGGACGCTGTCATGGAAATGGAAAAATGTCCTTATGAGACAAGTGTAAACCTGCTTCTGACCGATAACGAAGGGATTCGGTATTACAACAGAGAATATCGGGATATTGACAAAGAAACAGATGTGCTTTCTTTTCCGAATATTGCTTTTGAGAAGGAAGGCGATTTCAGTCATGTGGAGGATGCACAGGCAGACTGTTTTGACCCGGACAGCGGAGAACTTCTGTTAGGCGATATTATCTTATCGGTAGACCGGATACAGGAACAGTCCAAAGAATATGAGCACAGCCTGTTACGGGAATTTGCTTTCCTGACAGCCCACAGTATGTTTCATCTGTGCGGTTACGACCACATGGTACCGGAAGAAGCAACAGTGATGGAAAACAAGCAGGAAGAAATCTTAAGAAAACTCGGTATTACCAGAGAGTAAGAGAAGGTTCATAAGAACGGAAGGATAACAGAAGTATGAAGAAACGAAGGACAGGCAGCGCAAAGAGCGTAGCTTTTAATACAAACAGCCTTGTAACATCGGCAGGTATCTATTCCTATCTGCTGCTGTTATTGATACGGATTCCTCTTGGCAGAATGATTGGGGATGCCGGAATCGGTTTACTGGCACCGGCATTGGAAATAGTTACCCTGCTTACCCTGTTAACATCTTACAGTATCTCCCATGCCATGACAGGATTGATTCGTTACCGGGTAAAAAGAGAACAATATAAGAATGCCAAAAAGGTTGTTTCGGCAGCTTTCTGGGGAAATCTTATTGTCAGTCTTGTGGCAGGGGCAGTTCTCTTCTTTGCTGCAAAATCCATTGCCAGGATACTGGTATTGGAACCTTTAAGTGATATGGCGATTGCAGCCTGTGGGCCAGTTGTGGTACTGGCATCTTTGATTGGTGTCTTCCGGGGCTGTTTTCATGGTTATGGCTTTAATGTTTTGGTTGCACATTCCCAGTATCTTGAGAAGATAGCCATGTTAATCGGTTCTCTGATTATCGGCAAACTGTTTTATACCTATGGTTTAAAAGTCAGTGCCTTGTTGCAGACGGAAGCTTACGCCTATGCCTACGCAGCGCTTGGTGCCATGATAGGAACGATGCTTGCACAACTGATTACCCTGCTTTATCTGCTGGTTATCTATGCCCTTTATGCCGGAACGTTGAAAAGACAGCTGGCTCAGGACAGTGGAAAACGAACAGAAAGTATGGCAGATATCCAAAGACTGCTTTGGGGAAGCGCTGTTCCCACAGCGTGTCTGATGATTCTATTATGTCTGTTTATGCTTATTGACCAACGGCTGTTTAACTATAGCATGAATAAAACGGAAAGAGGAGCTGTGCGGACTGCACTCTGGGGTGCTTATTATGGTAAGACAGTTGTTCTTATCGGTTTTTGTTCGACCCTGGGCTGTCTTGGCAGCCAGACATCTGCCATGAGGATAAAAAGCTCTTATGACAAAGAAGACTACCGGGTTATGAGAGAACGTCTGGGGAAGGCTGTCCGTAAGGCGAGTCTGGTAACTTTTCCTATGGCAATTTATATGACGGTGCTGGCTGAGGCACTGTCCAATGTACTGTTTAAAGGAAATCTGGAATTTGTAACCGCACTGACGGTAAAGGCGTCGGTACTAATTGTCCTGATTCCTTTTAACTACCTGTTTTTACAGTTAATGCGCAGACTGCAGCTGACAAAAGAGATATTTTTTACAACCATGATTGCTTTCGTGGTTCATGTGATATCTGCTTATTTCCTGGTACAGAAAGGACTGTTGGGCGCAGATGGAATTGTCTATTCTTTGATTCTGTTTATGGTGGTTTATGCGGTGCTTAATTTCCTGCTTTTGTGTAGAACTTTCCATTATAAGCAGGAATGGATTGGCTCCTTTGCCTTTGTGGCGGTAGCAGCCGGCATTTCCGGATTGATTGTAATGTTATTGAATAAATTATTATTAGGGATTATAGGAGGTTTTCTTACCAGCGTAATAAGCTGTCTCTTAGGTCTGTTTTTCTATCTGTTAATTCTTATGTTACTTCGGGTTATTGGGGAGCGGGAATTATCCAGGATGCCATTTGGTTTCCTGTTTACTCTGATAGGCAGAAGCATTGGTGTATTATAGGACATAAGTTTTTTGTATAAAAAAATATTTTTGACTGATACTGATTACATAGAAGTTCGTTAAGAAAGGTTTTTCGAGAATGAAAATAGTAAGACGTATCAGTCTTTTTCTTGTACTGACAGGAGTTCTGCTGGGAGCCGGTGGCTATGCTGCCATCCGCGCAGAACAGTTCTTTTATCCGAACCGTTATCCGGAACAGGAAAAGGCAGCCCACCAGGAAGAAACACAAACCGAACAGATTATAGAAACCTCCTCAGTGGAAACTCCGGTCATCACAGCTGATACTACCTATCTGATAGAGAATATCAACCTGTCAGAGGGAAGTGTAGAGGAAATAGAAGATGTGATTCCTGTCAAATATATTGGACTGAATCGGGAGGAAATGTTAAAGGAACTGACTGCCTATGACAAAAATCCACCACTTACAGAATTGGAAAAGGGCTTTGAAACCATTGAACTGACAGCTTTTTCCAAAGACAGGGTTGTTATCTGCAAATATTATAAGGAAGAAGAACCAAAATCTTTTTATCTGATGGTAGCAGACCATTTTGTGGTAGTATATGAGGCAGATAAAAAAACACTGTACCTGAATACAGATATTCTGTTGGACAGTCTGCAAGATTCTTTACAGGCTGAAATTATCCAGGGAAAATATGTGGAAAATGAGGAAGACTTATATAATTTTCTTGAATCTTATTCCAGTTAAGGCTATCATGGTTCTATGAGTGCATGTGGGAGTGCAGGCACATTTTGGAAACAGAAACAACAGGAAGCGGGAGAACTATCTTCATGAGAAAAAAAGTGGCGATTATCGGCGGCGGTGCTGCCGGCATGATGGCAGCCATTCAGGCAGCCAGAGAAGGTGCCCTTGTAACCATATATGAACGAAATGAGAAAGTCGGGAAAAAAATCCTGGCAACCGGTAATGGAAAATGTAACTTTTCCAACGAAAAGATGGAGGCAACCGCCTATTATGGCAGTGCGGTCTCTCTGTTACCATCCTTGTTTGCGCAGTTTGGTGTAGCGGAGACGAAACAGTTTTTTGAACAACTGGGTATGCGGATAAAGGATAGGAATGGGTATCTTTATCCTGCCAGTGAGCAGGCAGCAACGGTATTGGATGTGTTGCGGTTTGAAGTGGAAAGACTTGGGATTTGCGTCTGTACAGACTGCCTGGTAACGGATATTACATATCATAAAAAGCAGAACTTTACCATACAGGCCGAAACGAAAACAGCCGGTGTTTTTGATGCAGTTATTTTGTGCTGCGGTGGAAAGGCAGCCCCGAAAACCGGTTCCGATGGCATGGGATTCCGGCTGGCAAAAAAACTGGGGCATCATATTATCAAACCGGTTCCCGCTCTTATGGCACTTCGCTGTAAGGGGGACTTTTGGAAAAGTATTTCTGGTGTCCGGTGTGATGCCGGGGTTACGTTATGGATAGATGGTAAGAAACGTGGTTATGACAAGGGCGAACTGCAACTGACTGACTATGGCATTTCCGGTATTCCTGTTTTTCAGATAAGCAGGGAAGCTGCTTATGGACTGGAGCAGAAAAAATGTACTGTAGTCGAGATTGCTTTTTTGCCGGATGCTACAGATAATGAATATGAATTATTCTGGCAGCAACGCTGGAGAAGACAGGCAGACCAGAATATGGAACTTTTCTCTACGGGGATTGTAAATAAAAAGATAACAATGATGCTGTTAAAGATGGCAGATATCTCCCCAAAAGAAACAGCAGCATCCATTCCTTTAGAAAAACGACGGAAGTTAGAAGAACTGTACCGCAGTTTTCCGGTAGAAGTTGTAGGGACGAATTCCTTTGAACAAGCACAGATTTGTGCCGGGGGGATTCCGGCAGGAGAGCTCTCTGCAGGGCTGGAATCCATTCTTGTACCAGGTCTTTATTTTGCAGGAGAGATAATTGACATCGATGGCATCTGTGGTGGGTATAACCTGCAATGGGCATGGACCAGCGGAACCATCGCCGGCAAGACAGCTGCCAGAGCTTAAAAATCCCGCAACATTGTCTAAAAACAAAAATGGAGATTTCAATGATACGCATAAATCAGATAAAGATGCCCCTTATGCATACGGAAGAAGATGTTTACCGCAAGGCTGCGAAAATCCTTCGGCTGGAACGAAAACAGATAATAGATTTACAATGGGTGAAAAAGTCTATTGATGCCAGAAAAAAGCCTGATATTATGATTATCTATACGGTTGATGTGACAGTAAAAGATCAGGAAAAGGTATTACGTCACTGTAAAAATAACCAGGTACAGCCGGTTACAGAGAAACCATATACTTTTCCTATGACTGGAACGGTTCCCTTAAACTTCCGTCCGGTCATTATCGGAACCGGACCGGCCGGACTTTTTTGTGGGTATCAGCTGGCAAAGCATGGTTTTAAACCGATTCTGTTAGAAAGGGGAAAGCCGGTGGAAGAACGTGCCAGGGATGTAGAAAAGTTCTGGCAGGAAGGTGTCTTAGCCCCGGATTCCAATGTCCAGTTTGGGGAAGGCGGCGCCGGTACTTTTTCCGACGGAAAATTAAATACCCTTATCAAGGATAAATATGGAAGAGGAAAGGAAGTCCTGCGCATCTTCCATCAGGCAGGCGCACCTGGGCAGATTCTTTATGAAGCGAAGCCTCACATTGGAACCGATATTTTGTTATCGGTTGTAAAGAATATCCGGGAACAGATTATAGAATGGGGCGGAGAAGTACGGTTTGGTGCGAAAGTAACCGATTTACGGATAGAAAATAATCAAATAAAAGCAGTCTGTATCAATGATACGGAAGAACTGAAGACAGAAATTGTCATTTTAGCGATTGGTCATAGTGCCAGGGATACCTTTTCCATGCTTTATGAAAAGGAAATTCCCATGGAAGCAAAATCCTTTGCCGTAGGACTTCGTATGGAACACCCCAGGAAATTAATCAATCAGTTACAGTATGGTATGGAAGACTCTGACAAACTGCCAACAGCAAGCTATAAGGTAACTACACAGACCGCATCGGGACGGGGCGTGTATTCTTTCTGTATGTGTCCTGGGGGGTATGTGGTAAATGCTTCATCAGAACCCGGCCGGACGGCGGTAAACGGAATGAGTTACAGTGGCAGAAATGGTAAAAACAGTAATAGTGCCATGATAGTGACTATAACTCCACAGGATTATGGCAGTAACCATCCACTGGCAGGAATTGCATTTCAGCGAAAATTAGAAGAAACGGCTTACCGCATAGGAAAAGGTGCTGTTCCGGTAGAAACCTATGGGGCTTATAAAAAGGCTCTTACAGGACAGGAAGAATCGGATTCAATCATTCAGCAGAAGTATCCGGATTTTCGACCGGCCATCAAAGGTGCTTACTGTATGGCACCCGTACATGAAATTCTACCCAATAATCTGGGGAAAGCATTGGTGGAGGGTATTGACCAGATTGGTCATACGTTACCTGGTTTTGCCGACAGTGGTGCTTTTTTATCCGGTGTAGAAAGCCGTACCTCATCCCCAGTCAGAATTGCCAGAGATGAATCTGGTCAGTCTGTTATCCGGGGACTTTATCCTTGTGGGGAGGGAGCTGGCTATGCAGGCGGTATTACTTCCGCGGCTATGGATGGTATTTTGGTAGCAGAAAAAATAGCAGCTTATGGATATCCTGGAAAGCAGGAAAAATACGACAACGCAAATCCATAAGCCGGAAATAAAATCATAGAAAACAGGGAGATAGGATAATGTCAGCAGTAAGAGATATATTGAAGGATAAGCAGCGAATTGTCATTAAAATAGGTTCCTCTTCTTTACAGCATGCAGAAACAGGAGACTTGGACTATACCAAGCTGGATGTCCTGGTACGGGAACTGTGCGATTTGCGAAATCGTGGCAAGGATGTGGTACTGGTTACCTCTGGTGCTATTGCTGTGGGAAAAAAGGCAATTCTGATGGAGGATGTAAAAAAAGACAACCCTATTGCCGTAAAACAGGCCTGTGCAGCAGTAGGACAGGCAAGACTGATGATGACCTATCAGAAAATCTTTGCAGAATATAATCAGATAGCTGCACAGATTCTGATGACCAAAAATACCATTGTAGACAATCTGAATCGTTTCAATGCCCGGAACACCTTCGCAGAACTCTTTAAACTGGGGGTAATTCCTATTGTCAATGAAAATGATACAGTTGCTACTTACGAAATCGAAATTGGTGATAACGATACCCTATCCGCTATTGTTGCATCTCTGGTAGAAGCAGATGTGTTGCTTCTGTTATCAGATATTGACGGATTGTATACTGATGACCCCCATACCAACCCGGACGCGGAATTTATCAGCGTAGTACCGGAACTGACCAAGGAACTGCTGGATATGGGAAAGGCTTCTACCGGCAGTCAGGTAGGAACCGGTGGTATGAACACCAAGTTACAGGCTGCTATGATTGCTGGCAGTATGGGCGTCGATATGGTAATTGCCAATAGTAAAGATATCAAGGTAATTCACCGGATTCTGGATGGACAGGAAATTGGAACGATGTTTCTGGCTAACAGGGATGAGAACTTTAATTTACCTCTTTTTGTGCAGCAGATGCACAAATCATAAAAAAGAAAGGTTTCTGTTATACGCAGGAATCCTGATATGCGCAAGCGATGCGCGGAAACGAGGAGAATATGAATGTAGATGAAATGATTGCCAGAATTAACGAGCTGTACCATAAATCTCAGGCAGAAGGTCTTACTGCTTTGGAAAAAGAGGAACAGCAGAAGTTAAGAATGGCTTATGTTGCTAATGTCCGGGCTAATTTAAGAGGACAGCTTAACAATATTTCTATTATAGAAAAAGATGGTTCCATTACTGATTTGGGAGAAAAATATGGAGACAAAGAAGAAACTTCGCCAAAAGGTCCTCTCTCTTAGAAATAGTCTTTCCGAGGGGCAACGTGACAAAGCCCATAGACAGATTGCCGCTAGGGTATATGGAACAGAAGCCTATCAGCAGGCGCAGGCTATTTTAACGTATGTGAATTATCAGAGTGAAGTGGCAACAAAAGAGATGATAGAGCAGGCAATTGCTGATGGGAAACTGGTTTTTGCACCCAGAGTAGAGGATAGAGAAATGGAATTTTACCAGATTCATACACTGGACGATTTACAAAGCGGCTACCGGGATATTTTAGAACCGGCAACGGAAAAAGCTTTTTTTGACTGGTTATCGGATTATTCCGACAGTAACGGATGCAGCCTGCCTCAGATTATGATGTGGATGCCGGGAGCAGTTTTTGACAGAAACCATCACCGGATTGGTTATGGTGGTGGATTTTATGACCGGTATCTGGAACGGATAGAAAAATGGATTGCCAGGCATTTCGTAACGGCAAATACAGATGATTTGTTGACCACCATGGCACTTGCCTATGACTGCCAGATTGTAGAAAATGTTCCACAGGAAGCCCATGACAGACAACCGGATTTTCTGATTACGGAATCCGACTGTCACAGGTTATCATAAAATGCTTTCTGCCAGTCTGGTTTTTCGGATTTGGAATCGCTCCTGATATGGGGAGAGGGTGTACATTTTAAGGGGTATTTATCAAGAAAAGAAAGGGAATGATAAGGATGGATTACTTAAACGCATTAGGACAGAATGCTGTTGTGGCAAAATACGAATTACAGAATCTTTCCACCGAGAAAAAGAATCAGGTGTTGCAAAAGGCAGCTACAGCATTGGTTACGGCATCGGAACAGATTCTTACCGCCAATCAGAAGGATTATGAAATTGCAAAAGAAGGTGGTATGTCAGAAAGCCTGTTAGACCGTTTGCAGCTTACAGATGCAAGAATCGAAGCCATGGCAGAAGGATTGGAACAGATAGCGCAGTTACCAGACCCCTTAGGGGAAGTGATAGAGTCCTTTGAACGTCCCAATGGACTGCTTATTCGGAAAATAAGAGTTCCCATGGGTGTTATCGGCATTATCTATGAGGCAAGACCGAATGTAACAGCCGATGCCTTTGGCTTATGCTTTAAAACCGGAAATGCCGTCATTTTAAAAGGGGGGAAAGACGCCTTTTATTCCAACGAAGCCATTACCCGGATTATCCGGGGTGCCCTGGAAGAAGAACAGGTCAATCCAGATGCTGTGCAACTGATTACCAACAATGACAGAAGCGTTACCACTGCCTTTATGAAGTTAAAACAGTATGTGGACTTACTGATTCCACGTGGTGGGGCAGGACTGATTCGTGCTGTTGTGGAAAACAGTACCATTCCCGTGATTGAAACCGGAACCGGAAACTGTCACATTTACGTGGATGAGGATGCTGATTTGCAGAAGGCAATTCCAATTATTATCAATGCTAAGACGCAGAGAATCGGTGTGTGCAATGCCTGTGAATCATTGTTAGTACATGAAAAAATCGCGGATAGTTTCCTGCCTATGCTTGGGAAAGCCTTACAGGAGAAAAAGGTGGAAATCCGGGGCGATGAAAAGGTCGTAGAACAGATTCCGGGGGCAGTTCCTGCTACGGAAGAAGATTACGGAACGGAATATCTGGATTATATCGTATCCATGAAAACCGTTGCTTCTACCAAAGAAGCTATCGACCATATCAACCGTTATAATACCAGACATTCCGATGCCATTATAACAGAGAATGACGAACATGCGAAACAATTCTTACAGGGCGTGGATTCTGCCTGTGTTTATGTCAATGCTTCCACCCGTTTTACGGATGGTTTTGAATTTGGCTTTGGTGCGGAAATCGGTATCAGTACCCAGAAACTTCATGCCAGAGGACCGATGGGTTTAAAGGAGCTTACCACATATAAATATAATATTATTGGAAATGGTCAGATTAGATAGTTGACAGAGCGGTAAAAATATACTATCATACATATGAACAGATGAACATGTGTTAAAATATAAGGAAAGCAGGTGACAGAAGATTTATGGCAGTAAAAGCAGAAACAACCGACAGCATTGATATTGTGGAGCGACTTTCAGACCAACAGCCTGATGATGAGATTTTATACGACCTGGCAGAACTGTTTAAGGTATTCGGAGATTCTACCAGAATCAAAATCTTATATTCCATGTTTGAGACAGAACTGTGTGTGAATGATATTGCAAAGCTTTTGAACTTAAGCCAGTCATCTGTCAGTCATCAGCTCAGAATCTTAAAAACCTCAAAACTTGTAAAATTCAGAAGAGAGGGTAAGTCCATTTTTTATTCGCTGGATGATGAGCATGTGCGTGCCATTATCAGCATGGGAATGGAGCATGTAGAAGAATAGTAAAAGAATAAGGAGAGAACCGCCATGACCAAAACTTACAAAATTGAAGTAGACTGTGCTAACTGTGCAGAGAAAATGCAGGAAGCTGCAAAGAAGACAGAAGGTGTTTCAGAAGCAACAGTAAGCTTCATGACACAGAAAATGAAAGTAGAATTTGCAGAAGGTGCTGATGAGAAAGCTGTTATGAAACAGGTATTAAAAGCTTGCAGAAAAGTAGAGCCTGACTGCGAAATTGAACTCTAAGCACAACCTGTGTTCCAAAGACCAGATAGCAGAAGTGTTTAACATACGAAATAACATAGAAAAAGAAGGAGTCACATTCGTGCTCCTTCTTTTCTTCTTTTATATTTTCATGGTTTTTATTTCCTGCTCTGTATCGAGCCTGGAAATTTTTTGCAGCTAACGGAATGATTTAGGCTTCTTCATGCTCATGCTGTGGATTAAAGCTGACACCACGATTGATATCACCGCTAGGATTTTTACCAAAATCGTAATCATTACCCGGTAAGATGGCATTTAAGATAATACCGGATAAAGCAGCGATAGCAAGAGAAGTTAAGGTAATAGATGTTCCTGCGATGGTAAAGGTAAGACCATTGGAAAATCCAAGACCACATACCAGAATGACAGCCGCAATAATCAGGTTTCTGGATTTGGTAAAATCTACTTTGTTTTCTACTACATTTCTGACACCGATAGCGGAAATCATACCATACAGGATGAAGCTGACACCACCAATAATGGCAGTTGGCATAGAACCGATAATCGCAGACATCTTAGGAATAAAACTTAAGATAACAGCATAAATTGCAGCGAGTCTTATTACCTTTGGATCGTATACATGGCTTAATTCCAGTACCCCGGTATTTTCTCCATAAGTTGTGTTGGCAGGACCGCCGAAAAGTGCAGAAAGGGAAGTCGCAAGACCATCACCAATCAGTGTTCTGTGAAGACCGGGATTCTCCAGATAGTTCTCTCCAACGGTAGCAGAGATAGCTGACATATCCCCAATATGTTCCATCATGGTTGCCAGGGCGATAGGTGCCATAACCAGAACTGTTGTAATATTAAACTTACATAACTGGAATGGCGGCAGACCGATAACAGCAGAAGCAGATACGCTGGAGAAGTCCAGGATGGCACTGCCGTCTGCATTGGTAAATCCCAGTACATTCATAACAATTGCAACTGCATAAGAGATAACAACACCTAACAGGATGGGGATAATCTTCCACATTCCTTTACCCCAAATATTAAAGATAATAATAACAGCCAGGGCAACCAGTGCCAGGAACCAGTTCGCAGAAGCGTTGCTGACTGCGGATGGAGCAAGACTCAAACCAATACAGATAATGATAGGACCAGTTACAACAGGTGGTAAGAACTTCATAACGCGTTTTACACCAACTAATTTGATGATCAGTGCAAGTACCAGATAAAGAAGACCAGCCACAACGATACCACCACAGGCATAAGGCAGCTTCTCGCCATAAGTCATATCTGCAAAAATACCCGTATCCAGATTGGCAACTGTGGAAAAGCCTCCCAGAAATGCGAAAGAAGAACCCAGGAATGCAGGAACTTTCATTTTAGAACAGACATGGAAGAATAATGTACCGATGCCGGCAAAAAAGAGTGTAACCTGAATGGATAAGCCCTCTCCGTTGAAATAATTGTTAACCAGTATTGGAACCAGGATAGTTGCACCAAACATGGCAAACATGTGCTGTAAACCTAACAACAGCATTTTGGGTGTGCCAAGTGTTTTGGCATCACGAATTGCTTCGCGTTTTTCACTCATGTAAATCTCCTCCTTCTTTTGATTTCATAAACCTAAAAAAATTATAAAGACAAAGACATTATTTTGCAACTGAATTATCAGGTAATTCTAAACTTCTTTACGAAGAAAAAGATTGACTTGACACACATTCCTTATTAAGATTCTATATAGAAGTTATTTTGCTATCCTTTCAAGAATTATTAAAAAAATAGAAAAACAAGTAAATCATAATGAAGGAGAAAGAGGATATAAGATGGAAAATGTAATGATTATGGAGCACCCGTTAATTCAGCACAAGATTTCTCAAATCAGAGATAAAAACACAGGTACCAATGAATTCAGAAACTGTATTGAAGAAATAGCAACTCTGATGGGATATGAGGCATTGAGAGACTTGCCATTAGAAGATGTGGAAGTCCAGACACCAATTGAAACATGCATGACTCCAAAGATTGCTGGCAAGAAGTTAGCAGTTGTTCCGATTTTAAGAGCAGGTCTTGGTATGGTAAATGGAATTCTTGCACTGGTTCCCAGCGCGAAGGTAGGTCATATCGGACTATACAGAGATCCTGAAACCCATGAACCTCATGAATATTACTGTAAACTTCCTGAGCCCATTGACCAGAGAACCATAGTCGTAGTTGACCCGATGCTGGCAACTGGTGGTTCTGGTTCTGAAGCTGTTGATTTCATCAAACAGCATGGGGGAAAACGGATTAAATTCATGTGTATCATTGCTGCACCGGAAGGTCTGGAACGTCTGCATAAAGACCATCCTGATATTCAGATTTATGTAGGACACTTAGACCGTTGCCTGAATGAGCATGCTTATATCTGCCCAGGACTTGGCGATGCCGGAGACAGAATCTTTGGTACGAAATAGTATTTCAATACTATATATTGAGAGAAAAAGCCATATCGAAAGATGTGGCTTTTAATAAAACGTTTTGGAGGATATTACTTTGAATAATAGAATAAGGGCTGTTTTAGGCGCGGCTTTTTGTATCGTCATGCTGGTGGGATGCGGAAAGAATCAGGCACTGGAGCAATATCAGGCGGATATGACAACCTTTTTTGAACAGATTTCCATGTATAATGATGGTATGAATTCCATTGATGCCTCTGCGGAAGATGCTACGAATCGGATTCTGGATTATCTGGATAAAGTGGAAGAAGAAATTGCCTGGATGGCACAATTAGAAGTGCCCAGTCAGTTTTCGGCGGTAGAAGACCTTGCCGATGAAGCGGATGAGAATATGAAACAGGCTGTTGCGCTTTACCATCAGGCGTATGAAGGAGATATCTTTGATGAAGCGGTAGCACAGGCTGCCAAAGAATATTATGACAGAGCCAATATACGAATCCAGTATATTATTACGATTCTGCATGGGGAAATACCAGAAGGGGAAGGTGTTACCTATACCGAAGAAAACAGTATTTTAGGTGGTGGCTATCTGAATCAGACAGAAGAGGATACTTCATCCGAAGATACTGTGACAGAACCAGAGACTGGTACGACAGATAATTTTGATACAGACGATACCGTCTTCTATGAAGAACCGACAGAAGAGATGACACAGGAGAGTACCCAGGTAAATGAATAAACAGGAATTTCAGGCACTTATAAAAGAACATCCTATTTTTTTGGATGGTGCCACAGGCTCAAACTTACAGAAAAAAGGAATGCCCACAGGGGTATGCCCTGAAAAATGGATTTTAGACAATGCCCAGGTGCTGCTTGATTTACAGAAAGAATTTGTTGACGCCGGCAGTCATATTGTATATGCACCGACTTTTACGGCAAACCGCATTAAATTAAAAGAGTATGGTCTGGAAGACCAAATCAGACAGATGAACCATGACCTGGTAGCAATTTCAAAAGAAGCTGCGAAAGACCGCGCCCTGGTAGCCGGGGATATTACCATGACCGGAGAGCAACTGGCACCCATGGGAACTCTGGACTTTGAAGAACTGGTGGATATCTATAAAGAGCAGATTGGTTATCTGGAGGAAGCCGGGGTGGATTTATTGGTAGTCGAAACCATGATGAGCCTGCAGGAAACCAGAGCTGCCATTATTGCGGCCAAAGAGGTCAGCAACCTTGCGATTATGGCTACCATGACTTTTGAATCCGATGGCAGGACGCTCTATGGAACCGATGCCCAGACCGCAGCCGTTGTGCTGGAAAGTCTTGGGGCTGCTGCCATTGGAACCAACTGTTCTACTGGTCCGGATAAGATGACGGAAATCATCCGGCAGATGGCTGCTGTTACAACCGTACCGATTATTGCGAAGCCCAATGCGGGTCTGCCTTCCTTAGATGAGGCAGGCAATACAATATACGATATGGAAGCACCTGAATTTGCGGCCAGTATGAAAGAACTGGTAGAAGCAGGGGCTTCGATTCTGGGTGGCTGCTGTGGCACCACACCGGAATATATCCGTATGTTAAAAGAAACGACAGGAACTCTGCCCATTATTCACAGACAGCCATCAGCCAGAAGACTGTTAACCAGTGAACGTCAGACGATTTCCTTTGGATTGGATGACAATTTTATTATTGTCGGAGAACGAATTAATCCTACCGGTAAGAAAAAGCTGCAGGCGCAGTTACGGGAAGGTTCCATGGAAATGGTTGCCGACTTCGCTGAATCCCAGGAAGCCTGTGGTGCCGGTATTCTGGATGTCAATATGGGTATGAGTGGCGTGGATGAAAAAGAACTGATGTTAAATGCTATCGAAACCGTAACTGGCATTACGAGTCTGCCTCTTTCCCTGGATTCCAGTTATGTGGAGGTGTTGGAAGCAGCATTACGTCGTTATCCAGGCAGGGCACTTATTAACTCTATTTCTTACGAGACCGCAAAATTTGAGGCTTTGCTACCCATTGCAAAGAAATATGGTGCTATGTTTATTTTGCTGCCTCTTTCGGATGAAGGACTGCCCAAAAGCCTGGAAGAGAAGATTACGATTATTAAGACCATGGAAGCGCGTGCACTGGAACTTGGCATGCGCAAAGAAGATATTATAGTAGATGGGTTGGTCGCCACTGTTGGTGCCAATAAAAAGGCAGCAATTGAAACACTGGAAACCATCCGGTACTGTAAGGAAAATGGACTGGCTACTATCTGTGGGCTTTCCAATATTTCCTTCGGACTGCCAGAAAGAAGCTTTGTTAACACTACCTTTTTGACGATGGCGATCCAGGCAGGTCTTACCATGGCCATTGCCAATCCTTCCCAGGAGCTGCTAGTCAGTTGCGCTTATGCGTCCGATTTGCTGCTCAATAAAGAAGGGGCTGATATTCGCTATATTCAGTTGATGGATGCAGTTAAGGCAAAGCGGGAGGCTCTGGGAGAAAGCCCTGCGGCAAACACCGGAATTCCGATTCATGGTATGAGAAAAGAGACAGCTTCCAACCAGGGAACTATTTTAGACAAGGTATATGCTGATGTCATGAAGGGCAATGGAAAAAGTATTGTAGAAGATACAAAACAAGCTCTGGCTGAGGGACATGAGGCCAAGGAACTGTTGGATCAGGTGTTACTGAAGGCAATCAATGATGTTGGTGAATTATTTGACAAGGGAAAATATTTTCTGCCGCAGCTTATCGCCAGTGCAGAAGCCATGAAGCTGTCTATCGAATATCTGGAACCACTTCTGGCACAGGGTAACAGTGGAAAAAACATGCCTACTGTAGTCATTGCTACCGTAGAAGGAGATATTCATGATATTGGTAAGAATCTGGTGGCGTTGATGCTAAAAAACTATGGTTTTCAGGTAATTGATTTAGGAAAAGATGTTCCTAAAGAAAAGATTATTGAAGCAGCAAAAGAACATCATGCCCAGGTAATTGCACTGTCTGCGCTGATGACCACGACCATGCAGCAGATGAAGCATGTTATCCAATATGCGAAAGAAAAAGATGTAAATGCTAAAATCATCATCGGAGGTGCCGTTATTACCCAGGAATATGCAGATGAAATTGGCGCAGATGGTTATTCCAAAGATGCTGCAGATGCAGTAAAAGTAACGAAGAAACTGCTACATATTGCAGAATAGATCACCAGAAAGAAAAAGGAGTTTTCATAATGTTTGGACAGGAAGCACAAAAAGATACAGAACAGGAACAGATTGTTACAACTGTGGCAGAACAGGAATCTACCGAACAGATGCTGACAAAGCTGTTAGAAAAGACTACGAAACAGTTATTTTATACCAGAATTCTTGCCGGTGCAGCATTGGGGCTTTTCCTGGTTGTACTGATTACTGCCATGGTGTTGGTGCCAAAAGCATCCAGAGTATTGTCCCAGACAAACCAACTGGTAACAGATGCCGGTGGAATTCTGGAATCTGCCGATTTGGTATTGCAGGACATTTCTGCCATGAGTAATGAAGTGACCTCTGTCAGCGAGGGGCTGAATGATTTCATCATCGAAAATGCACAGACCCTTACCGATGCTGCACAAGATATCAGCAATATTGACTTTGAGGGATTAAACAAGGCGATTCAGGATTTACAGGATGCCGTAGGACCTTTTGCAAACCTGATGAATCGTTGGAAATAAGACAAAACAATAAGGGATAGAGAAACGAAGGGAGATTATGGGTATGTTAGGTGCAGATGCAATGGTAAAATGTCTTCAGGCGGAAGGCGTAGAGTACGTGTTCGGTTATCCGGGCGTTGCCATTTGTCCTTTTTTTAACAGTATCTTGGAAACAGATATCAAGACCATTTTGATTCGTACGGAACAGAATGCGGCACATGCAGCCAGCGGTCTGGCAAGAGTAAGTAATAAAGTAGGCGTATGCGCAGTTACTTCAGGTCCTGGTGCTACCAATGTGATTACAGGTATTGCAACTGCTTTTGCAGACAGTATTCCATTAGTGTGTATTACCGGCCAGGTAAACAGCGAGCTGTTAGGTTCAGATGTATTCCAGGAAGCTGATATTACTGGTGCCGTAGAATCTTTTGTCAAGTACAGTTATCTGGTAAGAGATGTAAATGATATACCAAGAATTTTTAAGGAGGCCTTCTACATTGCCAATTCCGGAAGAAAGGGTCCTGTTTTAATCGACATTCCGATAGATGTCCAAAATGCGGTTATTTCCCGCTTTAAATATCCGGAAGAAGTTAATATGCGTACCTATAAGCCTACCATCAAAGGACATGCCGTACAGATTAAAAAGGTAGTAAAAGAACTGGCACGTGCAAAGCGCCCCATTATCTGTGCCGGGGGTGGTGTCCTGTTAAGTGGAGCAGAAGACGAACTGAGAACCTTTTCTGAGAAATACCAGATACCTGTCGTATCTACCATGATGGGAATTGGTGTTATGCCTACCAAACATCCCATGTATTATGGTATGGTTGGAAATAATGGAAATCTTTATGCCAACCGTGCCATGAACGAATCGGATTTACTGATTATGGTCGGTGCCAGAGTAGCAGATCGTGCTGTCAGCCAGCCGGATTTAATTACCGAGAATAAAATCCTTGTACATATCGATGTAGACCCGGCTGAAATTGGTAAAAATGTTGGTCCGGCAATTCCGCTGGTAGGTGATGCCAGACATATTTTTGCTGATTTTGCCAAGGAAGAATTTACCTGCGAGCATGAAGAATGGATTCAGACATTAGATAGTTACCGTAACACGATGTCACGTATCCGGAAACCAAATCCTGATTATGTGGATCCGGCAGCTTTCATTACCAGACTTTCTGAAGTGATGGAAGCGGATGCAGTTTATGTGGCAGATGTAGGACAGAACCAGATATGGTCCTGTAACTATCATATTGTCAAGAATGGCAGGTTCCTGACTACCGGCGGTATGGGTACGATGGGATATTCCATTCCGGCGGCAATGGGAGCCAAGTTAGCCCAGCCGGAAAAACAGGTTGTTGCGGTCTGTGGGGACGGTTCTTTCCAGATGTCTATGATGGAGTTAGCCACTATGCGTCAGTATGACGTGCCTGTGAAAATCATTGTGTTAAAGAACAATTATCTTGGCATGGTAAGAGAGTATCAGCATTATACCTATAAAGATAACTATTCGGTGGTGGATTTGTCTGGCAGCCCGGATTTAGAAAAGCTATCCTCTGCTTATAACATGAAATTTATGCGTCTTGCCAATATGGAGCTGGCAGAAGAGGTAATTCAGGAATTTTTGGCAAAAGACGAATCTGTTTTGCTGGAATGTCTGATAGATCCGATGGATTTGGTAAAATAAGACGAAAAAGCAGAAAGGAAAAGAGAGATGAAGAAAATATATTCCGTATTGGTAGAAAACAGGTCTGGTGTATTATGCAAGGTAGCAGGTCTTTTCTCCAGAAGATGCTTTAATATCGACAGTCTTGCCGTTGGAGAAACTGATGTACCAGGAACCTCCTGTATGACGATTGTCAGCAGTGGTGACCAAAGAACCATCGAACAGATAGAGAAACAGTTAAATAAAAAGCTGGATGTCATCAAGGTAAAGACCTTTGATGAAGCAGCCAGTGTCAGCCGGGAGCTGATGCTGGTAAAGGTAAAATACAACAAAGGGAACCGTAGGGATATCATGGAAACCTGTGAGATTATGAAAGCTTCCATCGTAGATATGTCTAAAAACATGATGATTATCCAGATTTGTGATGTACCAGAGAAAACGAACCTTCTTATCAGTATGTTACAGTCAATCAGTATCGTGGAAGTAGCCAGAACCGGAACCTTGGCACTGCAGAAATGTATGGAAACTGATAACAATTAACTTTATCAGAATAAAGTGTGAGTGTTGACTTTTTACCTTTATATTGATACAATATTTGACAGCGTGTGACACTGGAATGTCAGATGCGGAAAGGCAGTTTTATGCAGAAGAAAGTATTTCAGTTATTGGTAGATAATACCTCTGGTGTATTAAGCCGGATTGCAGGCTTATTTTCCAGACGTGGTTACAATATCGACAGCATAACAGCAGGTGTGACAGCCGATGCCCGTTATACCAGGATTACCATTGTGACTTCCGGGGATGACGAGATATTAGACCAGATAGAGAAACAGGTTGCCAAACTGATTGATGTCAGGGATATTAAGGAATTGAAACCCTCTGAGAGCGTATACAGAGAACTTGCCATGATTAAGGTAAAGGCATCTGCGGCACAGAGGCAGGGTGTAATTGCCGTTGCAGATATTTTCCGTGCAAAAATTATTGACGTTTCCCCAGAAAGTCTTATTATAGAGTTGACGGGAAATCAGGACAAGATTGAGGCCTTTATCAGTCTGTTAGACGGATATGAAATCTTAGAGCTGGCAAGAACAGGTATTGCCGGACTTGGACGTGGCATAGAGAATGTTACCTATTTACCGTAAGTGAAGGGCAGGTACCCTTTCCTTATATAAACTAATAGAAATTTGGAGGAGAAAAAAATGGCAAAGATTTTTTACCAGGAAGATTGTAACTTATCTTTATTAGATGGTAAGACAATCGCAGTAATCGGCTATGGCAGCCAGGGACATGCACACGCATTAAACGCAAAAGAATCAGGTTGTCATGTTATTATTGGTCTGTATGAAGGCTCTAAATCCTGGGCAAAAGCAGAAGCACAGGGCTTCGAGGTATATACAGCAGCAGAAGCTGCTAAGAAAGCAGATATCATCATGATTCTGATTAATGATGAGTTACAGGCAGCAATGTACAAAAAAGATATTGAGCCAAACTTAGAGGCAGGAAATATGTTAATGTTTGCTCATGGTTTCAACATTCATTTCGGATGTATCGTTCCACCTAAGGATGTAGACGTTACCATGATCGCTCCGAAAGGACCGGGTCATACAGTAAGAAGCGAGTATCAGGCTGGTAAAGGTGTTCCTTGTCTGGTTGCCGTACATCAGGATGCTACCGGTAAGGCACAGGATATCGCACTGGCTTATGCACTTGCTATCGGTGGTGCAAGAGCTGGTGTTCTGGAGACAACTTTCAGAACAGAGACAGAAACAGACCTCTTCGGTGAGCAGGCTGTATTATGTGGTGGTGTCTGCGCATTAATGCAGGCAGGTTTCGAGACCTTAGTAGAAGCAGGATATGACCCAAGAAATGCATACTTTGAATGTATTCATGAAATGAAACTGATTGTTGATTTAATTTATCAGTCCGGTTTCGCCGGAATGAGATATTCTATCTCTAACACAGCAGAGTATGGTGATTATATCACAGGACCAAAGATTATCACAGAAGATACCAAGAAAGCGATGAAGAAGATTCTGTCCGACATTCAGGATGGTACTTTTGCAAAAGAATTCTTATTGGATATGTCTTCTGCAGGTTCTCAGGTTCACTTCAAGGCTATGCGAAAGTTAGCTGCTGAACATCCATCGGAGCTTGTTGGGGAGGAAATCAGAAAACTTTATAGCTGGAATGGTGAAGATAAACTGATTAATAACTAATACAGTATCTATAAAATACAGTGGAGTACATACAATACAGCATCATCCGGGACTCCGGGTGGTGCTGATTTTGTAAAAGTTTATGCCCTGTTGGAAGATACCCAAAATCAAATGGAGTGTGTATGCAGCATAGAACCAGACTAGACTATTTATTAGCAGAGAGTTTCAAAAAAATGGTTGTTAAAACCCCCATTGAAAAAATAACAATCAAAGAAATTACCGATTTGGCAGGTGTCATCCGACCTACCTTTTATAACCATTTTCAGGATAAATATGAACTGTTGGAATGGATTATCCGGACAGAACTGGTAGAACCGATGGAACCGCTGATACAGGATGGGCTTTTTAACGAAGCCTTGCTGTTACTTTTTAACACGGCATTGGATATGAAGGAATTCTGTATTCATGCAGCAAGAATGGAAGGTCAGAATTCTTTTGAAAGTATCGTAAATAATTGTATTAAAGAAATTCTGTGTACTGGCATCAGCAGCCTTATAAAAGAAAGAAATTTCCAGCATGCCTGGATTACGCCAGAACTAATTGCAGAATACTATGCCCAGTCTATGACTTTTGTTATGATGAAATGGATTCGAAGTGGAATGATTATTTCGCCGGAGGAAATGGCTGAGATTTATGAATATATTGTAAGCAGGTCGCTAAAGGAGATAATCAGCAAGATAAATTAGCCGACCAGCATAAAAATAAGGAGGAATATTACCATGGGAATGACAATGACCCAAAAGATACTGGCAGCACATGCCGGTCTTGAAAAAGTAGAAGCCGGACAGTTAATTGAGGCTGACTTAGACCTGGTACTGGGAAATGATATTACCAGTCCGGTTGCTATCAAGGAAATGGAAAAAATGAAGGTAGATGGTGTATTTGACAAAGACAAAATTGCACTTGTACCGGATCATTTCGTACCCAATAAGGATATCAAATCAGCAGAGCATTGCAAATGTGTCAGAGAATTTGCACACCGCAACGAAATTACCAATTATTTTGAAGTAGGACAGATGGGTATTGAACACGCACTGCTTCCGGAAAAAGGTCTGACTGTTGCCGGAGATGTGATTATTGGTGCCGATTCCCATACCTGTACCTATGGTGCACTTGGTGCTTTCTCAACTGGTGTGGGAAGTACCGATATGGCTGCCGGTATGGCTACCGGAAAGGCATGGTTTAAAGTACCTTCTGCGATTAAATTCAATCTCGTTGGTAAACCATCCAAGTGGGTCAGCGGCAAAGATGTTATCTTACATATCATTGGTATGATTGGTGTAGATGGTGCTTTATACAAATCGATGGAATTCGTAGGCGAAGGAATACAAAATCTTTCCATGGATGACCGTTTTACCATTGCTAACATGGCAATCGAAGCCGGCGGTAAGAATGGTATCTTCCCAGTGGATGACCTTGCCATTGCTTACATGAAAGAACATTCTACCAGAAATTATACGATTTATGAGGCAGATGAAGATGCTGTTTATGACGAAGAGTATACCATTGATTTAAGTACCTTACGTCCGACCATCGCATTTCCACATCTTCCGGAAAATACAAAGACCATTGACGAAATTATTGAGCCAGTTAAAATCGATCAGGTTGTTATCGGTTCCTGTACCAACGGCAGACTGGATGATTTGAGAACTGCCGCAGAAGTCCTGAACGGAAAACATGTAGCAGAAGGTATGCGCTGTATCGTGATTCCGGCAACCCAGGCAATCTATTTACAGGCAATGGAAGAAGGTCTGTTAAAGACATTTATCGAGGCAGGAGCTGTTGTCAGTACACCTACCTGTGGTCCATGTCTAGGCGGTTACATGGGCATTCTGGCAGAGGGAGAGCGTTGTGTTTCCACAACCAACAGAAACTTCGTAGGCCGTATGGGACATGTTAATTCCGAAATCTATCTGGCAAGTCCTGCAGTAGCCGCTGCAAGCGCAATTACAGGAACAATTTCCTGGCCAGGCCAATTATAGAATGGGAAAGGAAGGGTATGAATATGAAAGCAGCAAAAGGAACTGTTTTTAAATATGGAGACAACGTAGATACTGACGTTATCATTCCTGCACGTTATCTGAATTCCTCTGATCCGGCAGAGTTAGCCACACACTGCATGGAGGATATTGACAAAGAATTTATTCATCAGGTAAAAAAAGGCGATATTATCGTAGCAACCAAGAATTTCGGCTGTGGTTCCTCCAGGGAACATGCGCCGATTGCCATCAAAGCAGCCGGCGTAAGTTGTGTAATTGCAGAAACCTTTGCCAGAATTTTCTATCGTAACGCCATCAATATCGGACTTCCCATTATTGAGTGTCCGGAAGCCGCCAAGGGTATTGATGCCGGTGATGAGGTAGAAGTAAATTTTGACACCGGTGTGATTACTGATATAACAAAGAATACTACTTATCAGGGACAGGCATTTCCTGAATTCATGCAGAAAATTATTGCTGCAGAGGGACTTGTAAACTACATCAACGCAAAATAATAACACTACCGAAACGGATATTGTTGAAAGGATAGTATGATTTACAGAGTCGGAGAAAATGAAACAAATGTATACGACCAAAATCGGTTGAAGTCAGCCCAGACAAGCAGCAATGGGGAAAAATTCAATCTGAATCAATACACCCGGCCGGATACATCGGATACAGAAAAAAAAGAGACTGATATCGATGAACAGCATGTCAGAATCGCTCCCGGAAGCAGTGAGTTAAAACGGGATGGTGTTGTGGTGCAGCTAAGTGGCTCCGCCTCCCACCAGAAATCCGTGGAAGATACCAAAGCGGATGCTTCCCGGATTTTTTCCTTTCAGGATATACGGAGTTTACTGGATAAATTACAGCACTGGGCAAATCGTTTTGTGAATGTACTAAAGGAAACTTTTTACCGGATATGGAATGATCCACCTGCAGAAGAAATTGTGGAAGAATCAGACAAAACAGATAAAACTGATAAAACTGGCAATTTATCGAAAGATGTGCCCGAAAAAGAACGTTTGACTGAAGAATATAAGCGGGAGAAAAATGTACTCGGTTATGAAGATATGATAAATACCATAACCAACAATGGAGAGCGGTTTCTTGCTAAAAATTCCACACTCTTGACTTACTATGACCGAAATGGAAAACTAATCCAGATAAATGCATCTGACAGAGAACGGATTCTACATGGTGACAAAAATACTAAAAAGTTGTGATGAGTTTTTATCACAACTTTTTAGCATTAACATTGCTTCTGATTGCTGGCATAAAAACGAATCATGCCAGCATAGTATCATTAAACAACTACCATATTCTTACCGTTTCGCTTGCCACAATACAGATTGTAATCTGCCCGGGTAATTACTTCTTCAATGGTTTTTCCTTTTTCATATTCTGCCACACCAAGAGTCAGAGTACAGTGGACACTTGCTTTGCCGGACTCTGACAAAAAGCGATGGGAGTCTACGGAACTGCGGATATCCTCAGCAATCTGTCTCGTTTTTTCTTTGGTACTGTTACTGATTAACAGCAGGATTTCCTCACCACCCCAGCGACATACATAACCGCACTCATTAACATTTTCCGTTGTAATCTGTGCAATTTCCTGTAACACAATATCACCAAAATCATGACCATAGGTATCATTTATTTTCTTAAAATCATCAATATCGCACATAACGACAGCAAAGCTGGAATCGGATTTCAATGCCTGTTCTAAGAAAACATTCATACTACGGCGGTTGTACAGCCCGGTTAAGGGGTCTGTGTTTGCCAGCTGGTCCAAAATCGCATTCTGATGACGCAATTTGGCAGAAGCAAGCTTTATTTCAAAAATAAACAGCATGGAAAATATGATAAGGAAGGCAAATGTACAAATTGAGTTGAAAATATAAATAAACATCTCCATAACCGGCTTATCCACAATGTAAAAAGGCTCGACAAAAAAAGATAATACCCGGCATAGCATAAAAGAAATGGCTGCAATAACAGCGTTGATTGTAGGCGCCTTTGTATTCTGCTGGAAATCATGGATGGAATATCCGATATAATAACCAACGGAAACAATACCGATAATGTATTGGGCGAATCCAAACTGCCAGCCAATACAAAGAGTTGCCACTAAAGAGTGAAGTATAATTTCGGTGTAGGTTATGTAGTAAACTACTGTAAACTGACTTTTCCTGATAAAGCGCATAGCAAATAAATAGGTCAGGACACTCATGCAATTGAACAGATAGAGAGGTTTGATGTCCAGATAGAAAAACAGACCTGTCAGAAAAACATGAACTAAAGCAACGGAATAAATGATTAGACTAAAAAACTGCCGGTTTGTCAGTTGCTCGGTTCCGCTAAAAATTCGTTTTAATTTCGATAAGATTCGTTTCATATTTTTTCCCTTTTACACAAATGTATACATTTCGCACACGAATATGATTATTATATTATATAACATATTAAGAAAAATGTAAATTATTATAGGTAAAACACTTGTTCGATTGTATTTGTTTTGTTATAATGTCCGAAGGAGAAAAACGTATGGATACACAGGCATTTGAAGCAGCAAAACTAAAAATACTTTTAAAGCAGAACAAGCCGCACGGATTCGGGACTTTGCAGGAAAAGACCGTTCATGCGGTAATGAAATTATATTATGAGCCCAATGAAGATTATCATGAAGTACCAATAGAAGGCTATATCGCAGATATCTATACCGGCAATCGAATTATAGAAATCCAAAATGGAAACTTTAATAAGTTAAGGCCGAAGCTGGAAGCCTTTTTACCACATTATCCGGTAACCGTAGTATTACCGATTGCACATTTCAAATGGCTTATCTGGATGGAGGAATCGTCCGGGGAACTATCAGACCGGCATAAGTCCCCTGTTACCGGAAGCGTATATCATGCCTTTCCGGAATTATATAAAATCAAGGCATTTCTGGGGCATCCGAACCTTTCCCTTGCCTTTCCTCTCATTGATATAGATGAATACCGGCTGCTGAATGGTTGGAGTAAGGATAAGAAAAGAGGTTCCCAACGTTATGACCGGATGCCCTTAACCTTGTTTGATGAGATTATCATAGAACAGACTGCTGACTTTTTACAGTTAATTCCTTATGATTTGCCGGATGCTTTTACGGTAACGGAATTTGCGAAGGCGGCTAAGACAAAAAGAGAACTGGCAGCGGTAGCATTACCGCTTTTTGTACAGATGGGGTTGCTAACACGAACTGGGAAACGTGGGCGTGAATATCTGTATATGGTAGAAGAAAACTTTGCAAACTACTAAATATATGTTAAAATGTACCGGGTATCAGGCGAAAAGAATCGTTTTTATTTGGTAACAGATAGATGAGGTATGATAATGGCTAAAACAAATGAAACTAATTATGATGCGTCCAGCATTACCGTCCTGGAAGGACTTGAGGCAGTACGTGTCAGACCCGGTATGTATATCGGAAGTGTGTCCACCAAGGGACTGAACCATCTTATTTATGAAATCGTAGATAATGCAGTAGATGAACATCTTGCTGGCTATTGTTCCATTATTCATGTGACGTTGGAGGCAGATGGTTCCGCTACTGTTTCTGATAACGGAAGAGGTATCCCGGTGGGAATGCATGAGAAAGGCATCAGTGCAGAACGACTGGTATTTACCACCCTTCATGCCGGGGGAAAATTTGATAACGAAGCCTATAAGACCAGTGGCGGTTTGCATGGTGTGGGTTCTTCCGTTGTCAATGCCTTGTCAACTTATCTGAATGTAAAGGTAAAAACCGGTGGTTTTATCTATGAGGACCATTATGAGCGTGGAATCCCCACCATGGAGCTGGCAGACGGACTGTTGCCAGTTATTGGGAAAACGAAGGACACTGGAACTACCATCAATTTTCTGCCGGACGATACCATTTTTGACAAGACCAGATTCAAAGAAGACGAAGTAAAGAGCCGTCTTCATGAAACTGCTTATTTAAATCCGGAACTTACGATTGTTTATGAGGATAAAAGACAAGAAGAAACCGAACACATTGAATACCACGAACCAGAAGGAATTGTTGGTTTTATTAAGGATATGAATAAGGCGAAGGAAACCATTCATGATGTCATTTACTTTAAAGGAGAATCCGAAAATATTTCAGTAGAGGTTGCTTTCCAGTATGTAAATGAATTTCATGAGACTGTGCTTGGCTTTTGCAATAATATTTATAATGCAGAAGGTGGTACTCATTTAACCGGTTTTAAAACCATGTTTACCAATGTAATTAATACCTACGCCAGAGGGTTAAATATCTTAAAGGAAAAGGATGTAAACTTTACCGGTGCCGATGTACGTAACGGCATGACTGCCGTGGTATCCATCAAGCACCCAGACCCCCGATTTGAAGGTCAGACCAAGACAAAACTGGATAACCAGGATGCCGCCAAGGTAGTCAGCAAAGTAACTGGTGACGAGATTGTCCGTTTCTTTGACCGTAATCTTGAAACACTCAAAAGTATTATCGGCTGTGCTGAGAAAGCTGCTAAAATCCGCAAAAGTGAAGAGAAGGCAAAGACCAATTTACTGACCAAACAGAAATTCTCTTTTGATTCCAACGGTAAACTGGCAAACTGTGAATCCAAGGATGCTTCTAAATGTGAAATTTTTATTGTAGAGGGTGATTCTGCCGGGGGCAGTGCAAAAACCGCCAGGAATCGTATGTATCAGGCAATTTTACCTATCCGTGGCAAGATTTTAAATGTAGAGAAAGCAAGCATTGATAAAATTCTTGCTAATGCTGAGATTAAAACCATGATAAACGCTTTCGGCTGTGGTTTTTCCGAAGGCTATGGGAACGATTTCGATATCAGCAAGCTGCGCTATGACAAAATTATTATCATGGCAGATGCGGATGTAGATGGTGCACACATTTCTACACTGTTACTGACCTTATTCTACCGTTTCATGCCGGAACTGATTTATGAAGGTCATGTCTACATCGCCATGCCGCCGTTGTATAAGGCAATGCCATCCAAAGGCGCAGAGGAATATCTCTATGACGATAAAGCATTGGAGAAATACCGGAAACGGCATAAAGGTCCCTTTACCTTACAGCGATACAAAGGTCTTGGGGAAATGGATGCCCAGCAATTATGGGAGACTACACTGGACCCGGAAACGCGTATGATGAAGCAGGTAGAAATCGAAGATGCCAGAATGGCCTCTGAAGTAACTGAAATGCTGATGGGTACGGAAGTACCTCCAAGAAAAGAATTTATCTATCATCATGCACAGGATGCAGAGTTGGATGTATAAAAATACATAAATAGTAATTTAACAGTGATAGTTTAGTAGTGAGAAGGGAGCCTGCTGACAAGTATGGACGACAGAATTATAAAAACGGAATATTCCGAAGTAATGCAGAAATCCTATATTGATTATGCCATGAGTGTTATTATCGCCCGTGCATTACCGGATGCCAGAGATGGTTTGAAACCGGTTCAGAGAAGAACCTTATATGACATGTATGAGCTTGGAATCCGTTATGACAGACCCTATCGTAAATCGGCCCGTATCGTAGGCGATACCATGGGTAAATACCATCCCCACGGCGACAGTTCCATCTATGATGCCCTGGTGGTCATGTCCCAGGACTTTAAAAAAGGTCTGCCTCTGATTGATGGTCATGGTAACTTCGGAAATATTGAAGGGGATGGTGCGGCTGCCATGCGTTATACAGAAGCACGTCTGGAAAAAATTACCCAGGAAGCATTCCTTGCCGATTTGGATAAGGATGTGGTAGATTTTATCCCCAACTTTGATGAAACAGAGAAAGAACCATCTGTCCTGCCAGTAAAAATTCCCAATCTGTTAGTGAACGGCTCCGAGGGAATTGCCGTCGGTATGGCGACCAATATCCCCCCTCACAATCTGGCAGAAGTAATTGAAGCAACCAAAGCTTATATGCTGGACGAAACCATTTCCACCAAGGAACTGATGCGCTATATAAAAGGACCGGATTTTCCGACTGGCGGCATTGTTATCAACGAAGACGAACTGTCAGACATCTACGAAACCGGCGTGGGTAAGATTAAAATCCGCGGTAAAATAGAAGTGGAAAAAGCAAAGGGAGGTAAGACCAACCTAGTCATTACCGAGATTCCCTATACCATGATTGGTGCCAATATCAGTAAGTTCCTGATGGATGTGGCAGCCCTTGCCGAAACGAAGAAAACCCAGGACATTGTAGACATTACCAATCAGTCCTCCAAAGAGGGTATCCGTATTGTTATCGAACTTCGTAAAGATGCAGATGTGGAAAATTTCAAAAATATGCTTTACAAAAAGACTCGTTTGGAGGATACTTTCGGTGTAAATATGCTGGCAATCTCGGATGGCAGACCGGAAACCATGGGATTGAAACAGATTATCCAGGAAAATGTCAGATTCCAGTATGAGATTACCACCCGTAAATACAAAAACCTTTTAGCAAAAGAATTAGAACGCAAGGAAATTCAGGAAGGTCTGATTAAAGCATGTAATGTCATTGACCTGATTATTGAAATTCTACGTGGTTCCAAGGACAGAGCCATGGCAAAGGCGTGTCTCGTGGAAGGTAATACAACCGGCATCAAATTCAAATCCAAAGAATCCGAAATTATGGCAGCCCAGCTCATGTTTACCGAAAAGCAGGCAAACGCCATTCTGGATATGCGGCTTTATAAATTAATCGGTTTGGAAATCGAAGCCCTGATTAACGAGCACGAAGAAACGATGGCAAATATTTACCGCTATGAAGATATTCTTGCCAGAAAAGATTCCATGGCACAGGTCATCATGAATGAACTGGATGCCATCAAGGAGCAGTATAAGCGTGCCAGAAGAACCCAGATTACCACTGCCAGTGAAGCTGTTTATGTAGAGAAGAAAATAGAAGAGATGGATATTGTCTTCCTGATGGATCGTTTTGGTTATGCGAAAACCATTGACACTGCCACTTATGAAAGAAATAGAGAAGCGGCAGATACTGAAAACCGCTTTGTTTTTCCCTGTAAAAATACGGGCAAGATTTGTCTCTTTACAAATACAGGACAATTATATACATTAAAAGCAATGGATTTACCTTTTGGCAAATTCCGGGACAAGGGCGTTCCGATTGATAATGTAAGTAACTACGATTCCTCAAAAGAAACCATTATCTACGCTGCCAGCCAGAGTGATTTAAATCTGTACCGGCTTATCTTTGCCACCAAACAGGCTATGTTAAAAATAGTAGACGGCGGGGAATTTGATGTTGCCAAGCGTACTGTGGCAGCCACCAAGCTCCAGGATAATGACGAAGTGGTAAATGTAACTGTATTAAAGGAGCAGCGGAATATCGTATTACAGTCGAAGGATGGCTATTTCTTACGCTTCACAATCGAAGAGATTCCCGAAAAGAAAAAGGGCGCTATCGGCGTAAGAGGTATGAAGCTTGGTGCCAAAGACGAGGTAGAGGCGGTATACTATACCCAGAATGCTGTCGAACAGACCATTTCTTATGGCAGCCGGCAATTAGAATTAAACAAGATTAAATTAGCAAAACGTGATGGCAAAGGAGTAAAAGTCAGAGCATGAGAGTCATAGCAGGTACTGCAAGAAGTCTGCGGTTAAAAACACCGGAAGGGTTAGATACCCGTCCTACTACAGACCGTATTAAAGAAACTTTATTTAATATGTTACAGCCCTATTTACCAGATGCTGTTTTCGTGGATTTATTCAGTGGAAGCGGTGCTATCGGAATTGAAGCCATCAGCAGAGGCGCAAGACATGCTTATTTCGTGGAAAATCAGAAAAATGCGCTGACATGTATTACAGACAATCTGAATTTTACTCATTTCATGAAACAGTCTACGATTATCAAACAGGATGTATTAAGTTCCTTATCCGGTATCCATGAAAGGGAAGCAGACGTTATTTTCATGGATCCGCCCTATGGACATGAATATGAAAAGCAAGTATTATCTGCACTGAAAAATATGCCGTATGTTACAGAAAATACATTAATCGTAATTGAGGCTTCCCTTTCTACAGATTTTTCTTATTTGTCTGAGATGGGATATGAATTGCAGAAAGAAAAATGCTATAAAACAAACAAGCATATTTTTTGTCGGAAAAACAGTTAAAGAACATCTGACAAAATGCAGGAAGAAGAGGCGAAAACATGAAAGCAGCAATCTACCCGGGCAGTTTTGACCCGGTTACCTATGGTCACTTAGATATTATCAAGCGTGCCGCTGAAATTTTTGATGAATTAACGGTAAGTGTGTTGAACAATAAAACAAAGACTCCATTGTTTTCTGTGGAAGAACGTGTTAAGATGTTAGAAGAAGCGACGAAAGATTTACCGAATGTAACCATTGACTCTTTCAGTGGTCTTTTGATTGATTATGCGAAAGAAAAGAATATTCATGTAGCAATCAGAGGTCTTCGTGCTATTACGGATTTTGAATACGAATTACAGATAGCGCAGACGAACAGAAAGTTCTCCGATGGAGATTTGGATACCATGTTTTTAACAACCAGTCTGGAATATGCTTATTTAAGTTCCTCCACAGTAAAGGAAATTGCAAGTTTTAACGGAAATATTTCGCAGTGCGTACCACCTTTTGTCGCAGATATGATTTATGAAAAATATAATGGCAACAGATAGGAGTAATGATGAGCAGTAGAATCGAACAACTTATCGACGAAATTGAGGATTACATTGATGGCTGCAAATACCAGCCTCTGTCTAAAACAAATATTATCGTAAATAAAGAAGAAATAGATGAACTCTTACGGGAACTTCGTATGAAGACCCCGGATGAAATCAAACGATATCAGAAAATTATTACCAATAAGGAAGCAATTCTCAATGATGCCAGAGCGAAAGCAGAAGCCCTGATTCAGGATGCTACCGTACAGACCACCGAGTTGATTAATGAGCATGAAATCATGCAACAGGCGTATGCACAAGCCAACGAAGTGGTTAAGATGGCATCAGCACAGGCACAGGAGATTCTGGATAAGGCAACTAATGAAGCCAATGGGGTAAAAACAGCGGCAATGCAGTATCTGGATGATATGCTTGCCAATCTGGAAAATGCGATGACAACTACCCTGGCTTCTACCACAGCCCATTACGAGAGTTTCTATAACACGATTAACAATTATAATGAAATCGTCAAATCCAATCGTGCAGAGCTCCATCCGGCGGAAGTTGATCAGATGTTAAAGGAAGCGGAAGATAGTACGGACACGCAGGAATTAGATATCATGTAACCAATAAGTCGGTTTCCATTGAAACCGACTTATTTTTGAGTAAAAGAAAGTACAAGGACAATCGATTGAAAAATTTCTTATATAGTATTTTATTATGTTTATTAGGTTTGGCATTCTGTTTTCTTCCACCTCTTACGGTGCAGGCAGAAGAACCTGTCGTTGTTGTCATTGACCCTGGCCATGGTGGAGAAAACCTAGGAGGCGAATACGAAGATTATACGGAAAAGGATATGACTCTTATTGTTGCCAATGCCATGAAAGAGGAGTTAGAACAGTATGAAGGCGTAACTGTATATTTGACCAGAACAGATGACACAGAACTTTCCCTGGAGGAACGGGCAGAATTTGCCAAAAGCGTAAATGCCGATTTTCTCTACTGTTTGCATTTTAATCTGTCCGAACACCATACCCTGTTTGGCGCAGAGTGCTGGGTTTCTGCTTTCGGGGAAAATTACAGTAAAGGTTATTCTTTTGCCAGTATAGAGATGGATATGCTGACCGAAATGGGCCTGTATTCCAGAGGAATTAAGACCCGTTTAAACAGCAGCGGCGTCGATTATTATGGTATCATCCGCGCCTCTACAGAGCGTGATATTCCCTGCGTACTTATTGAGCACTGTCATCTGGATGAAGAAAATGACAAACCTTTTTATGACCATAACGAGAAGCTGAAAGAATTCGGCAGACTGGACGCCACTGCGGCAGCGAAATATTTTCGTTTAAAGTCCGACAGCCTCTCCACGGATTATACCGGCTACGAGAACCTGTCTGTGGCAGTGCCTGCCAATGTTGTAAAACCTGACAGCACCCCACCGGATGTCTGTATGATTGAACTGGTTGAACAGAGCCCGGATACCGGGGAAGTAACCATTCGTGTCACAGCAACCGATTATGACAGTGGTATGCTGTATTATACCTACAGCTATGACGGCGGAACCACCTATACCAACTTGCAGAAGTGGCCGGAACGAGGCAAGGATATCTTTGAATTTACCATGCAGGTGCCTTCGGAGACTACGCCCCAGATTCTCGTAAATGCCTATAATGGTTATGATTTATATACCACCAGCAATCAGTTAGACTTGCCAACCATGCATTATGGGCAGGAAGCGACAGAAGAGGTGGATAATCCGGATTCCACTAAGCAGGATACCATTCCCAGCTCTTCCGGACACGTAATCTCGAAAGAAGACTACCAGGAAATTACCTATGATACAACAGAAACGGAAGCCGAAGTGGAAACCGGGAAGTCCCTTGGCTATTTCTTACAGGTAACCTTTATCTGTATCCTCTTGTTACTGGGGATGGTATTTTCCCTGGTTCTTATCCTGCGAGGCAGACGAAAACGAAAGCGTAGACCACGCCGGTAAGCAATGTCTGTAATATCTTATGACAGATATATTGTTCTATGGATAAATGGGTATGCTGTATCATACTGTAGGTCTGTGCAATACAGGAAAAACCGCCAAAGGGAAGCAGTATCAATGCCGGCAGCATGAAGGCGGAACCACCCCGGCTGATACCACTGGTAATTTCCAGAAGGCAGTTATAAAAACAGCTTACCTTATCCGGCAGATGGGAAAAAGGCATGGTTATCATATTTAACAGATTAAAAAATACCATGTAGCCACCTAATTTACCGATTCCAACCAGCCCGGCAAGAACAGAAGCATCTGTGGCAGCAAACAGCCTGCCTAATGTGACCTTCTCAGGTGCCATCCGCCTGGAAGCTGGAGCAGAAACAGAAGTTTCCTTCGTTGTGTCCAGAAAGCCACCATGTTTCCGATAATACAGGTGGTATAACAGGCTGCCGTAACTAAGGGGAAGCAGATACATGATGGCAAAGCTTAATAGTGGATGAGGGACTGCCAGTACCGGTACCACAAAGCTTAAAAAATAAACCGGACCAATGTTATTGCAGAAGGCAAGCAGATAAGCCCCTTCTTTTTCCTGTATTTTATGTGCGCTCAGAAGCTCCCCTATAATACGGGCTCCCATGGGGAATCCACACAGAAACCCTATAAAAACCGTATAGGAACCATTCGGCGTTGTACCAAACAACCGATGGAACAGGGGATGAAAGCCACGGACAAACCGTTCCGTCAGGTTGAGGCGTATCATAATGCCAGACAGAATCATAAAGGGAAGCAATGTGGGAATCATCCGTTGAAACCACAGAAGTAACCCGGTGGAAGCATATTCCAAAGATTGTGCTGGATAGCGTAGCAACAGACAGATTAGATAAAAGAAAAAGAGCGTAATCAGGATTTGATACAGTCGGAAAAGATAATCTGTTATTTTTTTCACAAGTTTACCTGTCTGTCTTTTCTTACTATAACTATATTGCCAGAAAGAGGAAAATAGTCGTATGCGTTTGGATAAATTCTTATGTGATTTGCAGCTTGGTACAAGAAGCCAGATAAAGAAGGACATCAAAGCCGGTCTGGTTACGGTCAATGAAACAAAAGCCCAGAAGCCGGAACAGCAAATCGACGAAACAACCGACCGTATCTGTTATAAAGGGCAGCTCTGTTCCTATGAAAAACAGGTATATTATATGCTCTATAAGCCTGCTGGCGTTGTCTCTGCCACAGAAGATAAACGGGACAAAACCGTAGTAGCTTTGCTACAAGCAGAGAACCGCAAGGATTTGTTTCCCATCGGGCGACTGGATAAAGACACAGAAGGGCTGCTTGTTTTGACAAACGATGGTGCCCTGGCGCATGACCTGTTATCGCCACGAAAGCATGTGGAAAAGGAATACGAATGCCATTTACGGGATGCCATTACCCCGGAGCAGATTACTGCCCTGGAAGAAGGTGTGAACATCGGGGAAAAACAGCCGACCAGACCAGCCAAAGTAATCATCCTGTCGGAAGACAAAATTACCCTGACGATTACCGAAGGAAAATTCCATCAGGTAAAACGTATGTTACAGGCAGTCGGCAATGAAGTCCTTTATCTGAAACGGCTCCGCATGGGAAACCTTTGTCTGGATGAAACACTGGAAAAGGGAGCCTACAGACGGCTGACCGGGGAAGAAGTACAGGGATTGAAAACCATAAGAAATTGAGGAAATACTTTATGATAAAAGCAGTTATTTTTGACCTGGATGGTTCTTTAGTCGATTCCATGTGGATGTGGAAAGCCATTGACATCGAATATCTGGGCAGATTCGGAATCGAAATTCCGGATGATTTACAGGATTGCATCGGCGGGAAAAGTTTTACCGAAACCGCCATTTACTTTAAAGAAAGGTTTCAGCTTCCAGATTCCCTACAGCAGATTAAGGATGACTGGAACCGGATGGCATGGGATAAATACACTTATGAAGTTCCCTTAAAGGAAGGGGTGGAAGACCTGTTAAAAGAATGTAAGCGACGGAATATCCGGCTCGGTATTGCCACCAGCAATTCCAGGGAACTGGTAGATAATATTGTTATCGTCCATCATTTGGAACAGTATTTTACCAGTATTATTACGGGCTGTGAGGTAGCTCACGGCAAACCGGCACCAGATATTTACCTGGCAGTGGCAGATACCCTCCAGGTAGCCCCGGAAGAATGTCTTGTCTTTGAAGATATTATTGAGGGGATTCAGGCAGGAAAAGCCGCCGGTATGAAAGTCTGTGCTGTCCATGACGAATTTTCCATATCGCAGGAAGAAGAAAAGCGCAGGCTTTCCGATTATTACACATATCATTTCAGGGAGTTATTAGAAAATGGGATTTTTACCAATTAGCAAAGAAGATATGACTAAACAGGGGATTGAACAGTTAGACTTCGTCTATATCATCGGCGATGCCTATGTAGACCATCCCTCCTTTGGACATGCCATTATCAGCCGGATTCTGGTATCGCACGGCTACACCGTGGGCATTATTTCACAGCCTGACTGGAAAGATGATACAAGTATTACTGTTCTGGGAAAACCACGGCTTGGATTTCTGATTTCCGCCGGCAATATGGATTCCATGGTAAACCATTACTATGTTTCCAAAAAGCATCGTCCTACCGATGCTTACACACCCGGTGGCGAAGCCTATAAAAGACCGGATCATGCAACCGTTGTCTATGGCAATCTGGTTCGTAAAGTATATAAGGATACCCCGGTTATCATCGGTGGTATCGAAGCCAGTCTGCGGCGTATGGCGCATTACGATTATTGGAGCAACAGCTTCAAACGTTCCATTCTCTTAGACAGTCAGGCGGATTTGATTTCCTACGGCATGGGCGAAAAATCCATCGTAGAAATCGCCGATGCCCTGGCAAGCGGTATTGCCGTAAAGGATATTACCTTTATTCCGGGAACCGTTTATAAAACAAAGGATATTTCCGGTATCTATGACAGCATTACCCTGCCGTCCTATGATGCCATGAAAGCGGAACCAAAAGAATATGCCAACAGTTTCCGGGTACAATATCAAAGCACCGACCCTTTTACCGGCAAGACGCTGATAGAAGGCTATCCAAATGGTATCTATGTGGTGCAGAATCCGCCACAGCCGCCTCTGACCACAGAAGAAATGGATGCCGTATATGATTTGCCCTATATGCGTACCTATCATCCTTCTTATGAAGAGAAGGGCGGCGTTCCTGCCATTGCAGAAATTAAATTCTCCCTGATTAGCAACCGTGGTTGTTTTGGCGGCTGTAATTTCTGCGCCTTGACTTTCCATCAGGGCAGAACCGTGCAGGTCAGAAGCCACGAATCGATTCTCAAGGAAGCAAGACTGATGATTCAGGATAAGGATTTCAAGGGCTATATCCATGATGTAGGCGGACCTACCGCCAATTTCCGGCATCCCTCCTGTCAGAAGCAGATGACCCAGGGTGTCTGCAAGAACAGACAGTGCCTGTTCCCGAAGCCTTGCCCGAACCTGGAAGTAGACCACTCCGATTATCTGTCCCTGCTTCGTAAGCTGCGGGCATTACCGGGCGTGAAAAAAGTCTTCATCCGTTCCGGTATCCGCTTTGATTACCTTATGGCAGACCCGGACGATACCTTTTTCAAAGAACTGGTAGAGTATCATGTAAGCGGTCAGTTAAAGGTCGCACCGGAGCATATCTCAGACACGGTATTATCCAAACTTGGCAAGCCTGAGAAAGCTGTCTATGAAAGTTTTGTAAGAAAATATTATAAGATAAATGAAAAGTTAGGAAAGAAACAGTTCCTGGTACCATACCTGATGTCTTCCCATCCTGGCTCCACCCTGAAGGAGGCTATTGAGCTTTCCGAATATCTGCGGGACTTAGGGTATATGCCGGAGCAGGTGCAGGATTTCTATCCGACTCCTTCTACAGTTTCCACCGTCATGTATTACACCGGCATTGACCCACGAAACGGCGAACCGGTGTATGTATGCCGCAATCCCCATGAAAAGGCGATGCAGCGGGCTCTGATTCAGTACCGGAATCCGAACAACTATGACCTGGTTAAGGAAGCCCTGTTAAAAGCCGGAAGGGAAGATTTGATTGGATTTGATAAAAAATGCCTGATTCGCCCCAGGAATCATAAACCAATCTATCAGGAAAATAGTAAAGAAAAACCAACTGGTTCCAGAACAAATACAAGTAATAACAAAGGAAACTATCCAACTAAACAGACAAATAACAGAAACGGCAGCTCCAAAGCAGGAAACCAGAAACCTGGCACCCAAAAGCCAGTTAAGAAGAAAACCATCCGTAACGTTCACAAAAAGAAATAAAAATCAGAAAATGGTAAGGGGAAATCGTTATGAAAATTGCAATCATTACCGGAGCTTCCTCCGGCATGGGAATGGAATGTGCCAGACAGTTAGATAAAAGACTCCATCACACGGATGAGCTTTGGCTGATTGCCCGCCGCAAGGCACCTATGGAGGAGTTAGCGGTCTCATTACGTCATAAGACCAGAATCCTGGCTATGGATATTACCGATGCCGTACAGATGAAACAGTTAGCGGAAGTCTTAGGTCTTGTCTCTCCGCTCATTACGGTACTGGTAAACTGTGCCGGTGTGGGCAGCCATGGGAATTTTGAAGAACAGGAGCAGACGGATATTACTGCCATGATGCAGCTGAATATCGGAGCCCTTACCCAAATGACAAAACTCTGCCTTCCCTATATGCGGAAGGGCAGTAGAATTTTACAATTTGCTTCCGGGGCAGCTTTTCTGCCGCAGGCATCCTTTGCGGTCTATGCAGCTTCCAAGGCATACGTGTATTCTTTCAGCCGAGCCCTTGCCAAGGAATTACGGGAACGCGGCATTACCGTGACAGCTGTATGCCCCGGACCGGTAAATACCCCTTTTTTACAACATGCCTATGGGGAACTTTCCAGACTGAACGGACTAAAGAAAATGACTATGGCTCAGACGGAATGCGTGGTTGCCAAAGCCATGGAAGACTGTAAGAAGAAAAAAGAAGTTTCCCTTTGCGGGCTGCCTATGTGGGTATTATATGCGGCCACACAGACAACCCAGAATCTGTTACAGAAATTCACGTAAGAAAGAGGCAGACTGTTCCAGGAAGGCTGTCTGGTCAGGTGCATCAAAGTGTTCAATCGCCAGATATCCTTTGTATCCATCTTCCTTTAACCGCCGGATAAGCGGTGCTACCGGCAGGTAACCGCCACCGGTGGGTACGGTTGCCAGCCCTTTCCGGTACTGCCAGTCCGGGTTTCCATCCGGTTCTATACCCCTGTCCTTACAATGGACATGCACAACGAAATCCTGCAACACTTCATAAGCCCTGGCCACATCTTCATCTGCATAAGCAAAATTCCCCATATCCAGGGTATAGCAAAGTCCCGGTACTTTTTCCATATAATAAAGAAGCTGATACATCCTGGAGTAGGGTGCCTTATTATCGTCATAATCCTCCAGCGTTACCATAACACCTTTGGTATTGGCGTAGGCTACCAGCTGCTGTAAGGCATGCACGCTTTTCTGGATGGATTCATTCTGTTCCATCCATGCAAAGGTATCTTCTTTGGAAGTATGCAGCCGGTGGAGCGGATCGATTTCATCCAGTTCCAGGAAGCCCGGAATGATAAGAACCCTTCCGGCACCACACTGCTTTGCCAAATCAATCTGTGCATAGGCTAGAGCAGCATCCGCTGTATGCATAAAATCATACGTTTCAAAAATACAACTGATTTCCATCTGTAACTGTCCTAACAGGGGCATTAACCATTCCTTATCCCTTACCAAATCCCCATAATGAATTTCCAGTCCCTGAATACCGTAAGCCTTTGCCTGTTCCAGCAACGCCGGAATACTTTCCTTTGTCTGTTCCCCGGCTTGCAGGATATGATTATAAAAAGTCGAGATTTTCATGGAACTCTTTTCCAAGGGTGTGATAACCTCCTGACAGTCCAGGTCAGCCTCTTTGCGGGTAATGGGTGTACACCAGGCAATGGCGTTTTTAAGAATCTGCTGTATCTGTGGCATATCATAAATCGGATATTCTTCGTGTCCCGGCTGGAAATAGAATATCTTTCCGTACCCTCTGGTAAAGGTACAGCCGCTTCTGAAAACCTCACCGCCGGCAAACCATCCGGTAAAAATGACATCATCCGGTTTGGGAATATCAAAATATTCTCCATACATTTCCTCTCTGGGAAGCTCAATATAGGCGGGCAGACCTGCCGCAATGGGGTGATAGGGTGCTGTAACAAAAAGCCTCTCCCTGTCCCCATGTCTCCATCTTAGTGTCATACTGGTTCCCAGTAACTTCTTCACAGGCTTGGAGTAGTGGGCGGAGTGGAGGGCAATCAGTCCCATGCCGCGTAATACATGTTCCCGGATTCGGTCGGTAACCTTATCCGAGAATTCCTCCTGTCTTGCATGGCTCCAGTAAATCAGCACATCCGTATGGCTTAAAACTTCCTCACTAAGCCCGTGCTCCGGCATTGCAAAGGTAGCTGTTCTGATTTCATACGACGGATTTTCTTTTAAAAATCCTGCAATACAGCCGTGGATTCCCTCCGGATACACCTTCCGGATATCCTCATATTCCTGTTCATGTACATATTCATTATAAATCGTTATTCTTGTCATTCAAAACCTCGTTTCCATGCGCCCTGTTGCGCATCCTTCCTTCTATGCTAATTAGGATAGCATCTGTAACTTCTAAAATCCACAAAAATTATTTCAAAAAGAGCAGAAAGATGGTACAATAATACGCAGGTTTACAGAACGAAAAAAGATTCTCAGGAGGCTTATTATGGCAATCGAACAGGTGAAAAACTACTTTAAACAATATAATATGGCTGATAAAATCATCGAACTGGATGAATCCAGTGCTACCGTGGAATTAGCAGCCCATGCACTTTCCTGCGAACCGGCAAGAATTGCAAAGACCTTATCCTTTCTGGTAGGAGAGCAGCCCATCCTGATTGTCTGTGCCGGTGATGTGAAGATAGACAACGCAAAATATAAAGCAGTCTTTGGTACAAAAGCCAAAATGTTAGCACCAGCAGAGGTTGAAAATCGAACCGGACATGCTATCGGCGGTGTCTGCCCCTTCGGGATTAAGGAAGGCGTTTCCGTTTACCTGGACGAGTCCCTAAAGCGGTTTACCACCGTATTTCCTGCCTGCGGCAGTAGTAACAGTGCCATTGAATTAACCATCCCGGAATTGGAACAGTACTCCGGTTATGAGAAATGGGTTGCTGTCTGCAAATTAAAAGAGGCATAAAAGTCACTGGAAAGGAATTATTTATGAAAAGGATTATCAAAAAAGGTAACTTTGGTTATCTCCAAAACAGACGTATTTACACCGGACTTAGAACATTACTCTTTTTTGCACTGAGTCTTGGTCTCTATGGAATGGGATACTGGTCAACAGGAACCAACCAGAACCTGCTGACAATTGTTGCCATTCTGGGCTGTCTGCCTGCCTGCAAAAGCGCCGTAAATTTTATTATTTTCCTGCGGGCATCCGGTTGCAGTGAAACATTACACGCAAAGCTTATAGACTTTGATAACAGCGAAGGACTTCAGACTTTCTATGACCTTTATTTTACTTCTTACCAGAAGAATTATCCCATCAGCCACATGACTTTAAGGGGAAATGTGCTCTGCGGCATCACAGAAAGTACCAAGTGTGACTGCAATGGTGCCGAAAAGCATTTAGAGCAGATGTTATCCCAGGAGGGGATTAAGAATGTGACCGTTAAGATTTTTTCCCAAACCAGTAAATATATTGACCGACTAAGTCAGTTAGAAGCTCTGGAGACTTCTGAGCATAAGAATCAGGATGAAATTATTTCGCTGTTGTATTCTATCTCTTTATAAAGAAACGGAGTCATCATGTATCAGAAACAAATCAACGATAAGGAAGCCGGACAACGTCTGGACAAATATCTGCATAAGCTATTACCATTAGCAGGCACCAGCTTTCTGTATAAGATGCTGCGCAAGAAAAATATTACCTTAAACGGCAAAAAAGCCGATGGCAGCGAGAAAATTACCACAGGTGATGCCATAGCGATATTCTTTTCAGACGAAACCCTGGCTAAGTTCATGGGGAGTACGCCCTTACAGGAGGAGAGTAATCGCTCCAAGCAGCTTCCTGTCAGAAAGAAGCTGCCTGTTTCCGAATATCAGCAGGCATATCAGAAATTTTCTAAAGTGAAAGTACTTTATGAGAATGAACATCTGCTCCTTGCAGATAAACCAGTGGGTATTTTAACCCAGAAGGCATCCCCTTCCGATAGTTCCCTGAACGAATGGCTTATCGGCTACCTGCTTCACAGCCATTTCCTGGCAGAAGCCGATTTACAGACCTTTAAGCCTTCCGTATGCAACCGCTTAGACCGCAATACCAGCGGCATCGTTCTGTGTGCCAAATCTATCCGTGGGGCACAGCTTTTAGGCGAACTGTTACAGGAAAGAACCCTTGAGAAATATTATCAACTGTATGTCAAAGGGATTCTGGATAAAGAACAGCTTATGGAAGGCTATCTGATAAAAGATGAACGAAGAAATAAGGTTTCTGTTGGAAAAGAGGCTCCTCAAGAGGAAGCTGTCTCTTATTCTTATATTAAAACCTATTATAAACCACTGGCATTCCAGAAGGACAAAACCCTTCTGGAAGTGGAATTGCTGACTGGAAAACCCCATCAAATCAGGGCTCATCTGGCAAGCATCGGACACCCCCTGTTAGGAGATTACAAATATGGCGACAGAGTATGGAATGACCATTACCGGAAGAAATATCACATTACTTCGCAACTGTTACATGCTTATAAGATAGTATTTCCCATACTGAATGCCCCTTTTGAGGATATCAGCGGCAGGACTTTCTGCACCGATATTCCTCTGATTTTCCAACAGTTAGAAAAAGAGGATTGATGCTATGGCAACCTGGAATTCCCGCGGACTGCGTGGTTCTACCTTAGAAGATTTGATTAATCGTACCAATGAAAAATATCTGGAAAACGGGCTGGCACTGATTCAGAAAATCCCTACCCCAATTACCCCGATTACCATTGACAAACAGACAAGACATATTACACTGGCTTATTTCGACCAGAAAAGCACTGTTGATTACATTGGTGCCGTTCAGGGGATTCCTGTCTGTTTTGATGCCAAGGAATGTGCCGTAGATACCTTTTCCCTGCAGAATATCCATACTCATCAGGTTTCTTTTATGGAACAGTTCGAAAAGCAGAATGGTGTGGCTTTTTTTCTGATTTATTACACCCACCGGGATATGTTTTATTATCTGCCTTATGAAATGTTACGTTTCTTTTGGGACAGGGCGCAAGAGGGCGGCAGGAAGAGTTTCCGTCTGGATGAATTGAACCCGGCTTATATTTTGCCAAAGAAACACGGCATCTTGGTTCCCTATCTGGACATGTTACAGAAAGATTTGGAAGACAGGGCTTAGGTGTAGTTGACAAATAGAATAAAGTTCGGTATAGTATAAAAAGTTTAGTTCTCTAATTTAGTAGTGAATTATCACTTTAAAGTATTAAAGCGATAAAGGTATCGATTGTGGTCAGAACAAGGAGAATGGTTATGAGTAAACAGTTAGTACATACACCAGAGGGTGTAAGAGACATTTACGGAGATGAAATGGCAAAAAAAACTGTCGTAGAACATCTTCTCCATGACAAGATTAAAGGGTATGGCTATCGTGATATCCAGACGCCTACCTTTGAATTTTTTGATGTATTTTCCAAGGAAGTAGGCACAACGCCTTCCAGGGAATTATATAAGTTTTTTGACAAGGAAGGTAATACGTTGGTTTTAAGACCCGACTTTACCCCTTCCATAGCTCGCTGTGCCGCCAAATATTTTATGGATGAGGATGTACCAATCCGTTTTTGTTATCAGGGGAATACCTTTACTAATACCTCTGATTTACAGGGAAAATTAAAAGAAGTAACCCAGATGGGTGCAGAGCTGATTGGTGATGATTCCGTTCAGGCAGATGCAGAAATGATTGCCATGACGATAGAAGCTCTCTACCATGCAGGACTATCTGATTTTCAAATCAGCATCGGCAATCTGGAGTATTTCAAGGGCATCTGTGCCCAGGCTGGTCTGGATGAGGAAACTGAACTGGAAATCCGGGGACTGATTTCCGGCAAGAATTATTTCGGTGCGGAGGAGTTGTTGGATAGCATCAATGTGGAAAAACATGCCAAAGAAGCCCTGTTAAAAGTCAGCCACATGTTCGGTAGCGTGACCGTGCTGGATGAGGCTCTTGAAGTGGTTTCCAATAAACGTTCCAAAGAGGCGGTTGAACGTCTTAAGAAAGTTTATCAGGTACTTTGTGATTATGGTGTGGAGAAGTATGTTTCCTTTGACCTTGGCATGTTAAGCAAGTATAATTATTATACTGGCATCATTTTCAAGGGATACACTTATGGCGTAGGGGATGCTATTATCAAAGGCGGTAGATACAACAATCTGCTCAGCCGTTTTGGAAAACAGTCACCTGCCATTGGTTTTGTCATTGTAGTAGACGACTTACTGGTTGCCATGAACAGACAGGGAACCGTTATCTCCGGCATGGAAAAGCGTTCCACCCTTTATTATACGGAAGAGAATTTTAAAGAACAGCTTATCAATGCCAAACGTATGCGCTCTGAAGGAAAATCGGTAGAACTTCTTCCGAAACGATAAAGCGTTTCAGCTAAAATCCAAATAGAAAGTGTGGAATGAAGATGAGTGATGATAGATATCTGACCTTTGCCCTGGGAAAAGGTCGTCTTGCCAGTAAGACAATGGAATTATTTGAAAAAATTGGGATTACCTGTGAAGAAATGAAAGATAAGGATTCCCGGAAACTGATTTTTGTCAATGAAGAATTAAAACTTAAATTTTTCTTAGCCAAAGGTCCGGATGTACCAACCTATGTGGAATACGGAGCTGCCGATATCGGTGTGGTAGGAAAAGACACCATTATGGAAGAGAACCGACGAGTTTATGAGGTGCTTGATTTAGGCTATGGTAAATGCCGCATGTGTGTCTGTGGTCCGGAAAGTGCCAGAGAGCTGTTACAACATCATGAAATGATTCGTGTCGCCAGCAAATACCCTAACATTGCGAAAGATTACTTCTATAACAAGAAGCATCAGACCGTTGATATTATTAAGTTAAATGGTTCCGTAGAGCTTGGTCCTATTGTAAAGCTGTCTGACGTGATTGTAGATATTGTAGAAACCGGTTCTACCCTCAAGGAAAACGGACTGGGGGTTCTGGAAGAAATCTGTCCTCTGTCTGCCAGAATGATTGTCAATCAGGTAAGTATGCAGATGCAGACGGATCGGATTCATACACTGATTTCAGAACTCAAGAAAAATCTTTAAAGGAGATGCGCCATGCGTAAGGTAAAATTAACAGCCGATACCAAACAGAATCTGTTAAACGATTTATTAAAAAGAAGCCCTAACAACTACACAGAATATGAGAATGTGGTAGCTGACATCATCAACAATGTAAGGGCAAAGGGTGATGCGGCAGTCTTTGAATATACGAAGAAATTCGATAAGTGGGAAGTGTCCGCTGATAACCTGAAAGTAACAGAAGCAGAGATAGAAGAAGCTTTTCAGAGCATTGAGCCGGCGTTTGTGGAAGTGATGCACAAATCTGCCAACAATATCGCAGCTTTTCATCAGAAGCAATTACATAACAGCTGGATTGACCCGAAACCGGACGGCAGTATTCTGGGACAGAAGATTCTTCCTATCGCTGTTTCCGGTGTCTATGTGCCGGGCGGGAAAGCAGCTTACCCAAGCAGTGTCCTTATGAATGTGATTCCGGCAAAAGTAGCCGGTGTAAAGAAGATAGTCATGACTACCCCTGCCGGTGCAGACGGTAAGGTAAATCCAGGTACTTTAGTAGCAGCCAAAATCGCCGGTGTCGATGAAATCTATAAAGTAGGCGGTGCCCAGGCAATTGCAGCCATGGCATTCGGTACCCAGAGTATTCCCAAAGTAGATAAAATTACCGGTCCCGGTAATATCTTTGTTGCCCTGGCGAAAAAAGCATGCTTTGGCTTCGTCAGCATCGATTCCATCGCCGGTCCCAGTGAAATCCTTGTGATTGCTGATGAGACTGCCAACCCAAGATATGTGGCAGCCGACCTGTTGTCCCAGGCAGAACATGACGAACTTGCCAGCGCGATTTTAATTACCACCAGTGAAGAACTGGCGGATAAAGTTTCCGAAGAAATTGACGGCTTTTTACAGGAGCTTTCCAGAAAAGAGATTATTGAGAAGTCCTTACAGAATTATGGGTATCAGCTGATTGCAGAATCCATGGAGGATGCCATCGATGCCGCCAATGCCATTGCTTCGGAACACCTTGAGATTCTTACGAAAGACCCTTATCAAGTCATGACCAAGATTGAAAATGCAGGTGCCATCTTCTTAGGAGAATATTCTTCCGAGCCTTTAGGCGACTACTATGCAGGACCGAACCACATCCTGCCCACCAACGGAACTGCAAGATTCTTCTCCCCATTAAATGTAGATGACTTTATGAAGAAAACCAGCATTATTTCCTATTCCAGGGAAGCACTGGAACAGGCGCATGAAGACATTGAGCTGTTCGCCCAAAAAGAAGGCTTAACAGCCCATGCCAATTCCATTCATGTACGTTTTGAATCCTGACAGAAATCCAGAAAGTGAGGCATACCATGGCAAGAACAGCAACCATCAGCCGTAAGACAAAAGAGACAGACATTCAGGTAACCCTGGAAATTGACGGAGACGGAGTCGGTAACATTTCTACCGGCATCGGATTCTTTGACCACATGCTGGAAGGCTTTACCAAACACGGCTTCTTCCATACTGATATTCAGGTAACCGGCGATTTACACGTAGACGGACACCATACCGTTGAAGATACCGGGATTGTTATCGGACAGGCCATTAAGGAAGCCATTGGCGATAAAGAGGGCATCAAGAGATATGGTTCCTTTCTTCTTCCAATGGATGATTCCCTGTGTCTATGTGCCATCGACTTATGTGGCAGACCTTATTTCTGTTTCGACTGTAACTTTCCGGTGGAAAGAGTTGGTGGACTGGATACCGAACTTGTCCGGGAATTTTTCTATGCCATTTCCTACACTGCCGGCATGAATCTTCATATTAAAATGCTCCATGGGGAAAATGCCCACCACATGATAGAGGCAATGTTCAAAGCCTTTGCCAAGGCACTGGATGAAGCTACCTCTTATGATAAAAGAATTACAGGGGTATTAAGTACCAAGGGTGCCCTCTAAGAAAATACAGCAGATATTTTTCTGCAGGAAGTGAGATACCAAACAGATGTCATACAAGAAATTTATTCCCTGCATTTATTTATACAAAGGAAATGCCGTAAAGAGCTTTTCCGACAGCACCATTATTGACACCAATCCGGTTGCACTTGGCAGATTCTACAGCGATAACAATGCCGATGAGTTAATCCTTTATGATTTATCCGATGGCGATGCCGAACACGAAGAAGCACTGGATATCATCAAGGCTATCTGTAATGAAGCTGAGATTCCTGTTATCGGTGCAGGTAATGTGAAGCGTATGGAAGACATTAAGAAACTTCTTTATGCCGGCTGTAAGAAAGCAGCCCTGAATTATTCCAAACCGGGCAATATCGAGATTACCGAAGAAGTCTCCAAGAAATTCGGGAAGGAAAAAATCGTAGCCTGTGTAACGGAAACAGAGAGTATTACTCAAAACGAAGCCCTGCTGGAAGACTATGTGGAAGAAATCATTCTGGTAAAGGAAAATGGACTCAAAGAAGCCATTTCTGTATCCAGATTCCCCATGATTGCCTCCGTACCGGATGTTTCCTTAGATAAGCTTTTGGAATTACTTGCCCATGACAATATTTCTGGTATTTCCGGTTATGCCATCAACGAAAATGCAAAAGAACTGTTGGCAATAAAATCCTTATGTCAGAACAATGGGATTCCGGTCAATACCTTTGAACCGGCTATCAAATGGGAAGAGTTCAAGTTAAATTCCGATGGTCATGTAACCGTTGTTGTACAGGACTATAAAACAGATGAAGTCCTGATGGTGGCTTACATGAATGAAGAAGCCTATAATATGACGTTAAAGACCGGTAAAATGACTTATTACAGCAGAAGCCGCCAGGAACTTTGGCTAAAAGGAGAGACCAGTGGACATTATCAGTATGTGAAATCTTTAACTGCTGATTGCGATAAAGACACCATTCTGGCTAAAGTATCTCAGATTGGTGCTGCCTGCCACACCGGTTCACATTCCTGCTTCTTTAACGAAATTATGGCTAAGGAATATGAAGAGTCGAATCCACTCAAAGTATTTGAACAGGTTTTTGATGTGATTAAGGATCGTAAGGTACACCCTAAGGAAGGTTCTTATACCAACTACCTGTTTGATAAGGGACTTGATAAGATTTTAAAGAAACTGGGTGAGGAGGCAACTGAGATTGTCATTGCTGCCAAGAACCCCAATGCCAATGAAGTGAAATATGAAATCTCTGATTTCCTGTATCACATGATGGTTCTCATGGCAGAAAAAAATGTGACCTGGGAAGAGATTACAACCGAACTGGCACAGCGTTAAAGAAAAACAGGAACGTGCTTTCTTTGGAAGGTACGTTCTTTTTTTGTCCATTCTTTCATACATTAAAACAAGCAATTCTGATAGAAAGGATAAGGTATGGACACCAGAACAACTCCTTCTAATCATATTTCTCCCGAAAAGAAAATAGAGCTTGCCCAATATATCCGGGCTGAAAATGCTGATAATCGTATGCGTATCCGTCAACGGGAACAGATTCTCTATGGCACTCCCGCCACACAGACACAGCCTCTTTTATATGACGGCTGTGCCCTGGCAAGACCCGATACCGCTTCTGAAGAAGCACCAGCACAGATAGCCATGGTCAAAGGTTCCTTTAAATTTAGAATGCTCCTTGCTGTCATATTGTTCGTCGGCTTTCTCATCTGTGATACCAACAACTTACATCTCTTCCAATATAGTATGGCAGATATTGATGACATGATTGTAGCGGATACCTTTCACCTGCAAGATGGCGGAAACAGTACTCTGGCAGACGGATTTGCCGGTTTACTTGATTTTAAATGATAAATCCGCTATACTGAATGAGCATTTTGATTACTCATTCTCGAAAAGAAAGGTTTCATTACATGAGAAAGCTGGCGTTAAGTGACGACATTTTAATGCAGGTGGAAAAGCCTGCCCGATATATCGGCAACGAAGTGAATTCCGTTGTAAAGGACAAAAACGAAGTTTCTGTCCGTTTTGCTATGTGCTTCCCGGATGTTTACGAAATCGGCATGTCCCATCTGGGCATCCAGATTTTATACAGTATGTTTAACTCCTGGAAGGATGTCTGGTGTGAGAGAGTCTATTCTCCCTGGACTGATTTGGATAAGATTATGAGACAACAGCACATTCCACTGTTTGGACTGGAATCCCAGGAACCGGTAAAGGATATGGACTTTCTCGGCATTACCATTCAGTATGAAATGTGCTATACCAATATTTTACAGGTACTTGATTTGGCACAGATTCCGCTGCTTTCCAAAGACCGTGGAGAAGATATGCCCATTGTCATCGGCGGGGGACCCTGCAGCTATAACCCGGAACCGATTGCCGATTTCTTCGATTTATTCTATATCGGAGAAGGAGAGACACAGTACCGTCCTCTGTTAGACTGGTATTTGGAAAATAAGAAAAATGGCGGTTCCCGTTCCGATTTTCTGAAAGGGGCTTCCCAGATTCCGGGTATCTACGTTCCCGGCTTTTATGAAGAAGTCTACAACGAAGATGGCACCATAAAAGAACGGAAAAAGCTTTACGAAAAGGCACCAGACACGATTTTAAAGGAAATTGTCATGGACGTGACCGATACCCATTATCCTATGAAGCCGGTGGTTCCTTTTATCAAGGTAACCCAGGACCGAGTCGTACTGGAAATCCAGCGCGGCTGTATCCGTGGCTGCCGTTTCTGCCAGGCAGGACAGCTTTACCGTCCGGTCAGGGAACGGGACGTGGATAAATTAAAAGAATATGCCGTAGAAATGCTGCACAATACCGGACATGAAGAGATTTCCCTAAGTTCCCTAAGTTCCAGTGATTATTCCAAGTTAGATGAACTGCTGGATTTTCTGATTGAAGACTGTGACCAAAAACATATCAATATTTCCCTGCCATCTTTGCGAATTGATGCCTTTTCCCTGGATGTCATGAGTAAGGTACAGGATGTAAAAAAGAGCAGTCTTACCTTTGCCCCAGAAGCAGGAAGTCAGAGACTGCGTGATGTTATCAACAAAGGATTGACCGAAGAAGTCATTTTAAAAGGTGCAGCTCTTGCCTTTGAAGGTGGCTGGACCAGGGTAAAATTATACTTTATGTTGGGATTACCTACCGAGACGGAAGACGATATTAAGGGCATCGGCGATTTATCCAATAAAATTGCCGCTACCTTCTTTGATACCGTACCAAAGGACAAGCGTGTCAATGGTAAGGTACAGATTGTTACCAGTACCTCTTTCTTTATTCCCAAGCCTTTTACCCCCTTCCAGTGGGCACCGATGTGTACCAAGGAACAGTTTATCGACAAGGCTTATCAGACCAAGAAGGGCATCATGGAGCAGCTTAACCAGAAGAGTATTAAATATAACTGGCACGAGGCAGATGTCAGCGTGTTGGAAGGTGTTTTTGCCAGAGGTGACCGCCGGGTAGCCAAAGCCATTCTGACTGCTTATGAACAGGGCTGCCTGTTTGATTCCTGGAGTGAATACTTCCACAATGATATATGGTTACAGTCTTTTGCCGACTGTGGTCTGGATATCAATTTTTATACAACCAGAGAACGTGCAGATGATGAAATCTTCCCATGGGATTTCTTAGACTGTGGTGTTACCCGTGACTTCTTGCTGCGGGAATGGAAAAAAGCACAGGCAGAAACCGTTTCCCCAAACTGTAGAAGTCAGTGTCAGGGATGCGGTGCCAGACGCTTCGGCGGCGGTGTCTGCTTTGAATCCTAATGAACAGGGGAATGGAGCAAACAACTATGAAAATCAGAATTAAATTTGCCAAATACGGAACTATGAAATTTATCGGTCATCTGGATATGATGCGCTTTTTCCAGAAAGCCATCCGCCGTGCCAACATTGATATCCGTTATTCCGAAGGCTTCAGCCCTCATCAGATTATGTCCTTTGCCGCCCCGCTGGGCGTAGGCATTGAAAGTCAGGGCGAATATCTGGATATCGAAGTCAATTCCCTTACCACCACAGAGGATATGAAGAACCGGTTAAACCACGCCATGGTGGAAGGCGTAGAAGTACTGGCAGTCTGTATCTTACCGGACACGGTCAAAAATGCCATGGCAAGTGTAGCCGCTGCTTCCTATCAGCTTCATAAAAAGGAAGGCTCCTTTGCGATTGCTGATTTAGATAAGAAACTTTCTGCTTTCTATGCCCAGGAACACATTCCTTACACCAAGGAAACCAAGAAAAGTGTCCTGGAACTGGACTTAAAACAGGGTATTTATTCCCTGGAAGCCTGTGAAGTAACCGTTCCGTTCTATGAAGGGGCAGCAAAACGTACCACCCAGGCTATCCGCATGATGGTAGATGCCAGCAGCAGCGGCAACATTAAACCGACCATGGTATTTGAGAAATTCTGTGAGTTTGCAGGATTGGAGATTCCAGCCTCTGCATACCAGGTAACCCGTCTGGATACCTATACCGATATTGCAACAGGCGACGAGCCGCATCACTTCGTACCATTGGAGGCAGTGGGAACTGCAAAATAAACTTTACACTGGAATCGTTCACATAGAAGGGGTGAAACTATGGCAGCAACCGGTAAAATTCTTATTCTGAAACTGTATCATAAAATATTGTCCATATTGCTTGCAGACAATCAGATATTATCCATTCATGCCCAGAAAGAAGTGCCCCATGCTATCGGTAACATTTATGTGGGACGGGTGCAGAATATTTCCCTGAATATCGGAGCCGCATTTGTAGATTTGGGAGAGGGGTATCTTACTTTTCTTCCCTTATCGGAAGCCCGCTATGCCCACATTACCAACCGGAAATCGGACGGCACCATCAAGTGTGGGGATGAGCTGCTCGTACAGATTGTAAAAGAACCCATGAAAACCAAGGTTGCCGGTGTAACCACCAAGATTTCCCTATCCGGAAACTACGCCGTAGTCGGCATCCAGGATAAAAAGACCCCGGCTATCCAGGTTTCTTCCAAAATCAGCAAAGCAAAACAAAATCACTTCCGTGATATTGAAGTATTACAGCCTCTGGCGCAGAAATATAGCTTAATTGTAAGAACCAATGCCAGTCAGTTAGAAACAGATGACGCCCTGATTGCAGAAGCGACAGACCTGGCAGACCAGTTACATCACATTCTTGACATTGCGGACAAACGCACCTGTTACAGTTGTCTGCATCATGCCTGTCCGGATTTCCTTCATTTTATCCAGAATATTTACCTCACCGAATACGATGAAGTCATTACCGACTTACCGGAAGTGTATATGGTTCTGGAAAAAGAAATGAGACAGATGGATATTCCCCTACGGCTTTATCAGGACAAACTGTTACCTTTATATAAACTCTATGCAATCGAAAACCGGATTCAGGAACTGCTTGGCAAAAAAGTCTGGTTAAAGTCCGGCGGCTATCTGATTATTGAACCCACAGAAGCCTTAATTTCCATTGATGTAAATTCCGGGAAATGCGAGACCGGTAAGAATAAAGAAGAGACGTTTTTCAAAATCAATAAAGAAGCCGCACAGATGATTGCCATTCATTTACGGGCAAGAAACCTGTCCGGTATGATTCTGGTGGATTTCATCAACCTGAACAGTAAGGCTCACGAAACAGAACTGATGGAATATATGCGCAGTCTGCTAAAACGGGATAATGTAACCTCCAATGTGGTAGACATGACCGGTCTTGGTCTGATGGAACTGACCCGTAAGAAAATCAGTCCCTGCTTTGCAGAACAGTTAAAATCATAGGAAAGGATTTCTATATATGAAATTTTTGGAAATGAAAAAAGTAAAAGACGGCCGTTATCTGAAAAACTACGAACTGACCTACTTAAACAAAGCCGGCAGGGAGAAGAAATATGAAATCGTCAGCCGTCATGAAATTCCTTCTGCAGATTCCCTGGGAAAACGAGTTAGTGGTGTTTCCATTGTCGCCTACTGCAACGATAAAATGCTTTTATTGCGGGAATTCCGGATGGGAGTCAACCGGATCATCTATAATCTCTGTGCCGGTATGCTCAACGAAGGGGAATCCATCGAAGAATGCATCAGCAGGGAACTGTATGAAGAAACCGGTCTTGCGGTAAGTAAAATCCATCATATTTTACCACCCTCCTTTGCCGCCGTGGCTTTTTCCGATATAAAGACACAGATTGCCTTCGTGGAAGCTGCGGGCGCGTTTGAGGATAACACGTCAGACAATGAACAGATTGAAGCCCGTTTCTATTCCCGGGAAGAAGTAAGGGAGCTTCTCGAAACAGAAGAGTTCAGTTCCAGGGCACAGATGGCTGCTTACTTTTTTGTCCAGAAATCTTAAAATATATATTGACAAACAGTGGGAAACCCCTTATGATATATGAGTATGCCGCTTAGTGAGGTAAAAGTATGTCTTCAGACATCACCGAAGCTAGCGAGTAAATGAATTTCGATTCATGAATAGGAGGTGCCATATGTACGCAATTATTGCAACAGGTGGAAAGCAGTACAAAGTATCTGAAGGAGATGTCATTAAAGTTGAGAAACTTGACGTTGAAGTAGGTGCTTCTGTAACATTTGACCAGGTTATAGCTGTTAGCGATAAAGAGCTTAAGGTTGCTGCTGATGTTCAGAACGCAACTGTAACAGGAACTGTTATGGATCAGGGTAAAGCTCGTAAAGTTATCGTTTACAAATACAAGAGAAAATCCGGCTATCACAAGAAAAATGGTCATAGACAAGCATACACACAGATTAAAATCGACAAAATCAATGCTTAATATTTTATTACTAAGCATTTGTGTTATGCAAAGAGGTGTGAGATGACAAAAATCACATTTCATAAAACAAAGGCAGGAGAATACAGAGGATTTACCTGTAAAGGGCATGCTGGTTATGCAGATTATGGACAGGATATTGTATGTGCTTCCATTTCCGTACTGGTTATCAACACCATTAACGCTCTGGATGAAATTACGAATGAGCCGATGGATGTTACAGCCGAGGAAGATACCGGCACGATAACATGTTCCTTTTCCAGTAATTCCTTGAAGGAGACTTCCAAAGTACTTCTTGATTCCCTTGTACTTGGACTTAGCCATATTGAGAAACAGTATGGAAAGAAACATTGTAAATTGACATTTGAGGAGGTGTAATACCATGTTAAATATGAACCTTCAATTTTTTGCACATAAGAAAGGTGTTGGTTCTACTAAGAACGGTAGAGATTCCGAATCCAAGAGATTAGGTGCAAAGAGAGCTGACGGACAATTCGTTAAAGCAGGAAACATTTTATACAGACAGCGTGGAACAAAGATTCATCCAGGTATCAATGTAGGTATTGGTGGAGATGATACATTGTTCGCATTAGTTGATGGTGTACTTCGCTTTGAAAGAAAAGGCAGAGACAAGAAGCAGGCTTCTGTATACCCTGTAGAAGAGAAATAATGAATGAATCGGGCTTCGAACATGTAGATGTTTGAAGCCCTTTTTGAAGTTGAAAAGCAATGATACTGTAACCTGAAAACAAGGCATTGATATAGAAGAAGTAGGTGATACCCATGTTTGCAGATCGCGCAAAAATCTATGTAAAAAGTGGTAAAGGCGGAGACGGACACGTTTCTTTCCGTCGTGAAAAATATGTACCAAACGGCGGTCCTGATGGCGGCGATGGCGGTAATGGCGGCAGCGTTTATTTTGTTGTCGATGAAGGGCTGAATACTCTGACAGATTTCCGTCATATCCGTAAATACTGTGCCAAAAACGGCGAAGAAGGCGGGAAACGCAACTGTGCCGGCAAGAATGGCGAAGACATCATCATCAAAGTACCGGAAGGCACCGTTATCAAAGAAGCGGAAAGTGGTAAAGTAATCGCAGATATGTCCGGTGAAAACCGCAAATTCATGATTTTAAAAGGCGGCAAAGGTGGTAATGGTAACCAGCACTATGCAACCAGCACCATGCAGGCACCCAAATATGCCCAGCCCGGTCAGCCGGCGCAAGAACTGGAGCTGTTACTGGAGCTTAAAGTAATTGCAGATGTAGGCCTTGTGGGCTTTCCAAACGTCGGCAAATCCACTTTCTTATCAAAGGTAACCAATGCCAGACCGAAAATTGCCAATTATCATTTTACAACCTTAAATCCTAACCTGGGTGTTGTGGATCTTGATGACGCCAAAGGCTTTGTTATTGCAGATATTCCAGGACTGATTGAAGGGGCTTCAGAGGGGATTGGACTCGGACATGAATTCTTACGTCACATTGAACGTACCAAACTGATTGTTCACATCGTAGATGCCGCTTCCACAGAAGGACGCGACCCCGTCGAAGATATTTATGCCATCAATAAAGAACTGGAAGCATACAATCCGGAAATTGCCGGACGTCCACAGATTATTGTTGCCAATAAAATCGATATGATTTATGCAGGTGCCGAAGAAGACCCGGTTGCCCGCATTAAGGCAGAATTTGAACCAAAAGGAATCCCGGTCTATGCGATTTCCGCTATCAGTGGTCAGGGACTGCGGGAACTACTCTACGATATCAGTAATCGTCTTTCCCAGTTGGATTCCAAGCCCATTATCTTCGAGCAGGAATTCTTCCCGGAATATCACTTTGATACCGAAAATGAGCCATTTATCGTGGAATATGATGCCGAAGAAGATGAATATGTGGTAGAAGGACCAAGAATTGAAAAGATGCTGTCCTACACAAATCTGGAGTCTGAAAAAGGCTTCAAATTCTTCCAGGACTTTCTGCGGGAAAATGGTATCCTGAAACAGTTGGAAGAACTGGGTATCGAAGAGGGCAGCACCGTCAGAATGTATGGGCTTTCCTTCGATTATTATAAATAACTGTAACTTTTATTTTAAACACAAATAACAGAGGTATGTTATGACAAGCAAACAAAGAGCATATTTAAAAAGTTTAGCAAGCAATCTGAACCCGATTTTTCAGGTAGGCAAATCCAGCCTTACCCCTGAATTTACCAAGGCAATCGAAGAGGCTTTCAACACAAAAGAGCTGATTAAAATTGCTGTACTGAAAAACTGCTTCGATGACCCTAACGAAATTGCACAGGTCGTTGCAGAGAGAACCCATTCCCAGGTCGTTCAGGTTATTGGTAAGAAAATTGTTCTATATAAACCAGACAAAAAGAATCCCAAAATTGAACTTCCTAAGGCTTAAACAGGCATCGTCCGGAAAGAACAGCGATTTATATGAGAAAAACAGGTATTATGGGCGGCACCTTTAACCCCATTCACAATGGTCATCTGATGATTGCCAGAAAAGCTTTGGAACAGTTTCAATTGGAAGAAATTATTTTCCTGCCCTGTGGAATCCCTTATATGAAGGCAGGACAGAAGATTGCACCTGGCAGCGTCCGTGCCGAGATGACAAGGCTTGCGATAGAACCTTATCCCGACTTTACTTTATCCACTTTTGAAATCGACCAGCATACAAGCACCTACACGTATGTTACCTTGGAGGCTTTCCGAAAGGCAAATCCTGATACAGAATATTATTTTATCATGGGTGCAGACAGTCTGTTCCATATAACCAGTTGGAAAAAACCGGAGCGTATTTTTGCAAACTGTGTGATTTTAGCCGCCGTACGAGATAAAAAGACACCTGCGGAAATGAAACAGCAGATTGCCTTGTTAAAAAGAGAATACCATGCCAGAATCTTCCTGCTCCAAACCGATTATCTACCTGTCTCTTCCTCAGAAATCCGAAAAAAACTGTCTGAGGGCGAGGACGTGTGTAAGGAACTTCCTTCCAGGGTACTTTCCTATATCCAGGCGCATCATTTATACGAAAATGAAGATAGATAGGACCGTGACAATTATGGAAAATGTATCTTTAAAAAAACTAAGACATGCTATGGAAAAAACACTTGAACCCAAACGCTATGAACACACTTTAGGAGTCGCTTATACCGCCGCATCTCTTGCTATGGTTCATGACGCAGATGTAGAGAAGGCACTTATCGCTGGTATGCTGCACGACTGTGCAAAGTGTATGCCTTTTCATAAGCAGATTGCTGTCTGTGAAAAGCATAATGTTTCCTTATCCGAAGTGGAACGTACCGAAAATTCCCCATTGCTTCATGCAAAAGCAGGCAGTACTCTGGCACGGACCGAATATGGCATAACAGATGATGATATCCTCAATGCCATTTCTTATCACACTACAGGACGACCTGACATGAGCACTTTAGAGAAAATTATTTATATTGCCGATTATATCGAACCAGGACGAAAAACGCTTCCCAATCTTTCCATGGTGCGAAAGATAGCCTACCAGAATTTAGACGATACCATGCGCCAGATTTTGAACGATACACTTGAGCATCTAAAAGAAAAGGGTGGATCTATCGACCCTATGACAAAAGAAACCTATCAGTTTTATATACAGGAATGATAATGGTACTATAAGGATAACGTTCCTTTATTCACCCGAAAACAAATTAGAAAATTATCCAAGGAAGGAAATATACTATTATGGAAAATTCAAAATCAAAGCAAATGGCGCAGCTCATCATCCAGGCACTGGAAGATAAAAAAGCAGAAGATATCAAAGTCATTGACATTAGCGAAGTTTCCGTTATTGCCGATTATTTTATCATTGCAAACGGTACCAACAGAAGTCAGATTCAGGCACTTGCCGATAACGTAGACGAAACACTTGGAAAAGCAGGATTTCCATTAAAACAGATGGAAGGATACCAGAATGCAAACTGGGTATTATTAGACTTTGAAGATGTCATCGTTCATGTTTTCGATAAAGAGAACCGTCTCTTTTATGATTTGGAACGAATCTGGCGAGATGGAAAGTTTATCGATATCAGCGCACTGAACCAATAAAAGTATTTTGCATTAAAAAAACATTTTATACTACATTTTTTGTAAATATATTTAAATGGAAACAGGCGTACTATCTGTCAAGGAACAATAGTACGCCTGTTTTTCATTATCTTGCTTCCATTTCGTGTGTTTCGCCACCGGCATACATATAAAAAGTAATCATATAAAGTCCGGCAATACCGACCAATGCATATATAATTCTGGAGAGCCACGACATATTACCGAAGATAAATGCCACTAGGTCAAAACTGAAAAGACCAATCAGACCCCAGTTAATCGCACCGATAATGACAATGGTCAGTGCAAGATAGTCTAAGCCTTTATTCCTCATTTTCATTTCTCCTTTCTATAATGCATAAAAATAGTAACTGCATAGAATCATACTAGACAGTTACTATTATTATTCCGTATGTAAGCAATAGTATACTGGTAAATAAACCAACTTAACGTACACACTTTCAACAATTTATTATCCATACCATTTTAAAAATAATATCTAAAATAATTCTTAGAAATATTATCATGCTTCTAAACTATGCTGCAAAACATTACAACTAATCATTAAAATTTAAAAACAAAAAACTACTGGTACAAACGGAATACGCCAAATACTTTGCCCAGTATTTCACAGTCATCTACAATGATAGGCTCCATCGTATCATTTTCCGGCTGTAAACGGATATGTCCATTCTCTTTATAAAAAGTTTTTACAGTAGCCGAATCATCAATCAGGGCAACAACCGTATCGCCATTCTTAGCCGTATTGCAACTGTTCACAAAAATCCGGTCCCCATTATAAATGCCAGCGTTAATCATGGAATCGCCTTTTACCTTCAGTACAAATGATTCTCCGGAAGGAACCAGCTCTGCCGGAACGGGGAAGTAGCTTTCAATATTCTGTTCTGCCAGTATAGGCTGACCTGCAGCGACCTGTCCTATAATCGGAAGAGAAACCATCTCCGTACGGACCATTTGGAAATTATCATCACAGATTTCAATGGCACGAGGCTTCGTAGGGTCTCGTCTGATATATCCGTTTTTCTCCAGAGTTTCCAGATGGGAATGAACAGAAGATGTTGATTTCAAATTTACAGCTTCGCAGATTTCCCGAACAGCCGGCGGATAACCTCTCTTTAAAATCTCTTCCTTAATATAATCAAGAATTTCCTGCTGTTTCGCAGTAATTTTGCCATAAGCCATATCTTGTTATCCTTTCTCACACAAATATAATATCTACTATCATAAGTTACAGATTCATCATATCATACAGCTTCGCAAAAAGCAAACGTATATTCAGAATATTTGTTCGAAAATTTTTGCAAATCTATTGACATCAGAATATGTGTTCGGTATAATTACAGCATGAGGAACAGATGTTCGCAACGCTTGTTCGGAAAGGATGAAGGTGTTTCAGATGAATACTTACAAGACAACAGATAACAGAGCAGAATATCTCCGCAGTGAGAGAAGAATCCGCAATAACAGAATCAGAAGACAACGTGAAATGAGAAAGAATTTTTTACTGGTATTTATGACATTGTGCCTGATTGTTACCTGTTCGATTTCTTTAAATACCATTAACGCCAGTGCAAAAGATGAATCTGTAAAACCTGCTTATAAATATTATAAAAGTATTTATATTGAGAATCGCGATACTCTCTGGTCTATTGCAACACAATACATGGATGACGAGCATTACAGCTCTACCGGAGATTACATTAACGAAGTCAAGCAGTTAAATTCCCTTTCTGGTGATGAGATTCATTATGGCGAGTATCTTATTGTGCCTTATTATGATAACACCTTTGTAGGATAACTGATACATAATGTCCCCTAATACAATTCTTTTATACCTTTTTAACGGTTCCTGCCCATGCGACAGGAGAGAAGAGCACTGTATATGACAATATACTGGAGAGAAAAAACGGTCTGTATGGTTAAACTAACCTGCAGACCGTTTCTCCTTATCATTTCACATTTTATTTTTAAGTTTCTCTTTATCATTTTACCTTTATTTTTAAAGTTCTTCCCGCAACCGGATTTGCTTTGCAGCCCTCCGGCGGCGTTCATCCTCCATGGCAGCATAATGTTTTTTGGTTGTATTGACATCCTTATGTCCCAGGACATCTGCCACCAGATAAATATCTCCCGTTTCCCGATACAGATTCGTGCCAAAGGTACTACGCAATTTATGGGGAGTAATTTTTTTCAGACTGGTTACAATAGAGGAATACTTCTTTACCATATTTTCGACAGCACGGACAGACATCCGGCGGTTCTGCATAGACAAAAAGAGGGCATCCTCATGACCTTCCTGTGGAATCACATGACTCCTTTCTTCCAAATAATCCTTTAAGGCTTTCTCAACTTCTTCTCCAAAATAAAGAACTGTCTCATAACCACCTTTACGCCGAATCTTAATTCCATCATTTTTAAAATCAACATCTGAAATATTAAGTCCTACACATTCTGATACACGAATCCCTGTACCAAGAAGCAGGGTGAGAATTGCCACGTCCCGTATCTTTGTCACTTTATGAAACCGTTGCTGAGATTTGGTTAACCCGGTTCCATCCTCCACCTGGTCTAATAATACCGCTACCTCATCCACGTCCAGGCGAACTATTTCTTTTTCGTGCAGCTTGGGTAATGGAACTAATGCTGCAGGGTTTTTCTCTATTAGTTCTGCCTGGAAGTAATAGTTATAGAAACTTCTTAAAGAGGCTAATTTACGTTTCTTTCCCCGTTCATCATTGGTATAAGTTTTATCCTCCTTCGTATAAAAGGAGAGATATTCCATATATTCCTCAATATCTTCCCGGGTAACCTGGTTTAAAATGGAAATAGGGTAGTCCTTTATTTCCATCTTTGCGCAGACACTGTTATTTTCATGCAAAAATTCAAAAAAAAGACGGATATCATACGCATACGCCAGCCTTGTCCGGGCAGAAGTTGTATCATTGATACCACGGAAAAACTGTTTGCAGAAAGATGGCAGTTCTTCCAGCACATCACGCATTTTCTTCACATTTTCAATATTCTGCTGTTCATGATAGTTCATTTCATTCTTAGTATTCATTCAATTCCCATCCTTCCAGCTTTCCGTTCTGAACGGCTGTAAACATCCGTTCCTTTACGCCAGGTGTTTCCTGATTGATGCCCTGTAACAATTCTTTTATATATTCCCGTTTAGTATGTCTGTCAGCAGGACATGGACTTTTTACAACAGGGACATCATACTTATGTACAAAACCGATAATATCTGCCTCGTTCATGTAAATAAGAGGTCTTATGACTGTAATTTCTGTCTTGTCTAAATGGGTAACCGGCTGAAAAGTATGCAGCCGCCCTTCATAAATCAGGGACATCATCAAGGTATCCACTACATCATCTTTATGATGTGCATAGGCCACCTTATTACAGCCAAGTTCCCGGATAACATCATTCAGAGCCCCTTTTCGCATTTTGGCACAAAGAGAACAAGGATTTTTCTCCCGTCGTTCCTCAAATATAATTTTACCAATATCCGTTTTTATCACATAATAGGGAATCTGCAAAGAACCACAAAGTTCTTTTATTTTATCCAGCTTCAGATTCTCGAATCCCAAATCTACCGTTACCGCGCATAAGGCAAAAGAAATGGGATAGAAGCGTTGTAATCCATGCAAAGCATAGAGTAATGTCAGGCTGTCTTTTCCACCTGAAATTCCTACTGCAATTTTATCTCCAGATTCTATCATCTGGTAATCATCAATTGCCTGACGTACCAGACTCATCACACGTTGTAATTTCATGAATTCCTCATTTCTCATCGGTAACTGTTTTATTTGGTTTTATCAATTTTATTATACAAAAAACAGAAAATATTGCAACGGACACCACTGCTCATTTCTGATGAGCTACTTTCATAAGAAGTATAATTGGGACAGGTTCATTTTCCGAAGTATAATTTTTTTATAAATTTCAGTACATAATCGAAAAAAAATGTTATACTGATTCATATAACACGAAGAGGTAATATGGATGAAAATTAAATTTGAAAAGAAATATTTATATTGGGGACTGACTGCATTTCTTGTGATTGCAGGCAGTATTTTATTTTATTATATTCTGTTCCACAGGTCTAATCTTTCAGCAGGTATCCGTTCAATTGTAAATATTGCTATGCCAATTATTGACGGCTTTATTTTGGCATATCTGCTGACCCCCATACTCAATAAGATAGAGACTAAAGTAATTAAGCCTCTCTACCAAAAGGCAAAATTCCCAGAAACCGAAAAATATAAGAAGAGAATCCGTGGCTTTTCCATCTTGGTAACTGTTGTCCTTGTGCTGGTTGTGCTGTATGAATTTTTCAGTTTGGTTATTCCGGAACTGATTCGCAGTATTCAGAGTATTATTTTCCAGTTTCCTATTTATATTAATAACTTAAGCGGCTGGGCTCTTGGTCTGTTATCTGATAATCCAGATTTGGAACAGGTGGTAAATGATTTGATTGACAAGTATTCCCTGAAAATACTGGAATATATCAATTCTAATCTGTTGCCCTACATTAACGATGTCTTAAAAACTTTATCCTCCAGTGTTATTGGTATGTTTAAAGCACTATGGAATTTCATTATTGGATTTATCATTTCCATCTATGTCCTTGGTAGCAAAGAAAAATTTGCCGGACAGGCAAAAAAAATGACCTATGCCATCTTTGACCGCAAACTTGGAAATGAACTGATTTCCAATTTCCGCTTTATTCACAGCACCTTCATCGGATTTATCAGCGGAAAAATTATTGATTCCCTTATTATTGGTATTATCTGCTTTATCTGTACCACTATTATCGGTACACCTTATGCCATACTGGTCAGTGTTATCGTAGGTGTTACCAACCTGATTCCATTCTTCGGCCCCTGGATTGGTGGCGTACCAAGTGCGCTCCTGGTTTTGATGGTAGACCCAAAGGAAGCCCTTTATTTCGTTCTTTTGATTTTAGTTATTCAACAGTTTGATGGTAATATTTTAGGGCCTAAGATTCTCGGTGACTCTACCGGTTTATCCGGCTTCTGGGTTATTTTTGCCATTACCATTTTTGGTGGTCTGTTCGGTATCGTAGGCATGGTTGCTGGTGTTCCAATCTTTGCTGTTTTCTATGCCGGTATCAGAGCCCTGGTAAACAGAGGCCTTGCCAAGAAAAATCTGCCGACAGACACAGCACCTTACTTAACAGTTGGTTCTATTGATGCCTCTGATACATTTACAGAATATGTCCCACTGGCAAAGAAACATAAGAAAAATAAAGAAGAACAGAAGAGTAGTGCAGAGGAAAAAGAGTAATATGAGATTTCTAATACAACGGGTTACCCATGCAGATGTTGCCATAGAAGGAACTACTGTGGGCATCATAAACAAAGGTTTTCTGGTATTTGTCGGTATCTCAGATACCGATACCATTGCAATAGCAGATAAAATGGTAAACAAGCTTCTTAAGCTACGCATTTTTGAAGATGAAAACGGCAAGACGAATTTAGACTTATCTTCTGTCAACGGCGAGTTGTTAATTATTTCACAATTTACATTATATGCAGACTGTACCCATGGAAACAGACCTTCTTTCCTTAACGCAGGGAAACCGGATATGGCAAAATCTCTTTATAAGCATATTCTTGATAAATGCCGTGAAAACGTTTCTGTTGTGAAACATGGAAAATTTGGTGCTGACATGAAAATTTCCTTATTAAATGACGGACCTTTTACCATTATGTTGGATTCCGACCAGATATGTCCTTAAATATCTTAACAGCTTTTTTGAATGGAGTGATATCATTATGAGTAGCGTGTTTATCATAACAATCCTGATGGTAATCATCATCTACGTGTATATGCGTCATAAAGCACAGAAAAACGCATCCAGGCAAATTAATACCATACAGGATTATCACGATGCCTGTGAACGTATCCGAAGCCACAGAGAGCTTCGTGATAAGTATAATTGTCACCAGAACTATGTGACCAAATACAATAGTTCTGAAGATTATCGGGAACGGAAATAACAAAGGAAATCCGGAAACACAGCCCGGATAAGTCTTTTAAGAGCCAACTCTGCGTTAAACTTGTGTTTTGCGCATAGTTGTGTCTCTATCTCTTATTTCAATTTTAACCCGAAATATAAAAATTTCGAATAAAAAACTGCTATATAACCCCAAATTGATTATATAGCAGTTTTCCTTTTTCCATATCCGAATAATTATAATCCGGCTATCTATTCTCAAAATCCTCAACAAACTGAGTAATCAGTTTCACAGAACCATCAATACCAAGGATACCGCTGTTAATAGATAAATCATAACTGTCTGAGCGTCCCCATTTCTTAGAAGAATAATAGTTATAATAGCTCTGACGCTGTTTATCCTTCTTATTCATCATATCGATTGCTTTCTGCTCTGTTGTAATATCATCAAAACGTTCCATAATACGTTTGACTTTGCTCTTTTGGTCTGCATGGATAAAAATATTCAGACAGTTCTGATAATCATGCAATGCATAATCGGCACATCTTCCGACGATAACACATGGTCCTTCATTGGCAATCTTCTTAATGGTATCAAACTGTGCCAAAAACACCTTATGACTGATGGGCATATCTACAAAGGAAGAAGAATTATAACCAAAGGAATACGTATCCATAACCAGATTATATAAAAAAGAATTGGTTGGACGTTCATCATGGCTCTGAATCATTTCCTCACAGAATCCACTCTCTTTTGCTACTCTTGATAAAAGGTCTTTATCATAGTATTTAATTCCGAAATGCTCAGCAACTTTCTTGCCGATTTCACGACCTCCTGACCCAAACTGACGACCTATCGTAATAATTGTATTCATATTAACAGCCCCTTTCCATCGTAATCATCCTATAATATTTTATAAATAACGAACAATTACTTCTTACTGTTATTATTATATATAATTTGCACAAAATAATCAATAAAAAAAGGTGGTTAATTATGCGTTTGTACAGATTCATGAACAGAAACGAGATATGCCTTGCGAATCTCGCTCTGATGATTAGCAGTCGTCAAATGCATATGCAACAGTGCGTGCACTTTCCTCGTCGCCATAACAAAAAAAGAGATTCATGCCACGCACAAATCTCTTTTCTATCATATTTAATACCTTTTACACACTAAGCTTCTTTTTTGCCCCAAAGCACCTTGCCACCATCAATAATCAGTATAATCGCTAATACCACGATAGGAACAATGATAACGTCCTGTAAGATATTAGTGAACAATGCTGTTCCATCTAATCCACCAGCTGCGATTGCAAGCAGGTTATTCTTAAATGTTAAGAACAGGGATACTAAAGTTGCTACAGACATAAATACAATTGGAATGTATAACATCTTGTTGTTTTTGCCCTGTTTCTTTAAGTATGTACCGATTGCCAGAAATGCAGGTACTGCAACTAACTGGTTACAAGCACCAAATAATGGCCATACTTTAGCATATCCAGCCAGGCAGAGAACGAATCCTAATACGGCTGTGATAGCTGTTGCTACATACATATTGTCTAATTTCAGTTTCTTACCTGTCTCACTGTCAGCAAACAGTTCCTGGAACATGAAACGTCCAAGTCTTGTAGCGGTATCCAGAGAAGTTAAGCAGAAGCAGGAAACTGCCAGTGCAATAATGGTAAAGGTTGCATTAACTGCACTCTCGGAAAGTCCGATTGTTGCAAAGAATCCGGAAATAGCTGTTGCAAATACAACGGTAGGTGATGCATAACCAGCGGCAGCAAACTGTCCGTCTGTTGTTAAGGTTGCTACAGCAATTAAGGAAACAACTGCAAGCACACACTCAATTAACATGGAACCATAACCAACCATCAGTGCATCTTTTTCATTATCCAGCTGTTTGGATGTAGTACCGGAACCAATCAGGGAATGGAAACCGGAAATAGCACCGCAGGCAATGGTAATGAACAATGTAGGGAACATATAATTACTGCCTACTTTAAATCCGATAAATGCAGGAACGGAAACTACCGGATGAGCTCCGAAAATACCGATAACGGCAGCAATAATCATGAAGTAAAGTAAGAAAGAACTTAAGTAATCTCTAGGCTGTAATAAAATCCATACAGGAGTTACAGAAGCCACCATAATATAAACGAATACAAAAATAATCCAGAATGTCTTAGGTAACTCTATTGGGAATGCTAATCCAAGAGCTACACAGGCTGCCAATAACAAAACACCTACGATAGATGCAACAACCATTGGTGCATTCTTTCTGTATACGCAGAAACCAAATGCAATGGCAAGCGGAATAAATAACATGGATGCTGTCGCTACGGAACCATTTGCCGCACTGCCTGTGAAGGAGTTTGCAACGATATCAGCGAAGGCTGCAATTACAAGCAGTAATACCAGCCATGCAAAAACGGTAAAGAGAACTCTGCTCTTACGTCCAATGTTTTCTTCAATAACCTCACCAAGGGATTTACCCTGATGTCTGATGGATACAAAAATAGAACCGAAATCCTGTACGGCACCAAAAAAGATACCACCAATAATAATCCATAAGAAACATGGAAGCCATCCAAAGAATGCTGCCTGAATCGGTCCGTTAATTGGGCCAGCACCGGCGATGGATGAAAAGTGATGTCCCATAAGAACCGGTGTCTTAGCAGGACAATAATCAACACCATCCTCTAACTCATGAGCTGGTGTCTTGCGGCTTGGGTCGATTCCCCAAGTCTTAGCTAAGTATCTACCGTATGTAAGATATGCTACTACGAAGATTACAATAGCCAGTAAAATTAATACGACTGAGTTCACACTAATTCCCTCCTATTTTGTTATAATTTCTTTAGTGTAACTTTTCCTTATATAAAATAGATTTCTCTATCCTATAAGCTTCTTAAAATATGTCAGGTATCACTGATGAAACACACTGACCTGCTCTTCTTCCAGAAGTTCTTTAAATCCAGGTTTCCCAGCTTTAGCATCTTTATAATTGTTCACATAGAGTTTCTTGGATTTACGTCCCACAAAGTTTGTATAAACCTTCTCATCTTCCAAGGTTGTACAGACAATATGCGCTTGGGAAAATCCCCGCATATTCATACGATATCCCTTTTCAAACTTGAAATGCTTAACGGCTTTTTTCATTTCTGCAGAGAGTTTTTTTTCTGCAATAATACTAATAGTCAGATAACTGTACATATGACCATTTGCAGGAACTTCTTTTCCTTTACGAACTAATACTGGCTCCATATACTCTTTTACGATTTTATAAGCCTCTTCTATCAGTTCCGGCGTGACTTCCTGGGTCTCAATAAAAAGAATGTGCTCATAACTGTCGGAAGCCCACATATTAGCTTCCCTTACCAGAACATATTTCTCGACATGTGAAAAAAAGTACCCATACGCAGGGTACTCTTTGTCATAAATTCTGTATGGCTGATAAATATCAAAAGTCCCTGAGTATTTCCGCAACAGTTGATTTAAATAGTCAGCCGTCTTCATTCTAATACCCCGTTGTATTATCCATTCTTCAATTTATTTATGCCGCTAAATGTTTGCGCATAATAAGAATTTATCACATTAACGTGTAAAATACAATATTCATTTAATAAAAAGTTTATATTCCTTAACTTTTTCTTTAGAACTTGGGGGGTGATAAAAATGATCGTTTATTCTAAAATATGAAGTAAATGTTCAAAATATTCTGGCAATGGTGCTGTTACCTCTATATATTCATCTGTAGACGGATGTCGAAAACCAAGTACCATCGCATGTAATGTCTGCCCTGTCAGATGATAAGAACTTTTCCAGTTACAGTACACAGTGTCACCTAATAGTGGATGACCAATACTTGCCATATGTACACGTATCTGATGAGTTCGTCCTGTTTCTAACTGGCATTCAATATACGTATAATCCCGAAACCTTTTTAAAACCTTATAATGTGTTATGGCAGACTTTCCATTTTTCTCATTGACTGCCATCTTTTTACGTTCTTTCGGGTCCCGCCCGATGGGTGCATTCACGCATCCTTCTTCCGCCTCAATAACTCCGTGTACAATAGCGCGATATTTCCGGGTAATGGAATGTTCCTTTAGCTGGGCTGCAATGCAATTATGTGCCCGGTCATTCTTACAGATAATCAGAGAGCCTGTCGTATCCTTGTCTATCCTGTGGACAATACCGGGCCGCATTACTCCATTGATACCCGACAATTCTTCTTTACAATGAAACATAACCGCATTTACCAGCGTACCATTATAATGACCAGGTGCCGGATGTACAACCATTCCCTTCGGTTTATCTACCACAATCACATCTGTATCTTCATATAAAATAGACAAGGGAATATCCTCTGGTACAATCTCCGGCTCTGCCAAATCTGGTATTTGGAATATAATTTCATCATCTACTTTTAACCGGTAGCTTGCTTTTTGCGGTTTCCCATTGACCCGCACCTCATGATTCTTAATACATTTCTGAATATAGGAACGGGACAACTGTTCTAAACTGGCACTAATCCATTTATCCAGCCGTTCATCGTCCTCTTCCAGCCCTATCTGGTATGTGAACTGTTCCATTTTTACTCATTCTTTCTATTTGATTTCACGGTATTTCTTCTGCTTGAAGCTGATAAAGTTAAGGTCTGATTCCTTATAGACAAACAACAACAGGATGACTAAGATTACTGTGGCAAATGACACATACATATCTGCTACATTGAAAATCGGAAAATTAATCAATACAATGTAAATAAAATCCACCACATAATCAAACCTGATACGGTCAATCATATTGCCGATAGCACCTGCTGCAATAAAGCTTAACAGAACATGCAGTTTGGTATACTTTTTATCATCTGGTGTCTTATATAACACGTAGGCAATTACGCCAAGAATTACCACTGCCACAAAAACAAAGAATGCCTTTTGGTTCTGCAGCATACCAAAGGCCGCCCCTTTGTTTTCCAAATAGTTAAATTCCAGTATACCATTAATGATACTGAATGCCGGTTTATCCTTTAACTGCATCACAGCAAGATATTTTGTAATCTGGTCGAACCCGATTAGTAAAAGAATTCCCAACAAATCAAATAACAACATTATTTTCTTTTTCTTACTTACTTTTTTATTCATAGGACCTCTTTTTCCTTTCCCTATGCCTTTGCATCCTCATCGCTGAAATAAATTTCCTGAATAGCCTCTAGAATTTCCTCATCGGTCACATTCTTATCTATCACGGCTTTTCCAACCTTTTTCAATAAAACGAACTTAATCTGTCCGGCTTCCATCTTTTTATCCGATTTCGTCAGTGCCAGCACTTCTTCCGGATTAATGGAATCAATGCTGATGGGCAGATTAAAAGGAACAAGCATATCCCGTACTTCATAATACTCTTCCATGGAAAGCCAGTTATGTTTCCAGGAAATATAGGCAGCCGCCACCATACCAAGGGAAACACATTCTCCATGAAGCATCTGGAAATTCATGTATTTCTCGATAGCATGCCCGATGGTATGACCAAAGTTTAACAAAGCTCTGTCCCCTAACTCCTTCGGGTCTTTTTCTACCACCAGTTTCTTTATGGTGCAGGAGCGCATGACCATTTCTTCCAGTATCTCCGGGTTGCGGTCATGGATTTCATACATATTTTCCAAAAGCCACTCATAAAACATGGCATCTTTAATCAATGCCGATTTCATAACTTCAGCAAATCCGGCATAGAACTGTCTATCATCCAGCTCCTTTAAGGTATCCAGATTCATATAGACCAGCTTTGGCATATAAAACGCGCCTACCATGTTTTTATAGCCGTCAAAGTCCACACCCGTTTTTCCTCCGATACTGCTGTCTGACTGTGCCAGTAAGGTAGTTGGAATCTGTACAAAATCGATGCCACGCAGGTAAGTTGCTGCTGTATAACCGGTTATATCACCTACCACACCGCCGCCCAGAGCTATCAGCATATCCTTGCGGTCAAATTTTGCTTCAATCAGTTCTTTGTAAATGGCTTTTACCGTATCTAATGTCTTATTTTCTTCTCCTGCCGGGAAAGCATAGAGAATCACTTTCTTACACTTTCCTTCTAAAATACCCTTTACGTTCCCGCCAAACAGTCTTTCTGTATGGGAATCTGCAATAACGGCTATCTTACGATTCTCAATGCCAAACTTCTGCAGTTCCGTTACCAAAAGGTCAAAGCCCTGGGAAAATACAATATCATAACAGGGGGTGTTTTCATAGTTAATCGTCATTCTGCTTGCCATAATTTTCTTTATCCTTTACATTTTTTATAATTAGGAATACGTATCCTGGTAGCGCTTTTTAAATCACAGAAATTCCTTTCAAACAAGAAAACTTCCTGACCTATGTCAGGAAGCTTTTCATACCTACTCATTAAAATCCATTGTTAATCGGAACATCAAAGGAACCGGATAAGATTTCCTGAAAATCACCTGAAATATCAACACTGGCAGGTGTAATAATAAATATGTAATGGGATATTTTCTGCAGGTTACCGCTGATTGCAAAACAGGAACCGGAAGTAAAATCGATGATTCGCTGTGCAATATCCACATCCAGTCCTTCCAGGTTCAATACAACTGTACGATTTGCCAGTAATGTTTCTGTAATCTCTCTGGCATCCTCTACCGTAGTGGGTTTAATCACACAAACCTCCATACCGGAACCGGTCATCTTCTTCATCTGACGCATCGGTGTTACCTTAGGAGTTGCCTTACGAACCTGTTTCTCTTCTTCAAAATCTACATCGTTATTCTTTACCATAACAGGCTTTTTCGCCGGTTCTGGGTCTTCATCATAGAAATCATCATCATAGTACCCATCATCTTCTTCATCATTCAATTTCATGGCACTTAAAAACTTGTCCATTACACTCATAATAAAACCTCCAGCAACTGATTTAATTTACAAACTTATGTATACTAAACAATGTTGTATTGTCTTTCTCCAAAAATACCAGTACCTACTCTGATATAAGTCGCTCCCTCTGTTATGGCAACCTTATAGTCCCCGGTCATACCCATAGAAAGCTCTTCCATAAAAACATTATCAATGTTTTTACGTATTATGTCAACATATATTTGCTTCAATTTTCTAAAATATACCCTGTTTTCCTCTGCATTCTCAACATAAGGGGCAATGGTCATAAGTCCTTTTATCGCAATATTTGGTAATTTCGCTATCTGTTCTACCAAAGCTATAGCATCCTCACTGGTGGTGCCAAACTTGGACGCTTCCTCTGCCACATTGACTTCTATCAGAACGGAAACTGTAACATCCTTTTTTACCGCTTCCTTGCTGATTTCTTCTGCCAGTCGTAGGGAATCCACACTGTGAATCAGATATACCTTATCAACAATATACTTTACCTTGTTTCTCTGTAAATGCCCTATCATATGCCAACGAATATCTTTTGGCATCTTCTCGTATTTGTCTACCAGCTCCTGGACTTTATTTTCCCCGAAATCACGGCAGCCATAATCATAAGCCTCCTGAAGCATTTCAACTGGTTTTGTCTTGCTGACTGCTATCAGTTTTACCTCTTCCCGTTTTCTTTCTCCCAGGCTGCAGGCGGCTTCTATATTTTTCTCTACGATATCCAGGTTTTCCCGTATCATGTCTATCCGTCCTTTCTTCGATTTTTCAAATTACTCATAAATAAAATCGTTATCATTTACCGTTGTTGCATCCAATACAATATGGTCATATACACTTAAACCATACGCTGTGTTGGATTTTACAATAGCATATTCTTCATTCTGATATAAAATCGTAATCTGGGTAAAATCCGCATACCCTTTGTTAATATTATATACGCCAATCAGAGAACCTGTTTTGCTGACCACATATTTCTGTGTGGACTCCGGCATAATCAGATTGTTACCAGCACGAAGTACTGTATCATCCAGATAATAGTCTGTTTCTGTCTCCTGATAAATTTCCGTTTCGACAAATTCCGTGGTGGCATTTCCATTCTCGTCATAGGTTTCTAACAGCACACCGGATTTTCCATTGTTACCACCCTGGGTAACATATTTTTTCGGTATAATGAAAAATTCTTTCTCTACAATGGATGAATTCGGAATCTTTAAGCCCTTTTCATCTTCTAACAATAACTCTATGTCAATAAACCGTTCTGTACAGAACGTTACCATGGAATTGGTAAAGGTAAGCGACACGAAAGTATCGCCGTCTGCATTCGTATAAGCATCTACCTTGCCCCATGCGGTATACTGATTTTTCAAGAACTTCACATTCACATAATCTTTTTCAACCAGCTGGGCAGCCAGGTCTTCGTCGACTGGAATCACAATCGACCAGTCTTCGCTGGTAGACAACTTATAAACTGGATCTCCGACTGCTACCAATTCATTATTTACCAGATGATTCTTCTCATAATTCTTCAGGTCGAAATAATCACTCGTCATGCCTTCCAGCCTAAGATTTTCATAACCATCCACGGAATATACCACAATACCACTGTCCTGAGCATAGCAATAATTGACCAGAGAGGTGTTGGAAGCATCATTTAAAGCATCCACATTCTCCAGAATATTGTAATTGTCTAATTTCAGAACCATACCTTCCACGCTGTATTTAAAATTATAAACATCCGCAAAATCGGTTCGGTCAAACCCGGATACAAAAGAAGCAATCTCTGTTTTTAATTCTGACAAATCGTCTTCGGAAAGTGCATTTTCCCCTGTTTCTCTAGCGCGGATATAATCTGATAGTTTACCAGACTCATCAATCGTATAAATCAGATTTCCTACTGCGGCACGCTCTCCTTCTCTGGCAAAATAATTCACATAACCTGCATCCGTACTGGATACAATCTCCTCCGTCCGAAGGGCAATCCCTTTATAAATACTGTTGGAAGACAACGCGCCTTCCTTTACACTGTATGGAACGATACTGTCTGCTCTAAAATACATGATAACGCATATAACTACATATACAAAAATAGTCGCAAAAATCAGCATACCAATATTCAGATTCAGCGGTCGCCTGTATTTTGTTATCTTGTTACCATTATTTGCCAAACCAGGGCTCTCCTTTCCACTGCCACGCCTTTGTACCATGGCAAATTAAAAACCCCGGAAATTCCGAGGTTTTTATGGAATTCAAAACTATCTGTTATGTAATGAATCAATTATAAAGAAATGATTATTTTAGATTTCACATCCGCCGGTAAATCAACTTCATCTGCTGAAACACTGAGAACAAAATCAACATGGAACTGTTCGCTAATCTTGTCTAACTTGTTAATGACAGGTGTAATATCCGCATCTTCCAGACAGGCAATACGTAAAAAACTGTCAAAATACATCTGCTGTAAATCGTGATCCTGTGAAATAATACCACAAATGAATCCTACAAATTCGTCACTGTTTGTAATCAGATAGTCAGCTACGTTAATCAGCCGAATCTTATTATTTAATTCGAACATATGCTTCGTGCTCTTGTCCAGATATACCACATTTCCCTGCACATCTTTTACTTCTGCATTTACCTTATCTAATAACTGTTTTGTCTTGCCTTTACCCTTTTTACCTACGATTAATTGCACCATGGTGAAACCCTCCTATAGTAAATCATTATAGTATAGTTTATTGTAGTTCTTTATCAATATTATAAGGGAATTGTTAGAAAATTACAACTCTAAAAGTTAATTGATAGAACTTAGCAACGATGTCATATCACTATATAAGACATCCCGTGAAGTATCCTTCATAATAACCGATATGTAGGTTGTACCATTACTGCTTCTGGATAAAAGAATCAGACAATGTCCTGCCGCATTAGTCGTTCCCGTTTTACCACCGATAACCGTAATATTAGACGGCATATCGTATGTCCCTTTCAGGTACAGGTTCGTAGTCTCCACTTCCAGTGATTTGTCATTTCCAGCACTGTCCTTGTAAACAGTACTATAAGAAGTCATCTGGATAATCTGATTAAACAAATCATATTGCAGTGCTTCCTGAAAAATCAGATACATATCATAAGCCGTTACATAATGCTCATCTTCCGTCAGTCCGTTGGGATTCATGAAATGAGAGTTAGTGGCACCTATTTTGACCGCCTCTTCATTCATCATAGACACAAAATTTTCCACGGAACCAGCAATCCCTTCTGCAATCAGAATCGCCACATCGTTGGCCGAATAGATAAGCAGAATATGTAATGCCTGATCCAAGGTCATCTGGTCTCCAGGTTTCAACCCACATAGCTGTGCGC
>CAKRWT010000004.1 GCA_934418125.1 uncultured Lachnospiraceae bacterium
AGAAAAGTAACTGGACTTCCATTCTTCGACAGGGATTTTCCCTCATTTAAGGAATCTGTTTTTATGCAGGTTCCTTTTTAGTGCATTGCTTTATAAGCAGCCACACCCACTACCGCCAGCACAAACACGGCTGCCAGTCCAAACATCATAATTCTCTACCTGCGGATTTTTGTCTACGATTTCCGGGCTGATTTTTTATCACTCATTTCCACGCCGCTTCTGGAATTCCATCTGTCTGCTTCCTTTCCAGGTGTACCTTCTTTTATCAGTACATCTTTTCCTTCAAATGCAAAACCCAGCTTGTAAATCCGCTCCTTAGGAATACCTGCCGCAAGCAAGTCCCTCTCATATCCCTTCTCTTCAATCTGATAAAGGGCATTATCGGCTGTCTGGGAGAGACTGTTTTCCTTTTTCGTATCATATACCTTAAATTCCATGATAAATGCATCGTCATTCTCTTGTAAAGGGTACATGGCAATATCATACCGTCCGCGCCCGCTCTCCCGGTTAGATACAATGCGGTATCGGTTGCGAAGTGATACAATCAGCCCCAATACCAACCCATGATAGAAATTCTCCGGTGCACGTTCCGATGGTCTTCTTCCCACATCAAAATAACTCATGGAGGTATAGGAAATATCCAGCAGAATATCCTCCAGTTCCTCTATCCGATGTGCTAACAGTGCTTTTACAAAATCCGGATAAATGGCATTCCCATTTTCAAACATTGCCAGAATCTCATACCGGAACATCTCCATCACTTCCTGATTGGTCACTGACACATCACACTCTGTTATCTCGCCCCACTTAACTACATTATCTGCCTTGATATAACCTACTGCCAACAGCAAAGACCACAGACTGTTTTCCTCCCCGTCCAGATATTGAAAGGTTATGTTTTCATTGATTTCCTTATGCACCACATTTCCAGCCATAAGCTGCTCAATCTCGCCCTTACTGCGCACTGGATGCCTGCGGATAATCTCCCCTATCATCTTATTACTGCTGGTGTTCGTCCAATAAGATAACAATTCCTGATTCCGCAGATAATTGCAGACAGACCAGGGATTGTAAATATCTCTCTGCTTTCCAAAAATAAAGCCGTCATACATCGCCTTTACTTCGTCAAACCGGTCTATATTCTGGCATTGCAAAGCATCCGTTACCTCTGCCTGTGTAAAACCAAAGCAATCACTGTAAATATCACAGGTAACTGTCGCTACCTCAATGTTATTCATATCTGAAAAAAGAGAATTCTTCGTAACCTTTGTCACTCCGGTAATAATTGCCCTGCTATAATAAGGGTTTTCCTTCAGGGAAGCCTGAAACAACTGCCGGCATGTACCAATCATTTCTTCCCAGTACCCATCAGCGTAGGCTTCCAGTAACGGCGTATCATATTCGTCTATGAGAATCAGCGGCATAATCTGGTAATGCCGATAGACAAGCTGGCTTAGCCTCTGGATAGCTGTCGCTGCCCTTTCTGCCTCTCCACGGAAAAGACTGTCCCGCATAAACTGATATTCTGCCTTGTCCCTATCGTCTAACTTTTCACTCTGCAACAGATAGCGGTGGGCTTCATACATATTATAAAGGTTATTCAGCATACCCCAAATCGCCTGCCTGTACTCCTTCCCCTTGCAGCTCCCAAAACTGACCGATATAACCGGAATCATTCCGTAAAGTTTGCGGCATTCCTTATCCTGCCACACCTTTAATTGGCTAAAATACTCTGGATGTCCGGCATGCCGGGGATTAAAATAAGTATCCACTGTACTTAGTAACATTGTCTTGCCAAACCGTCTCGGTCTGGTAATCAGAGTTACCTTTGCTTCCCGCTTTACCCACTGCGTAATAAAATGTGTCTTATCTACATAAAACTGTCTTCCGCAGGCAAAATCCCGGAAGTCCTGGTATCCACAGCCCACCTTGGCATCCAGATAAGGATTTTTCTCCAAAATTCTGTGCAGACTTTGCTGATAGGCAATAAGATGCTGCCTTTCTGCCAGTAACTGACTTCTCTCCTGAAATTCCAGCAGAATCTGTTCTCTCTCATTTACCTTAACATAATAACTGACACTTTTCCCATCAATGCTTCTCTGGATATAGGGTTGCTTCTTACCATTGATATTCTTATAGGTCAGTGTTCCCTTCGGTAATTGCTCCAGTCTGTCTTCTATTTCCTTGATTCTCTCTCTGGGACTGCTCATAAAACACCTCGCTTCCGTAGTACCAACCGGCACAACCGGTTCTTACCGCAATACAGTACAAATGGTTATGTATGGTTATATTCATTATATAACCATACATAACCATTGTAAATACATCGTCTAAACAGAACTATTTTGTCCATACAGGACAGACAAATTCAGCTATCTATGATATGCTTTCATCAGTTAGTGTTAACTAATCAAGAAATAAAGGAGGCTAGCCTGTGGAAGAAAAATCTTTTCGCACGGAAAACGGATTTCTGCTGGCGCAGAGCGATGGCTGCAGCGTATACCAGTTCCGTAACGATACCGGAGACGGCACCATGACCTGCTATGAAGTATTTCCGGGTGCCATGTTAAGCTTTAATGATTTTCATATGGCACATTTCGACTCTGCCTATGTGCCCGGCAGGAATATGTTCGTCATTGACCATTGCCGGGAAGGAAAAATGGAATATCTGGCAGCCGAAAATGCTTACGCGTATGTAGGTGCCGGTGATATCAAGATGGACCGAAGGCTGACCCATACGGGGCGGTTTATCTTCCCCTCCAGTCACTATCACGGCTTAACCATCGCCTTTGATATGGAAATTGCCGCCAGTGCCCTTTCTAAGGAGGTAAAAGATTTTCCCATCGACCTGACCGCCTTACAGCAAAAATACTGCCCCGGACGTTATCCCCATGTCCTCCGCGAGATGGGAGCTGCGGAGCATATTTTCGGAGAGCTGTACCAGGTGCCGGGAAAAATCAGGATTCCTTATTTCAAAATTAAAATCATGGAACTTCTTCTGTACCTGGATGCTTTAGAACTGCCAAAGGAACAGAAAGAACGACCTTACTATTATAAAACGCAGATAGAGAAGGTAAAAGCGATTCAGGCTTTCTTAGCCGGGCACATGGCGGAAAACTATACCCAGGAGCAGTTGTCTGCCCGGTTCGAGATTCCCCTTACCGGCATGAAGAGCTGTTTCAAATCGGTATACGGGACTTCCATCGGTGCCTGGCTTACAGACTACCGCATGAACCGCGCGGCGGAATTTCTGCGGGCAGACCGTGAGCAGAGCGTAGCAGAGATTGCCGGGCTGGTAGGTTACGACAGTGCCAGCAAATTCGCAATCGCCTTCCGCAAAATCATGGGGATGTCCCCGTTAGAATACCGCAACGCCATCTATTAAAAAAGAGGAGTCTTGTGTGAAGAATATTGCTGATGCCATATTCTTCACACGGCAATTTGTGTCGCAGGCGCCACAAATATGCCTTGATCGCAGATCTGAATCTGAAATTCAGCTCGCGATTCCTTCGACAAAAAAGCGTCTGCGGAATGGAGATATTATGCAAGAGAAGAAAAAAGGCTGGCTACAAACCCTGCTTGGTTATGCAGGCAGTTACCGTAAGAAATTCGGACTGTCCATTGTTCTGTCCATCATCAGCATTACTGCAGGACTGGCTCCGTTTTTCTGTATGTATCAGATAATCTGTCAATTCGTAGAAGAAACCGTAACAAAGGGGGCTATTCTTACCTGGTGTGGTATCGCACTGCTTGCCTACTGTGTGAAGGTTCTCTGCTTTGCAGGCTCCACTGGGGCTTCCCACCAGGTTGCCTACCACGTACTGGAGGGACTCCGCCTGAAACTGGCTGACCGTTTCCTGCACGCCCCGTTGGGGGATGTACAGTCCCACTCCATCGGTGAGATTAAAAACGTACTGGTGGACAAAATCGAGGGAATCGAACCTCCCCTCGCCCACGTGGTTCCGGAGGGTGCCGGACATATCGTCCTTCCTGTTATAAGCATTATTGCACTGGCACTGATTGACTGGCGTATCGCGCTGGCATCTTTAGTAACTTTTCCAGCCGCCTTGGTATGTATGGCACTGACCTTCCAAATCAGTGGAAAAAACTTCGATACCTATAATAAATCCAACGCCTATATGAACAGCACGATTGTAGAATACATAGAAGGTATTGAAGTTATCAAGGCTTTTGGGCGTGCCGGTGTTTCCTACGAGAAATATTCCAAGGCAATTACGGATTACCGTACTTTCGTTATCAAATGGCTCTCTTCCACCTGGGTTACCATGAAGCTGGCATTTGCCCTGTTCCCCACAACCTTGCTGGGAACCCTTCCGGTAAGCCTTGCCCTGGCATCCAAAGGAACCATTACTGCACCGCAGGCAGCACTGGCTGTCATGCTTTCGCTTTCCATGGTAGGTTCCCTTGCCAAACTGGAGGTCTTTGCCAACGAAATAAAACAGATGCAGATGGTGGTAGAGGAACTGGAATCCCTGCTCTCCATCAAGAGCCTTCCAGAGCCGGAAACCCGCGCCAACGTAACCAGCACGGACGTGGAACTGCACCAGATACACTTCTCCTACAGCGGCAACGCAGAGGATGAAGTATTACACGGGATTGATTTAAAACTTCCCCAGGGCAGCTTTACCGCACTGGTTGGTCCTTCCGGTGGTGGAAAGTCAACCGTTGCCAAACTGATTGCCCGTTTCTGGGATGTGACAGGTGGCAGCATTACCATCGGTGGCATAAATATCAAAGATATGCCCATTTCCCAGATATCCGAGAAAGTAAGTTTCGTTTCCCAGGATAATTTCCTGTTCCGCTGTTCCTTACTGGAAAATATCCGTCTGGGGAATCCCAGTGCAACGGATGAAGAAGTAAAAGCTGCTGCAAGGGCAGCCCAGTGTGAAGAATTTATCCTAAAACTTCCCGATGGCTACAATACCCCGGCAGGGGAAGCCGGCAAACGGCTCTCCGGTGGTGAGAAACAGCGTATTGCCATCGCCCGTATGATGTTAAAGAATGCACCGATTGTCATTCTCGATGAGGCAACCGCCTTTACCGACCCGGAAAACGAAGACAAAATCCAGCAAAGTATTGCTGCCCTGACAAAGGGTAAGACCCTTCTTGTCATCGCCCACCGTCTTTCCACCATCCGGCAGGCAGACAATATTGTGGTTCTGCAGGGTGGTTCCATTGTTGCACAGGGCAGACAGGAAGAACTGCTTGCTGCCTGTCCTCTGTACCATGATATGTGGGAGGCCCATATCGGTGCCAGGGAATGGGCAGTATCCACAGCCGGAAAGGGGGAAAAGTAAATGTTTAAGACTATCAAACGTATGATTGACTGGTGTGGAGAGTTTAAAGGAAAACTATATATCGGCTTTCTCTTTTCTTTCTTTTCCAATATCTTTGCTGCCATGCCGATTATGGTGGCTGCCTATACCGTAGGCATGCTGATAGAAGCAGAAAAAGGAAATGGCATCTTTGACCGGAAATGGATTGGCTACAGTATTCTTCTCATTCTTGTCTTAATCGGTTTTCGATTCCTGTTCGACTATCTGCGGGCAAGATTCCAGGAAGCCATTGGTTATGAGCTGATTGCCAGAGATCGTCTTGCCGTGGGCGATGCCCTGAAACGTGTCTCCTTAGGCTATTTCCAGCAGATGAATACCGGTAATATTTTAAGCTCTATCACAACGGGGCTGGGCACGTTGGAAACCATGGGTATTCGTATGCTCGACAGCTTCATTGGAGGGTATCTGAATTTCCTGGTTGTATTTATCTGCCTTTGTGTGTGCAGTCCCCTTACCGCACTGATTGCCCTGGCAGCGGCAGCACTTTCCTTCGTGTTCCTGCTTCTTATCTCCTCCTACAGCGCGAAGAACGCCCCCGTGGAGGCAAAGGCAAACCGGGATATGACCGGTGCCATCCTGGAATACGCCAGAGGACTTTCCGTGGTAAAATCTTTTGGGCAAAGCGGTGCTTCCATGCAGGCACTTTCCGAAGCTGTTGGCGACAGCAGACGGATTCATCTGAAAATCGAATGGGGCTTTATCCCCTCCAATAGTCTCCATCTCCTGGCACTGAAATGCGGCTCTGTAGGACTCGCACTGGCTGCCTTTCTGATGGGATTACAGGGACAGATGGACTTTTCCACCATGCTTATCTTCGTCTTCTTCTCTTTTGAGATTTTTGCAAGTGTGGAACCTATCAGCGACAGTGCCCATGTTCTGAGTGTTATTGAAGATGCCATGGACCAGTTAGATGCTTTAAGGGAAAATAATTATATTGACAGTGACGGAAAAGATATTCCGTTAGAACATTATGATATTGCATTTCAGAATGTAAGCTTCGGCTATGATAACCGTATGGTACTCAAGGATGTAAGCTTTACCATTCCGGAAAAGACTTCTACTGCTATCGTAGGACCCTCCGGTTCCGGTAAATCTACCATCTGCAGCCTGATTGCCCGTTTCTATGATGTGAACAGTGGAAGTATCCTGGTCGGCGGTCATAATATCAAAGAACTGACCTGTGACAGCCTGCTCTCCAATATCTCCATGGTGTTCCAGAATGTGTACTTATTCCACGACACCGTGCGGGCAAACATCTGCTTCGGGAAACCGGATGCCACAGAAGCGGAAATGATAGAAGCCGCCAGAAAAGCCTGCTGCCATGACTTTATCATGGAACTTCCTGACGGCTACGATACCGTACTTGGCGAGGGCGGCGATACGCTTTCCGGCGGACAGAAACAGCGTATTTCCATTGCCCGGGCGATTTTGAAAGATGCCCCTATCATTATCCTGGATGAAGCAACTGCCAGTGTTGACCCAGAAAATGAACACCTCATCCAGAATGCCGTAACGGAACTGACCAAGGGCAAAACCATTATTACCATTGCCCACCGTCTTGCCACCATCGAGCAGGCAGACCAGATTTTAGTCGTAGAGGATGGACGGCTTGCTGAATGTGGAACCCATAAGGAACTGATCAAACAGAACGGAAAGTACCGGCAGTTTGTGAGTATCCGTGAGAAGGCAGAAGGCTGGAAAATCAGTTGATGGAAATGCTTCTGTCAATTCCCCACCTTTTACATTTCCGTGAAAGCTCTTCCACGGCATACCGAAGATAATCTTCCGGGTTGTCCTTGGTTATTTCCACAGCAAACCGAAGTTTCTTATTGGAATTTATCATACCCCATATCACATCTTCCCAGGGAAAGCCATCCGGCTTTCCCTGTACGTTTTCGTCCATATAGAGTAAACTTTTCAGATTCCCTGCCTGATGCATCATATCCTCATAAGCCTTCCGTTCCACACAGTTTAAATCCTCGTGGACAAAAAGAAGCCCCTCACCATAGCCATTTAACGCAGATGGTTTTCCCAGATACTGATGCAGTAATTTCTTCATCATTTTTTCCGCCAGAAGATACTCCTCCACTTTTCCCAGGAGCAACGGCGAATAATAAACGCTTCCCTCCGGCAATGTGCCTGCCATATCCTCACAGGCTTTTCCTGCCTGCAGCACTTTCCCGGTGGGTTCCAAAATAATCAGGGATTTTTCATGGTAGATTTGTTTCTTCTTATAATCATATATCTTAATATCAGCACATAATTCTGTTGGTTTCATCGAATTTCCTTTCTATGTCTACTCACATTTGCGCATTATCACAATCAGCCACGCTACCATAATGATGAGTCCTCCCAGACTCATGTTGGCACAGCCAAGACCATTTAAAAATGCACTGGTTCCCAATTTAGCGATTGCATTAAACAGGATTTTAAAGGTCAACGGATTGAGAATCCACATCCAGCCCGGAAGAATGGTTCTTTTTCTGACAACAATAATCAGCATGGTAATGATATGGATAAAATAAAAGGTAAAGAACACCACACACGACGGAATCAAATAGCCGCCCTGTTCTGTCAGCACAGCCTGTAAAATATTTTCGGCTGCCGTCCCTGTTTCCATATCCTTTTTCATTCCGGTTACCAGATAACAGCAGATAATGTGGATTGCCCCGCCCAGTGCTATGTACCCATACACGGATGCCCGGTATAGTCTGGCAAGTACACTGTCCTTGTCGTCCATCAACAGATACAATACATAGAATCCAAAGGCTGAAACTGGTATTCCCACAAAGCCAAAGAACCCTGCCAGCCCTATCCGGGTGTAAGATATCTGCGATGCTGCCATAAAATACTGCCCCATACTGCCGCTTGCCCCGGTTGTATCCACGCCAAGCAGCAGGAAATCACCGATTGCAGCAAAGATTGCACCAATCATTCCGTAAATGAGAAATCTTTTCCTTTTAGAAGTTTCTTTGTTTTTCATAAAGATATGCCTCCCTCTGTCATTGCATTAGTTAGTTTAAACTAATTGCTATTATAACATATCTTCTGCACAGATTCTATGAACTTCCTGTCGGAAAAATCCGGCTGCCTTATGAAATCAGCTCTTCTATTATATTATAATGTTCATCAATGCAGGTATTTACGTCCTCTGTTTTCCTCTCCAGGATACCCTGGAAGATACCTTCATGACATTTCTGAAGGCTTTCCTTTTCCTGGCTGCCTGCCTTTTGCAATACCATATCAATCCATTCCCGGTACACCGTCATGACAGCACTCATAATGGTACTTAACAGAGCATTGTCGGAACTCTCCATCAGCAGGATATGAAAGTCTTTATCAAGCCTCGCCTGCTCCTTCCCGGAAGCCGTCTTCATACCCTTCAATATCTGCCTAAACCGCTCTTCGCAGTCCGTACTGATTCCTTTATCCAGAATCATCATGCAGGCTGCTTTTTCCATGGTTCGCCGGAATTCACAGATATCCTTCTTCGTTATGGTGCCAAGGGCAAGCATCACTACCAGCATCTGGCGTATGGTGTCATTGGCATTTTCCGAAATATAATTGCCAGAGCCTTGGATACGGTGCACCATTCCCATGCCGTGAAGGATACTCAGTGCTTCCCTGGTGGAATTTCTTCCGATGTGAAGGGTATCCGCAATCACTCTCTCTGTGGGCAGCTTGCTTCCCACGGACAGTTCCCCATTCTTAATCATGGCAAGTATGAAGTCAATGGCTTTTTCATACTCCATCTTTGTGTTGGATTCGCTCATAATCTTCTTCCTTAAATAAAGTAAGCATATACCGAAGCCAGTACCACCGTCAACAGTCCGGATACTGCAATGGCAAGACTGCTCATGGCTCCTTCGATTTCGCCCATTTCCATTGCCTTGGCTGTTCCGATGGCATGGGAGGAAGCCCCCAGTGCCAGCCCTTTGGAAATCGGTTCGGTTATCTTAAACACTTTGCAGACCGTCTCCCCCAGCATATTTCCCAGCACGCCGGTAATGATGATGACCGCCACAGTAATCGTCACATAACCACCCAGTTCATCGGATACGCCCATTCCAATGGCTGTGGTAATGGATTTTGGCAGCAGGGTAACGTATTCTTCATGGGATAACCCACAAATCAGGGCGAGTACAAATACAGTAGTCAGGCTGGTAATCGTGCCTGCCACAAGTCCTACCATAACGGCTTTCTTATTTTCCTTCAGCAGACTCCACTGCTCATACAATGGTATTGCCAGACAGACCGTAGCCGGTGTCAGCAGCCAGCTCAAATATTTCGCGCCTTCACTGTAAACCTCATAATCTACTTTTCCAAATATAATGACCAGAATGGTTATCACAATGGAAATCAATAACGGGTTAAAGATTCCCAGCTTAAATTTCTTCTTTAACAGCATCCCCAGTCCATAGGCAACCAGACTCAAGGCTACCCCGGCAAACAACGATTCTTCAAAAAAACTATTCATGTCTGTTCCCCCTTTCCTTCTTAATCACACTCTGGGAAATTTTTCCCGTTGCCACCATGACGGTAATCAGGGTAATAAAGGTAACCAGGCACACCGGAACCAGCATGGTTTTTAATACTTCCCAGCTGGTAATCAGACCTACCCCTGCGGGGATAAACATAACCGGCATAATTTCAATCATGAACGTTCCGGTTTCTTTCACATCCTCTAACTTAACGATTCCGGTCATCAGACACAGGAATAAAATTATCATGCCGTAAATACTGGCTGGAATCGAAAGGGGAATCAGATATTTCAGAATCTCTCCCAACAGTGTAATCAACAGAATCAGCAGTAATTGTTTTAAATATTTCATATTTCTACCCTCGAATCTATAATTGGTAGTACCAATATTGGCACTACCAATCATTATACGCACAGGTATCAGAATGTCAAGAAAATATAACTTTTCTAAAGTACATGATAATAGGGGCAGATGTCCTCGTAGTGTCCATCTTTCATGTGGAAGCCTCCGGGAATCACACCCAGTTGGGTAAAGCCTAACCGCTCATAGAGATGTCTTGCATGGACGTTTGTCGCTACTACCGCATTAAACTGTAATACACCGAAGCCATGCTTTTTCCCCTGCTCCAGACAGTCCTTTACCAGTTGTTCGCCGATATGCAATCCTCTGGATTCCCGGCTGACCGCATAACTGGCATTGCAGATATGTCCACACCGCCCTACGTTATTTGGATGTAAAATATACAGACCGTAGATTTTTCCACTTTCCTTCTCTTCTGCCACGGCACTGTAGGTCTGCTCCCGAAAGAACGCTTCCCCGGTCTCTTGAGTCAGTAACTCCTCCTGGGGAAAGGCAACGCCTTCTTCTACTACCTCATTCCAGATACGAACCATCTGTGGAATGTCCTGGTTCGTATGTTCCCTGATGACTATTTCCATATCACCATACCCCCTGTATCTTCTGTCCCGGTTGTTATTCTCTGATTGTTATTCTCCTGCCACTATCAGTAGACGGCAAATATCACAGATATCTTCCGGTCATACTTTCCTTTTCTTCTTTTATCTGTTCCGGCGTTCCGCAGACAACGATTCTTCCGCCTGCTTCCCCGCCACCGGGTCCCATATCAATAATATAATCTGCATTTCTTATCACGTCCAGGTCATGCTCGATAACCAGTACGGTAGCACCATTATCTACCAGAGTCTGAAATACCTGCAATAACGTCTGCACATCTAACGGATGTAACCCAATGGTAGGCTCATCAAAGATAAATACAGAGTCTGCCTGTGCTTTTCCCATCTCACTGGCAAGCTTCAACCGCTGTGCCTCGCCACCGGAAAGACTTGGCGTTTCCTCTCCCAGTGTCAGATAGCCCAGACCCAGATTCTGCAATACCTCCAGCCGCTGCTGCACCGTCTTTAGTCCCTTGCATGCCTGTAACGCTGTATTCACGTCCATTTCCATCAACTGCGGCAGGCAGTAACGCTCTCCCTCCCGGTTTTCATAATGTATCTGGTTCGTACCCTTACTGTAACGGGAACCGCCACATTCCGGACAGGGTATCTCCACATCCGGTAAAAACTGTACGTCCAGGCTGATTTCGCCGGTTCCGTCACACACCGGGCAACGCAACTTTCCTGTGTTATAGGAAAAGTCCCCCGCCTTATAACCCAGGTTCTTTGCCTCCTGCGTTCTGGCAAATGCCTTTCTCAACTCATCATGTACATTGGCATAGGTCGCCACGGTGGAGCGCACATTGATACCGATTGGCATTGCATCAATCAGCTTCACATGGCTGATTCCCTCTGCGGCAACACTGTGTACATGCTCCGGCAACGGTGTACCCTGAATCACTGCCTCCAGTCCCGGTATCAGGCTTTCCAGTATCATGGTTGTCTTTCCCGAACCGGATACCCCGGTTACCACGGTCAACCTGCCCTTGGGGATATCCACCTCCAACGGTTTTACCGTATGAATCTGTCCGGTGGACAAATGGATACCTCCCTGCTCAAACAGCTGCTCTGGTAAGATACGCTGTCGTATCTGGGTATTTGCTTTTCCTGCTAAGAACGATCCTATCATAGATGCCGGCTGGCTGCCCAGCTCTTCTACTGTTCCTTCCGCAATCACATAACCGCCGCCGGCTCCTGCTTCCGGTCCCATCTCAATAATCCAGTCTGCCTCCGACAATATCTGGGTATCGTGGTCCACTAACAGCACCGAGTTACCGTCTGCCACCAGGTCATGCATAACCGCATTCAATCCCACAATGTTAGAGGGGTGCAGACCGATAGAAGGTTCATCCAGCACATACAGAACCCCTGTAGTCCTGTTTCTGACAGCACGGGCAAGCTGCATCCTCTGCCGCTCCCCGGTGGAAAGGGTGGCTGCCGCCCGGTCCAGGGTCAGATACCCCAGTCCCAAATCCAGGAGCCTTTTTGCCACCGTCTGAAAAGACTCCCCAATGCTCTCTGCCATAGGGCGCATTTCCTGTGGCAAAGTATCCGGTATCGCTGCCACCCAGTCTACCAGTTCCCATAAGGTCATTTCACATGCCTGTGCCAGACTGATGCCGCATAACCTCGGTGCCCTGGCTGCTTCGGAAAGCCTGCTGCCTCCACATTCCGGGCAGACTTCTTCCTTCAGGAACTTCTCCACCCGCTTCATGCCCTTTTCATCCTTTACCTTGGAAAGCGCATTTTCTACCGTATATACTGCATTAAAATAAGTAAAATCCATCTCCCCGGCAGCACCGCTTGTCTGATTCTGGTAAATCATGTGCTTCTTTACCGCCGGTCCCTGGAACACAATATCCCGTTCCTTCTGGGTCAGCTCCCTGAAAGGCACATCCGTCCGCACTCCCAAATCCCTGGCAATGTCCTTCATCAACGACCACATCAACGTCTGCCAGGGGCGTACCGCTCCCTCGTCAATGCTAAGGGATTCGTCCGGCACCAGGCTTGCCATGTCAACCGTCCGTATCACGCCGGTTCCGCTGCACTTCGGGCAGGCTCCCTGACTGTTAAAGGCAAGCTCCTCCGCACTGGGTGCATGGACTCTCTCTCCACACTCCGGGCAGAAAATGTCCTGCTCTGCCGCCACTGCCAGTGTGGGCTTCACATAATGCCCATTGGGGCAGCGATGGCTGGACAACCTGGAAAACATCAGCCGCAGACTGTTCAGTAATTCCGTTCCGGTTCCGAAAGTACTGCGGATACCCGGAACTGCCGGACGTTGGTGCAACGCCAGTGCCGCCGGTACATATAACACCTCATCCACCTGCGCCTTCACAGCCCCAGTCATCCGCCTTCTCGTATAAGTAGATAACGATTCCAGATACCGTCTGGACCCCTCCGCGTAAAGTACCCCCAAGGCAAGGGAAGATTTTCCGGAACCGGATACGCCTGCAATCCCTACGATTTGGTTCAGTGGTACTTCCACATTAATATTTTTCAGATTATGTACTCTCGCACCCCTGACTTTGATTTTCTTCGGTGCGTTTTCTGTTCTCAGGTTCTCCATTGAGTCTTTCCCTTTCCTCAGCCTGTCCTTTTCTGTTTATAATTCCAGTTCATGGTAAGTGACTCCCTGCAAAGTCTTCCAACCACACAAGTTGTCCTCCAATACCATATAGCTGTGCTCACTGCCTGCTTTGGGCAAGGATACCGAGCCCGGATTCAGATACAGATTCCCGTTTCCGAATGTCTCCCATGCCGGAATATGTGTATGTCCGTGCAAAAGCACATCCCCCGGCTGCAGATTGGGTGCAGCATCCTTATGATAGTGATGTCCGTGGGTGGCGTACAAAAGCCGCTGTCCCACCGGTATCACACAATAATCTGCCAGAATCGGGAACTCCAATACCATCTGGTCAACCTCCGTGTCACAGTTTCCCCGCACACAGAAAATGTTGTTCTTCTCTTCATTTAACATGGCTATGACTTCTTTGGGTGCATACTCCCTGGGCAGGTCGTTTCGCGGTCCGTGATACAGAATATCTCCCAAAAGCAGTAACCGGTCTGCCTTTTCCCGATAGAATGCCGCAAGCATTTCCCTGCAATAATAAGCCGAACCATGAATATCCGATGCAATCATTAATTTCATCATACTGTTTTCCTTCTGCTATACCGGGTATATCCTGTAAATGACATTGTCTATACCCTTTCTTTAAGCTTTATTATAAAAAAACATGCCACAAATCTCAACACGTAAGATTTGTGGCACACTCTATAACCTTTTCACTTATTTCATTCTGTATCTGTCCTGTCTTATTTACTTTCCTTTCCGCTGTTAATGCCAGATTAACAGCCCGATATGATAGAAAATAAATGCCAGTGCCAGGGAGAATACCAGATAATATACTACCGATAATGCTATCCACTTTCTGGAATGGTTCTCCCGGAAGGTTGCAGCAACGGTCATGGTACAGGGTACATTAAACACAATCGCCATAATGAAGCCCAACGCCTGCGCCTTGGTCACTACCTGTGGGAGAAGTGTCATCATATTTTCCGACATTCCCAGTGACTTTGCATTAAATGCGGCATTTACCATATCTGTATTACTGTACAACGCATTCAGGACACCGAGCAGGGATTCCTTGGTTACCATAGAGGATATGTACGCCATAAACATCTGCCATGTCATACCAAACATACTGGTTACCGGCTCGATAACCTGCCCTATCCTGGTCAGAATACTGTCTGTTCCAAACCAGTTATAGGAAAGCAGATAGAATACAATGGATACCAGTGCAATGACATGGAAAGCACGGCTAAATATATTCCACGCCTTCATCAGGGTAGTGCGGATGATATGTCCCCACTTTGGCTTATGATAAGGCGGCAGTTCCATAACAATTCCACCCCGGTCTTCCTCATGAATCAGTTTGCCCTTGAAGATTCTGGATGCCAGGAAAAGGGAACCTATCGTGATAAACACCATTAACAGCAATACGGCAATCGCTCCCGCCGGTCCATAGAATACCGTTGCCAGCATCGGTGCCAGGGAAAATGTGGTGCCGCAGGGAATACTCCAGACCAGTATCATCGTCAGGAATCTCTGTCCGGAACTGTCTATGACACGGCTTCCTGCTACACCTGCCATGTTGCAGCCCATGCTCATCAACAGGGAGCACATACTTTTTCCCTGAAGCCCAAGCTTCTCCATCGCTGCATTAAACACAACCGATATTCTTGCCATATAACCCACATCTTCTATGAGGGCAAAGGCAAAGGTAACGCCCAGTACAAATCCTGCCATGGAAACCGTAAAGGCAAGTACATTCGGTAATACCACATAGATAAGCTCTGCCAATGGCTGCCATACATCCATGCGAATCATAAGCTGTTCCAACGGTCCACTTAAAATAGTTGCCAGGCTGAATCCAAATGCCATGACAGGAGCCGCCAGAATCATGGCACCTATCAAGGCTGCCGCAATAATGCCGAGGGCAATCCATTTTCCGGAATGTTTTCCAAGAGCCTTTTTATCAAACCCGGTCAGTTCCACCTTATTATCCTGTTTCTTAACGGCATCTGCCAGCAAACTGTCAATATATTCATACTTATGTTTGCCGGATACCATTAACCCTTTGTCAGTCTTTTCCAACTCTTTGATGGCTGCTTTTTCCCTGGAAAAAAGGTTCGTTTCCTGTACCTTTTGCGTAAGCTCCTCAAACGTGATGGCAGTATCCTGTCTATAGTACTGCATCAGTTCCGACTGCTTTGCCACTTTTGCCGCAGTAACCGCCTCCGCAAGGCTCTTCTTTAATTCCCCATATCTTTTGGTATCTGAGGCAACGAAACCGATAACCGGAATCCCGGTTCGCTCCGACAACCTGGCTGTATCTATATGAATCCCCTTTTTCTCTGCCACGTCCATAAGATTTAACAGTAAAACAACCGGTGTCTTCGTACCCACAAAGTCCACATACATATAGAGGGAACGCTCCAACTGGGAACTGTCCACTAAAACTGCCACGAGATCTGCCTTTCCTCCCTGGATATAGTCAGCCGTAATTCTCTCCTCATCGGAACCGGCAGACAGGCTGTAACTTCCGGGCAGGTCAATGATGTTATATTCCTCTCCCTGATGGGTAAATGTTCCTTCTTTACATTCCACCGTCTTGCCAGGCCAGTTACCCACATGCTGATGTGCCCCTGTAAGTCCATTGAATACAGTAGATTTTCCTGCGTTGGGCTGCCCCAACAAAGCTATTGTCTTCTTCATTATCTGCTATCTCCCTTTATCTCAATTCCTTCACAATCCTTCTTACTTAATGCAATCACAGAGTCCCTGCAGTAGAAAAGGACTGGCTGGCTTTTCAGATTCTGAATCACCTGGATGGTGCTCCCTTCCACAATTCCGATGCCGATAAGCCTTGAAAGTAAATGATGGCTTCCACTTACCGAACTGACAGTTCCACGATATCCTGCCTTTGCTTCCGATAGTTTCATGGATTTTTCCCTCCTCATCTCAATATCATAGTTAGCCTTAACTAACTATGATATTCTATGATATAATAAAAAATATATCTATGCCCATTTCAGTCAAAAAGGTCTGTTTAGCCATGGGAGTGATAATTTATGGGAAAAAATACTTTTCAGAATAATATGGAACTGTTCCTGTCCGGCTTTCAGGACAGCCTTACCCTTCATCAGAATATGCCGGATGGCTTCATCAATCTGACTGCTTACTCTATCCTTCCGGGTATTTTCCTGGTAATAAACGATATTCATACCCAGTCTGTCCCCAGTAATAGAGAAAATATGCCGCAGGATATTCTGGTTATCAATTATTGTACACAGGGAAGATGCGAATTCAACATCAACGAAGACAGTTACAGTTATGTGGACACAAATATCATGAATATCTCATCCCAGATGGTATCGGATGCGTTCTTCTATCCCTCTTCCTACTACTTTGGATATGAAGTCTATGTATTGTCATCCCGATTTACCGATGAAACAAGAAAAACTTTAGAATTGTTTTCCATTGATATAAAAGAATTGATACAGCTTTATCAAAACGGGGCTGCTTTCTACGCACCTGTTTCCATTGTAAGACTCTGGAAGCATATTGCCGACAACTGCACTACAGACAACATCGGACAGCTTCGGCTGGATACGCTGCAATTACTGAAATACTTCTGTGACAACAAACCGCTGAAATCCACCAACATTCTCTATCTTTCCAAGGTGCAGGCGATGCTTGCCAAGAAAGCACAGGAAATGCTGACTCGTGATTTAAGCAGCCACCTTTCCATGAAAAGTGTTTCCGAGGAACTAGGCGTCAGCGAAACCAGCCTGAAACGGTATTTCCAGGCGGTCTATGGCACCAATATCTCTACCTATATGAATGAAACCCGCATGAAATACGCTGCCAGACTTCTCTCCTCGTCCAAAGACAGCATTTCCGATATTGCAAAAGCCTGTGGCTATGTCAATCAGGGGCGTTTCGCCAGTGTATTCCGGGAATTCTATGGCATGAAGCCACTCGATTACCGCAGGAATGCAACCGGGCTTACGGATTGATGTTTAATGAAATTTCTAGATTCCACTGATATCGATTTCATAAATCATTTTTTCGGGAGCTTTTTCCTGTCTGAAAAACATTACCATATACCACGGCAGATATAAAATATTGTCTTCTTTTTCCACATTGGATTTGCAAAAGACAATACTGTTATCAAAATTCCAGGTTTCCACTTCCAGCGCATGATTCATCGCAAGATGCTTCTTAAAATCATTTCCTGACTTTATCTCCACGAGTTCTGCTGACAGTCCCTTTTGCAAAACAAAATCAAGTTCTCCGATTTTTTTAGAATCAAAATAGTGCAGCTCAAATCCATTGGCTTTCAGGTTCTGTGCAAAAGCATTTTCGAGAATACTTCCCATATTCATATCAACATTTCCCATCAGCAGTTCAAACTGAATGTTTTCCATACAGGCAGCGCAAAGTAACCCAACATCGTTCATATACAGTTTGAATAAGTTTCTTTTTTCGTTTAACTGCAATGGTGGCTGAGGTTCCGTCACATTATAACAGGGAATAGCTACTCCTGCATCTGCCAGCCAGTTAAAGCTATCCTCATACCGCAAATGTCTCGCATTGGAATCAATACTGTTTAGTTTAAATCTTCTGTTCTTTTCACTTAACTGGGCAGGTATGCTGTCAAAAATGGCTTTTACCTTTACCTTTTCATTATCAACTGCATATTTTGCTATATCCAGTCTATATAATTCCAAAATGCTCCGCTGGTTCATGATTACTTTTGCAATGTCATGCGTATCCACATAAATCTGTACACTCTCCGGCATGCCGCCAACAACCAGATAACTGTAAAACAGCTTGCATAATGTCTCATGGACGATATCAGATACCCTGGTCTGCCCGGTATAACATTCCTGTAAATACGCAATGGTACTCTCCTGGACGCCATTCGCCCATAAATATTCTTCAAAATCCAATGGATACATAGGTAATATCTGTTCATATCCAACCGGATACGATTGGATATCCTTATAACGAACTCCCAGAAGTGACCCGGATTCAATATAGTCAAACCTTCCATCTTCCACCAGAAATTTTATCGCAGTTCTTACCTGCGGGCATTCCTGCACCGAATCAAACAAAATCAAGGTCTTGCCTGGTTCCAATGGCTGTTGCAGATATGCTGTAAGATTGGTAATAATAGTTTCTGTTGTATATTTGCCGTCAAAAATATTTGCAGCCTTCTTATCTGTCACAAAGTTAATTTCTGCAAAATACTCGTATTCCTTCTTGCCAAATTCCCGGATAAGCGTTGTCTTTCCAATCTGCCTTGCCCCGATAATGCACAACGCCTTTTTGGTTGCTTCTTTTTTCCACCTTAAAAGGTCCTGATATGCTCTTCTCCTTAACATTCATACCCCTCCAAATGCCGGAATTTATATCTTTCTGTTCCCTATTGTAACATTTTTCCCGACTTTTTAGAAGCATTCTGTAACATTTTTCTGCGTTTTTATATGCCATTTTGTAACGTTTTTCATAACATTTCCAACAATGCCTTCATGCCTTCACGCCTCCCTACAGAAAATGCCCTACGATACCCTTCGCCCAGGAAAGATAAGATGGCACTACCATATCAAGGGCTCTTTTTACCGCCGCAACATCTTCCTTCGTCAAATCCCCTGTCTTTTGGAAAATGCTGCCTGCCGCTTCCGTATCTCCGATGGCAATCATCGCCTGTGCACTGTCCCCCATGGCAAAATACTTTCCAATGGCTAATGCACCAACAGAAAAATCACCGACAGCCACGGCCCCCAAAGATACAATACCCAGACTAATCGCACCTGCGGTAAAGATTCCGGCGCAAATGCTGCCTGCTGACAGGACTCCCAATGCCAGCATTCCCAGGGAAATGGCTCCCAAAGACAACAATCCGAAGGATAATACCCCCATCGACAATAAGCCCAGGGAAACGATTCCCCTTGCCATGAGTCCAAACGCAATGACTCCTTTTGCATTTAGGCCAACAGCAATAAATCCTCTGGCATTCTTCCCGATGTGCCAAAGCGGCATACCCCAAACCATCTTTTTACTCTTCCGCTCCGGCAGACCGATTCCATATCGATAAACGAACATTCCCTTCCTGCTGTTGTATATGCCGTCTGTTTCCATCTCATCTTTTAACAGGTAATCCAAGGAACAATGAAACAGTTCACTTATGCGTATAAGCTTCTCTGTCTCCGGGTAACTGATATTACTCTCCCATTTGCTGATAGACTGCCTTGATACTCCCAGGATATCGGCAAGCTGCTCCTGGGTATAATTGTTCTCTTTTCTTAACTTTGCCAGCTTATCTCCTACTGTCATCGTAAGTCCTCCATTCCCATATTGATAGAATAATGCAGAGCCATGCAAATCTGACTTCTGTCCGTGAATCACGATACCTTTTCCCGGTGCAAAAGACCACCATTCCAAAAGTTCTAAATGTAAACTGCAGGTTGCATCGTTGATTTTACGAGGTTTTTCTTACCTTGCCAGGGTACTGACCAGTTCTTCATAGCGCTCTGATTTTGTTTCCTATATAATCTTATATATTCAGAATTATCCGGGTATCCGCCTTTCCGCAGAGTGCACTGTATCCTTCCATCAATATTTCTCCCTTTTACTTCACCGGAAGTTGCACCACCTGAACTTCATTGCCATGCTCTTTGATAATTGCCAGCAAATCCTCTGCTTTCAGCCATACCGTGGCGGTGTTCTCATTGGGGTGCACTCCCACAAGCCCGGCTCCCTGGAAGAAATCTTCGTCCAGAAATACCTTTATCTTCCGTTCTGCATCATTTAATACCCCTAAAGGTGTTACCGAACCGGGAATCAGGCTCATTAACTCCATTAACTCACTTTCTGAGGCAAAGCTTAATGGACGGGTCTGATTCTCCCGGCGGAAAGCCTTCAAGTCCACTCGTTTGCTGCCCTGAACGGTAATTAGATAATAGTTCTGTTTCTTATCGTCCCGCACGAAAAGGTTCTTCGCATCGGCTTCCGGATAAGGCATCTCAACCTCTGCCAGTTCTTCCATATTGTAGACAGCCTTATGCTCCGTTATCTCATGCCAGATTCCCTTTTCTTCCAGGAATCTATATATTTCCTGTTTGTTCATGTGTTCTTCCCCCTTGTCAGAATCTCTTTCTTCTAACATGGAATTATACTATTGGTCTTTTTCAAACACCAGTATTTTCTGGGTAATTTTCTTCGCAATCGGAAGCCAGTCAAGCAGTCGCTGCGCCGGCATCAGCACCCGCATTCCCCTGAGAATATTGTCATCCTTTATCTTATGGAAGCCCTCTGCGACCTTGCCCAAATCCCGGAAACAGTCTGCACCAAACACAAACTTAGCTCCGGTCTGCTGAATGGATTTCTCCACATGTTCCCGTTTTACCCACATCTTCGCCAGACATTCCATAAGCACATAGGCATTGTCGAAATTGTCACGGATAATTTTTAACATGGTGGCATTTTCTTCTGCCGTCAGATACATGGAAAGTCCCTCGATAATAAACAGCATCTTTCCCCTGACTTTTATCTCTTTTGCCCAGGACTCGTCCAGAACCGATATGCCAACTGTGGATACCCGCCCACTCTCCTGGTAAATCGCATCCCGGATTGCAATCGTCTCCGGCAAATCCAGGTTATACCAGGTAATGTTTTATTTTCTCTCCCATTTTCGTTCTCCTGTTCTCTCTTTCTGTACTATCTGACAGAACTTCGTTGTATTTTCAGAGTTAGTTTTTACTAACTCAAAGTCATATTATCACATTTTTCTTCTATTTCCTAGCACCTGTCATACTTCCCCCCAGTATCCCATTATACACATAACGTCCTTCACATTTTCAGTTTTGGAATTGCCTATAAGAAATTAGAGTAACTGTCATCTGACAATTACTCTAAAAATTCCAACCCATTATCGATATAATGACTCTGTAAAAACTTCCAGTCTATAAGCAGTACATAGAAAACTTTGCCAAAGTAACTGTTATCCACAATTCTTCCATGGTCTAAGACCCTCTTATACGAACCATCCTTTTGGGCAAGCCGGAACTGCACGTAATCATTGTTACCTTCTGCACCCGACTGAATCTGTTCCCAGATACTCTGCTCTACTGTCTGCTGTTCTTCCGGGTGTATCAGATTCCGGAACCGGTGCTCCGTAAATTTCCAAAAATCGTCCATATCCTTGCAGCCTGCAAGCTGAATCATTTCCTTATTGGCAAACAGCAAGCTGTCATCCGCCCTGTCTGCCTTATATATCAGGAAAGCTCCCGGCAGATGCTCGGATATATCCTTCAGGGCAAACCCGAGCTGACTTCGCCTTGCCACTTGAAAATTATTCTCATACGCCTGACATCCGTGTTTACCCCGGAGTTTTACTTCATAAAGTGCTCTGTCTGCACAGCGTATAAGACGCATAGGACTTTCTCCCTGAACCGGATATTCCGCATAGCCCAAGGAAATGTAAAAGGGATGCGCTTCATCTCCACAGAAAAAGGTTCTGGTCATTCTGGTAAACTGTTCTATTTTCTCCCGTGCCTGTTCATTGGTAGTATGTTTCAGTATAATCCTGAATTCATCGCCACCGCTTCGTCCAAGAATCGCATCATGCGGAAAAGTTTCTTTCATCGTTTCTGCCATGCGCTGTATGGCTTTATCCCCAATAGAATGTCCATACATATCGTTAATGAACTTGAAATCATCAATGTCCATTTCCATGCCTACGCAATGTTCTTCCGGATATTTTTCCAGATACCGGTTGACCTGTTCCTCAAAGCCACTGCGGTTTAACAGTCCGGTTAAAGGGTCCGTTGTCGCCAGTCTTTTGAAATTTCTTCTTCGCTGTTCCAACGCCAGCAGCGCCGCGGTGAGTCCGGTTAAAAGAAGAACAACCAAAAATCCTGTCAGAAAGAGAGCCGTTGTATGGGCACCTTGATTCCATCCTTCTACAGGCATAACCTCCAGCTTCCAGGAACAACCGCCCAGTTCAAAACCATACGATACTGGATTTGTCAGTTCCTTCCCGGAACTATAGATTTCTTCATATTCCTGAGACAGAGGCGAAGCCGTTTTATATAAGGCATACTCATATCCGAAGCTGCCCAGTGCTGCCACCGAATCTGAGAAAATTTCAGGTACCCGGATTATTGCAATCGTAAAGCCCCAGAAAACTTCATCTCCGTTTTCCTGCTGTATATAAACAGGATTCCGGATGGCAATGCCTAGTTCTCCCTGCTTTAAAGGAAAGGGACCCTGCATGATTAACATATCATGGTCTCTGCCATAGCGTGCTACTTCTCCACGTTTTTCATCCTGTAGTAGATTGATTTTACCGAATTCGTTTCCCTTTTCCGGATAAATCTCGGTTACAATCCCATCCGGAGCCAGCTGGATACTTTGGATGGAATCCGTCATCATGCCCTTCACGATTTCCTGGAATTTATCTATCTGACCGTTTGCACTGATTACGACTTTTTCCAGTGCATTCGTCATGCCAATCCCCTCACGCAGATTGTCTGCCATACGGTCTGCATAAGTTACCGCATTGAGTGTTGCGATCTCCCGTACCCGCATCTGGTTATTAATGCGACTCTGATAGACCACACCGCTCCAGATAAGAATACCAAGTATAAATATGACTGCTGGCAGCAGCCATCTTAACTTTTCACCTTTTGTTCCGGACTTCTTCATTTCACTCCCCATTTCTCTACAATATAACTGCAAAGAACGGACAACTTATATAGACAAGCTCCCCGTTCTTGAAATTCATTATGTAATTCCTATGCTCTTCTGGTGTCGATATACCAGATTAACATTTTCACACTGTCTTCTATTCCCAGCTTGCTGCTGTTAATCGTCAGCTCATAGTTACGGGAATCTCCCCACTTATTATCGCAGTAGCTGTTGTGATAATACTTACGTTTCTTATCCATTTTCTTGATGTAGTCCTTTGCATCTTCTTTGGACAAATCATATTTCTTCACAATACGCTCTACTTTAGAATCCATATCACCATTAACGAAAATGGCAATCAGTGCTTTGCTGTCCTTCAGGATTTCTTCTGAGCATCTGCCAACAACAACAAAGGATTCTCCCTTTGCAGCCTTATCCTTAAGATAATCAAACTGCATCCGGGCTACGTTCTCAGATGGTGAGGAACTCATTCCTTTGACCGTTCTGTATAATGCCAGTGTTTTCTTTTCGTCATACTCTTTTAATTTCTTGCTGTCCACATTGCGCTTCTCTGCAATTTCATCTAAAAGATTATGGTCATACAAGGGTAATCCATAATGCTCTGCAAGTTTCTCAGCAATCTCGTGTCCACCACTACCAAATTCTCGTCCAATGGAAATAATTAACTGTTCCACATTATACACCTCCCTTTTATTATATGTATCTTACCCAGATTAATACCGTCGCAATAATCATAACAAGCATGGTTGCCGGTACCATTGCCTTACAGTAAGGACCCCATTTAATAATATGACCTTCTTTTGCTGCTGTTGCAATTCCCACAACGTTTGCAGAAGCTCCGATTGGTGTTGCGCTGCCACCGATATCAGTACCCATGGCAAGAGACCAGGATAATACGGATAAGTCAACGCCCTGTGTAGCTGCCAGACTGTTGATAACAGGAATCATAGTAGCTGCAAATGGAATATTATCAATAAAGGCACTTGCAATAGCGGAAATCCAGATGATAATTGCTACCATAAGATACATATTGCCGCCGCATACCGCACCGATGAAGTTGGCCAGTAACGCAAGAATTCCGGTCTGCTCCAGACCACCTACTACGATAAACAGGCCTACAAAGAATAACAGTGTATGATAATCTACTTTCTTCAATAGAGTAACAGCATCTTTACCAGCAGTTACCAGTGTCAGAATGGCAATCAATGTTCCAATAAAGGATACGGTCAGTCCTGTGGTAGCATGTGTGATTAACAGAACCACTGCTAACAGGAAAATAACGGTACTGATTGCAAAACCTTTACGGCTCTTGATTGCGGATTCCGGTGATGGCAGAGATGCAATATCAATGCTGTCTGCACCATTTTTCATCAGTTCTTTGCGGAATACCAGATAAAAATATATTAACACAACTATCAAAGATATTCCAGCTATCAGACCTGTATTTTCGATAAAATCTGCAAAAGAATAACCTAAAGAAGTACCAATGATAATATTCGGCGGATCTCCACACATGGTAGCAGAACCACCAAGGTTTGCGCAGAATACTTCTGCCAGAATCATTGGAACCGGATTAAATTTCAGTAACTGCGATAACTCTATTGTCACGGCAGCAAGGAATAAAATAACGGTAATACTATCGATGAACATTGCCAGGAAAGATGACAATATCATAAAGGTAACGAAAATGGGAACAACCTTATATCTTACCAGCTTGGCAATTCTCATGCAAAGCCATCTGAAAAATCCAACGTGTGCCATTCCCTCTACCATAATCATCATACCGGCAATAAAAATAATGGTTTCCCAGTTAATTCCTGATGATGTCTCTGCAGCCTGTCCGCCTGCATACCAGAAACTTGTTGTGAAGATACTCTTCAGGTTTAAAGTCTCCCATACGGCATCCATGCTGTGCATACCCACTCCGAATACCAGAATCAAGGTCAGAGCTCCGCATGCTAATGTTACGTACTGTCTCTCCCACTTATCTAAGATGATTAAAACAAACATAGATAAGAAGATAATTACAGCAAAAATCTGTGCCATTTTTTCTCTCCTCCTATTTGTGTTTTCGGCATCTGCCGACTATCTAATATCATGTCCAATCATGGATTATAACACAATCTTCCAGATAGTCAAACATAAAAGATGGCATTTTTGCTAAGTTTTTGCTAAGCTTATGCCAGGATAATTTATTGTGATATTACAAAAACAGGTATATAATTAAGTAGAAATAAATTTTTTATACGAGAGAAGGGTAACATATGAGGAAAAAATCAAACGCAAAATCTCTGGATATTCCAGTAAATCCCAGGGGACAATCGGGAATGTTACAACGCATTTCCCAAAAAACCTATGTAATCGTCTATGCTGGAATTATATTCTTACTTATCTTTATCGGTTTGTACGCTTACTCTAATCAATCCCGCGGCGAACAGCTGGAAAACACCGTCTTTTTAAACCAGTACCGCCTGGGCTCCAAGATACTGACAGAATCCGTCCAGTCCTATGCCGTTACGGGAATTCAGGATTATTACGACAACTACTTTAAAGAGTTAAATGAAGACAAAAATCGTGATATTGCATGGCAGGGCTTGCAGGACAATCACCTGAAAGAGGATGAATGGGCTACCTTACAGCAGATTGCCGATATGTCAAACGGTCTGGTGCCTTTAGAGGAAGAAGCAATGGATGCGGTTGCCGCCGGAGATTTACAGACCGCCCAGGATGCTGTATTTGGTACAACCTACGAAGACACCGTTGCACAGATTAGTTCCTTAACCGATGACTGTATCAACAAGATTCAGAACCGTATGCAGCGTAAACAGAGTGTTTTAAATATTATCATGCTCATCAGCATATTTGCCTTTACCGTATCTTTCATCGTTATCGTAGAACAGATTAAGAAGATTATGCAGTTTTCCAGACGGGAACTGTTATTACCTATTATAAAAGTTTCCGATTTAGTTAAGAATCTGGCACAGGGTAATTTCCAGAACGAAACAGACATGAGAGAAGACGAAAGCGAAGTTGGTATCATGATAGCTTCCATCAATTTCATGAACCAGAACTTTACCAAAATGATTTCCGAGATTTCCAACGTTCTTGACAAAATGGGTAACGGAAATTACACTGTTTCCTTACAGGAACAGTATGTTGGTGATTTCATCGCCATCAAAGATTCCATGGAAAAAATCATTGAAGATACCAGACATACCTTAACCACTATCCGCAATTCCGCTAACGAAATCGGCGGTGGTTCCGAACAGCTTGCCAATGCCGCTACCGACCTGGCAGAAGGCTGTACCACACAGGCTGCACAGGTTTCCGAAGTTTCGGAAGCAGTTGACCACATGGCTAAGATTATGGAAGAAAAGGCAAAGGACGCAGCAGATGCCGTTTCCCTTTCTACCCATGCCGGAGAAGTATTGATGGGGAGCAATGCCAAAATGCAGGAATTAAAAGAAGCTATCAGTGAAATCAATCACTGTTCCGACCAGATTCGTGACATTATCGGTGTGATTGAAGACATTGCCAGCCAGACAAGCCTTCTTTCCCTGAATGCTTCCATTGAAGCTGCCCGCGCCGGAGAAGCAGGCCGTGGCTTCGCCGTAGTTGCAGAGCAGGTTAAGAATCTTGCAGAGCAGTCCACCCAGGCTGCCGGCGAGACAACCAAGCTGATTGAAAATACCGTACAGGCTGTGGGAAAAGGTATTACCATTTCCGATGAAGCCGTTGCCAATATGAATGATGTTATGGTCAGTGCCAAAGAAGCTACCGATAAGATGAGCGAGATGGCAGAAACCATGCGGAGGGAATCCGACAGCATGAGAAGCATCAACGACAGTGTTTCCAAGGTTGCCGAAATCGTAGACAGCAACTCCGCTGCTTCCGAAGAGACCGCCGCCGTCAGTGAAGAGCAGACCGCCCAGGTACAGACTATGGTACAGATGATGGACCAGTTCGAAATCTAATATTATCCAATACAGGAGGACTCTTTCATGAGTAATACTACTATTTCTGACTACATTAAATACATCGGTGTAGATGACACCACGATTGATTTATTTGAAAGCCAATACGTTGTCCCCAATGGGGTATCCTATAATTCATACCTTATCCTGGATGAAAAGACAGCTGTTATGGATACCGTTGACCAGCGTAAATCAGAGGAATGGTTTTCCAACCTTAACCATTCCTTGGCAGGTAGAACCGTAGACTATTTAATCGTCTCCCATCTGGAGCCGGACCATTCAGCTAATATCCAGCGTCTGGCAGAGGCTTATCCTGCTGCCAGGCTGGTACTGAGTGCCAAGGCAAAGGCAATGCTTCCCCAGTTCTTTACCATTGCCAACCTGGAGGAACGTTGTATGGTAGTTGCAGAAGGCGATGAACTGGACTTAGGCTCCCACAAGCTTAAATTCTTCATGGCACCTATGGTACACTGGCCAGAAGTCATGGTGGAATATGAGGTTACAGAAAAAATTCTTTTCTCTGCAGACGGATTCGGCAAATTCGGTGCCCTGTGTGCAGACGAGGACTGGGCATGCGAAGCCAGACGTTATTACTTTAATATTGTCGGGAAATATGGTGCCCCTGTGCAGGCACTCTTAAAGAAAGCTGCCACCTTGGATATTCAGACTATCTGTCCATTACACGGACCGATTCTGAAAGAAAATCTCTCTTATTATATTGGAAAATATATGACCTGGAGCAGCTATGAACCGGAAGATGATGGCGTACTTGTTGCCTGTGCTTCCATTCACGGAAACACTAAACAGGCTGCACTGAAAATGGTGGATATCCTGAAGGAAAAAGGAGCTGCCAAAGTAGCCTTTACCGACTTATCCAGAGATGATATGGCAGAAGCCATCGAAGATGCGTTCCGTTACAGTAAGCTGGTTCTGGCAGGTGCAACCTATGACGGCGGCGTTTTCCCACCGATGGAAGATTTCTTAAACCGCCTGTCCCATAAAGCATACCAGAAACGTACCGTAGGCATCATGGAGAATGGTTCCTGGGCACCGGTTGCAGCCAAGAGCATGCGCGCTATCCTGGATACCATGAAAGACATTACCATATGTGAGCATACCGTTACGATAAAGTCAACCGTAAAGGATTCCGACCTTGCCGCATTCCATATGCTGGCTGACGAAATCCTTTCCTGATAAACAAATTAATATGCTGAGGGATATTATAACAGCTTCATCAACTTACAATTCTCAATTCCCGCTTCCCAGAATCGTTCCAATGGCATCTTCTTTACCTGGCATACGATACTGGAATTCATGGCACCATGCCCTACAATCAGCACGTCTTTTCCCGCCTTCAGCTGAGGTTCTACGACCTCTTTGAGAAAGCTTCCGGTTCTCTTATAAAGTTCTGCAAAAGACTCTCCATCAACACCCGGCACATATTTTTCCGGGTGTTGAAACAATACATTGGCAGGTGCATCTTCTGCCAGTGTATTCAGTTTTATTCCCTCATATTCACCAAAGCCCATTTCTACCAGCCTGTCATCGAACCAGATGGGAATATTACGGTCTCGCAATACAATCTCTGCCGTTTCTTTTGCCCGTACCAAAGGAGAACAATAGCAGGTATCTATCGATACTTCCTTATATCTTACCGCAGCTTCTTCTGCCATCTGTCGTCCTTCTTCATTTAATGGCACATCCGTGTGTCCCTGCAGCTTACGTTCCACATTCCAATCTGTCCTGCCATGTCGCATAATATATAGCATGTTCCTTCTCCCGGCTAAATGTATCTCTTAACAAGAGTCCTTTTGTAAAACTTTCTGTCGCTTACATCGCATTTTCTAAGGCAGGATATGAAAGGTACTGCTTACCGCTGCCCCACACGCAGCTTCCTCCTGATATAATGCAAGGGTTAATTTTGCTCCAAACATTCTGGCTGCAATCTCCTGCAATACCGCATTCCGGCGAAATCCATTTCCGGACGCGACCAGTTTTACTGCCCGGATTCCTGTGTTTTCCTGTATAATCTGAAACATTTCATACAGTTCTCTTACCATTCCTTCCAAGACTCCATAGATAAGCCCTTCCGGAGTAAAATTATCTTCACTTAAATTATCAATTCTGCCTCGAAGTGCCGGCTCCTGTCTTGTCCCATTAAAAGTAGTGGTTACTCTCATGGAATCCTTTTGGTCCATTCCTTTTCGGGCTAATTGCTCCATTATTTCATACTGTGGAGAGACTTCCTGTATGAATGTTTCTGTAATGTTCTTATTTTCCTTCTCCCGGCATGCCTTTTCATAATTCCTTAGAAATTTTTCTAAAATAGCATAGGCCCGTCCACCACATAAAGATGCTCCTACCAACAGGTATTTATCTTTGATAAATGGTCTTGTTTCAATGCCCTGTTTTGCAAGATATTGGGAAGAGAGCACGGAAATCTGTCCACCAGTTCCCATATTCAGAAGCAAGGTTCCCTCTTCCATGCCAACAGACCCCAGAAAGCTGGCCTGATTATCTCCTAGCGCTACTGTTACCGGTATTCCCTGATAACTGCCAAGGGTTTCATATTCATAGCACACCTGTGGTAAAAGGCTTACATCCATACCCAGTTTCTTCAATACCGCTGTCTGGTATTCTCCTGCTTCTACGTCAAAAAATCCCAGGCTTGCTGCATTACTGGCATGCATCAATGGCCTTTTTCTTCCGGTCAGGCACATTCCTATATAATCTCCAATGGTACAGATTGCCACCGCCTCTTCCGGAACCGCACCAATACTACATTGATAAAGGTGCGTTACCAGTCCATATCCTGTATAGACCGAAATGCCTGTCTGTTTTGCAATCCTTTCTGTCAGGGTGATACCATCTTTATCCGGAAGATTGCCTCTCCCATCCTGCCATGTATAAAGAGGACTGATACATTTTCCTTCTTTATTTATATACATAATACCATGCATCTGCCCTGTAAGTCCAATGGTCTGAATATCATCATGCTGCCCGAGCAGTTCTTCCAAAACTTCTATTACCTTAGGAACAATCTTCTCCACATCCTGTATCCGTTCCCATTCCTTTCCCGTATCCAGGAAAGTCCCATTAGAAATGGTTCTGGAATCCAGAACCATTTGTTTCTCCGTATCCAGCACAACCACACTTATCGTAGTTGTTCCTATATCAATTCCAATCGCTTTCATAGCCATTCTCTCCTAAATTATGTTGTTTCTCTTATAACCAGAGATACGGGAATCTGCTGTCGGCGCACCGGTATTTCCTTTCCATTAATCATATCTACTATTCTTTCTGCTGCCAGTCTGCCATATTCCTGTACTGGCTGGTGAATAGTTGTCAGTTTTGGATATATCATTCTGCTCATGGAAATGTCATCAAAGCCCACTACCTTTACCTGTTCAGGAACTCTGATGCCGTTATTTACCAGATAACTGAGTCCTCCAACTGCCAGCATATCTGTCATAAAGAAAATCCCATCTATCCCATCAAGCTCCTGCATAATATATTGTGTCGCCTTACTGCCTTCCTCCAATGACACCTCTTTTACATATACTCCGGCTTCCGGTTGTATTGCTATCTGGTATTCGCTCAGTGCCGTCTGAAATCCTTTCAGTCGCTTCTGAATGGTCGGTAACGTTTCTCCATAGCAAACATAAGCAATTTTACGTGCACCTTTGCGTGCAAGCTCCTGACCGGCGAGATAACCTCCCTGTATATTGTCACACTCTATCATCGCATAGTTTTCTTCCACCTTATGCTTTTCTCCGCGTTTTATTTCTGCCGGGGCACGGTCAATGTAAATCGTCGGAATATGTACGGATTCTGTAATATCTTCACCACCAATGTAAATAATGCCGCCAACCTTCTGACTAAGCAGCATCTGAATCTGTTCTTTTGCTTCCATGACATTTTCATTGGTACTGCAGATTAGTGTCATATAATTCATTGACAAAAGATGTTTCTGAACCTCTCTCGTAATACTTGCGAAAAATTCATTTGTAATATCCGGTACCAATATCCCGATTATCTGCGTATGACTGACGCGCAATCCTCTGGCTAACTGATTGGGCTGATATCCGTATTGTTCTATAATATCTTTTACCCGTTTCTCTGTTTCTTTGGAAAATCTACCATTCTGGTTAATAACTCTGGAAACAGTAGCCACTGATGTCCCTGCCATTTCCGCAATTTCTTTTACCGATATTTTCTTCTGCCCCATTAAATACCTTTACCTGTCCTTTTCTTTCCTGATGATATCTTCCCGATAAATCATGTTTTCATCTGGAATTATCATAACACATTTTTCCTTATAATGACAGTTGTCGTATCTCATTCAAATATTTCCATCAGGTGCTGGAAAAATTTGTCCTTATCCACTTTCATGGCCACCTGGTGTTTTCCTTCTTCCGAAGGTCTCCAGTAAGTGAATCCCGCCAGAAGTCTGCTGTCTGTATCAACCATGAGATTTCCTCGCTGCAGAGTACATACATCATCATGAAACAGAGATACTGCCGTCAATGGGTCATGGAATGTTACCCTTTCTTCATCCTTAAACCATTCCCTGGCAATATCCATGACAGGCTGTAAGAGTGGATGCTGAAAGACTCTCTCAGCCTCTTCCGGCTTCATAATCAACTGGCTCGTCACATTTAACCCATACGTAATATGTTCTGCCACCGGTGCCTGATAAACCAGCTTTGTTGCATGTGGGTCAATCAGTGCATTATTTTCAAGTACCCCTTTGCTTCCCAAGACAATATAATCGCTCTCCTGCATCGCACTCATCTTCTCAGAAGTGTTATCATATCTGGTATAGGTAGGGGAACCGCACATTAACACAATTCGTTTCAAAAGCTTGGGAATTTCAGGGTCAATGGCAAACAGGAGCCCGACATTGGTAAGTGGTGCAATACAAATCAGCGTAATTTCTCCCGGATGTCTATGTATCATATCCTGCATAAAGGAAACTGCCCGGTTTCTGGGAAATTCTGTTTCATGTGCCCATTTGTCCAGAATCTTCTTCTGTGGTGCATAAAGTTCAATCTGTGGGACAAACATTGGGTTTTCACATCCCGGATAAATGGGAATATCCTTGCCCGCCAGCTTACAGAGAACGCTTGCCATTTTAGCTCTCTCATACGCTTCTCCTGTTACGGTTGTGATTCCAAGAATCTCTGCATCCGGGTTTGCCAGAAGATACGCCAAAGTAATCGCATCATCTACCTCTGTTCCAATATCTGTATCCAGTAATATTTTTTCCTTTGCCATAACCCCTTCGTCCTTTCTATTCTTTCATCTTTTTAAAATAATCAATGAACACTGCGATTAATACTACAACACCCTTTACCACATACTGCCAGGAAGAATCAATACCCAGAATATTCATACCATTATTCAGTACACCAATTACAATACAGCCAATAATCGTACCACTTAAATAACCAATACCACCTGTCATACTGGTTCCGCCCAGTACAACCGCGGAAATAGCATCCATTTCTGTACCTTCCCCTACGTTGAACTGTCCGGAAAAGGTTCTTGCAGAACTCAGGATACCTGCACATGCTGCGAAGAATCCCATAAGGATGAAAACAATCAGTGTTACTTTTTTGGAATTAATTCCTGAATAAGAAGCCGCCTGTGCATTATCACCTACTGCATAAATATTACGTCCCAGTTTTGTTCTGTTTAGAATCAAAGCAGATACAACGATTACTACTATCATGTATACAAAATGAATCGGGATATTTCCAAACACTTTTCCACTTCCAATAAAGGTAAAGAGTTCATCATCCACCAGAATGGTTGTTGCTTTTGTATAGATTCGTGCAAAACCACGTCCAATGTTCATCGTTGCCAGTGTTACGATAAATGGTGGAATGGTAGTTCTGGATATGACAACACCATTAAACACACCTACCAATGTTCCTGCAAGAATGGATAACGGAATAGCAAGCACTGACGGGATGCCCGCATTCGTAATTAACCCGCAGCACAGACATCCTGAAACTGCAATAATAGAACCTACCGAAAGGTCAATTCCTCCAAGGATAATAACCATTGTCATACCACATGCAAGAATCACATTTACTGTAATCTGTCTCATAATATTGGCAAAATTCTGTAAGCTTAAAAAGGAATCCGACATAATTGTCAAGATAATACAGATAATTAAAAGTCCAATGATAATACCACCATTTCTTTTGGTGCTGTCTACAAAACTCTTTACAAAAGGAATATTTCCTTTTTTGCTCTTTGCTCCCATAACGTTTCCTCCGTTTTCCTTAACTATGCTGTTACTTCCATTGTAGCCAGTTGCATAATACGTTCCTGACTCAGTTCATTCCGCTTTAACACTCCTGTCGTATATCCTCCGGACATAACCATGACACGGTCACTCATATTAATCAGCTCCGGAAGTTCTGACGATACCATGATAATAGATAAGCCACTCTCAGCCAATTTATCTATCAATGCATAAATTTCCGCTTTTGTCTTTACATCGACACCCCTGGTAGGCTCGTCCAGAATAAGCACCTCTTTGGTCGAGCAAAGCCACCTTCCAATCAATACCTTCTGTTGATTTCCTCCACTAAGTTTCCCTACCGTCTGCTCCGGTCCGGTTACTTTGATATGCATATCCTTAATCTTTTCACTTACTATTTCATTTTCTTTTGTCCGATTCCAGATTAATTTCCTGAGGAATGATGGTATTACGTTAATCGTAGTATTAAATCGTACCCCCGATTGTAAAAACAGTCCCTCTTTTTTTCTGTCCTCCGGAACAAGTCCGAATCCGGCTGCCATGGCCTCTCTTGGACTTCTAAAGGAAACTTCTTTTCCCTTATAAGTAATGGTTCCTTCTTTTTTCGGAGTAATGCCAAAGACGCATTCCATTGTCTCACTTCGTCCAGCACCTACCAGACCTGCCACACCAAGAATTTCTCCTTTTTTCACATCAAAATTTGCTCTTTTTACTCTTTCTCCGTCTGACAGATTTTTTACCTCCAGGACAACCTCGTCTTTGACATGGTCATTCTTGATGTAATAGCTGGACAAATCCCTTCCTACCATCATGGAAATCAGCTTATCTTTATCTGTTTCTTTGGTAACAACTGTTCCAATATATTCTCCGTCCCGCATAATCGTAGTCTTATCTGTAATTTCGTACAGTTCATTCAATCTGTGGGAGATATAAATAATCGCTACGTTTTCTTTCTTCAGTGTCCGAATCATACTGTAAAGGATTTCCACTTCTGCATCCGAAAGGGAAGATGTTGGTTCGTCCATTACAATAATTTTGGCTCCGAAAGATACTGCCTTAATAATTTCTATCATCTGCTGCTTTGCAATCGTTAATTTATTTAAACGCACATCTGCCTGCAGTCCCATTTCATATTTATCTAAAAACACCTGCGTTCTTTTTTCCTGCTCTTTTAAATCCACCATTCCATTCTTTATCATCTCACGTCCCATGAAAATATTTTCTGCAATGGTAAGATGCTGTGCCATCATCAACTCCTGATGAATAATACTGATTCCCAAATCTCTGGCACTGATTACATCATGAATATTTACTTTTTCTCCGTTAATAAAAATTTCTCCGCTATCCTTTGAATAAATACCGCCCAGAATTTTCATTAAAGTGGATTTTCCTGCTCCATTCTCGCCAAGAAGCGCATGAACTTCTCCGGCTTCTACGGATAACTGCACCCCATTCAACACTTTATTATTTGAAAAACTTTTAGATATATTTTTCATCTCCAGCAATACACTCACCGAAGGCACCTCTCTTTCCCCATAAGCCTGGGGAGTCATAAACTCCCCGGCTCATACCTGTTGTTAATGAATCTATCTTACTGCCAGTCAGCACCATTGTATTCGTTGATATTTTCCGGTGTTACTGCAAAAGAAGGAATCTGGATTTCGCTCTCATATTCTTCACCATTTAAAATTTTGTAAGCAACCTTTGCGCTTTCCTGACCAATTATAATCGGGCACTGTGCTGCTGTACATTTCCAGATACCATCTGCACCGTCTTTTGTAATGGCTGCCTTTGCCTCAGGGCCTGCGTTTACACTGTAAATTTCAATCTGCTGTCCTGCTGCTGTAATGGCTGAATAAGCACCCTGTGCACATTCATCGTTAATACAGAATACTGCTACCAGGTCTGGGTTTGCCTGCATTAAGTCTTCCATAACCGTTAAGCCTTTTTCCGGTTTTGCACCTGCATCCATCTGTGCTACCACCTCAAAGCCTGCCTTTTTTACCGTATCTATAAAGCCATTTGCTCTGTCTGTTGCTGCAGCGGATGCCGGAAAATCAAGGACTGCTACCTTGCCGCCTTCCGGATGGTTCTTTATAAGCTCCTGACCTGCTATCTGTCCACAGGAATAGCTGTCACTTACTACAAAACAGTTAACCTTTGACAAATCGCTGACTGCGGAATCGAAGTTAATAATCGGAATTCCTGCATCATTTAATGCTTTTACTGCCGCTGCTGATGCTGCCGCATCGGAAGGATTATAAAATACGGCATCACAGCCTTGTGCGATAAAGTCTTCAATAACACCTAACTGATATGCACTGTCTGCCTTTCCTTCTGAATGGATAATTTCATCTCCATTCGCTTCAATAATTTCTGCGGCTCCGTTATAGCAGGCTTCAAAGAAAGAGCCTGCACTCATCTCTGTAAATCCAAATTTATAATGGTCTCCATTCTTAGGGGCAATAACCGCACCTGTTGCTTCACTCGTATCGGCTGCTGTTGCATCACCGTCATTAGCTGACGCATCCTCTGTTGTCTGTTCTGTCGTTGTTTCTGCTGCAGATTCTGTAGTCTTGCCACATCCGGTTACCATTGCTCCTACCATTGCTACACATAAAATTGTACTAATCAACTTTTTCTTCATCTTTATCATCCTCCATAATATAAAATAATGAACTTCTCTTATCTTTCCCAGACATGTCTCAGGAAAGCCACTGAACCTGCAGCATCCTTGTCAAGCTGCTCTTCTGTAGGATTTGGAATAATATCTCTCCATACACGGATTTCTTTTCCAATCGTTCCACCTGCCATAACAAATGGCTCCATGACTGCTGCTCCCTGGTAATCAATATCTCTTAGTGCCTGTCCAATTTCAACCCATGGGAGAGAACCTTTCCCAGGAACCTGCCTGTTCTGTTCTCCTAAATGTAAATGTCCCAGGTCTTTGCCGGCTCTGCGGATTGCTGCCGGAATACTATCCTCTTCAATGTTCATGTGGAAAGTATCAAGCATTATCTTTACATGCGTGCTTCCCACCGCATCAATAAATTCTTTTGCCTGTTCACAGGTATTTAACATATAACCTTCATAGCGGTTCAATACTTCCATTCCCAAAACAACATCACATTCTTCTGCTGTTTTTGCTAAAATTTTCATATTTTTAATCGCTCTGTCCAGGTCTCCCTCTCTGTCCATCTTTTCCGACATATCCAATGGCCAGTAAGAATAAAGTCCTCCACCCAGAATATGAATGTCCATCAGCTGCAATTTCGGTAACAAGCCCTGGAAAAACTTCATGGCCTTTTCTACAACCGCCGGATTATCCGAGCAAATATTCTGTGCTTTCGTTGGTCCATATCCAGATGTCAGAATAATTCCATTATCATCGGCGACCTTTTTCAGTTCCAGCAATTGTTTATCTGTTACATACTTCTCCACTAATGCAGCACAGGATATTTCCAGTATATCAAATCCAAGCTTCTTAATTTTTGGGATGAAGTATTCATAATCTGAAGTCCATTCGTGTGTCCAATAAGGTGCATATATTCCATATTTCACGATTGACTCCTCCTTTCATCTCTGTTTATTATTTCTTATCTCTATTCTCTTTAAGAACTTCAAGCGGCCTCTTGAGTAATCCTTTACTCACATTATACATTTGCACAATTATATGTCAATATACTTTTTCATATTTGTTAATTATATACGAGTAAACCTTTACTCATTTGTGCATTTTTACAATTATGCTATTTATCAATAAAAAAGGAATTTTGCGTTATTACAAAAGCAAAATTCCCTTTTTATCGTTTATTCTTTTTCCCCGGTCCCTTTTTTCCTTTACTTCTTTATCCCCTTTGCCCCGGAAAGATTCGCATTCTGTAAAATATTACTGTCGAAAGAAGTCATAAGGCTTTTCTCCTCCCTCTCTCTTTTCAGTGCCAGTTTAATCATATCATCCAGCAGCTCCGCATAAGGCTTTCCTAACGCTTCCCACAAATAGAACGCAAGGGAACCCGGAATCGGATTGATTTCGTTAACATATACCTGGTCGGTATCTTTATCAATCATAAAGTCAATTCTGGATACACCATTACAATTCAATACCTGGAAGGTCTTAACTGCCATCTGTCTGATTTCTTCCCGCTTTTCCGGTGTCAGGTTTGCCGGCAGTTCTCTCCGGGCAGTTCTCATTCCCTCTGAACCGGTCTTGCTGCCAGCCACATATTTATCTTCATAGCTTAAAATCTCATCACTGGAAATCGGCTCTTCACACTCGGAAGCCTGTGCCTGTTCATAATCACCCAGCACGGCACAGTTGATTTCCCGCAGATTCATAATCGCACGTTCTACTAATACCTTGGGTCCGAAGGTAAAGGCATATTCCAATGCCTCCCGCAGTCCCTCTCGGTCCTTAGCTACCTTAATGCCAACACTGGAGCCAAGATTTACCGGCTTGATAATAACCGGGTAGGCAATTCTTTCTTCCACCCTGGTATACGCAGTTTCTTCTTCGCGCTGGTATTCCTTCACATTCAAAGTTACACAGTCTAATACCGGTATATCATTATCCTTTAAGACGGTTTTCATCACATATTTATCCATGGTAACCGCGGATGCCATGACATCACAACCCACGAAAGGAATGTTGTAGTGGCGTAAGAAGCCCTGTAAGGAACCATCTTCCACATTTGCACCATGGACAACCGGGAATGCCACATCAATCTCTGCTGCCACGGAGCTTCCGAACTTTTTGACCGGATACTGAATCAACTGCAGCTTATTCTGTTCATACATAAAGAATACTCTTGTGCTCTTCTTTAACAGCTCCGGGATATTTTTATAATTAGCGATGTCAGCGATTGCTTCTCCGGTATACAGTTCATTTTCTTTCGTAATATAAATAGCTATCGGTTCATATTTTTCTCTGTTAAAAGAGTTATATGCCTGTAATCCGGAAATAACCGACACCTCATGCTCCACACTTTTTCCACCAAAAAACACACCTACTCGAATCTTCATAATCTACCTTTCCCTCTTTCTTCTCTATGTCTCTTATGCACCATTACTTACGCATAATTATCAGGAAGGTCATTTTCAATCAAAACAACCTTCTGCTTTTCATTCGGAATCGCATTAACCATCTGAAAGGCTTCCTGTAAGGTATCCACTACTATCATCCGGTTCTTCGGAAAATGGTTTTCTAACAGTCCATCCTGAATCGGTCTGGTCTGTTCCTTCCCAACTAACACTGCATAATCGCACTTATCCGCAGCATAGCATCCTACTTCTTTATTCTCATCATATTGCTTTTCCCCTAACTCTACCATACCAGGTGTCATGAGGATGCGCAATTCTTTAAACATCGCCAACGTATCCAATGCCGCCTTGAATCCATTCTTATTGGAATTATAACTGTCATCCAGCAAAATCCGGTTTCCCTGCTTCACAAGCTGTAACCGGTGTGGTACACTCTCCAGTTGCTTTACCGGATACAATAACTTCTCCATCGGAATCCCCAGCGTATGTGCCACCGCAATAGCTCCTGCTATATTCTGTACATTGTGGTTACCCACCAGACGGGTATGGAAGTCATATTCTCTGCCATTTTCGTCTTTCATCTTAAAAGAAGAGCCTTCCGGAGAAACGGTAATATCATAGGCACAGAAATCAACCTTCACATCACTTCCTGCAGTTCCATAGCTTACCACGTTTTTATCTGTCTTATGATTCCGGATATACTCATTATCATAATTCAGAAAGACTTTTCCCTGTGCCGGTATGGCATCTGCCAGTTCAAACTTGGTATTGATAATATTCTCAATCGTATGGAAACTCTGTAAATGCTGGGGACCGATAGACGTAATAATACCATACTTTGGATGTACCAAATCACAGATTTCCTTGATATCGCCCACTTCCCTGGCTCCCATCTCGCAGATGAATATCTCATGGAACGGCTTCATCTGTTCCCGGATAGTCCGTACCACCCCTAAAGTAGTATTATAATTTCCAGGAGTATGCAGTACATTGTACTGACTGGAAAGCAGCGCACTTAAGAAATACTTCACACTGGTCTTTCCATAACTTCCGGTTACTCCGATAATCTTTAAATCCGGCATTTCCCGGATAATTCCTGCCGCATCGTTAATGTAATGGTTGTTGATGCCTCTCTCGATAGGGCGGTTCAGGAAATTCACTGCCAGTATCAGGAACGGCTGTATCACAAACAGAATAAGCAACGACACTTCTACGCCTTTTAACGGCTGTGCCCCTGCCAGTATTGCTATCACGATAACCACCAGATAAAGAACGGCTGTGGTTGCCAGCATTCTCTTGATTCTCGGTGTATAGACCAGGGGTTTCTTCGCCTTATGAGGCTTGTTAACCCATATTGTCATAAGATTCATCAGGCATGCTGCTATCAGACAGCCTGTATTGCCCACCACCACCAATGGAAGGGCTATCATACCATACAGGCATTTTCCCAGAAGTCTTCCCACATTGGAATGTACCTGCATCCATTCTCCATACTCTCTCGGTTTATAAGAATTCTGCTGGAACATGTGCGTAATATATAATTCGTACCGGACAGTACCTGCCAGATACGTGGCAAACCATATTGCCGTTATCAGATAATACATATCGTCTACCAAACTATCCCTTTCCTGTTTCCCTTGCTATCCTGCAAAGAATGCTGTCAATGCCCCATTTACCCTGGGTGCCTGCTGTGCAAAGGAGAAGTGCCCCGCGCCCTCACACACCACCAGACCGGTATCCGGTATCAGTTCCTCCATTTTCTTTGCATCGGATAACGGTGTTGCCGTATCCAAATCTCCCCAGATTAACAGAGTTGGACATTTTACCAGATGCATCAGCGGCTCCAAATCCTCGTTTACCACTTTTACTAACGTTGCCCGCATCACAGGCGTTGCACTATTATAATCTGCAGAACCCCGTTTGCGCCGCATATCTTCTACTGCATCCGGATACAGGAAATGCAGCACCTTCGTACTCATGACGGCCCGTCCTATCTTATAACAACGCAGGCTTACCTTCTGCTTCCAGGTCTTCTTGGGCAGAATTCCCGCACTGTCAATAAGCACTGCCTTTTCTATCTGGAAAGGCAGGTTCTCTCTCGCATTCATCTTAAAAAATACCCTGCCTCCAAAGGAATGAACCACAATACTGAGTTTTGTAAGTTCAAAAGAGGCAATGAATTTCAAAACAAAATCCACATAATCGTCCACACACCACGGAACAGATGGTTCTGTCGTCTTTCCAAAACCCGGCATATCCAGTGCAATTACCCTGTGGTTCTGGACCAAGGTACTGATGATTCCCTGATACAGGGTAATATTGGCTCCCCAGCCATGGAGTAACAGGATAACATCTCCCTGTCCCTGGTCTATATAATTTACTGAAATATCGTCAATTTTCTTAATCACGGCTTTCTCCATTCTGCTGATGTATTATATACCTATGCCTGTCATTTCGCAAATATGTTTCTGCCTATTACTATGCAAAAATTGCTATTCACTGTATTTCATCATTCCCTCTACTATTTCTGGATACAGGAACTGGTTTACTCTCCTTCTTAACAGTCCGAAGTTCTCTCCGTTTCCGGAAAAGGCATTATTATCCCACCAGCAGCAAGTGATTCCTCTGGCTCTGGCTGCTGCAATATAATATGTCGCAAATTCAGTTCTTGCCTGGGTATTGTTACCCTTATCCCTGGCACCAAATTCATCAATGACTACCCCTATTCCGTTTTTCGTATATCTGTTATACAATTCATTCATCAGATTGTCTATCTCGGCTCTGTCTGATGGACTATCGATACTCCATTTATCGGTACTGCCGCTTTCCCCTTCTCCCTGCAGTGCAAAGTTGTAAGGTGTATAGGCATGTACTTCTACCAGGATTTTCCCTTCATTGCCCTGAATATCCTCCGGCAGCTCAAAATAGGAGTTCGTTGCTCCCTGTAAAGATGCAGCATACCCCGGCACCAGCAGATATCGTGTTGCATTCTTTCCACCAGTCGCCCGCACCGTATCTACAAATACCTGATTATAGCCATTGATACGCTGTAAGGCATCAATACAGTCCTGGTTATTTACATCCAGCCACCACTCATGATTGGTTCCGACCAGACGCGGCTCATTTAACGCTTCCATAATCAGATGCTCATCATATTCTGCAAATCGTTCTGCCACCTGGTTCCAGATAGCTTGAATGTAAGCCTCTGACTGTTCCTGATATTCAGAAGACGGATACATATAGGATGTATTATTATCATGATGGATATTCAGAATAACATACATTCCATTATCGATTCCGTAGTCTACAATCTCCTGTACCCTGTCCATCCATACCTGACTGATGGTGTAGCTGCCATCATCAGACACATGATTATGCCATGACACCGGCACCCTGAGTGTCTGATATCCTGCTGCCTTAATTTCATCAATCATTTCCTTTGTAGTGACAATACCACACCAGTCACTTTCATAGGCCAGCTCATCTGCCTTATTCTGGTCTGAGGAAGCATCCAGGGTATTGCCCAGATTCCATCCGATTTTCATATCCCTGACAAAGGAAAGTGCCTCGGACTCTGGCAGTTCACAGGGTTCGATGGCCACTTCCGGTATCATGCTGTCCGTAGTTGTTTCCGTTGTCTGTTCTGTATTGGTCATTTCTTCTGTTTCCCCCTGCTCTTCTTCCTCTTCTATTCCGGTATTTTCTTTCTCTGCTGTCTGCTCCACATTTTCATCAGACGTTTCTTCCTGAGCTCCCGGTTCCATAACGGCAGTATCTTCCTGTGTGGTCTTTGACACCTGTGTTCCTGCACCACATCCTGTCAGCATGGCTGCGGATAAAAGCACTGCCCCTAGCATTCTTATCTGTCTTCTCATAGAAATCCTCATTTCTGCACAGTTTCCTGTTTCTTTCTATTTTACTGTATTAAAATATCATCGGCAATACATACAGAGGCATTTATTTACTTTTTATCCCATATAGTCCTCATAATCTGTCTCACTGGCAAACAACATATATGTTCCATTCACATATCCCATATAACCGCTCTCTACTGCATATCCTTTCATGATTCCACATCCTCTTTCCTTCATAAATTTTTTCAAGCCCTTTGATGGAACCAGCATAGCAGAAATGGAGTCCGATATTTCGGACTCCATCTGAGTTTTTCACGATTTTATGCATTTTCTATTTGACCACAATTTTTCTATCCGTTTTCCTTGTCAGCGTATATTATCACGGATATTTGAAAAAACACTTACGAGTTCTTCCTTACGAAATCTTCCCACAATGGGGACATACTGCGCAGTCTTTCCACAATCTTCTTTAGTTCTTCAACTACAATGTCCATTTCCTCTTTCGTGTTCTCCTCACTTAATGTCATACGAAGGGAACCATGAGCCTTTTCATGGGGCAGACCAATTGCCAGAAGCACATGGGATGGGTCCAGGGAACCGGAAGTACATGCGGAACCACTGGAAGCACAGATGTCTTTCATATCCAGCATGATTAACATGGACTCTCCTTCGATAAACTCGAACCCAAAGTGTACGTTATTCGGTAATCTCTTCGTACGATGTCCGTTCAGCCTGGAATAAGGAATCTCTTTCTCCAGACGGGAAATGAGGTAATCTCTCAGTTCTATTTCTTTCCTGGTCTTTTCTTCCATAATACGGAAAGCACGTTCTACCGCTGCTGCAAGCCCTACGATACCCGGTACGTTCTCTGTACCTGCACGTCTGCCCCGCTCCTGCTGGCCACCATGAACAAAGGAACGGATTCTGACTTTCTTATTGATATAGAGAAAACCGATTCCTTTTGGTCCGTTTAATTTATGCCCGCTGGCAGAAAGCATGTCTATGTGAAGTTCTTCCACGTTGATAGGAAGCTGCCCATAAGCCTGTACCGCATCGGTATGGAATAAAATACCATGCTCTGCCGCAATCTCTCCGATTTCCTTAATCGGCTGAATGGTTCCGATTTCGTTGTTGGCAAACATAATGGAAATCAAGATGGTATCCGGCCGGATTGCCTTCTTTAACTGCTCAAGGTCCACAACACCATCTTCATCTACGTCCAGATAAGTAACTTCTGCACCCAGCTTTTCCAGATATTCACAGGTGTGCAACACGGCGTGGTGCTCGATTTTGGATGTAATAATGTGTTTTCCTTTGTTCTGGTATGCCTCAAAGGTTGCCTTCAAAGCCCAGTTATCAGACTCGGAACCACCTGCAGTAAAGTAAATCTCATTGGGCTGTGCGCCTAAGGTATTGGCAATGGTTTCTCTTGCCTGAATGGTTGCTTTCTTACTTTCACTTCCTAATTTATAAATGCTGCTGGCATTGCCATAATACTGTGTAAAGTATGGCAGCATGGCATCTACTACTTCAGGAGCTGTCCTGGTTGTTGCTGCGTTATCTAAATATATCATCTTTCCGCTTCCTTTCTTTGCTGTATTTTAGAGTCTATCTTCCGCAATTCTTCAGACACGCCTGCCAGACAGACCATCCTGCCAGTCAGGGTTCTGAATCGTCACTGTTTTCCTAGTATTTCACTATGAATTACGGGTTCATTATAAATCAAGAAATATCAGAAATCAACCCCTATTGCGTAAGTAAAATTTCTTCCATTCTCCTAAGCGTCTCTGCGGTCAGCGATAACAGCATTTCTTCGTCCTTTTCTATGACTCCGCATTTCCGGTAACGCAGGCGGAACGTTGGCGTCCCTTTCGGTTCAAATGTCATTTTTCCGCCATATTCCTGTAACAGAACGGGAATATTTTCCACCACAATCGGGGCATCCTGGCGAAGAATCATCTGTAAGACTTCATTCTTCCCTTTTAATTCCGTTATATACAGATGATGGGCATGGGAGCGAATCAGAGCTATCCGGAGCAGATTCGCTGCCGACTTGGGAATCTCGCCAAAACGGTCTAACAGTTCCTCCCGCATATCATCACATTCTTTTTCATCCTCTATGCCGGCAATTCTCTTGTAAATATCCAGCTTCTGAATCTCATTCACAATATAGGACGGTGGGATGTAGGCATCTGCATCCAGGTCCACCACTGTATTGAAATCCTCTATCGTCGGAATTCCCTTTAAGGTCTTAACCGCCTCGTTTAGCATCTTGCAATACAAATCATAACCAACCGCCTGCATATGACCATGCTGGCTGCGTCCCAACAGACTGCCTGCCCCCCGGATTTCCAGGTCACGCATAGCTATCTTAAAGCCGCTCCCTAAGTCAGTAAATTCTTTAATCGCTTCCAGACGTTTCTCTGCGATTTCTTTTAACAGCTTATCCCGTTTATACATCAGAAACGCATACGAGGTGCGGTTGGAACGTCCCACACGACCGCGCAGCTGGTATAACTGTGATAAGCCCAACTGGTCTGAATCATGGATAATCATGGTGTTGACGTTAGAAATATCCAGTCCGGTTTCTATGATGGTGGTGGAAACCAGCACATCAATCTCACCATTGATAAAATCAAACATAATCCGTTCCAGCTCGGTTTCTTTCATCTGCCCATGGGCAAATGCCACGTTGGCTTCCGGCACCAAATCCTGAATCCCGGCAGCAATATCAGCGATATTATTGACCCGGTTATAGACATAGTATACCTGTCCGTTCCGGGAAAGCTCCCGCACGATGGCTTCCCGCACCAGTTCATCATTATATTCACAGACAAAGGTCTGAATCGGCTGTCTTTCGTTTGGTGCCTCCTCTAAGACACTCATATCCCGGATACCGATAAGACTCATGTGTAAGGTTCTTGGAATCGGGGTTGCTGTCAAGGTCAGGACATCGATGTCCTCTTTCATTTTCTTAATCTTTTCCTTATGGGTTACCCCGAAACGCTGTTCCTCATCAATAATCAGAAGTCCCAAATCCTTAAATTCCACATCTGCCGACAGAACCCGGTGCGTACCAATAACGATATCTACCATTCCTTTTTTCAGGTCAGCTATCGTTTTCTTCTGTTCTGCTGCCGTGCGGAAACGGGAAAGTAAGTCCACCCGCACCGGGAAGTCCTTCATCCGCTGCACGAAGGTATTGTAATGCTGTTGTGCCAGAATGGTTGTCGGCACCAAATAAACTACCTGTTTTCCCTCCTGTACTGCCTTAAAGGCTGCCCGGATGGCAATCTCCGTCTTGCCATAACCGACATCACCGCAGATAAGGCGGTCCATAATCTTGGTACTCTCCATATCTGCCTTGGTTGCCGCAATGGCGCTTAACTGGTCCTCTGTTTCTTCAAACGGAAACATCTCCTCAAATTCCCGCTGCCATACTGTATCCTTGCCATACTGGAAGCCCTTTTTTTGCTGTCTTACGGCATACAGTTCTACCAAATCCTGAGCCACCTCATCCACCGCAGTACGGACCTTGGATTTCGTCCGGTTCCACTCCTGGGTCCCCAATTTGTTCAGCTTCGGTTTGCTGCCGGCATCTGCGGAAGCATATTTCTGAATAACATCCAGTCCGGTTGCCAGCACATATAAGATACCGCCGTCCCGGTAGGATATCTTCATGTAGTCTTTGACTATCCTATCCACTTCCACCTTCTCGATTCCCTGATAGATACCAAGACCATGGCTTTCATGGACAACATAATCCCCTACCTTCAATTCATTGAAGTCGTTAATCTTCTGTCCTTCGTACTTCCGCTTTTTCTTCTTTTTCTTCTTCTCTGTCCCGAAAATATCACTTTCTGAGATAACCATGAACTTCAGCAGTGGATACTCAAAGCCCTTTAACACTCTGCCATAACAGGTCATAACCTCTCCCGGCTGTACCTCCCGCATCGGGTCCTCCGTATAAAAGGCATTGATTTCCTGCTCCTGCAAATCCTCTGCAAGCCTTTTGGCCCTGGTTCGTGAACCGGACAAAAGCAGTATCCGGTAACCACGTTTTTTATAAGAAGTCAAATCTTTGACTAAGGTTTCAAAGCTATTGTTGTAAGAAGATAAACTTCTTGCCTGAATATCATATTTCTTATCTGCCTTGAAAAAAGGATTCTTTCCATCCATGGTGGCAATGGAAACCACCCTTCCTCTAGTCAGTCTTGCGGCAATTTCCTCTGCCCCGAACAGAATATCCATCTGTCCCGGCAGAATATATCCCTTCTGTGCACGATGCGCCATGCTCTCCCGGAATTCCAGTTCTATGGCTGACGTATGCTCTTTCATCCGCATAGGCTCATCCAGGAATACACAGGTTCTTTCTTTGTCAAAACATTCCAGGAAAGTTGACAGTTCCGGATAAAAATAGCGCACATAGCTTTCCAGATTGACCGCATTTCTGGATACCCCCAGTTCCACCAGCTGCTCCGCAAGCTCTTTGACCTGACTCTCAATCCGGTACGCCTCTTCTGTCTTCATCTCTTTACGCAGTTTGCCCGCCTGCTCCTTAGCTTCTGCCTGGATTTTTTTCAGCCCGGCGTGAAGCTCCTCTGTGGTAAGAATCATCTCCGTTGCCGGATAGATGGTAATGGATTCCAGCTTCTCAATGGAACGCTGGCTTAAAATATCAAAGCTCCGGATAGATTCCACATCCTCCCCCCACAGTTCAATACGGTAAGGATTCTCCTCTGTCAAATCAAAGATATCAATAATACCACCCCGGATACTGAACTGTCCCGGTGCTTCTACCTGATAATTTTTTTCATAGCCGAGTTCTACCAGTCTGGCTGCCAGTTCACTTTCCACAACAGGTGTCCGTTTATCAATCGAAATCACATGCCTGCGGAATACCTCCATCGGAATCTGGGGTGCCATCAACGCATCATAGGTCGTAATGACCGTAACCGGACGTCCCTCCAACAGCCTGCGCAGACATTTCATCCGTTCCATGACAAGCTGATTGCCATGGATATCTGCCTGGAAGAAAATCAGGTCCTTCGCCGGATATAATGTGACATTTCTGTCATAAAATTTATAATCTTCGTACAGTTCTTTTGCCTTTATATCACTATAAGTAGCGATGATTTTATATCGAAAACCATCGCCGAGTCCATATATGATATGAAGTTTCTCGGAATCCACACATCCACTCAGGGAGACCGCCGCTTTTTCTTTCGCCAGCGCCTGCTTCATCTCCTCATATTCTGCAAGCTCCTCTAAAGGAGCAAGTAAAGCTCTCACGTATAACCTCCTACGCTTTCTTATTATATAAGTTCATTGCCGCATCCGCGCCTTCTGTCAGCATAACCTCAATGGCTTTTGCCGCACGTCCGGCACTCTCATCCATAATTTCCCTTTCCTCTTTGGAAAAGTGTCCCAGTACATAGTCTGCCAGGTCATAGCCCTTTGGTTTCTCGCCTACACCCATTTTCACTCTCTGGAATTCATCATGCCCAAGATGCAGGATGATATTCTTCAGTCCGTTGTGTCCACCGGCACTGCCCTTTTTCCGAATCCGAATCTGTCCCACATCCAGACTGATATCATCCGATATGACAATCAGTTCTGTCTTTTCATCTACTTTATAAAAGTCTATGGCATCCCTTACACTCTCACCACTCAGATTCATAAAAGTCTGCGGTTTGACCAGTATAACCCTCTGGCCTGCAACAAAACCTTTTCCAATAATTGCCTTATGTTTCTTCTCGCCCATGGCGATGTTATTACGCTCTGCTATTTCATCTATGACATCAAATCCGATATTATGTCTTGTATTCTGATACTCTTTCCCCGGATTTCCTAATCCCACAATGATATACATGTCTGCTGCCTCACTTCTGTTTCATTTCCCAGTTTCATTTCTGTTCCATTTTAGCAATATATCCTAGGAATAACAAGGGCTATTCTACGTTAGATACAAAACCAAAATACGAAAAAAGGCTGCCCTCATGGGCAACCTTTTCTCTTTGTCACTATCCCCTGTTCCTATCTTCTCTAAATCACATATCTGTCATTGTGCTCTACTACGATTTCGATACCATCTTCTCCTTTATAGTAAGAATTTGCCCTGATGGTGCCTCTGCTCTCAACGATACAGTTCTCAATATGAGTATTATCGCCAATATAAACATCATTCAGAATAATGGAGTTCTTAATGTAGCAGTTATTGCCAATGTAAGTCTTCTTGAAGATAACCGAATCTTCTACCGCACCATTTACAATACATCCGCTGGAAATCAGGCTGTTTTTAATGCTTGCTCCGATGTTGTATTTTGCCGGTGGCAGGTCGTCTACCTTGGAATAAATATCAGGATATTGTTTGAAGAAATAATTTCTGATATCCGGCTTTAAGAAGTCCATGTTGGTCTTGAAATAATCCTCCACTGTTGCGATATTGCTCCAGTAGTCTTTAATCTTATAGCCGTAGATTCTCTTCATATCCTTGTAACGGATGAGAATATCCCTAACAAAATCGTATCTGTCTTCTTCGACACATTTTTCAATCATCTCAATTAACTGGCGTCTTCTGACTACATAAATACCACAGGATACGGTATTGGACTTTGCCACAACAGGTTTCTCTTCAAATTCCTCAACCCTGCATTCCTCATTCATCTTAATGGTGCCGAAACGCTCTACATTCACGCCAGGTGCCATATCTTTACATACTACGGTAATATCTGCCTTTTTCTCAATGTGATATTCCAGTACTTTGTTGTAATCCATCTTATAAACACCATCACCGGATGCAATCACTACATAAGGTTCATGGCTATTCTTCAGATAGGATAAATTCTGCGCGATAGCATCTGCCGTACCGCGATACCATGCATTACTCTCCGCCGTTACCGCTGGTGTAAATACGAACAGACCTCCCTGTTTACGACCAAAATCCCACCATTTGGAGGAACTCAGGTGTTCATTTAAGCTGCCCGCATTATATTGGGTAAACACAGCCACTTTATTAATATGAGAATTCGACATATTGCTGAGTGCAAAGTCAATACTTCTGTAGCTTCCCGCGATGGGCATTGCACATACCGCACGCTTCTGTGTTAGTTCTTTGATTCTGTGATTGTTACCACCTGCTAAAACGATTCCGATTGCTCTCACTATTTATCACCTGCCTTAATTAAAGTTCTGCCACTTGGAAGAGTTCCATCCACATAATCTTCTGCACTTGTCACACCAAATACTACGGAGTTCTTACCAACCGTAACACCCTGTGGAACTACACTCTTTTCTCCAACTGTTACAATACCATGGTTATAAATATGAGGGTCTGTCTCATTGTCCTCTTCTTCGCCGATTCCCAGCTTGACATCATCCCCGATAACTGTATTCTCTGCTACAATTGCCTTATACAGTTCACAGTTGCTGCCAATCTGTGTTTCATTCATGATAATGGAATCTCTTACAATCGTTCCCTCTCCGATGGTAACTCCACACCCAATTACGGAATTATATACCTTTCCGTAAATCTCTGAACCTTCCCCGATAATGCTTCTCTCTGCCACGGAGTCTGCTGCCAGGTATTGCGGAGGTAAGATTTCACTTCTTGTATAGATTTTCCAGTATTCTTCATACAGATTAAACTCCGGAACAATATCAATCAGTTCCATATTGGCTTCCCAGTATGAATTCAGAGTTCCTACATCTTTCCAGTAACCATTAAATTCGTATGCATAAAGAGGTGCGCCATTCTTATGGCAATAAGGAATCACATGTTTACCAAAGTCAAGCCCCGGCTGCTCCGCATTGGCAAGCAGAGCTTCTTTTAATGTTTTCCAGTTAAATATGTATATACCCATAGATGCCAGATTACTTCTCGGATTCTCCGGTTTTTCCTCAAAATCTGTAATCTTATGCTTCTCATCTGTAATCATGATACCAAATCTCTTTGCTTCTTCCATTGGTACCGGCATAACAGCAATGGTTACCTCTGCTCCATTCTGCTTATGGAAATCCAGCATTACCTCATAGTCCATCTTATAAATATGGTCGCCCGAAAGAATCAGGACATATTCCGGATTAAAGCTTTCCATATAATCAAGGTTCTGATAAATTGCATTCGCTGTTCCTGTATACCATTCGCTGTTGGTAATCTTCTCATACGGAGGCAGCACCGTAACACCACCAATATTTCTGTCCAAATCCCACGGAATACCGATTCCAATATGGGTATTTAGTCGCAGGGGCTGGTACTGTGTCAGGACACCAACCGTGTCAACACCGGAATTAATACAATTACTGAGAGGGAAATCAATAATCCGGTATTTACTTCCGAACGATACCGCAGGCTTTGCCACCTTCGATGTAAGTACACCCAATCTGCTTCCCTGACCACCTGCCAACAGCATGGCAATCATTTCCTTCTTAACCATTCTACTCACCTCTTACTTTTTATATATCCTTATAATATTTTTTATAAAAATTATTTGATTTATTAAGTATAACACATTGTTCCTCGAAAGTGAATGTTTTTTACATAATTATTCCTCTCATTTTTCAACTTTTATGTGTATAATTCACAATTTTCATTTTAAATCATCTTTTCGTTTGTGCATTTTCACACATTTTTCTCTTTTTCTTAAAATTCTATTATTTTCATTTTTGTAAAATTTATCTAAAGGGTACGTAAACAAATTTCTATTGGTTTTTTTGTTTGAAATGCGTATAATGTAATATAATCATATTAGCTGATAAATACACATATCGGCAGTAAGGAGAATTCCCATGTATCAAATTGATTTCAACCATCCAATTCATATATATTTCATCGGAATCGGCGGTATCAGCATGAGTGGTCTGGCCGAAATCCTGCTGACAGAAAACTTTACCGTGTCAGGCTCCGACAGGACACCTTCTGATTTAACGGCTATTCTGGAACAGAAGGGTGCCATCGTTTTCTATGGACAGAAAGAAGAAAATATCACTTCCGACATCGACCTTGTGGTTTATACCAGTGCTATCAGACCCGATAACCCGGAAATGATTGCTGCCTCCCGGCTGAACATTCCCAAGTTATCCAGAGCGCAGCTTCTGGGACAGATGATGCACAATTACAAGATTCCTATCGCCATCAGCGGCACCCACGGCAAGACTACAACTACCTCCATGGTTTCTCAGATTCTGCTGGAAAATGGGGATGACCCTACCTTGTCCATCGGCGGTATTTTCAAACCGATTGGCGGCAATATCCGGGTGGGCAGCTCCGAACATTTCGTTACTGAGGCCTGCGAGTATACGAACAGCTTTTTAAGCTTTTTCCCGAAAATCAGTATTATCCTTAATATAGAAGAAGACCATCTTGACTTTTTTAAGGATATTGATGATATCCGCCACTCTTTCCATGCGTTTGCCAGCCTCCTTCCGGAAGATGGCACACTGATTATCAATGGTGACATTGAACGTTATGAGGAAATTACACAGGGGCTGTCCTGTCAGGTAATAACCTATGGTTCTTCTCCGGATTTTGATTACAGCCCATCCCGGATTACCTATGATGACCTGGGACATCCTACTTTTCATCTTATGCGCAAGGCACTGAAAAAAGACGAATCATTTTCCCTGCATGTCCCAGGGGAACACAATGTCTATAATGCCATGGCTGCCATTGCGCTGGCAGATCTTTTAGGTATTTCCGATGAGGTAACGAAAAAAGCTCTGCTTACCTTCGAAGGTACAGACCGCCGTTTCGAATACAAGGGTAAGGTAAACGGAGTTACTATAATAGATGATTATGCACATCATCCCACTGAAATTACTGCAACTTTAACGGCTGCCGGAAATTATCCGCACAAAAAGCTCTGGTGCGTCTTCCAGCCCCATACTTATACAAGAACCAAAGCATTTTTACAGGATTTTGCAAAGGCACTTTCTTTGGCAGACGAAGTGGTTCTGGCAGACATTTATGCCGCCCGCGAGAAGGATACCCTCGGTATCAGCTCCAGAACACTTCAGGCAGAAATCGAAAAGCTTGGACATTCCTGCCACTACTTCCCCTCTTTTGAGGAAATTGAGAAGTTCCTTTTAGAAAATTGCACAAAGGATGATTTGTTGATAACTATGGGTGCCGGGGATGTTGTTAAAATCGGGGAAAATCTGTTAAAATAATAATTATGCACACTATCCACAGAAAAAACTCTGCACTGCATTCTTTTTCCTGTGGATATTTTTATAGCAAAAACCTTGTGATTACGCTCCTTTTTATCGCTATCCACATTTTCCACATTTGTGAACATTTGTTCCCATCCTGTTTTCTAGCAGTTTGTCTATTTCTTTTTAAAAACTGCTATGCTATAATTTGCCTTGCATTGTCAGGAAATGCAGAATTTGTCCTTACTGGACGGGGGAAGGTATCACATGAGTCATTTAACAATTTATCAGGATAATTACACAGATTTTACGGTTATTTCCAACCGTTTTATTGATGAATACATGCTGGCTGCCAATGATGCCCAGCTCAAAATTTATCTTTATTTAATCCGGATAATGGGTGCCAGACTCTCTACCAGCATCTCTGATATTGCAGACCTTTTTAATTATACGGAAAAGGACGTCATGCGTGCCTTGAAGTATTGGGAGAAAAATGGTCTTCTTACCTTAGATTATGATGACAATAAGAATATTACCGGTATCCACATGATGGACTTTGGGGCTTTGCCCGCTGCGCCCACGGCACCTGCCATTGCGCCGGTTCCTGCCGTATCCGCTCAGGTCATGACACCACTGGCTTCTGTGGTACCGATTTCCACGAAATTAAATACGGCTGATACAAGCCCCACAGATGCCTATGAGAAGCCCAATTATTCCCTGGATGACTTAAAGGCATTTAAGTCTGACGAAGCAACCTCCAGACTGCTCTTTATTACAGAGCAATATTTAAAGAAAACACTCAGTCCTAATGAAATACGTTCTATGCTGTTTATCTCAGACAAGCTTGGCTTCTCCGAGGACTTGATTGATTATCTGATTCAGTACTGTGTAGACCGTAACAAGAAGGACCTCCGATACATAGAAAAAGTAGCCATCAGCTGGGCACAGCAGGGCATTACCACACCAAAACAGGCCAAAAAGCTTGCCGGAAAATATGACAAATCTGTTTATGAGATTATGAAAGCCCTTGGGAAAACCGGTGCTCCTACCCAGACAGAGGTAACCTTTATTACCCATTGGACAAAGGAGCTTGGTTTTACTGCCGATGTGATTTTTGCTGCTTGTGAGCGCACGGTACTGGCCACGGACAAGCATCGTTTTGAATATGCCGACAGTATCTTAAATAGCTGGCACAAAGCAGGTGTCCACCATAAAAGTGACATCCAGTCCCTGGATGATAACTATCGCAAAGCAAAAGCATCCAAACCAGCTGCTGCCAACAAATTTAATCAATTTAAACAAAATGACTATGACTTCGATGCTCTCGAAAAAGAACTGTTAAGCAACTAGGCAAAGGAGAAAACCGTGGCACTGACAAACGCCCAATACGACCAGATTCTTCATCAATATGAGATGAAACAATTAAACAGCCGCCGGCAAGTAGAACGAAAACTTGCTTATGTCTACGAACACATTCCGGGCTATCGTGATTTGGAAGATGCCGTTGCTGCTATTTCCGTAGCCCAGGGTAAGAAACTGTTAGCAGGCGATAACGATGCCATGGAGGATTTGCGCGATGCCCTTGCCGAATTATCCGGACGTAAAGCACAGCTTCTGGAAGATGCCGGTCTTCCGGCTGACTATCTGGCACCCGTCTATGAATGTCCGGACTGCAAGGATACCGGTTATATTGACGGGCAGAAATGCCATTGTTTTAAACAATCTATGATTTCTCTTCTGTATGAGCAGTGCAATATCCCGGAAATGCTCCAGACAGAGAATTTTAACAACCTTTCTTACGAATACTATGAAGGTGAGGATTTAGCGCGTTTTAAGAATGCCGTAAATACTTGCCGGAATTTTGTGAAAAATTTTAATTCCGACTACCATAATCTGTTCTTTTATGGTACAGTGGGTACTGGAAAATCATTTCTTTCCGGCTGTGTAGCCAAGGAGCTGATTGAAAGCGGTCATTCTGTTATTTATTTCAGTGCTACCGGTCTGTTTGATTTATTATCTAAAAATTCCTTTGATTACAAGAATAGAGAAGAACTCCGTGAAACCTATGCCGATTTATATCAGTGTGATTTGCTTATTATTGATGATTTGGGCACAGAGTTTACGAATCAGTTCGTTACTTCCCAGTTATTTGCCCTGTTAAACGAGCGTCACATGGGTAAAAAAGCGACCATTATCTCTACCAATCTTTCTTTGGAGGAATTGCGGAACAGGTATTCGGAGCGTATTTTTTCCCGTATTACCAGTCATTACGAAATCTGTAAATTATCCGGACAGGATATCCGAATATACAAAAAGCGATTGATGAACAGAAAGTGAGGATTCTATTCATGAACAAACGTGAAGAGAAAAGAAATCTGGAAACCATTCCCGTGGGTTCCCTCGGTATGATTCCACTGGAAGGCTGCAAAGCTTTAGGTGAGAAAGTCGATTACTATCTTGTAAAATGGAGAACAGAACGTGAAAGTGAGCACAAAGACTCTCTTGCTTTCTCCGGCTACCAGAGAAACAGCTACATTTTAGATGCCAAAGTACCAAGATTTGGTTCTGGCGAAGCAAAGGGTGTTATTAAAGAATCTGTCCGTGGTACAGACCTTTACATCCTTGTCGATGTCGCTAACTACAGCCTGACTTATTCTTTATGTGGACATGAAAACCACATGTCTCCAGATGACCATTATCAGGATTTGAAACGTATTATTGCTGCCGTTGGCGGTAAGGCAAGACGTATTACCGTCATCATGCCATTCCTCTACGAAAGCAGACAGCATAAAAGAACCGCCAGAGAATCCCTGGACTGCGCTTTGGCATTACAGGAAATGGTAAATATGGGTGTAGACAATATTATTACCTTTGATGCGCATGACCCTCGTGTACAGAACGCAATCCCATTACACGGATTTGAAACCGTTCAGCCTGCCTACCAGTTCATCAAGGGGCTTTTAAGCAACGTAAACGACTTAAAGATTGATTCTGACCACATGATGGTTATCAGCCCGGACGAAGGTGGCATGAGCCGTGCCATTTATATCGCAAACGTACTCGGACTTGATATGGGTATGTTTTATAAGAGAAGGGACTATACACAGATTGTAAACGGCAGAAACCCTATCGTTGCCCATGAATTCTTAGGCAGCAGCGTAGAAGGCAAGGATATGATTATCATTGATGATATGATTTCTTCCGGCGAAAGCGTACTGGAGGTTGCTGCTGCTTTAAAACAGCGTAAGGCAAACCGTATTTTCGTATTTTCTACCTTCGGTCTTTTCACTGCCGGTCTTGACCGCTTTGATAAGGCTTATGCGGATAGTGTGATTGACCGTGTATTGACCACAAACCTGATTTACCAGACACCGGAATTATTACAGCGGGAATGGTATATCAATTGTGATTTAAGTAAATATATTGCTTATCTGATTGACACCTTGAATCACGATACCTCCATCAGCGATTTATTAAATCCTGCAGAGCGTATCCAGTCTATCGTATCCCGATACAATGCCGGAGAACTATAAAAAAGTCTGCTCCGGCGAGCAGACTTGCAAGAATTTTCTTCAAAAATTCTTGTTGGCGTCCCACCACATACGAGCAATTTCCTATCACATAAAAAGAGTTATCCGTCTTATGCTTATCTGACGGATAACTCTTCTTTTTCTTGTTTTATCTATGTGGTTCCTGTCTCTTATTTGAAAATCTTATGACTGTATTTCTGTAAAGAGAATAACAGAAGCATGCCTAAAATACCACAGGAAATAACCTCCCCTGCTCCTACGGTCAATGCATAGTAACCATATACCTGTGCCGTACTCATCCCATCAATTAAAAGCCCATATCCATAGATAAGGACTAATGGTACAATAATCACATTGGCAACGATTGGACACACAGGTGCACACCATTTCCATTTGCGCAGTGCATAGGTTCCCACTGCTCCCAGCAAAGTAGCAAGACTGCCAAAAATGATATCCGGCAAAGCACAGCCTGTCAGGATATTACTCAGCAGGCAGCCGACAAACAGCCCCGGAATGGCCGCCGGTGTGAAATAAGGCAGAATGGTCAATGCCTCCGAAAAGCGAACCTGCACCGCATAATTGGCAAGTCCAAACGCGTTGGCTATAAAGGTAAGCACAACGTAAATCGCGGCAATCATTGCTGCCTGTACCCAGGGTAACGTTTTGTTTGTTTGTTTTTCCATATTTAGTTTTCTCCTTTAGTTTTGTTTTACGAGTGGAAGGTCTCGAACACTCGGTCTGTTGCCCCTAAGACCTTGTTTTTAGCGGGGATTTTGCAACTGTGTCAGTATAGCATATCCTCTATAAATTTGCAAGATATGCCTGTACCTGTGTTAAATCTTCAAAAACAGCAATGCTCTTTTCTCGCATTTCTGCCGTTGCCGGCAGCATATCCGGCACCATGACAGGCATCATTCCGGCACTGTAAGAGGAACGGATTCCATTATAGGAATCCTCAATGGCATACGCCGTCTCTGGCTTAATTCCCATCCTTTCACAGGTCATCAGATAAATATCCGGCTCCGGCTTGCTTCTCCTTAACTGGTCTCCACCACTGACTACCTTAAAGTAATCGTAGAGTCCTGCCTGCTGTAATTCTTCTGTTACTACAGCAAGCCTTGTGGAAGATGCCAGTCCGGTTTCAATGCCCTGCTCCTGCAAATAAGCCAGAAGTTCTCGTACACCCTTTTTTACCGGCATGCCGTCTCTGGCAACAATAGCCCGGAAACGGGAAGATGTCTCCTTGCTGAATTCATCATAAGGAAAGTCTGCCCCATAAATGGAGCAGACAATTTCCTTTGTTTTTACTTTATTCGTACCAATGCAGGGGATAAAAGCATCCCGGATTCCAGCCAGTCCGTATTTTCTGCCAATCTCTTCCCAACATTCCAAAACCAGTCTTTCACTGTCGAATATGACACCATCCATGTCAAAGATAACCGCATAGCTTCCTTTTCCCATGTACTCCTCCTGTTTTCTGCCTCTTTCCTAACCGCCATTTCTCATATAAGTAATAAAATGGTTTCCATTCTCCTCCAACCATTCCTTGGAATCGTTCATTCCCTTCTTATACAGGGTTCCTGTTTCCGGTTCCATAACCACGATATTCAACTCATTAAAGCCTACAATAAGCACGGCGTTTCCATCCTCTAAAGAAGCAAAGACCGGAATATCCATATTCACGTAATAGAGTACAGCATCTAACGTACAACCGGATAAATCCAGAATCGTATCATTCGCCAGCGCATTTTCCAATATAGACAATACGCTCTCGCCTCTAGTTAACTGCTGTTGTGTATTCCGTGAAACTCCTTCATATTTCAGGATAGTATCCAGACACACAGCTACCGAACTGCGTTCCTCAGTAGCAGTATCCTCCGTAATTGCCATAATCTGGTTTCTGGTGCTTCTGTTTCCCTTACGCCATACATAAGCTCCATTGTCATCTACCACCACACCGGATATCTGGTATGCCAGCTCTACGGCTTTCCCCGGATTCTCCCCAATGGATTCTATGCCATCTTGTCCATATACATAATACCGTTTCACAGCACTGGTCTGTTCATCAATAAGAAGATTACGGCTGCCCTCAAACAATACCTCCTTTGGGGTCAGATGAATCAGGCTATTGCTGTCAATGTCCTGCTTTACGGCAATCTGGGTAATGGTTTCATACAAATCAGTCACTGCCTGACACAGTACGTTGCTTCCGCCAGCCGTCTGCCCTGTACTCATAATCTGGTCGTCTGAGACCGTTTCATAGCTTTCAGTATCTTCGTTCCAGGTAACTCTGCTTAAACGAATCTGATTATCCTCTATCTGCCCATCTACGATATACACACCGGATTTCTGATAGGACTTGAGCACATCTCCATCATCATTTTGGATTTTCACACAGTACATAGGAAAAATAGTTGCTCCAGTACTGTCCTTTGTCACCTCATACTGTCTGGCCACCCCATATATCAAATCTTCGTCCATAAATCCCAGCACAGAAATATATTCTCCTACACCTGCCTGTATAGTAGTAAGCTGCTGGGTGTTCAGATTCATCAAAGTTACGGAAGTACTGGCATAGATATCATCCCCATCCTGCCAGACCAGCATCTTATGGGAATCCGAGATATGATACCCCCCTTCCCGTAAACCACTCTCTATTACCTGATAACTTTCCTTTTCCAAATCTACCGCATAAACGGTTTCATTCAACATAAAATAATAAATGCCATCCTTATTCAGATAGGACAATTCCTGCATTTCCGCTTTCAGCAGGCTGTAGGATTTCGTATAAGGCAGATAAATTTTCTCCTCTACCGTATTCGTCATACTATTGTAATAGTACACCGCAACGCCCACTTCTCCTTCGTGTCTTCCCCGGTTCATATAGCCGTAGACCAGAAATGCCACATTGCCTGTTTCATCCACTGTCAGTATCTGTATATCATGCTGGTTGTAACGGCATCTATCATCCAGCAGCTCCTCTGTATTGCCATAGAAGCTGTAAAGTCTGGCCAGCTTGTTATCTGTTACATTGTAGCTGTATAACTTGTCAGCTACCACAAAGGCAAAAACATTACCCCCATCGCTTTCCTGCAGGGTTACATCATCGCCTACGATACCCAGCACGATTTTATCATTTACAAAAACGTCTGCCTTTTCATCGAAAATCTGATCCATCTCCCGGTTATAATCCAACAGATACATACGGTCTTTGGTATATCGGACACGATAGTACTCCCGGATGCGGTAGGTACTGCTTTCCTTCCCTTCCCTTATGGAAGCCAGATATTCCAGCTGAAAAGAACCTGTCTGCTCTGCCAGTTCTTTGATAGAAACGACCGGCTCTGTTACCTTGTGAATAGCTAAATCTCCCCAGGTTACCTGTTGGAAGCTGCTATGAATATTAACCTGATGGAAGGTCGTGTTATCCCCTTCGGAATTAGACTCCAGATATTTCGTCAGTTCGGCTGCAGCCTCTTTGTCAAAGGTTCTCTCATGGAAATCCATAATGTATGCCAGTTTCTCATTGACATATAAATCTTCACTCTGTACCAACCTGGTATAATAGCGGATTTCCTTTCCATTCTCCGGTGTTACAAGAAAGACCAGCATATACTCGGTATCCGCATCTATCAGGTCTTTCAGGGTAATGGTAAAAGCAATCTCTTCCTCGTTCCGTTCATACTCGGTTACCTTTGTGCTCTCCACCAGTCGCTTTCCATCCACACTTCTGACTTCAAATGCAATGTCATCCACCGTAATGCCATAGGTATTCATCCGTACTACCACTTTGCGGTCATTGTCTACAGACAACAGGGTATCCCGCAAGGATGCCGTTTCCATCTCTTTGGTATAACCATGCAGGGAATTTACCTCATAGGCTCCAAGCCGCATAGAAAGGGTCGGAAGCGTTGCCTCTCCCATTTCCGTTGTCATATCTGTGTTTCCCTGATTCATGATACTGCTGACAGTAAATAACGCCACCACAAATACCACCATCAGAATCACACTCTTAATTATCGTTCTCTTCATAGGATTTTGTTCCTCAACTATCTTTATTCCGCTGACTCCAACAGTCTTTGTAAAGTCGGATTTATGCCTAAGAATGTTTCCACCTGTCTGGTCTGTTCCATTCTCTTCTCCTGTCGTCCCTTGTCTTCCTTTGTTCGCTTCACAGCGCGGATGAGCAGGTTCTTCGGTGTATTCTCCATGTCAATAAATTCCAGGATGTCCACCTCATAGCCTTTACTTTCCAGCAGATTCGCCCGCACCGCATCGGTAATCAGAGCCGACATTCTCTCTTTAATAATGCCGTACTTTAACACTGGCTGCAGGGCCTCGTTATGAATCTGCTTATTGACCTCATGCTGACAGCAGGGCACCGAAAGAATCACTCTGGCATTCCACAAAACCGCCTTCTGTAAGGCATAGTCTGTCGCCGTATCGCAGGCATGCAGGGTCACTACCATATCTACCGCATCTTTTCCCTCATATTCTGCAATATCACCTTTCAGGAAATGCAGCTTATCATAGCCGTATTTCACACTGAGCTGATTACAGTGCTCTATCACATCTTCTTTCAAATCCAGCCCCGTTATTTCCACATCATAGTTTTTGATATGATGCAGATAATAATACATGGCAAAGGTCAGGTAGGATTTCCCACAGCCAAAATCAATAATCTGTATGGTTCTCTCCTTAGAAAGTGTGGGCAGAATATCCTCAATAAATTCCAGAAAACGGTTAATCTGTTTATATTTATCATATCTCGCCCGGACAATCCTGCCTTCCTTTGTCTGTACGCCTAAATCTATCAGAAAAGGAACCGGCTTTCCCTCTTCCAGAATGTACTTCTTAACACGGTTATGGGAAAGCACAAGCCTCTGTTCCTTTTTCTCATCGGTCATGGCAAGCTTTTTCTCCTTAATGGTCATTTTCCCCTTTTTGCTTACCAGTATGGTAGCTTTACGGCTTCTGTGCTCTATCTCACACTGTTTAAAGTTCTCTGTTATTTCCCTGCCGATACACGCTATGATGGCATCGGCTTTCTCATTTCCATGAAATACTTTTGTACCTTCATAAACCGTTTTCTGGTACAGGATTTCCCCTTTAACCATAACCGGTCTTACCTTTATCTTAAAAGCTTTCTCTTTATCCCTCGGATTACTGAGAATTATCTGATACAAATTCTCATTTACAGTATCCTGTAAAAGTATTCTAAGCTGTTCTTCCATCTTTTCCTCCATGCCGGTCTGTGCCACGGCATTTTTTGTAAATGGTACGTTTCTATTTTAATAAGATTACCATAAAACCACAACTAAAATTTTAAGATTCCATCGTGGTTTACGTGTCGCTTCCTGTATATCTCATAAGAGAGCAATACCTGTATAAATTCCGTAACCCAGTCCCATTTTGTATCTTCCGGTTCTTCTCCGGCAGCTTTTATCTTATCTACAATAATCTGCGTCAGTCTGTAAATCTGCCATTTATCCGGATATTCGTCATAAATCATGCTGCCATCATAATCCATATGGTCTAATACTTCTGCAATTATCTTCTGATATTTCCTGGCGGCAGCCGGATACATCTGCTGTAGATATTCCAAATCTCTGGTTACTGTATCTTCCTGCTGATAATATAACGGCAATGGGTATGCCATATAAAAAGGTAATATTCTGGAACGGTTCATGTTTTAACCAGCTTCTCTTTGTTTTATTCTATTTTATGCGCAGAACGCCGATTTGTTTATAAACACAGCAAAGGACGGATATTACTATCCGCCCCTGTCATTTTACTTAATTTTTGACTGCCTGGATTCTGGCAACCGCACGTTTCAGCGATAATTCCGCTCTCTTCATATCTGTTCCCGGTGCATTTTCTCTAATTCGTACTTCTGCTCGTTCCTTTGCTTCCTCTGCACGGTTTACATCAATTTCTGCAGGCCACTCAATAATCTCTGCCAGAATCGTGATTTTCTCCGGTAAAACTTCGACAAATCCTGCATGTAATGCAGCTTCCACAATCTCATCGTCCTTTGTAATCGTGAGAATACCAGGTGCGATAATCATGGTCATCGGAATATGGTTCTTATAGATGCCGACTTCTCCTTCGATTGTATTAAACTCCACCATGGATACATCGTCTTCTTCATAGAAGACTCTGTCGGGAGTAATAATTTTTAATGTAAAATTTCTCTCATCTGCCATACGTCACCTTGCTCCCTTCCTGCCCTGTCGCTTCACAGAGCCCTATTTTACACGAGCAATAACGTCGTCGATACTTCCTGCATTTAAGAAATAGCTTTCCGGTACATCATCGTGCTTACCTTCCAGAATCTCCTTAAATCCGCGGATTGTTTCCGCAATCGGAACATACTTGCCTTCCAGACCGGTAAACTGTCCTGCTACGAAGAACGGCTGAGATAAGAATCTCTGTACCTTTCTGGCACGGGATACAACCAGCTTATCATCCTCGGACAGTTCATCCATACCAAGAATAGCAATGATATCCTGCAATTCTTTATATTTCTGGAGAATTTCCTGTACGCCTCTGGCAACCTCATAATGTTCCTCACCAACGATTCTTGGGTCCAGAATTCTGGAGGTTGACTCAAGTGGGTCTACTGCCGGGTAAATACCAAGCTCTACAATAGACCTGGACAATACCGTAGTAGCATCCAGATGGGCAAATGTAGTAGCCGGAGCCGGGTCAGTCAAGTCATCCGCCGGCACATATACTGCCTGTACAGAAGTGATGGAACCATTCTTTGTAGAAGTGATACGCTCCTGTAAAGCGCCCATTTCTGTCTGTAAGGTAGGCTGATAACCAACGGCTGAAGGCATACGGCCAAGCAGCGCGGATACCTCGGAACCTGCCTGTGTGAAACGGAAGATATTATCAATGAATAACAATACATCCTTTCCACCTTTATCACGGAAATATTCTGCCATGGTCAGTCCGGTAAGTCCTACTCTCATTCTGGCTCCCGGCGGCTCGTTCATCTGTCCGAACACCATGGTTGTTTTATCGATAACGCCTGATTCTTTCATTTCATAGTACAGGTCGTTACCCTCTCTGGTACGCTCACCAACACCGGTAAATACGGAATATCCACCATGCTCTGTAGCGATATTACGAATCAGCTCCTGAATCAGAACGGTCTTTCCTACACCGGCACCGCCGAACAGACCAATCTTACCACCCTTCTGATAAGGGCAGAGAAGGTCAACGACTTTAATACCAGTCTCCAGAAGTTCTGTTTCTGTCGCCTGTTCTTCAAATTTAGGTGCTGCTCTATGAATCGGCTCATAGGTTACGCCTTCCGGCGCAGCAATATTGTCGATTGGCTGTCCCAATACGTTAAACATACGTCCTAATGTGTTCTCACCAACCGGAACAGAGATTGGAGCACCTGTTGAAACTGCTTCCATACCTCTTACAAGTCCATCCGTGGAACCCATGGCAATACATCTTACCGTATCGTCACCCAGATGCTGTGATACTTCTACAACCAGCTCTCCGCCATCTTTTAACGGAATTTTGATTGCATCGTTGATTTCCGGCAGATTTCCTGCCGGAAACTTAATATCAAGTACGGCACCGATAATCTGAGTGATTTTTCCAAGACTTTCACTTGTTTTTACTTCTGCCATCTCTTTTTCCTTTCACTCATGTTTTCTTCCCGTGCATCATGCCTCCTATTAGGAAATTGCATTTGCACCTGCTATAATTTCTGTTAATTCCTGCGTAATCGAGCCCTGACGTGCTCTGTTGTACATCAGTGATAAATCATCTATCATTTCCTCAGCATTGCTTGTTGCGGAATCCATTGCCTGCATTCTCGCACCATTCTCACTGGCATGGGATTCTACCAGTCCACCATAGATAAGGCTGGTAATATATTTGGGAATAATCAGGTCAAGCGCCTCATCATCCTCCGGCTCGAAATTCATCATCGCTTTGCTCTCGGACTTGTCCCCATCCTCTTCTGCCTCTGCTGCTTCTACCGGAAGAAGCTTGAGCAGTTTCGGTTCATGGACAACCGTGTTCTTAAAGCTTGTGTAGGCAAGATAAATCTCGCCAATTTCGCCTGCTGCAAAGGAATCCAGCAATTTCTTACTGAGTGCCATTGCATCGACATAAGCCGGGTCTTCAATGATATCGGAATCGTCCTCTGCTATCGCATAGCCAAGACGTACAAAGGTATCTTTTCCCTTCTTACCGACTGCATAAATCTGAATATCCTCTTTTCGGAAATCACCCCTGGTAATCAGCTTTACAACATTCGAGTTATAACCGCCTGCCAGACCTCTGTTCGAAGTGATTACAATAACCGCTTTCTTATCAGATGCCCCTGCTTTCAGGTAAGGGTGCTCCAGATTGCCTGTTTTTGCCAGCATGGAAGTTACTGTTTCGTACATACAGTCAAAATATGCCTTGGACTGTTCTGCCCTCTGTTTTGCTCTCTGCAATTTAACAGTTGAAACCAGCTTCATGGCTTTTGTGATCTGCTGAGTGCTTTGAATACTACTCTTACGCCTTTTAATATCTCTCATTGAGGCCATAGCGTCACCTTACCTTCTTAAAACTGTTTTTTAAACTCTTCAATTGCCTTCTTTAACTTCCCATCTGTCTCATCGGAAATTACTTTTTCCTGTGCGATTGCATTCGGAATCTCAGGATATTTCGTATCCAGGAATTCAAAGAATTCGCTCTCAAATCTGGTAATATCAGCAACAGGTACATCTAACAGGTACTTATTGGTTACTACATAGATAATGATAACCTGATACTGTACCGGCATTGGTTTGTACTGTGGCTGTTTCAGAATCTCTTTAATTCTTTCACCCTGTGCCAGCTTCTCCTTCGTATCTGCATCCAGCTCGGAACCGAACTGGGAGAACGCTGCCAGCTCCCGGTACTGTGCCAGCTCTGTACGAATCGGTGCTGCAATCTTCTTCATCGCCTTAATTTGTGCCGCACCACCTACACGGGATACGGAAAGACCTGCGTTTACAGCTGGTCTGAAACCGGAGTTGAACATCTCTGTCTCCAGGTAAATCTGACCATCCGTAATGGAAATTACGTTAGTTGGGATGTATGCGGATACATCGCCTGCCTGTGTCTCGATAATCGGAAGGGCTGTTAAGGAACCTCCGCCATACTCATCACTCATTCTCGCTGCACGCTCCAGTAATCTGGAATGTAAGTAGAAGACATCTCCAGGATATGCCTCACGTCCCGGTGGTCTCTTAAGCAGCAAGGAGAGTGTACGGTATGCCGTGGCATGTTTGCTCAAGTCATCATATACGACTAATACATCTTCGCCGTTCTCCATCCACTCTTCACCGATTGCACATCCGGAATATGGTGCAATATACTGTAATGGTGCAAGCTCACTGGCTGTAGCTGCTACAACTGTGGTATATGCCATAGCACCATACTCTGTCAAAGTCTTAACAATTGTGGCAACAGTAGATGCTTTCTGTCCTATGGCTACATAGATACATTTCACACCCTGTCCCTTCTGGTTAATAATGGTATCAATCGCGATAGCTGTCTTACCGGTCTGTCTGTCTCCGATAATCAACTCTCTTTGTCCTCTTCCGATAGGAACCATGGAGTCAATCGCCTTAATACCTGTCTGCAATGGTGTATCTACGGATTTTCTTGTGATAACACCAGATGCAACTCTCTCAATTTTACGATACTTATCAGTCTGAATCGGTCCCTTGCCGTCAATAGGCTGTCCCAGGGCATTCACAACACGTCCAAGCATACAATCGCCTACAGGTACTTCTACAACTCGTCCTGTGGTCTTTACGATATCACCTTCGTTAATGTTATGCTGGTTACCAAGTAAAACCGCACCAACATTATCTTCCTCCAGGTTCAGAATCATACCGTAAACTTCACCAGGGAATTCCAAAAGTTCTCCCTGCATTGCATTTTCAAGTCCGTGCACACGAGCGATACCGTCTGCTACCTGAATAACCGTACCTACATCGGATACTTCCAGTTCTGACGCATATCTCTTAATTTGATCCTTAATGACTGAACTAATCTCTTCTGGTCTTAAATTCATGGATCATACGCACCTTTCTTCTAAATTTGAACCTTTAATAATTCTCTTTGCAGTTCATTCAATTTCGTACTGATGCTGCTGTCTACTACTCTGTCGCCGATACGGATTACCATACCGCCGATAATAGAAGCATCCTGTACATAATGCATTTCCATTGACTGGAAGCCTGTTGTGGCAAGCAGTTTTTCCTCCACCTTACGGCACTGCTCTGCCTTCAACGGCATCGCTGTAGTTACCGTGGCAATTCCGATTCCTTTGTATTTCTTCACTTCTGCTACGAAATAGTCCAGAATCTGGTCAATTTCCCTGTATCTGTCTTTGGAAATGATAATGATGAGAAATCCCATCAGTTCTTCTGAAATTCTGCCTTCAAATACATTCTTCGCAACCTGAATCTTTTCTTCCTTGATAATCTTAGGATGATTCATCAGCTTACCAAAATCTTCATTCTCATCAAGCACCTTCTGAAGCTGTGTGATTTCTTCCAGCAATGCATCTACCTTGTCCTCTTCTACGGCAAGTTCAAACAACGCATCGCCATAAGTCTTTGAAATTAGCTTAGCCATGTGCTCTCACCTATTTCTTTCAACGTTTCTTCAATCAGACTGTCCTGTACAGTCGTGTCAATCGCCGCATTTACAACTTTGCCAGCCATCATGGATGCCAGAACTACCATCTCACGTTTCACATCGTCAGCCGCTTTCTTCTTCTCAAGCTCAGCTTCCACATTTGCTCTCTCAATGATTCGGGCAGCTTCTTCTTTTGCATCCGCTACAATCTTGTTCTCGTTGGCAAGTGCTTTCTTTCTTGCTTCTGCAAGAATTGCTTCAGCTTCTTTATCAATATCTTTTAACTTGGCTTCATACTCTTCCCTGAGTGCCTTTGCTTCTTCCATGTCGGAAGCTGCCGTATCCAGTTCTGTCTTAATACGCTCCTGTCTCTTCTGCATCATCTCCCTTACCGGATTAAACAGTAAGTGGGATGCAACCAGAAACAGTGCAAAAACAGCAACTATCATCAAAGCAGAATCTGCTAACAGCTGTAAATCCAAATCAAATAATCTGGGTTCCATCTCCGCTGCAGCCAGCACTAAATTTGTAGCTAGTGTATTCAAGCAATTAGCCTCCTTTCTTTCCTTCTTCTAGAATTTATCAGAGACTTTCTTATTATGGTAATAAAGGTTTTACGAATAAGAGCAGCATGGCTACTAACAGACCATACAGACCTGTTGTCTCAGCAACAGCCTGTCCTAATAACATGGTAGAAGTAATATCAGATTTTGCACCCGGATTTCTACCTACTGCTGCTGCCGCATGTCCTGCTGCGATACCCTGTCCAACACCAGGTCCGATACCTGCGATAACTGCAAGTCCTGCACCGATTGCGGAACATCCTAAAATAAAGTTTTCATTAAATTCTCCCATTTTTATTTCCTCCTTATTTTATCTTTCTTCAAAAATGGTTGTGCCCACTACTCATCGGTAGTGCAGGCATTTGTGATGTATGTCATAGTCAACATACAGAATACATATGTCTGAATTGCTCCGGAGAACAAATCAAAGTATACGTGAAGTGCTCCCGGCCAGACGAGTACGATGAGGGTTGAAATCTTGGATAACAATCCATAAACCAGTGCCATCATTACCGTACCGGATAATACATTGGCAAACAGACGCAGTGATAATGAAATCGGCACTGCCACATCTCCAATGATATTGATTGGTGCCCAGATTGGCCATGGATCACACAGTCCCTTGATAACACCACTAACCTTCTGGTATTTAAACTGGTTAAAGTGGATGATGACGAAGGTCATGATACCGAGTGCAAAGGTTACACCATAATCTGCAGTCGGCGGTCTTAATCCAAATAATCCGGAAATATTGCTGAGAAGGATAAAGATAAAAATTGTTCCAATATAATTACGGAATTTCGGACTGAATTTGCCCATAACACCGCCAATCATATTATCCAGCATTTCTACCACAAGCTCGACAATATTCTGAAAAGTACCTGGAACATCTGTTGCATGTTTGATTGCCCGGTTTGCTGCAATGCAGAAGCCAATAATAACCAGCATAACAATCAACACACAGACATGCGTGGTTGTTATCCATACAGTCTGACCAAACAGTTCATAGGAAAATACCCCATGTATCATAAAGTCAATACTATCCGCACCAGACAACAGGATTCCCTGTTCCATACTTTCACCTCCTTCTTTTATAGCCTTTTATTTAGTTTTTTATGTGAATAAAACAGCTAACTTATTTTAAAAACCTTTGCACTGATTTTCCTGACGAAAGGATTCATGTAGGCAGAAACTTTCATACCCATATATCCACAAAATGCAAAGATGGGATTGGCAAAGTCAGTATACACTAAAATTACCAGAACCATTACCGCCACAAAATAACGGATAATGTTATTCGTGGTTACCTGCCTTGTAGCATCCTTCTGTACCATGTCAAGACTCCGGTCTAATGACCACCACATGTGAATGCTGCCCACGACTGCCAGCGCAATGCCTATCCATAGTCCAATGCTGTAAGCAGGTTTTCTCGAGAAGATAAGCAGGATGATTTCAAATACAATTCCGTACAACACAATGCCCAGACAAAGGTCAAACGTTGTAGGATTTATTTTCTTTCGCAATCCTTCTCCTCCTCCCTGTCCGATTTCGCATGATGTCTGTCTCTTACAGATGGTCTTTCATATATCTTTCTGGCAAACCGGAATACATTGGTAAAGCCTGCTAACGCTCCGATAAAGAACAGCGTTACTGCCAGAAAAGATGTCCCTAGCTTCCTGTCCAGATAGATGCCTGCAAAAGTGCATAAAAAAATGGGAACCAGCATGTTAATACCAAACTGTGTTATCATCATAAGTGCCTGATAAACATTTCTATTATACTTCACTGTGTTTCCCTTCTTTTTGCATGATTCTATTCCTTTTTCCAAGCATCCTTTTCCCACGGAACCTAATAGTAAAATTATATCCACTCTTGGTATTTTTGTCTAGTAAAATCATTGACTTTTTAGGGTTCTGCGTGTAACGTAACCTATAAGAATTATTCTTTACACTTTCTTTATGATTATTTCATTTATATTTTACAGGAGGCACTATGGCAGGTCCTATTTTGTATCGTAAAAGACTTATCCCGGAGGAATGTATTCTGTTAAAAGATGATGTGGTATTATACCGTGATGAAGATGTCATCGTTACCGCATGGCATTCCCTGAAACCCAGAAAGGATTTGCACCATGGTTATTCCTGTTATTATCTGAAGGAGGGCTTCAAGGTAAGCAAATTCTATCAGGAAGACGGCAGCCTGCTTTACTGGTACTGCGATATCGTGGACTATACCTACGAAGAAACAACCGATACCTATATAACTACCGATTTATTGGCTGACGTGCTCATTTATCCCGATGGCTTTGTCAAAGTCGTGGACATTGATGAACTGGTTACCGCTCTGGAACAGAACCTCATCAGTGAATCCCTGCTGAAAAAATCTCTGCTTCGGCTAAACCACCTGCTGACGCTGATTTACGATGGCCGTTTTGAAACTATGAAACAACAAATCGAAGGTCATATCTCTTGACACATACCATTTTGGTATGTGTCATTAATAAAAGATATGTCCTCCGATAGTATACTTCGGCGTTATGCCCTCCACCGGTGTCCGGAAATAAACACAGTTCCCTACATTTGTGGTTCCTTTCATAACTTCATCAGCTGCCTGATAGCAGCTTCCCGTGGCACGACCTTCTGCCAGTGCCAGTGCCAGTCTTCCGCTTGCCACCGGCGAGAACTGTCCCGACTGGTAAATCACTCCCGTTATTGTATCCGGATACACAGAGCTTAATACCCTGTTAATTACAACAGAGCCAACCGCTACCTGACCGGAATAGGATTCTCCTCCAGCCTCACAATAAATCAGATTGGCTAACAGATACCGGTCACCATCCGCAAAGGATACTTCAGAAATATCCCGCCAGCTTGATTGTGCCGCCAGCTCTGCCATACGGATTTCTTCTGCCAGTTTCGCCCGCAGTGCCGTAAGATTCTGTTCCTGCTCTTTTAATTTCTGCTCATAGGCAAGTGCCTCGGCCTCGGCCTCGGATATCTGACTGGCAGTGGCTGTAATCGAATTAGAGGTCTGGCTTACCAGACCGGACACACGCCCCTGTTCTGCTACAACCTGCACCTTATATTCATCCAGCTCTGCCTTATCCTGCTCCAGCTCCTTCTTGGCCTGTTCCAATTCTGCCGCCTTCCGCTCAATCGCTTCCTGCGCTGCTTTAAACTCCTCCAGCTGCTTCTGTTCGTACTGGGAGAGTTGTTCAATATAATTGTTCTTATTCAGGAAATCTGCAAAATTCCCGGCAGAAAACAAAAGTTCCATATAAAGGGAATTGCTTTTCTCATACATGAACTTAATCTGCTGTTTCATTCTGGCATACTGTTCATCTTTCAAGGTAATGGCAAGTTCCAAATCCTGGTTTGCCTCTTCGATTCTGCGGTTTGCCTCCTCGATTTCGCTTTCCTTATCCGATATCTTCCCTTCCAGGTCACTTAAATTATTGCTGACCTGGGATAATTCCGTGTTCAGCGTATTTAAGGTTCCTTGCAGGGAATCTTTCTGCTCATTTAACCGGTCAAGATTCTGCTCGGTTTCCCCTAGTTTATTTTCCGTATCTTTCTTCTGGTCCTCAGCCTCTTTAATCTGTTGCCGCGTTTCCTCGGTTGCATACACAGTAACGGGCACAACGCTCAAAAACAACATCGCGGCAAGGAACACAGCTATTTCCCGCTTTCTCCGCATAAACCTCCTCCACGCATTATCGTAACTTCTGCCTGCTAAACCTGTTCTATCAGATTGATTCTTCGTTGATGTCTCTCTTCTCCGGAGAACTCCGTGCCAAGGAAGGTATCTACAATACCAAGTGCCAGATTCTCCCCGACGATGCCCGCACCCATTGCCAGCACATTGGCATCATTGTGTAATCTGGTTAATCTGGCAGATACCGTATCCGCACAAAGTGCACAACGGATTCCCGGCACTTTATTGGCAGTAATGGAAATGCCGATACCTGTGGTACAGATGACGATTCCCTTCTCACATTCTCCCGCCGCAACGGCTCTGGCTACTGCCCTGCCATAGACTGGATAATCGCAGGAGCTTTTATCCTGACATCCCATATCCTTACATTCAATACCTTGCTCCTTTAAGTGGGCAATGACCTTCTCCTTTAAATCATATCCTCCATGGTCACTTCCAATTGCTATCATAATCCCATCCTTCCTTTCCTTCTCTTCTACTCTAGCGTAATCACTTTATGTCCTGCTGCCTTTAACAGCCTGTTCATAATAGCCTGTCCCAATCCCTGGGTAGAAAAAGACTCCGAATAAATAACCTCCACTTTTTCGTCATCAAATTCCCTTAGAATCCGGTACAGTTCTTTGGCTATTGTACTATCCTGTTCTCTGTTTCCGGCACTCTTACACACCTGTGCATGGTACTGCCCTATGGTCGCATCCGTTCCGATAACACCGACCTTTTTCCCTCCGGCGGCTGCCTGCGTGGTCTGTTCATTGATATAATCGATGACTTTCAAGGCTTCTCCTGCCACGATAGTCAAATCCCCCTTGGGGGCATAATGCCGGTACTTCATTCCCGGTGCCTTCGGTGCCTGTCCAGAATCTGCCCGCATTAAAGTACAATCCTCTTCGACCGTTTCCAGCACCTCTTCCAACATTTCCTTCGTAATATAGCCGGGACGGAGAATCATCGGCTCCTCTACGGTCATATCCACAATCGTAGACTCCAGTCCTATTTCCACGTCACCGCCATCGATAATCATTTCAATACGCCCGTCCATGTCCTCTGCCACATACTTGGCTACCGTTGGACTTGGTCTGCCTGACAGATTGGCACTGGGAGCTGCCACATAGCCGCCAGCCGCCCGGATAAACTCCCTGGCCACCTTATGCACCGGCATCCGGACTGCTACCGTATCCAGTCCTCCGGTGGTTTCATGGGGCACCAAATCCGATTTCCGGAAAATCATAGTAAGCGGTCCCGGCCAGAATACCTCTGCCAGCCGCTTTGCCTGCTCCGGAATCTCTGCCACGATTGGTGGCAGTGCCTCCATATCCGCGATGTGTACAATCAAAGGATTATCCGAGGGTCTTCCCTTGGCTGCATAGATTTTCTTAGAGGATGCCGGATTCAAAGCATCTCCCCCCAGTCCGTATACCGTTTCCGTAGGAAATGCTACCAGCCCGCCCGCCTTGATAATGGCTCCGGCTTCCTCCAGCTTCTGCTTATCTATCTGTTCTTCACTCATCTGAATGATTTTTGTTTCCACGTTACTGTCCTTCTCTCATTCTGCTGCATTATTCAGATATTGTAAAATCGCCAGATGGATTGCCCAGGCCGTTTTCTCCTGGTAATATTCTGACGACAGCTTCTGTGCTTCCTCATAATTGGACAGGAATCCACATTCCACTATAACAATAGGGGTAGAGGTCTTTTTTAACAGATAATAACTGTCATTGGCTTTCGCCTGCCTGGTATTCTCCACATCCAACTGTGCTGCCATAACCTGTTGAATCTGTTCTGCAAGCTGTTTACTGCTCTCACTGTTATTATAATAGAAAGTCTGCGCTCCGTGTACATATTCTTCGTGATAACTGTTCTGATGGATACTGACTGTCAGTTGAGGTCTCTTTTCCTCAATGATGCTTACCCGTCTTTTCATATCCTGCACCTTTTTATTCGATGCATTTTCATCATACAGCCCGGTATCCGACTCTCTCGTAAGCACTACATCTACATCTTCCATTCTCAGGAAGGTCTGCAGCTTCTTTGCAATCGCCAGATTGATATCTTTCTCAAGGCTGCCGTCTACACCTACCTTGCCGGGGTCTGCCCCGCCATGTCCTGCATCAATGACTACACAGTAAGGTGTTTTGTCTGGCTTCGTTGACACCAGGCTGCCAGAGTTTACAAGTCTCGCCCCGCCCCGGAGCATAAATCCAAGAGTCACTCCCATCCATAATAACAGGAAAGCCCTCAGCAATACCTCTTTTTTATCATACTTCTTTTCCATTCCGTATTATCCCGCATCCTCTTTTCTACATGCTATGAAATAATAGCGGAAAAAATGCGAAACAGATACTTTACTGGTTCATGTACTCTGCAATGACATCCCAGATAGAAGGCACTTCAAAGCCGAGCTTCCACTCTGCCACACCGGCAATTCCGTACTTATTCATAATATTTAATTTTACCTGTATGGAATCCCCATCTTCCAGCCATACCTGATATAATGTATCCCCGGACTGGTACTCTCCATAATTCTGACAGGTTTCCTCATCCCATCTGGTCGTAATGTCATGCTCTGCAATATACTGGTTTGCCAAATCCATTCCCACTGCCTGACTGTCTACACCGGTACCGGAAGTTTCCCAGATTCTGGTATAGAAAGGAATGGCATTGATTACCTTATTGGCAGGCACCTGGGCTACCGTATCCGCAATTCCCTTTTCCACAAAGTTAATGGAAGCTACAGAACCGGCCTCCTGGCTGCCCTTATAGTGTTCATCGTAACCCATGATAATGACATAGTCTGCTACTACACCCTGTTCCCCACGGTCATAATGGTCTGTATACCCCATCGGTACATAATTATCTACGGATAACACGATTCCATGCTCCCTGCAGGGAATGGATAATTCTCTGATAAATTCAATAAATGGTTCCCCGGCATCCAGACTAATGTTCTCGAAGTCGATGTTAATGCCATCCAGTCCGTACTGCAATGCAGTTTCCACCAGTCCGTTGATAAGATAAGTTCTGGTGCTTGTCCCGGCAAGAATCTCATAAGTATCCACATCCGGATTGGTAAAGTTGTCTACCAGTCCCCAGACCTCTAAGCCCATGCTGTGTGCCTGCTCCACATAAGCAGCCGTTGCAAAGCTGGTAAAGTTCCCTGCGTTATCGCTTAACGCAAACCAGGTCGGGGAAATTACGTTAATGCTTTTCGTATCTGCCATTACACTGGAAAGGGTATCATTTCCTCCCACACCAGCTACTGCATGCCATGCCAGATTAATCTTGTAATCTCTTGTATTGGAAGCATATACCGGTTCCTCATAATCGGTTACCGGAATCGGCTCCTGTTCGGTAATCTCTGACAGGCGTTTATTTTCCACATACCCGATAAAAGCATCCTGGGTCTTTACCTTGCTCCAGTTCTCCATCTGCTCTAACACAATTACCGTGTCATTTTTTGACACATCTGTCAGAATATCGCTTTTCACGCCGCCCTGGTATCTTACCTGGGTATCCTTTGTGAGGGTCGCGGTCTGTCTGGTATTCCACTCGGTATAGACCTGCATGTGATTCGGTTCTGTGAATAATTCATAAGAAAAATTCGTATATTCTTTTATAAAATCCACGGCAATATAAAGAGTATCCCCCTCGTACCGTGCAATCACATAATCCCTGTCTTCCGGCACATCTGCCTTGCTGACTGTACTGGTGCCGATTTCTGTCTTTACAATGGCATCCGGCAGTGTATATAAAAGAAGTCCTTCTTTTACATCCTCATAAAATCTATCATTAAAATACTTGTGAACGGTAGCATAATCGAAATAGCACTCCCCATCCCAAAGCTTTGCATGCTCCTCAATCTTCTCATCCTGCAGGATAACAGGCACATCATCACTGCCCTGCACCCCGAAATATTCTGTTAAATCTGCCCTCTCCTTGGAATAAGAATACTTGTCCAGTAATTTCATTCCAAAAGCAGACGCTCCTATCACGATAATAAGGACGACCGCAATTAATACCGGAATCACTTTTTTCATTTATCCAGCTCCTTTCTGACCGTCCTATATTATACCAAACTATTCTGATACCGTCATTATTATTTTGACATTTTTTGCAATAGCAGGCTCGAAGCGGGGACCTCCAGTTAAATATCTGAAATAGCTTTTCAGTGCGCCTTCTATTACTTTTTCCAAAACTTTACTGTTTTAATCTGCCCAAAAGAAGTATCGTGATATACCAGCTGCATATTATAGCAGTAAGAAGTAATGTCTGTATTCCAAAAACGGCAAACAGTTCTTCCAAGATATCCCCGACATGCAAAAATAGATAAACTAACTGAATAACCTTCTTATTCCCTGTGAATTATATTTGTGAAAGTAATCGAAACAAGATGTGGTTTATGACAAGGCACGCTGCCCATAAGACCTTCTCCTATAGAATCGTGGAGAAGCAGACGTTATTTATTTGAATGCACTGCCTCCTTCCGCTGCTTTCTGTCAGGAGACATCTTATAATGAATTATATCTTTCATTCGACAAAAAAGCAATATTTTTCTTATAAATATTAAATCTTTTTAAACACTTGGCCTTCAGTATTGACTAAATTTGACGCAAAGTATAATATACTTTTAATCAAAAGGATGTGATAGATATGAAAATAGAAAAAGTAAATGACCACCAGATTCGCTGTACCCTTACCAGGGAAGATTTGGCGAACCGGGAAATAAAAATCAGTGAACTTGCCTACGGCACGGATAAGGCAAAAAGCCTTTTCCGGGACATGATGCAGCAGGCTGCCTATGAATGTGGCTTTGAGGCAGAGGATATTCCTCTTATGATAGAAGCAATTCCTTTAAACTCCGAATGTATCGTGCTCATCGTTACCAAAGTCGAAGACCCGGAAGAGCTGGATACCCGTTTTTCCAAATTTGCCCCTTCCGTACATGATGAAGAGGATTTGGATGACGAAGATTTGTCAGACCTTTATACAGATGGTGCTGACGAAGTGTTAAATATGTTACGGAAGCTGAACGAAGAGGATGCTTCCGGAGAAATGGTTCCGGAAGATAATGATTCTTCTGTTACTCCCCCTGTGAGGGAGGAAACAAGTGTTAAAATAAGCAGCCAGATTTTTGCTTTTCCATCCCTGAATGAGGTGACCAGACTGGCCCATGTTGTAAATCCCTTCTACCAGGGTGTCAATTCTTTATATAAAGATGAAAATGCCGGAGTCTATCTGCTTTTACTCAGCTCTGTCAATACTACGGCTGCCACCTTTAACCGGGTATGCAATATCGTATCCGAGTACGGCAGTGCCACCCATTCTGTATTATCCACGATGGCATATCTGGAAGAGCATTTCGAACCGCTCATCAAAGAGCATGCCATTGAAGTGCTGGCAGGCATCTGATGAGTGGAAATCCCTCACAGCCGGCTGACTGTGAGGGATTCAGATGGCAGACAATGCATTACTCTGCTGCCATTTGTCCTGCCCGAAAAGTATCCTTGCATATTCTTTTGTTTCTATACATATAAGAATCCGCTTTATCCAAAATGATTCCTATTTTATGACTTTCTGTTGGCAACGCATCAAATAAGGCAGCCCCACATAACCGAGTCTGCCTTACGCACATTACTTCGCATGGTTGCCACATATATATTGTTGTATAAATCGTTCTTTTTCACAGGGTCTGCCAAAGAAATATCCTTGCAAATAATCCACTTTTATTTCTTTCATTTTCAGACACCATTCTCTTTCCTCGATGCCTTCTGCACATATCCTGACGTTAATACTATGCACCATCGGAATGATATTTTTATACAATTCATAATCTCTGGCACTGTTCATCGCCTTGGCCGTAAATTCCCTATCCATTTTCACATAGCTCGGATTCATATCACGTATACAATGAAAATTGGAATAACCTGTTCCAAAATCATCAATGACAAAGGGAATCCCCTTCTCGTCCAATGTTTTCCGGAATTTACAGAATGCTGGTGTCATATCCATAAATCCGCTTTCCGTCATTTCAATGCATATACATTCCGGCTTTAATGAATACTGTTGAATTGCATCCAAAATATCATGTTCCACATTACCCTGCAGAATCTGAACACAGGAAACATTTACATTCATCTTGAAGCCCGGAATATATGGTTGCATTTCACAGCACATTTTGGCCGCCTCATTCAAAACATATCGTCCGGCCGGAATAATTAGTCCGGTTTCTTCCAGCAATGGGATAAACTCCATTGGTGAAATCATCGTCTGCCCCTCTTCTGACTTCATGGAAAAGCGCATCAATGCCTCTGCTCCAATGATTTGTTCTGACTGGCAATCCACGATTGGTTGATAGTGTACTTCAAAGCCATCATAATTGTTTACAATAGCATTTCGAAGTGCTGCTATGATTCTCCCTTTCCGCAAAAAGGCTTCATAGTCATCCTGGTCAAAAATATAGAACCCATTTTTACCCATGATTTTTGCCTGTTTCAAAGCAAATTCAAATTTTTTGCGGCACTCTTCGGTTCCTTCACAAAATGTTGCTGCATCTACAACACCGACTGAAATTGAAAATACAGCTTCATAATTTTCAGATACTATAAAATTATTGAGTTTATCAGTAATCTTTTCTCTCAGTTTTACAGCTTCTTCCTTGGATGAGGCTTCCAAGTCTACAATGACATACTGATCCGCTACCAGATGGTAAATCCTCTGCTTGTCAGAAAGACATTCCTTCATGCAGCCAGCTACACTTTTCAGGATATAATTACCATAATCTGCTCCCCTGGAACCATTAATTGCTCCGAAATCATCAATTCCGATATGCATAAAATAGCCCTTGGCAATGGGTTCCTTTTGCGAACACAGATAAGCAAGGAATTCCGGACCTCCCAGTAATCCGGTAACATTATCCGCCCTTTTCTTGTTTCCGGTCTCATTCAGACATCCAACCAGGTATTCCACATTGCCTTCCGCATCTTCAATCACAATACCTCGGCAATTAACCCATACCGGCATACCATTTTTATCAATCCACCTGTAATGAAGATTATGTACTTTTTCTTTTCCTTCACATATTTCCGCGAGATGCTTTTCCAGCATCCCGCGGTCTTCTTCATATACTACTTTCAAAACATCGTTAGCAGCATCCGTTAAGATATTTCCGGATAGCATAAACCGTTCCACAGCCGACTGTGAAATCTCCATGGTATTCTTCCGCAAATCGAATACATACAGGTAATCATCCATGCACTCTGTAATGATTTCGAACAAAATTTGTGCTGTCTGCTTTCCGAATATCTTAGATATGTCATCAATCACAACAAGATTCTTCCTTCCAATCGCCTTACCATATCCTGGTCATTTTCTAGAATAATTTGAATACATTCACGCGTTCACGCATCTTAGCTGCACCCTCTGCCAGGTTAATGCTGATTGCTGTATTTTCTTCTGAGGATGACGCTGTTCCCTGTACCACATCAGAAAGCTGTTCAATTCCCTGTCCAATCTGTTCCAATGACTCTGCCTGGGAGTTTGCTTTCTCCATTGTATTCTGTGCAAGTTCTGCAAAAGATTCCATATCGGCAATAATCTGGTTAAATGCTTCTGCTGTAGTTCTGGTAATTGCATTTCCTTTTTCAATTTCCACTAAAGTCTTATCAATCAATTTTCTCGTATTGACAGCTGACTTCGCACTATCTGATGCAAGATTGCCTATCTGGTCTGCAACCACTGCAAAGCCTTTTCCGGCATCGCCTGCCCTGGCTGCTTCAATGGAAGCATTAAGCGATAAAAGATTGGTCTGGGAAGCAATATCTTCAATATCTGTAATAATATTGCCAATCTCTTTGGAAATTTCTGTAATATGCTCCATTTCTTTAAGCAAATCATTCATTTTTTCTTTTTCTTCGTTTGCTTTGCCCGCAGAAGCTTTTACGCGGTCTGATGCGCTTTGTGTTTCCTTTGCTGTATCTGCTGCCAGATTGACAACCGTATCAATTGTAGCATTTAATTCCTGAATGACTCCTGCCTGTTCTGTTGCACCATCCGATAAGGATTTTGATGCATCTTCAACATTCTGTGCATTAACCGATACCTGTTCTGCAATATTGCTGATATCTGACAATGTACTGTTAAAATGCTTTAAAATATACAGGAGGGAAGCCTTCAATTCCGAAAAATCACCCAGGAACTCTGTAATGTCATCACCATTTCTTGTCAAATCACCATGAGCTATCGCTTTTACTTCTGTGGAAATCTCATTAACATAGGATGCAAGAATCCCCATAGCTTCTTTCAGGTTCCTAATGGTATCACCAAACTCATCCGCAGACTCATAGGTAAGCATTTCCACGTTAGACAGCTCGCCTTTCCGCAGGCTGGCAACCGCTGCTTCTATCTGTTCTACCGGCTCTGTGATGGAATCTGTAATCATCTTGCCAATATTTGTTGTAACGACAGCAATCGCAATGCCGACGGCGAAAATCGTAATAAAAATAATTACCGTACACAAATTAGCTGCTTTTTTCGCTCCATCCAGCTTTACTTGATAATCCGCACGCAGCGTACTGAATGATTCTTTAAATAACTGATATTTTTCATATTCGCTTCCTGTCATAATAGCCGCTGCTTCGCTCTGTTGCCCATCCGTACTCAGCCGTAATATCTCTTCTGAGGCTGCCGTGTAATCTTCCCATGCGGCATTTGCTTTGTCATAATCATCCTGTCCTGCCTGTGCTTCTTTGTACGAATCCATTATTGCAACTAATGCCTGTTCATTTTCCGTAATCTGGCCGGCAAGGCTCTCAAGCTCTTTTTCACAAGAAGTCATAGCCGCAGCTTCTGATTCTACAAGATGCTGATACTGTTTGATTCTATAGCTGGCCGTCAGTGTTTCTAATTCCTGTATATAGCCGACTGCCGGCGACCATACCTCTGTAATCTCCCTTACACTTGAACGAATCACTAATGTTGCGATTAGTGCTACCAACACCAAAAATATTGTCATTACAAGTACTATCATCCGATATGCTTTTAATTTTCCCGCAACTTTTAAGTTAGTTATCCATTGTTTAATCTTTGCCATATAGTTTTCCCTTCCTTTGTGTTTTTTCGCTTTATCTCGCGTTTGAAATTCTTTTGCCAGAATCACATTGTAACAAGTCTGGCAGCATTTCTCCTTGCTTTAAGCCTTTGCAACGATTCATCCGTAAACGTTTGTAAAAATATCATACTTTGTTTTGGAAAGCAATAAATATTTTGTAAATTTTCGCAATGAAATTCCCACATTTATATACACAATGCACAACTCTGTCTATTGTTACCATACATTTTCGCCAAAAATCCGGCACAATAAAGTTCTTCCGGGAGGTAACGATAGTCTAACTCCCCCACTGCCAGCCGGCCGCGAGGGAGTTCTGTATGCTTATTTCTTTCCGATTAAGCTTCTGCAAAACAGTTTGCATTTAAGCCTCTGCAATCGCATTGATTTTAGCCATTAAGTCATCAACAGCGATACCATGTACCATAGCTGCTTCCTCCAGGCTTTCACCCTGTGCAGAAGGACATCCAAGACAGTGCATTCCTATTTCCATCAGAACCGGGGCAATGTTCGGATTCATTCTTAATGCTTCACCGATTGTTGTATCTTTGCTAATCTGTGCCATGTTTTTTCCTCCATTCTGTAATATTTCTGTACTTCACTATGCTTAATATACTCTGAAAAAAGATTTCCTGCAAGAGGTATATTTCCTATCTAATATATGCCAATCAGCATCTTCTATTCTGCACATACAAATTTCACATTTTTTACACCATTTTACGCAATATGTATAAGAAAAAGTACAAAGCCTCCCTTGACTGTAGCTGTTTCTATATCCTATAATGTGAGTAGTGGATAAGCATATTTTTTCGATGTATTTTTTTGTTAAAATACATCAAATTATATCAACCAAAATTATATCAAATTAGGAGGCATTTCAAAATGAAACCAATTGAGACAGATTTTGTACGTGGCAAATGGGACAGAGAAGTTAACGTTCGTGACTTCATCCAGAGAAACTATCATCCTTATGATGGTGACGAGTCCTTCTTGGCAGACGCTACACAGAACACAAAAGACTTATGGGCACAGGTTCTTGATTTACAGAAGCAGGAGCGTGAAGCTGGCGGTGTTCTTGATATGGATACAAAGATTGTATCTACTATCACATCCCATGGTCCTGGATACTTAGACAAGAGCAAGGAAACAATCGTAGGTTTCCAGACAGATAAACCTTTTAAACGTTCTTTACAGCCTTATGGCGGTATCAGAATGGCTGAGAAAGCCTGCTCCGATAACGGTTACGAGGTTGACCCTGAAATCAGCGAGTTCTTCTCTACACACAGAAAAACACACAACGCTGGTGTATTTGATGCATACAACGCTGAAATGAGAGCATGCCGTACAGCTCACATCATCACAGGTCTTCCAGATGCTTACGGACGTGGACGTATCATCGGCGACTACAGACGTGTTGCTTTATATGGTATCGACAGATTGCTTGAGGACAAGCAGGCTCAGAAGGATTCCACAGGACGTGTTATGACAGATGACGTTATCCGTCTTCGTGAAGAGCTCTCCGAGCAGATGACAGCTTTAAAGATGATGAAAGAAATGGCAGCTTCTTATGGCTGTGATATTTCCAATCCTGCAACAAACGTTAAAGAAGCTATCCAGGCTACTTACTTCGGATACCTTTGTGCAGTAAAAGAGCAGAATGGTGCTGCTATGTCCCTTGGACGTACATCTACCTTCCTTGATATCTACGCTGAGAGAGACCTTGCTAATGGTACTTTCACAGAGGAGCAGATTCAGGAGTTCGTTGACCACTTCATCATGAAATTACGTTGCGTTAAATTCGCTCGTACACCTGAATACAACCAGATTTTCGCTGGTGACCCGGTTTGGGTAACAGAGTCTCTTGGTGGCGTTGGTGTTGATGGAAGACACATGGTTACAAAGATGAGCTTCCGTTACTTACACACATTAACAAACTTAGGACCATCCCCAGAGCCAAACTTAACAGTTCTCTGGTCTACCAGACTTCCTGAAGGCTGGAAGAAATACTGTGCTAAGATGTCTATCCAGACCTCTTCTATCCAGTATGAGAACGATGACCTTATGAGAGTAACTCACGGTGATGACTACGCAATCGCTTGTTGTGTATCTTCCATGAGAGTTGGTAAGGAAATGCAGTTCTTCGGAGCTCGTGCTAACCTTGCTAAATGTTTACTTTACGCTTTAAATGGTGGTATCGACGAAGTATCCAAGAAACAGGTTGGACCTAAATACCGTCCTGTATCCGGTGATGTTCTTGACTATGATGATGTTATGGACAAATTCATCGATATGATGGAATGGCAGGCAGATGTATATGTAAATACTCTGAACATCATTCACTACATGCATGATAAATACTGTTACGAAAGAGCACAGATGGCTCTTCATGACAGAGATGTAAGACGTTACTTCGCAACAGGTGTTGCTGGTCTTTCTATCGTAGCTGACTCCTTATCCGCTATTAAATACGCTAAGGTTGAGCCAATCAGAGACGAAGACGGAATCATCGTTGATTTCAAGACAACTGGTGAATTCCCTAAATATGGTAATGACGATGACCGTGTAGATGATATCGCTCAGGATATCGTTCACAGATTCATGACAGCTGTAAGAAGACATCATACCTACAGAGATGGCTTCCCTACAACATCTATTCTTACCATTACATCTAACGTAACTTATGGTAAAGCAACAGGTAACACACCTGATGGACGTAAGAAAGGACAGCCTTTCGCTCCAGGTGCTAACCCAATGCACGGCCGTGATACACATGGTGCAGTAGCTTCCTTATCTTCTGTATCCAAGCTTCCATTCAATGATGCACAGGATGGTATCTCCAATACCTTCACAATCATTCCTGGAGCTCTTGGTAAAGAAGACCAGGTATTTGCTGGTGATATCGAAGTAGACTTAAACAAATAATTCTGCATCCAATCACTTGTTTGTATGAATAGAGGTCTTATTTATGGATAACGAGCAGATGATTGAAGATTTTATCAAAATGATGGATTCCGGTATGACACAGGGTGTCGGACATGTGAATGTAGATGTAGATGATAAAATCAACAATGCTAAAAATGTTCAGACAATGGGCTGTACGGATTGTTCCCGTACCCCATTGGCCTGTAGTGTTCCAACTCTCCATGAGGGATTGGACGATTTTCAATAAGTAGAATCATAGGAGGTAATTATTATGGCAGCATCAGCAGCTCAGGTAAATAACTTAGTATCTTTATTAGATGGATACGCAACAAAAGGCGGCCATCATCTTAACGTAAACGTACTTAACAGAGAAACATTATTAGATGCCCAGAAGCATCCTGAGAACTATCCTCAGTTAACAATCCGTGTTTCCGGATACGCAGTAAACTTCATCAAGTTGACTCCAGAACAGCAGAATGACGTTATCACACGTACATTCCATGAGAGTATCTAATCAACTCATAATATAGTTTACGTACAAGGCTCTGAGTTAATTCCCAGAGCCTTGTTTTTTTGCCTGATTAAGGGTATACTATTCCAAATAGATAAAGTCTTAGAGGAAGAAAGAGGGAACGTATATGCAAGGAAGAATTCATTCTTTGGAGAGCTTTGGTACCGTAGACGGACCAGGTACACGATTCGTTGTTTTCGTACAAGGCTGTCCTATGCGATGTGCCTACTGTCACAATCCAGATACCTGGGAAATGAACGCAGGCACTCTGATGGAACCAGAAGAAATCTTTGAACAATATAAAAGGAACGAAGCATTTTATGCAGGGGGCGGTATTACCGTAACCGGTGGAGAGCCATTAATGCAGGTCGACTTTCTCATTGACCTTTTTACCATCTGTAAGAAGAACCACGTACACACCTGTATTGATTCTTCCGGTATTGCCTATAAGCCCAATGCCAATCCGGAATGGCTGGCTAAGTTAGACCATCTTATGACGCTGACTGACTTGGTGATGCTGGATATCAAGCACATCGACCCGGAGAAACACAAGGAACTGACTTCCCAGCCAAACGATGGCATTCTTGCTTTCGCCAAGTATCTGGACGAAAAACACGTGGATGTATGGATTCGTCATGTTATCGTTCCAGGCATTACCGATGACGATAAGTATTTATTCCAGCTGGGTTACTTTATCGGTGGTCTGTCCAACCTGAAAGCACTGGATGCACTCCCCTACCATACCATGGGTGCTGCCAAATATGAAAAGCTCGGAATCCCTTATAAATTGAAGGGTGTTCCACCGCTTGATAAAAGCATCCTGTTGGAAAAGAAAAAGGTCATTCTGGATGGAATCCGGAAACGTCATGAAGAATTAAAAGCTCAGGAAAATTAACTGTTTTTTACTAAAAATTGTTAAGCTTTTCTCGTCTTTTACCCTTGTATATTCGGGGCATTTATATTAAAATAGTAACATAATAGATTGATAAATCTGTGTCAATCTTGCATAGTCTTATAATATAAGGAGGATATTATTATGGCATATGTAATTAGTGATGCATGCGTAGCATGTGGTGCTTGTGAAGCTCAGTGTCCAGTAGGAGCTATCAGCATGGGCGATGGCAAGTTCGATATTGATGCAACAAAATGTATCGATTGCGGTTCTTGCGCAGGTGTTTGCCCAACAGGTTCTATTGCACAGGGTTAATCCCAAAAAGTAATCCCCTATCAGATACCGATAGGGGATTTTCTTTTACTCTTTTTTCCTTTTTCTTTTACCACATTATGCCGTTCCCGAATCATTTCATCGATTTTGCGGTAATGCTCTTCTTCCTTCTTCCAACGCTCATCATCCCGTTCTTCCTGCATCCGGAATTGATAATCCAGTTCTTTGAGAATACTTTCTTTTACATCCGAGCAAAGCTCCTGATTCGCGCTTTTTACCGCCTCGATAATCATGTGCTGTAACAGATACTGCAGCCTTGCCGCTTTCTCACTTTTATCCATAGCCATCTCTGGCTCTGTTACCTCCACCTGTGGGCTGGCAATTACCATTTTTGTCTTTTCCTCTTGCACTGGTTCCACCTGTGGCACGGGCTCTGGCTGCGGCATGGGCTCTGACTGCGGCATAGGCTCTGGCTGCAGCATTGTGTTTGATGACTCTTCCCGTTTCTGTTTGGAAAGGGTCACTACAAACTTCTGCGGTATATCCTGCATACCATTTTCACCTTCCAGAAGAATTGTCTTAATTGCCTTTAACTGCAATCCCTGCTCCTTTAGTCTCTTAATCTCTTTTAGTTTATTGATATCCTCCTCCGTATAATACCGATGTCCCATTTCATTACGGCGAATCGGCAGTTTTAACTCTTCCTCCCAATATCGTAATACATGATTTTCTACCTGGATTTTCTTAGCAGCCTCCGAAATATAGTACGTCGTGCTTTCTCCCATTTTCTTTCCCCTTTCTCCGGTCGTCACAACTACAGAAAAAGAGACACGCCTAAGGCTTGTCTCTTTTGTATTATCAACACGATATATATTGTTCTTACATGATTCTACTATAACACCACAATTGTTTCCAGTGTGTTTCATCGCCCAATATTACTGGTTTCTCGGTCTGTTGTCCAGATTTGCAAATTTTGTAAAATCCGGTAACCATACCAGTTCTACCGTACCGATAGGACCATTTCTCTGTTTGGCGATAATAATTTCTGCAATCCCCTTTTTCTCAGTATCTTTATTATAATAGTCGTCACGGTAAATAAACATAACCACATCGGCATCCTGCTCAATCGCTCCCGACTCACGCAGGTCAGAAAGCATCGGTCTGTGGTCTGGTCTTTGTTCCACCGCACGGCTAAGCTGCGATAAGGCAATTACCGGCACATGAAGTTCCCTTGCCAGTGCTTTTAAGGAACGGGAAATATCGGAGATTTCCTGCTGTCTGGAATCCGTTGACTTACCACTTCCCGACATCAACTGTAAGTAGTCGATAATAATCATTTCCAGGTTATGCTCCAGCTTATATTTACGGCATTTGGAACGCATTTCCGAAATGCTGATACCCGGTGTATCATCAATAATCAGATTGGACTTTCCAATGACTCCTGCGCTTTCAATCAGTTTCTCCCACTCTGCATCGGACAGATTACCGGTTCTCAAATGCTGGGAATCTACCTTGGACTCCATCGAGAACAGACGGTTTACCAACTGTTCCTTTGACATTTCCAGACTGAATATGGCTACCGTTTTATTCTGCTTAAAAGCCACATATTGAGCCACATTTAATACAAACGCAGTTTTTCCCATGGAAGGTCTTGCAGCCACCAGAATGAGGTCAGAAGGCTGCATACCAGCGGTTCTGTAATCCAGATCAAGGAAACCTGTGGCCACACCGGTTACATTTCCCTGGTTATGGGATGCTCTTTCAATATTATCCATGGCATTCATAACCACCTGTCTGATAGGAACGAATTCGCCGGTGTTCCTGCGCTGTACCAGGTCAAACACCCTCTTTTCCGTATCTGCCAGAATATCCTCCAGACTTTCTTTTCCCACATAACAGGTATTGGCAATTTCTTCATTCAGACGAATCAGCTTGCGCAGTGTTGACTTCTCTGCCACAATATTCGCATAATACTTGATATTGGCAGAAGTCGGAACCGCCCGAATCAAATCACCGATAAACTCCAGGCTGCTTACCTCCGGTGGAACGTCCTTTTCTTTCAGACGGTCCTGCAGGGTAACCAGGTCTACCGGTTTGCCCTCATCATTCAACTCCACCATGGTGTCGAACACGATGCCGTACTGTTTATTATAGAAGTCATCCCCCAGAACAATCTCGGAGGCTACTACAATTGCCTCTCTATCCATAATCATGGAGCCAATAACAGACTGCTCTGCTTCGATACTGTGTGGTAATATTCTCTTTAATAATGCTTCTTCCATGCGTCTGTTATCCTCTGTCTCGGTTTTCCGTCTTTATTCCTCTACAACTTTTACCTTTAACTTACCGGTTACCTTGGTATGAAGCTTAATTCCCACTTCATACACGCCAAGGGATTTGATGGCTTCCGGTAACTGAATCTTCTTCTTATCCAGTTCCAGACCACACTGGCTTTTTGCAGCTGCCGCGATTTCCTTAGAGGAAATAGAGCCGAAGGTTTTTCCGCCTTCCCCGGATTTCATTTTAACGATAACTTCCTTTGTCTCCAACTCTTTCGCCAGTGCCTGTGCATGCTCTAACTGTTCCTGTGCTACTTTATCCGCGTTGGCACGCTGTAATTTCAAATCATTCATGTTGGCAGAGTTTGCTTCCAGACCCAGTTTCTTAGGCAGTACAAAGTTCCTTGCATAGCCGTCACTGACATTGACGATTTCTCCTTTTTTACCAAGTGATTTCACATCCTCTAATAAGATTACTTTCATGATTTATCCTCACTTTCCTGTCCGTTATTCCAGTTCACCTTCCGCTATCATGGTGTCCAGCGTACGCTTTATGCTGGCAATTCCTTCTTCAATGGAACCATTCTCTATCTGGGCACCTGCCACATTCATGTGACCGCCACCCCCCATTCTTTCCATGATAACCTGTACATTCACTTCATCAATAGAGCGGGCACTGATATAGATAATGCCATTATATGCCGTCAGAATAAAGCTCGCCTTAATGCCCTTAATGTTCAGAAGCTCATTTGCCGCCTGGGCACCAACCACAGTGGGGCTTGCTACACCTTCCCCGGTGCATACGGAAATTGCATAAGCCTGTCTGTAAATCTCTGCCTGGCGTACAGCATCAGCCTTTGCCTTGTACTCTGCCGCATCATCCCGGAATAATTTCCGTACACGGGTAACGTCCGCTCCATTCCGGCGCAGGTAAGCTGCCGCTTCAAAGGTCCGGACTCCCGTTTTGGTCATAAAGTTATTCGTATCAATCATAATACCGGAATACATACAGTCTGCTTCTTCCGAACGAAGCTTCAGGCTGTCGCTGATATACTGTAATATCTCCGATACCATTTCACAGGCAGAAGATGCATACGCCTCAATATAGGACAAGGTTGCATTCTCTATAATCTCACTGCCCTGTCTGTGATGGTCTAATACCACAATGGATTTACATCGTTTCAAAAGGTCAGGGCATTCTGTAATACTCGGTTTGTTTACATCGACTACCACCAGCACCGCATTGTTACCGACCATTTCCAGTGCCTGGGCATTGTTGATAATCATATCCGGCGCATAGTCTTCATTCCTCTGGAAAAGTTCCACCATAGGCTGCATGGTAGATGTCACATCATTTAATACGATGTGGGCTTTCTTATCCAGTTCCTCTGCAATCCGGTAGATACCGACAGAAGCGCCAAAGCTGTCTACATCTCCCATGCGGTGTCCCATGACATAGACCTCGTCCTTAACGGAAATAATTTCCTTTAACGCATGTGCCTTGACTCTCGCCTTGACACGGGTACTCTTCTCTATCTGCTGGCTCTTGCCACCATAATAGATAACATTCTCCGGCACCTTGACAACCGCCTGGTCACCACCTCGGCCTAACGCAATGTCTATGGCATTTCTTGCAAATTCATAATTCTGTGCATAGCTTAAGCCATTTAATCCAAAACCAATACTGATAGTGACTGCCATTTCATTACCGATATTAACCGTCTTGACATCTTCCAGTAAATCAAAACGGTTTTCCTGTAACTGGGTAATGGCTTCCTTTCGCATAATAACGAAATACTTATCTTTCTCCAGTTTCTTACAAATACCATCCAACGCAGCAATGTAGCGGTTTACTTTTCGGTCAATCAACGCAATTAACAGAGAACGTCTTACTTCCTCCACGCTCTCTAATGCTTCGTCATAATTATCCAGATAAATCAGTCCCACTGCCAGCGACTGATTGTCTACTTCCCGGAGGGCTATCTTCAAAGCTGTTTCATCAAACAGATACAGGGCAATAAGATACCCATCATAGCCTTTGGCTTCGATGATATCGCTGTTTTCTGCCATTTCCTTTAAGGAAATCTTCTTGAGCTTTGCAATATAATTTCCTGACTCAAACTCTACATCAAATTCTACTTCGTCTTCATCATTGACACCGGGAAGCTTATCCTTGGTAATGGACGGAAAGAGTGATGTAATCGATTTACGGTATCCCTTCTCCTGATGCACTGTCTTCTCGAACGCGATATTCGTCCAGATGATTTTACCATTATCATCCAACAGGGCATGGGGCAGCTCCAAATCCCGCAGCAGTCGCCGCTGTATCTGCCCATACTGGGTAGCAAAGCTAATCAGTTCATTCATAATAATAGGTTTGTTATAGAACATCATAGCCAGTATAATTGCCATATAGAAGATAACAAAAACAGTCAGAATCAGCCCGGCGCGATAGTCCAGCAGATAAACCATTATATTAACTACCGCCAGTAAAAAGCCAAGATACAGAGAGGATTGCAGATACGCTCTCATTCTTCCTTTTAATTTAATACTATTCTTCATGATTACCTCATAATTGCCATGTCTCGCATGAAATCTGTTCCCCGACAGAAATTCCCTTTTCAATGGTTACACAACAACATAAGTATAGCATTTTTTCCTTATAAGTTCTACTCCCCATATAACTTTTTCTATCAACATCGTACTGCAGCAATCAAAAAAAACCAACCACCCATAGGATGATTGGTTTTCTATTACTTAGTCCTGAACGTAAGGCATCAGTGCTAAATTTGAAGATAGCATAGTATTAACCGTACCGTTACTATGAGATCAAGGATTTTTCCAATTATCCACTAACACGTTTTATCCTCACTCTGTACCGTAGCTCTCATTTATTGGTGTCAGACAGTGTGTCTAGACACCCAATTTCTTTCTCAAACCCTATCTTTTTTTCCATCTTAATGAGTCAGGTTTTAAATATATATTAAAATATATTGGAAATACTATCAAGATCTACTTTTACCTTTCGACGGATATCTTTACTGACTGTGGTGTAAATATCCAATGTTGTCTTAATGCTGGCATGTCCCATAACAATCTGGGTTCTTTCTGGTGGAATTCCCTGCTCAATCATACGGGTACATGCAGTATGTCGAAACACATGAGCCGTTATATCCGGTAAAACTACAGGTTTTCTATTCTCTTCCTTTGCCTTCATGACTTCCATTTCATTATAATTTTTTACGATCCTTCTTAAGGTTGAAGTAAATCCCTCATGAGTAAACGGATATCCGAGCTTTGTTGTAAAAACAAATCCCTTGTAGTTCTTAATAATATTACCTCTTTCATCTCTCTGTGGAATACTGATATCTGATCGAATCCTCAAATTTTTCTGGTAGCTCTGCTGATCCTGAAACAGTTTCTTCACATCTGCCGACATTGGAATATCACGCACTGCATTAGGCGTTTTAGGTGTAGTTATATAAAACTCATGACCTCCACCTTCCACTCTTGTACGATAATTCATAGTTTTGCTTACATGAATTTCTTCATGCTCGAAATCAATATCATTCCACGTGAGAGCGAGAACTTCCCCTATACGCATTGCAGTTCCTAAAAGTATACCGATGATAGGCAGATAGTTTGTCTGGAACTCTCCTTCTCTCTTTAAATATTCAATCAAAGCGTTCTGTTCTTCTCTTGTCAAGGCAATTCTACGTACCTTTGGCTTAGCCGTTACATTTTCCATGACATTGAGAAATGGATTGACAAACACTCCTCCATCATAAATAACTTCCTGCATAGCAAGTCCAAGCATACTTGCAAGCGTTTTTAATGTGCCATCCGACAATCCCTTTTTATCTGCAAGGTATTGAAAGTGTGAAATAACATGAGTCCTCTTTATTTCTCTCATTGGCATTGCTCCAATATCAAAAGGACGTATGTACCAGTCGAAGTATTTTTGTTTGTTTAGGAAGGATGCCTGCTTGATTCTTCCTTCCTTATAGTTATCCAAATACTGTGGATAATACTGATTGAGTGACAAGTTAGCCAGATCTATATCTCGCCCCTTTGCTATATCTATCTTCAATACCTCAATTTTTTTCTTCAGTTCATTCAGATCTCGATCGTAGATATAGTGTTGTTTTCCATACATTTTGTAGCGATACAAAAATCGTCCGTCTCCTCTTTCTGATACTCCATCAGGTAATACCCTGCCATCTCTAGTTTTTCTTTTTGCCATAACGACAACCTCCTTACATTATTTCATTTTTTAGTGTTGGGAGGGTAACGCCTCCCAACACTAAAGTCAAGTACATTCCTCATAAAATCATGAGTCAAAGAGCCTCATAATAAAGAAATTCTCTGATCTTATCCATATTCCAGCGTCTGAGATTCCCTATGTAAACTTCTGCCTTAGCCAGCCTTCCAACCTTCTCGGCATTCCTCCGACCGCACGATAAGAGTTTCTGTAGCTCTTGTGTGGTTACCAATAATTGTAGTTTGTTCATTTCCACAATCAAATCCCTCCCTTTTAGGCTCCAAGTGCTAAATCAAATGTAGAAAAGCAATATCTGCAGTCCTCCGGGAGCTCATAGTTCACCCAGATGTACTCCTGAGCAAACCCTTTTTTCGGTGCTGTTCGGCAGGCTTTATTGAGTCTGTCATTGACGCAATAGCAATGCCAGCCCGATGTGCTGTTAAGGTACTGATCGTATAAGTACGTTTCTCCACGGTATCCGCACAGAAGAATCTTTGCTTTTGCATCTCGTATCAATGCTAACAGTTCATGTTGTTCAGAATCTGAGAACTTACTACGATAGAGATCCTTACAGTATTTTCCAAGCAATTCCTTGACGTATGGAGGATCCAGCATCATAACCGCTTCTTCACAATCCTTATATCTTGCGATAACATTCAGAGCGTTATCATTGGTAATCTCTGCTCTCTCAGCATGACAATACCAAGTATTCCAGTTACCCAGTAAATCCCTTCGTGCCTTTTCATGCATGGAATTCCACTTTTCTGGTTTACTACCATATCTCATGTTCTTCCTGTTTCCGTCAAAGGAATAAACTAGTATGTAGTACGTTTTCACGGCTTTTTCAACTTCCGTTCCTTCCATCTCTTCCCCTAAACACCTTTTGAAAATCAGATTGTCAACAGGTGTTTGCAGGAAGAGTTCTTTGAACTCTTCCCCTTTCTCCTTGTCTGCTACCACTCTCCACATATTTGTGATTGTAATATCTTGATCACAAAGGATATTCTTAGCATCTATCGAACGATTCAAATAGATCGATGCAGAGCCCATGAAGGGCTCAATATAGATTCTGTCATGTGGCAATGCACTAGTTAATTGATTTGTCAGCCGGAATTTACTCCCGAAGTATTGATAAATTTTTGCATTATGCATATTTCTCTTCCTCCTTCTCTTCCTCATTTTCTATGTATTTACTTAGAATTTCTTTATCAACTCGGATGTAATACCACCAGCTTCCAAGATCTCCCTTTCCCCTGTGATCGTACATCCTACCTTCAGTTATAAGTAAAAACGACAAACCATCTTCAGGATCTCTTAATTTATTTAAAAGCTCCATCTTTTTCATTGATGTCCCAATATCTTTCAATACGCTATCGAGAGCCTCTTTTCCTCTGATACAGACATAATCAATGTCATTGATTCTCTTACTTTTGAAATCAGCGTATACCCGACCTTTTTCATCCTGATTTTGTGGTTTCTGTATTCTGTTCAACACCTCCGAAACCATCATTGCATAGGTTTCTTCAAAACCCATAGAATCATCCGCTATCTCATTGCTTTCCTCTAATTTAGGAGCTATCTTATTTAGGATGTTATAGGCTGCATGAATAATGGTATAATCCATTTTTCTGTAATCCCACAGAAAATCCAAGCAGTTTCTAACTTCTGGAAAAAGTTGCCTACGCTGAATACTTCCTGTTTGGTACTCTTTAGCCCCCTCTCCATGAAAAATGTACCTGACCTGCATTCTTCCGGAGTTATCCCATTGAGGCCATATTTTCAGTGAGGGCTTTTCCAAAAATGTTCGTGCAATATACTCCTTCAAATCATCATTTCCCTCGAAAACCTCATATTTATGTTGTCTGGAAATTTTCTGCGGAATATAAACCGGAAAATCTCCCTGCAAGGATGTTCTTAAGTCTGACAATTTCTTGACTGTCGGAGCCTGAGTCTGTGTTGTTTCCAATTCCTGATTCAGAACCCTGCCTGCATCATCCTTGGTAACCTCTTCTCCGTTGGCAGTCACTTCGATTTTTTCGTTACAATCTGACCTAACTACCTCTTCCTTATCAGATTCAGTTTCTTCAACCTGAACCTTTGCTTCTTCCTGTGTCATAACTTCATCCTCCTGATTATTTATTTTTTCCTGTGTCATATCTATTTCCTCCTTTACTTCCTGAATTCTTTTTAAAATTTGTTCCCGATTCATTTTTTCTTACCTCCCAATTTTTCTAATTTCATCGAGTACCATCTCGACCATAAAATCTGGAATCTCTTGTTTTTCCAGAATCTTTTCCACTTTCAGCCACTGTTCTGTGATAATGTGGGAGCACCTTCTTTGATTACCCCGTGTAGCCGAAATCCGAATAGAAATATCATCCGACTTGCACTCTACATCATATCCAATCTCATAATCTCCCAAACACCAAGCGTGTCTGATTTTGTCCAGATCTGTTTTCTGGATTTTAATGTTCTGAAGATCTATTCTGAAGCAGTGCTCCCTATTCACCAGTTCAAAGCTAAGGCTTGTTGTATCATATTGCTGGTTGTACCTCGTTACTTTTCGATCTTCCAACCCACTTTCAAAGACCTCCCTTGTAACTCTTGTTTCTCCCAGCATTTTTACGAGCATCATCAGCTTCGACTTTGGCGTAAATCGGAAAATGGATGCCAGTCGATAACTGGCTGCACCACTTACTTTATTCATGCTCATGCACTCCCAAATGTACACCGCTTGGTGCTCTTTTACGAAACTGTACTTGTATTCCACCATCTGCGTTAGATCAACCTCAACTCCCCATCTGATTATCAACTCCATGTCGTCCATATGTTTGATCTGATTGGAAATGCAGCCATATTTTGATGTCACTCCTATCCAATCCACAGCAGCTTCATCAAGATCAGCAAACTCCATATCCTCTTTAAGTTTTCGCAATTCATAGCCACGATCATGAAAAACTTCACACAAACTCATATCCGCTTCTCCTTTCTTTTTGCTTCCTTCATGATTTCATTGTAATTTTTTAATCTGATGAGGACGTGTCACTAAATTGCGAGAACGTAAGCTAAAAAGAGGACAACATTTCCCACAAATAAAAAAAGACAGCAGTTTCGCGCAAAAACTGCTGTCAATACCTTTTTTTAAATTTTTCAAAATTTTTTATTCCTGTCTAAATCCCGCATTATTTTCTCATCTTCCGCTCTGTAGCGTTCATCTCTTAAAAGCTCCTCATACTTTGCTGTAAGTTTGTAATACTTTTCCGGGTCAGAATATCTGCATTTCTCCATATCTTTCCGAATACGTTTTAAGGTTTCCTTATATATATTGGGTGGTCTCTTATTTTTAGGTCTCCTTGTCTCCTTTACTGATTTTTTGGCAATTTTTAGCCCATCGATTTCGATTCTACCACTTCTTAAAGCTTGCTCTACCTGATCGATGCTGACTTCCATTCTCTTTTTATCTTCATCTTCTATAATGACTGATTCCAGATCCCCCATAATATCTCGCTTTGCTTTCACCAGCCTTGCATGTACCTTTTCATTTCTACACATTTCATCCTATCCCTTCCAATTATTGATATAATCATATCATACCTCTTCTTTCTCAACAAATTTACATGTCCAATTTTTTTGGCACTTGGCACGTTGGTGTTGTCTACTGCATCAAGTTTATAGGCTACTTCTATGATATCAGGGATCTTTTGTTTTCCTTATCAGGTTGTGTTTCTTCCTATTGTAATGTCATTCCCATTTCAGTCATTTTCCCATTTTATGATTTTTCCCGATGCTCCTTATGAAAAAGCTGTTAATCCATCCTCCACCGGAATCGGTTTTCTATTCTCCACAATCCTGCTGATAAAATCACACACTGTTATATCCTTTTCTCAACTAGTCCATTTTCTGATTCACCTTTTCCAGCCTTTCCTCCCTGACCTCATACCATATATTTTTTTTCAAAACCATCACTTTTTTATATTAAAACTCTGTTTTTCGGAAAAAATAAAAATCCACTCTTCATCCAAAAGATTAGTTTCGAGAAAAATTTATTAAATATGTGATTTTGAAATTTAAGAATTTCTAATTTCCTCTCCCATGATATAAAAACTGCAATCACCTTTAATCTCTTTTCAAAAATCGGAATCCTTGAATTTATTCCTTTTTATTTTTCCTGACAGTTACTGTCTCTCCCATTCTATCAACTAGTTCCGGCTCTGCTATTCTTTTTCTCCGGATTCCTATCATAACTCGATCACAGGATGCTTCTGTCATTTTCCCAACTAGTTCGGATTTTTTTGCTTCCTCTTTTTCCTTCAACGCAAAAAAATCAGGGCAGTTGTCCTTAAACTCTCTTTCAGACAACCACCCTGTATATAAAGGAGGTAAAGCGTGGAACATGCACCTAGCTGTTTATTTGGATGCACCCTAGATCACAGATAAACAATCCACTCTCATACTCATACACCTTATCCTCACAGATCACGTAATCCCCTATCTGTACCTTGTCCCATATCAATTCTGCAAAGACTTCCTCATCACTCATTGTGCTTTTTTCTTTCCCATCGCTCATTCTATTCCATCTCCTAAACACTTTTTCTTAGTCTCTTTCTTACCGCCAGTGCCACCGCCTCTGCAAGCTCCACGTCATTATTCAGTTGCCCGTCTATGGGACATTGAACCTGACCGATCACTCGTTTCTCTCCTGAGTCCGAGACGTACACAATATAAATTACGTTATTATATATCTTCGGTACGATGTTATACCCATTCTTCATAAACTGTTTCCTCCTGTTCCACGTCCTGCTTCCGAATTTTCTACTTACTATAATCTCTTGTCCTGCAATAATACCTTATATACAATGCCCGGATTTCTTCTGCCAGCCACTCATTATCTGCCTGATCCGCTCCCGGCAACATCTTAATGCTGACAACCACTTCCCTTTGTCCTATCTTCATCAAAATCCCTGTACTCCCCTGCAGGTTGATGATTTCAAATTTCTCTTCCATATATAAACTCCCTTCTTTAGAAACTTTAGAAAAACTGCAAGTTGTCCATCCACACCTTGTAAAAGTACCTACTGTAAATCCTTTGTAGCTTCCATCTCACACGATAGTTTTGATAGGTTGATGCATAATGAGACAACTCAATTCCTATCACGCCTCTTCCAGTGTCTTTCTGTATAAGCACCCATTTCTCCATCTCACTTCTCACGCTTCGCAGCTGTTTCCATTGAAATCCCACTTTTTTTCATCTCCTAAAAATTTTTTTTATTTTTCCATACCCATTATGATATAAACCACGATTTCACTCATTCCCGTTATGTATGTCCTTCTTCCCTCTTCTGTACTTGGAATAAAATTCTTTCTCTTACTCTTCTACTCCGTCTGATCCTCTTTTCTGAAAAGGACAACAAAAAAATCCTATCCAGCCATCTTCTAAACCAGACAGGATTTTTCTCTATAATTATTTTTGGAAGTGCACTTACAATTTTAATCATCGTCCTTTTCCACCCGGACAATGTAACGAACCGCCCAGCAGACCAGATGAAACAGCTTGCTTGACAAATACGCTATTCCACACAAATCCAGAATTCCCATACAGATCACAACGGATACGGTAATCTCTTCCATCACTCACACCTTCTTTCATGGGGAAGGGCACCCCCTAAAGGATGTCCTTCCATAAACCTTACTTTCTGCTATTCTGGGACTTAGTTTTATCTTCTGTTTTCACTTCCTCTTTCACAGTCTCTTCCTTTTTCTCCGACTTCTCTTCTACCTTTTCCTCTGTCTTAACTTCCGGTACAGGTTTGCTTTCCACTTTTACCTCTTCCACCGGAGCTACCACAATCTTATCTCCGTCCAGCTTTGCACCTGCACTGATAATACCAATTCTGATATAGGCTTTCACATCAGACTCACTAAGTGCTACCTGTTCCCACTTGGTAGAAATACAGTCATAAACAGTCACACCATTTTCCTCATGTTTACCAATCACAATGTAAAACAGGTTTGCCATGCACTCTTCTGAAAACATCGGTGTATAATTTCCACAATGACGGTGCTCCATGATGTTCTTACAGTAGAACCCTTCCTGATCCGGTTCCAGCTCTCCATCCTTTGAAACCTTCAGACCGCTTACCTTGGTTCCAGCCTTAAGCAACGTTTTAATCTGATTGCTTGTCATTTCCTGCACCTGTTTTCCGTCCCACACAGACCAGCAGATTTCTCTTGCACCCAACATTTCTCTTAATACGACCACTTTCATTTTACACATTTTCCTTTTCCTCTTCTTTCCGTGCCATGCACTAATTTTCATGTTATGTTTTATCGGGATTTTTTCTCTCCCTTAACTCTGAATAAACTATAACGCTGGGTATCACGTGTGCATAGACGGCGAAATGCAAGGAACTTTTCCCTTAATCTCCCCTCTGTATTAGTGAGGTTGTCGCATTCTTTCTGAAATCTCTTACTCCTTCTGAATATCGTAACTCTGATACACGTTGCATTACTTTATACATAGAAAGCACCTCCATAAATTTATTACAATCTCCTATACCAAAATGTAATAAAATACGCAGTACTCTCCTTTTCCTGCTAAACCTCTTCTTTCTAATTATTTTGAAATCTACCCATACTGTAAATTTTCCCCACCCCTATGTTTATCTGTTTCAATTAGTTGTCAATTTTTTGAAACAACCATCTCTCTTTCCTTTTCTTCCTATGTTGTTCCTCCACCATAAAGCAAACCATTTTTCCATATGTCACAGCTTCTTTCCTATGTTATCATTGATTTCCCCATGTAAACTTTAAACACCCAACCTTCCATCTCCATGTCCAGTTTCTTCCACTCCTATGTATATCCTGAATCCACCTTATGTTTTCATTTTTCAGTGTTATGTTATATATCAGCCTTTCTTATGTTTTCAGTTCCCTGCATGATGTTACATATAAACCTTCCCTTTGTTTATCTGCTCCAGTGTTATGTTACATCTGAATCCACCTTATGTTTATCTGCTCTCGGTATTATGTTTTCATCAGCCTTTCCTTTGTTTATCTGCTCCCTGCATGATGTATGTCCTATATCCACCTTATGTTTATCTCAACCTTCCCTTTGTTACACATAAACCTTTATTGTGTTTTCAGTTTTCTTTCCTTTGTTACACATAAACTCTTCCTATGTTTACCATTTTCCAGCATTATGTATATCTTGAATCCACCCTATGATTTCATTTTTCTTACTTATGTTTATCCCAACCTTTATTATGTTTATTGTTCTCTTCCTTATGTTTTCAATTTCCTTGCCTTTGTCACACTTCAACTCATACTGTAATTCCCCTCTTCCCTATGTTTACTGTTCCAATCAGTTGTAAATTTTCTGAAACACTCCAGACCTTAAACTTCCTTTAGCACATCCCATGTAAACAGCACCTCCATACGTTACATTTCCATCTAATTTTCTTCTCCACGCAGACCTCTTTTCAACTAGTCCCCATTCTGTATATCTTTCCCTGATTTTTCATTTTCACGATTCTTGTAAACTCTCTAATTTCCCCTATTTTCTCCGTATTTTCTTTCCCCTATCTACTTTACCTTAAACCCATTTTCGTCCCGATTTACCCCCTTTAAACCATTTTGGAACCCATTTAACCACCTCATCCATTACTCCCCAAAATCCAATAAAATCCACTATTTTCAAGCTTTCCAACGTCATTCGCACAATCATAATACGATGCATTTTTTACTATCCTGTATAGTTCTACCCAGTTATGTTAGAATCCAAACCTATTATTTTTTGGCAAATGTCAATTTCCTATTTCATACGAATAGATGTTAAACACTTCCCATCCTCTACAAAATAAAAATGGCAATAATGGAAATTACCTGTGCCTGCTTCAAAATAAAATGGCAATAATGGAAATCCAGTTACTATTTTAAACTGCTTCCACGTTGTAACCTCTTATGATGTATAAACCATCACACTGTACTCTCCATCTCATTTATTAACTATCTCTACATATGTTCATGTCACCTTACATGCAGCAGACACCCTCTCCATGAAATCCACCTGTTTTTAAGCAAAAAAATAACACCTTATCGGTGTTTCCATAGCCACATTCTATTCTTTGGTACTAATCTAATATATCTCTTACATCGCCTGCATCTATATCAATTTCTTCTGTAATATCAAGTTTTAACTTGGTACTATCTGTACTTACCTGTGCTGGTTCTTGTGTTATATAGTCTCCTACCTCTTTTACTGTTTCTATTTTATCCTTTGTATCCATAATTTCATCATAAAGATAATTGACTATACTTAAGCCTGCTGCTCCACATAAAAATAAACAAACTCCTAATGCAATTTTATTAAAGAATGATGAGGGTGCATATTTATCTTTGTGACCTTTATCTCTGCTTGTGTGACCCCATGAATTCTCATGACTTCCCCATCTATTATTGTGTGGATCTCCCATTACTTAGTTTCCTCCTGTGATTCATAGTTTTCTGATAATGCTCTATATTTTTCAAATTGTTTTGCAGTTAGCCTTAATGGTAAGTAGTCTGCTCTATCAACTAAGATTACTGAGCCATCTGCTTGTACATCTATTACTGTTTCAGGTCCTGGTTGTCTCTTATCTAAACTTAGATGATAGTGCTTAGATGATAGTGCTTACCTAATAATTCCTGATATTTTGATATGATGTTGTCTATGTATTCCTGAGATGTGCTATCCATTTCAATATGATAACTTTTACAACCATTATATGCACAACGCATATGAGATGTGTGTTTACTTGTTTTTGTATTTACTAAAATCCTTTGTAATCCTTTACATACTGGACAGGTGTATAATTCTATCATTGTGAAACTCCTACTTATTTATTTTTTCTTTTTAATATTGAGATGTACTGAAAAAGGATTTATTGATTAGAATATAAAAGACACTACTGGGTTAGTAGTGTCTTTTATGATTATTAATATTGTATATTAATTAGTATTACACATCACACCAACTCGGTAATGTGCCTGTTGGTGTACTATTCCCAGTACCAGGAAATAAATTATCCAATACATCTTGCACTTTTTCTTGATTTAAACTGTTCTCTTCTGTCTCTGTTTTTGTCTCTGCTGGCTTCTCTTTCTCTACATCCTGCTTGCTCTCTGTTTCTTTTGAACTCTGCTTTGCTTCTTTTTCTGCCTGTTTGACTTCTAATTCTGATTCAAGGGTTTCTATCTCTGATTGAAGGGTGTTTCGCTCTTCCTCTAAACTTTCCTTCTCTACTTCTAAACTCTCTAGGTCTGCTTGCATATCCTCCAATTCTACCTGCTTGTCCTCTATCTCTGATTGAAGGGTATTTTGCTTATTCTGCAAATCCTTTAAACTACTTGTCAGTGCTTCATTTGATGTTCTTATTGCTTTTAAATTTGTATATAATAAACCATTTATTATTACAGATGCAATTAATAAAATTATTATCACTACTTGCTTATAGTTCATTGCTTTTTCCTCTTTTATCTTTATTGATACTATATAATTATCTATTGTACTTACTGTACCTGAACCCCTACAAACTGTGGATCTCTCACTAGCTCCATTGGTTCGTCACCAATTTCACTAGCATTACTCGGTGCACTTCCTTCGGGAGCAGGCGCATCAATGTGTCCACTGGAACCACCACTCGGTATATCTTTCATAACATCCCTTGTTATGTATTCTACTACCTCATCATAAGAATAATCATCCTGCCAGCCTGTTTTATTCTCTGGATCTTCCTGCATCATTTTAGAAAAGTATTGATATCTCTCTTCTGTAAACTCTACCTGCTCCTCTGTACTGTTGGCTTTGGTTTGTAACTGTTCTTGTGCTTGCTTGGCTTCTGCCTGCTTGGCTTCTGCCTGCTCTATCTCTGATTGAAGGGTGTTTTGTTCTTCCTCTAAACCTTTCCGCTCTGTCTCTAGGTTATTAAGCTGCTCCTCTAAATCCTTTTGCTCTGCTTCAAGGCTCTCTAGGGTTTCCTGTGCCTCTGCTAAACTACTTGTTAAACTTTTATTCTCTGTGTTTGCTTCTTTCAACTGCTTATATAATAATATATTGCCTGTAATTGATATCACAAGTAGGATTATTAGTATTATAGATAGTGGGTTCTTCATATCCTGTATGCTCCTCTCTTTGGTCTCTATTACACTGATTTTTTATCAATATTTAATAATCTCCTCTCATTCCCGGTGCATCACTATATCCATTACCACCACCCATCTGCTGTATTATATCTTGAAATTGTTTTTCTAATGTGTTATTATTACTAGGTGTGGGGTTGGAGGTTTTACTTTCAGTGTTATTATTTGTTGTAGAAGTGTTACTACTGCTTTCTTCCTGCTTAAACTCTGTCTCTGTGTTTTCTGATGATAAACTCTTTTCTGATTGCAACTTTTCTACTTCTGATTGTAATTGCTCGAGTTCTGACTGTAAGGAATCATTATTCTCCTGTAATTTCCCATTTTTAGTAGTAGAATCAGACAGTTGCTGTTGTAAGTCTGATAACTGATTTTCTAGGTCAGATATAGAATTCTGAATTTCTACAATAGAATTATTCAAGTCCTGATTATTAGAATTCACTTTATTTAGTTGCAAATACAATGTAATATTGCCTGCAATCGAAATAATAAATATGATTGTTAGAATTATTGGTAATGAATTCTTCATTATTTTCATCCCCTTGATTTTATATGTGTTTATTACTGCCACCATGCTGTGTTACTACCTGTTAAGCTTCCTGAACTATCTCCAAATTGATTTAATACATCTTGGAATTGCTTTTCTAAAGCAGATGTGTTACTTGATTGGTTACTCTGGGAATCTCCCTGTTCCTGTGATGTTTGATTACCCTGTGCAGGTTTTTGTACTTCCGATGCAACATCACTTCCACTTTGGGAATCGTTGTTGTTATTTACAGTTGTTTCCTCTAAACTTGTTGCTTGTAACTTCTCTAACTCTGCCTGCAATAATTCTATCTCTGATTGCAGGGATTCTTTTTCAGATTGTAATTCTTCGTTTTTGGTGTTTGTATCTGAAAGGTCTGCTTGGACTTCGGATATCTGGTTTTCCAAATCAGATATTGAATCATTAGTTTCCACAATAGAAGCACTTAGATTCTGATTCTCTGTGTTTGCTGATTTCAATTTAGAATATAACAAGATATTTCCTGTTATGGATATGATTACAAAAATTGATAAGATGATTGGTAATACTTTTTTCATTTCCCTTTTCTATCCCCTTTTATCTGTTTAATGATATTATACATACTTTTTCTTATATTTCACTTATTCAATATGTATCATTATAATTCTGAATGTCATATATTACAACCTCAAGAAGTGTTTTGCTACATATAATAATGCTTATAGAGGTGATTCAATGATTCCAGACTTATATAAAAAACTACATATATCCCGTATAAACTCTGAACTTACTAGAAGTCAGGTTTCTCAAAGAATAGGAGTCAGTGAAAGTATCATAGGTCTTTATGAATCTGGTAACAGACAGCCTTCCCTTGAGAATCTTGTGAAATTAGCCAAACTATACAATGTTTCCATTGATTACTTGCTTGGTAATGAAATCAATAATAATGAATCACTAAGTTTAAGTGGTCTCACTGAAAATCAAAAGAAAGCCCTTCTTCAAACTTATAAGTGTTTTACTGAATTAAAATAGAAAACATATATTTTTTAAACTTAGACATTGGCTAAAAATAATGATGCTACATTTCCATTTTTGTTATTTTCACAGCAAGACTAGGAGCCGTTCTCTACCCTATTTACTTTATTATAAAATGTCGCTCTTGTTATTTTCAATATTTTACAAGCGGCAGTAGCCGTGATCTCACCTTTCTTCCAAGAAGAATAAACATCTTCCCAGTTATCCAGTTCCATTGCCTTGCGTCCTTTATATTTTCCCTCACGCTTTGCTATTGCAATTCCACCTCTTTGTCTATCCAAGGTATTCATACGTTCAAATTCGCTGATAGCACCTATGACCGTCAACATGAGTTTTCCGGTAGGTGTACTGGTATCCAAGTTTTCCTTCAGGCTCACTAGTTTTACCTTTTTTCTATTAAGTAACTCAATAATGTTTAGTAAGTCCTGAACACTTCTGGAAAGTCGTGAAAAATCTAAAATGAAAATCTCATCTCCCTCACGTACAAAATCCAGCATCAACTGTAGCTGCTCTCTTTTGGTATCCTTCCCGGACACCTTTTCCATGTACCATTTCTCAATATTAAATTTTTCTAACGCTTCAATCTGTCTTGCTTCATTTTGTTCTACTGTTGAAACACGTACATACCCGACACGCATACGTCTACCTCCTGTTTGGTTTATTTTGATTTAAAACCACCGTAAAAATAGACCATACTCTAACTTTACACTTCACTCACATCAAAAAAGTGTAAAATATACATTGTTTGGGTTTGCACTTTTGCACATTTTTTTACATGTAAATTTTAAATCCCCCTCCCTTCCTAAATTTGCACTTTTCCATGTCACCGGAATTATTGCCAAAAACCTCATATTTTTTTGGCAATGCACTTTCAATAATACTTTGTGTCGGTTTATAATTATTTAAGGAGTCTGGAAGACTTCATACCTTCCAGATGTCCCTTTCTCTATTTTTCAAGCAGTTCTCCACCATCAAGGTACTGTTTCCAATAGTGATAGCCACCCCTTGTATCAATAAACTCAATCATCCAGCCATCATCGTCAACGCCTCTTTCCGAATAAAATTGATAAAGGATTTTACCGATTACATATTCTCTTCCAGCGCACCTTACCACATCTCCTGTTTTACATTCCTTTTTCCCAATGTCATAATTTCTTTTCATAAAGAATCACCCCAATCCTTTCTTTTAGATTGGGGTGATTCTAACGCTGTTCTATGTGATTTACTAGTAGTGATAATGACGGAATTATCCAATATATTTATATAGATTCCATCCTTCATGCTCTGGATTGTCTATAATCTCAACCAAATGTTGTTTTTCTAAACGTTTCAATGCAGGTGATATTGCACTATATACATCTACTTTAATTTTACCGCCCCCATACCTTTGTATCAAGACCTGCTCAAAATATTTATTAATCTCACCTAGCGTTTTATAATCACTCCTTGCAAACTGTTCCATAATGCTTTTCACACTAGATAAGTAGTCTCCATATCTCGCTGCAGAAACAGCATTGTCAAAGCACTCTTCATTAACTATTTTCTGTATATCCTCGTCACTATAACCTTGTTTCTTTAAATATCTGCTTAACACTTGGAAATCAGTCGGATATTCCGTATTATACTCATTTACTATACTATGTACGTAACTAGCTTCAATTGTACGCTTATCAATAACACCCTTTACAGTCATACTCTACTTGCCTCCATTCAAATTTAATTACCAGATTATTTTTTTGAACACGTTGTTCTTATTTTTCATTTTACCACAATTATTTCACATAAACATCTCTTTTCTTAATAAAGTAGCTAATCTTCTTATGTACCCTGTTTTTTCCTCAAAGCCACATACGTTTTTTCTAACTAGTCCACTATTCAAAACAGCCAACGCAATATTGATTTCTCCATGTAATTAAACTCTTCCGATTTCCACAGAATTTTTTAACTCCCGGTCACACCTCAAAAATAAGATTATGCAATCCCTAAAATTAATGGCAATAATGGAAATGAAAAGGCACCGCCATTTCTGACGGTGCCGCCTGCTGTTTTCTTATTCTTTTTTTTACTTTTTCTTTTTCAAGAATAAAGCACCAGAGTTAGCTCCCCTTGCTTTGATCTTATCAATGAGGTCATCCAGACCATTCATGTCATAAATCATGACACGGACTCTGTGTGACCCCTCATTAACATTGTTTGATGAGAACTTTTTATTTCTTTCTCTCTCATCAAACGTTTCCGCTTCATGATCTAGGGTCATACCTGCTGGTCTTGCACCATATCCGTGTACAAATTCTTTGATATCGTACCCGACCAGTCTGGATGTTGCTGAGTTTTTCACCCAGTCCCTGCCATTGCTCTGATACACCGCATAATGCTCCTGTTGCATTGCTAATGGCAGATTGATTCCGTTTATTTTGTTGTCACATAATATACAGAATCCCTCCTCCACATGCATGATAACAGTTTCTGTTCCTGTCACCTGATAATACTTGTTATCACGGCATGTTGCAACCAGTTTCAGGTTTGGATTGTTTTGCAACAAACTATCCTCGACCATTATTGATGTTGCAATATTCTTATCCAACACCTTCCCCCTTGGTTCATCATCAACGTAAATCACTACCATCTTCATTTCCTCCCTTGTTTTCTTTCTTCTTTTCTGACGCAATCACTGCATCAATGTATTCCTCCGGTATTACATTGTGATAATTCACACCATCCCACCAGAACTCTTCTTCTCCATCCGGCTTAATCAATCTGCCGGATGCTTTCTCACCTGCCATGTAAACTCCTCCTTTCCATTTTCCTTGCTGAAAATCTGATGTAGCAGGCTTACACCGTTTTCAACAATTTTTTAAATTCACTTTTCAATACCTTTAAGTCAATTTTTACGTCACAAACTCTTTCACAAAATCTATTTTCCTATTTTCCATGTACTCACTACTCTCCCACTCCACTCCTCCATGTCACCCTTTCCATGTTTATGTGCAGATTTTTGGCAATTTGGCAACAAACCTTTTTCAATGCAATCCCCCATTTTCTTTGTAAACATAAAAAAAAGACCATCACACTTTTGTATGACAGTCCTTTCACTTCTCCCTGTACCCATTTCAGGTTTTATGTTATAGCTTTATAATTCTTGATACATTACAAAAATATATAAACACCCAATCCCCAAATATCCTGTCCTCGTTTAGCACAAAATGATTAGCTCCTACCTTTATCACTTCCCCTCGCATTATTGTACCGTCACACAGCTCCACCTGAATGTTATCTCCTAAATTCACATTTTCCATACCTGAAATCCTCTCTTCCTCTTCTTTTGTCATACGATGAGCCTGTTTCAATTAGTTGTTCTTTCTGAGAAACAGGTTTATCGTATACAATGTACTTCTCTCCTTTTTATTTCTCTACCTTCACAAACTGCTCGTTACAATCTAAACACATAACGTTGATATCCTTAGTCGCTCTGAAGCTATTCCCACAACAGGGGCAAACATATTTTCTTGTGCTTGTTTTCTTCTTATCAATCGGTAAACCCTTTCCATCTCCAATGCCACCGTTCCCGTTTCCATCTGTCCCCAGCATTCCACCAAGCAAATCCATAAAATCCTTCAGTGTACCATCTCTATTGATGTCAATGGGTTTTGCTATGCCATGTTCTCTGATTATCTTTATGAAGTCCTCAGCAGGCTCTGTCACGCTCCAACCGATATACTTCGAATAGGTTATGATTAAACCACGTTTTTCTGCTTCTTCCTTAAATCTCTTGTTATGATACCTTCCATTTTGACTAGTGTCCGATATTCCGTTCAATAAGCAATAATAATGTGTTAACTCGTGCATCAATGTAGCCATGATGTTTTCAATAGGTCTGTCTAGGTGCTCCGCACTGATGTTTAATTCATACAGTCTGTCCTCTTGTACCGACCACTCCGGTCTCATTGTCAGGTGACCGTTGGTTCTTGGTGAACTCTGAATTGTGATAACGATAGGTGGCAGTTCCCCATTGAAATAAACCTCATTTAATACGTCAAACCCTCTTTCCAGTGTTTCCTGCATACTCTTTAACATCTTACATCCCTCCTAAAACCACGTTTTCTGCTTCTTCCTTAAACTTCTGAGGGCACCAGCCAGTTTCCTGACCGATGCCCTGTCTCAATCACCTAAACCTCATCCTGTCTGCACAGATCATAATACTCACACCCTATGCAGCAATGCTTACACTTCTTTTTTCTGCTCTGTGTTACCCAGTGTATAAATCTCTCCATCATTGTGTCACCATTTCCTTTCCTCAACTTCTATAATTATCCTAACGCTGAGGACTTCTGGTGTCTGTGGTGTAAGTGCCGGAATATAAGTCATATAATGTAGGAAGTGCACGAATAAAATTGGAAATTGGCAATTTAGAAATTTCCTAAGTCCATATGCACTTTCTATGATGCCTCCCTTATAAACTTCTCCTTTATAAACTTTCTCCCAGACTCACTATCCATGTAGCTGAGTCCACATGCAGGAATACCCTTTCAGTCCCCCTAATCGTTCCATATAACCCTTCTTCTATATCAGTGTCATAAATTCCCTTTCTAAAGTACATATCGCTCTGTATGTACCTAAAAACTCCTTTATCGGTATGCTACTACTCTTCTCTCTCTTTCATTTGTATATCCCTCTTTCTCTTTCATGCCTTATTTTTGGAAGTGCACCCACAAAAAAGGGTGCCTTATTCAGACACCCTGTACATAAGTCACTCATCCTGCTAACCTTACGTTTCCTTCTTTTCTATCGAAGAAGAAGATGTAATCCGATAGAATTAATTCAGGCTCCAGCACCGTCATGTTAACCTCCCGAACGATATTTGCATATCCATGAGCCAGCTCCTCATCATATTCTCCTGGCACCAGGATTACTTCATGCACCGAACAGGGCAAAATATACAAATCACTATTCATCTCCTCTGCAAACTCTTTCAGTTTTGACGTACCATAGATCATTTCCTTTGCGCCATACTGCTGACTTTTCGTAGTCATCACATACATGTCCACTACTTGATCATCTAACTCCTCTCGCAACATATCAAATACACTTGGTGCCATTTCATCCATTCTAACGATAACAGGGTCTTCATTCTTCTGAATGTTTTCCTCTGCATCTGCAATAAACTGCTTTTCTGACACACCCCACCTCTCAAGATGCTCCTTTGTAATTACCAAGGATCCTATACTTCCCGGTGCAATATTCAAAGAACACTGATATACAACTGCCAAATCCATCACCCTTCTGTGAGGTGAATTCTGCAACATATCTTTATTTCGATCATAATTGATAAGTCGGCATCCTAACCTTGATTTGACCTCTTCATAATTCAGGAAGAAATCCAATACATTATCTTTTACGTCCATCATTCCATTTTCGCAATCTACAACTACCTGTTTTGCGATATCCTCTAAAGACATTTCTCCTGCCTCAAAAGAATCCCAATAATTTTCCACATACGTTGTAGCTGCAATTTTCTTCCCGGGATGAATGATGCTAAACCCCATTAATTCTACCCCATTATTTTTCTTGACTTTAACCAGCTTTACCTCTCTACCTGATTTTACTTCCACTTCCGTTCTAAGTAGCTTTGCAAATTCTGTTTTTTCCATTCTCGTTATCCTCCAAATATTATTTTCAACTTCTCAAGTTGATGGATGGATTCTAACGCTGGGATATACTTTTGTCAGCGGTGTTATTAGCCGGAATTCTTACTTCTTTTTAGTCAAATAGCCGGACTTATACTCAAATTTTATTTCATACTTCCAAACCACAAAAAAAGAGACCAACTTTTCAATTGGTCTCTTTAAGTCTGAGTCAAAAATCGTGAGTCAAACTTGTGTCAAATTACAATCCCAAATGCCCGAAAACCCTTATTTTACAAGGCTTTAATCTTGTACATAAGGCATCAGTGCTACGTGTCTTGCACGTTTGATAGCTACTGTAAGAGCTCTCTGATGTTTCGCACAGTTACCGGTAATTCTTCTAGGAAGAATCTTACCTCTTTCAGATACATATCTTTTCAGCTTGTTTGTATCTTTGTAATCAATTACGTTATCTTTACCACAGAATACACAAACTTTTTTTCTTCTGCGCATTCCGCCCTTTTTCTTAGGGAAATCTGGCTTATCTGTCTTATTAAATGCCATGGTTTTTGCCTCCTTCTAAAATCTGACAATTAGTTGAACGGCAGTTCCTCATCGATTCCATCCGGAATATTCATAAATCCATCACCTGCTGCTGATGGCTCAGGTCTTCCTGCAGGAGCAAATCCCCCATCGCCGGCACCGGCACTGTTTTTGCTCTCAGCAAATTCCTGTTCTTCCACAACCACGTCTGTTGTATAGACTTTGACACCATCCTTATTGGTATAGCTGCCAGTCTGGATACGTCCTGTCACAACAATTTTGGTTCCTTTGTGGAAATATTTCTCAGCAAACTCTCCTGCTCTTCCAAAGGCAACACAGTTGATAAAATCTGCTGTCTGTCCATCATTGTTTCGATTGGTTCTGCGGTCTACTGCTAATGAGTATCTCGCAACTGCCATAGCGTTTTCACCCTGGGAATATCTTACTTCCGGATCCCGGGTTAAACGTCCCATAAGTATTACCTTGTTCATAAATACCTCTTTCTATTTCTCGTCTTGTCTAACGCACAGGTATCTGATGACATTGTCCATAATGCGGATACGGCTTTCGATTTCAGCCGGAACATTACTTTCTGCTTCGAACTGGATGAAGTAATAGAAAGCGTCTTTCATTTTCTGTACTTCGTAAGCTAATCTCTTCTTACCCCAGTCGTCAACATTTGTAATCTTTCCACCGAATCTTTCTACTAAAGCTTTTGCTTTTTCTAAAGTAGCAGCTCTTTCGTCATCTTCGATTTTTGCACTAACAACAACGGCTAATTCATATTTGTTCATGCTTCGTTACCTCCTTTTGGTCTCTGGCCCCTTCTTAAAAAGGAGCAAGGATGTTTGGCTTTTATGTTTTCACAAGCCAATTCAGTATATCACGAGTATCTATCATACCATGCTTCTTCTGAATTCGCAAGTGTTTTCCTGATTTTTATTGATTTTTGGGCATAATTTCTTTTATGTTTTTTTCTGCCTGTCTTCTGGCAATCATTATCTGATGTCCACAGCCCATACATTTTAATCGGAAATCAGCACCTACCCTGAGTACTTCCCATTCCTTGGAGCCACATGGATGCTGTTTTTTCAGTTTTAAAATATCACCTACCTGAATATCCATACTAATCCTCATTTCTGCGCACGTTCTTTGCGCATACCGGGTTTGTGCCTGCGCGCCTTTTGCACATATCTTACTTTATAACCGGGAGAATATTTCCCCTATGCTTCCCTGTACAATCAAGTCTGCAATGGAATCCCTGGGTGTTGGTGTCTTATTGACCAGCACCAGTTTATTTCCCTGATAATAGTCCAGTAGACCGGCTGCCGGATACACGGCTAAAGAAGTGCCTCCTACAATGAGCACGTCTGCCTGGCTGATATAGTGGATGGCATCCCGCAGGGTGTTTTCATCCAGTCCCTCTTCATAGAGTACCACATCCGGCTTAATGTTTCCCCCACAGTCACAGGTGGGAACACCTTGCGTATGGAGAATGTAGTCCTCGCCATAGAATTTACCGCATTTTTCACAGTAATTGCGAAGAACAGAGCCATGCAGTTCCAACACTACCTTACTGCCAGCCACCTGATGAAGTCCATCTATATTCTGGGTAATAACCGCTTTGAGTTTTCCTGCTTTCTCCCATTCGGCCAATTTTAAATGCGCTGCATTGGGTTTTGCACCCGGACATAGCATTTTTGCCCGGTAAAAACGGTAAAATTCCTCCGGATTCCTTCGGTAAAAGCTATGGCTGAGAATGGTTTCCGGCGGATATTCATACTGTTGGTTATACAGTCCGTCCACACTTCTAAAATCAGGAATTCCACTCTCAGTAGATACCCCTGCGCCACCAAAAAACACAATGTTATCGCTTTCTTCTATCAGCTTGCGAAGCTGTTCTGTCTGCTGCATAAGCTCACCCCATGTCTTCCGCTAATCCCGTTTTGGTTCTGTTATCCGATTTACTTGTCTCCGAGCCCCAGTCTGTTTAGCGCGGAGAAAATTGCTCTTACAGATGCTCTTGTAATATTGGAGCTCACTCCTACACCATAGGTTACTCTTCCATCGTCTACATCTAACAGATGGATATAGGCTGCTGCCTGGGAATTGGAGCCACTCTGTAATGCATGCTCTTCGTAATCCAGAATCTTAATGTCGATATTAAGCTCCTGGGAAAGACCACGTTTCACGGCATCAATAGGTCCGTTACCAACTGCTTCAAATTTCTTCTCGACTCCCTTATTCGTATACGTTACTTCTACCCTTGTATCAAACTGGGACTTCGTTTCTCCACTTAAATCGTCTACACGCAGCTTGCGGAAATGAATCGGCTCTTTCTGGTCAAGATACTGCTCTTTGAAGCTTTCCATAATCTGGTCTGGGGATACCTCGCCCTGTTTCTCTGAAATCTTCTGGATAACGTTTGCAAATTCCTTGTGCATACCTTTTGGCAGCTTGAAACCAAAGTAAGTATCCATAACAAAGGCAACACCGCCCTTTCCGGACTGGGAATTGATACGGACAATCGGCTCGTACTCTCTTCCGATGTCTGCCGGGTCGATTGGCAGATACGGCACCTGCCAGATTTCGTTTCCACGTTCCTTCATTGCCTTAACACCCTTGTTGATAGCATCCTGGTGAGAACCAGAGAAAGCAGTAAACACTAATTTGCCGGCATAAGGATGTCTTGGATGAATCGGAATCTTGCAACATCTTTCATAAATTTCAATGCTCTCATTTACATGTTCAATGGCTAACTTCGGGTCTAAGCCCTGGGAAAACATATTGTAAGCAATATTTAAAATATCCACATTACCGGTTCTCTCTCCGTTACCAAACAAGGTTCCTTCCACACGGTCTGCACCGGCAAGCAGGGCCAACTCTGCACTGGCCACACCGGTTCCCCTGTCATTATGTGGATGTACGCTCAAAATAATACTTTCCCTGTTCTTGAAGTGCTTATTCATCCATTCAATCTGGTCTGCGTATACGTTAGGTGTATTCATCTCTACCGTAGACGGCAGATTGATAATCATAGGGTTCTCTTTGGTCGGTCCCCATTCTTCCTGTACTGCGGTACAGATATCCAGTGCAAAATCAAGCTCAGTTCCGGTAAAGCTCTCTGGAGAATACTCTAAAATAATCTTACCTGGGAAGTTTGCTGCATGGCGTTTTACCATCTTAGTTCCTTCCACAGCAATATGAATAATCTGCTCCTTATCCATATTAAAAACGACATCCCGCTGTAAGGTAGAGGTCGAATTGTAAATATGTACGATTGCCTGTTTACAGCCTTCAATGGATTCAAAGGTTCTCTCTACCAATTCCTCACGGCACTGTGTCAGTACCTGTACTACTACATCATCCGGAATCAGCTTACGGTCTACTAACTGACGTAAAAAATCAAATTCAATCTGGCTGGCTGCCGGAAATCCTATCTCAATCTCCTTAAATCCCAGTTTTATCAGATAATTAAAGAATTCAATCTTTTCAGAAACAATCATAGGGTCAATCAATGCCTGGTTTCCATCTCGTAAATCTACACTACACCAGACAGGTGCCTTTTCAATTTCCTTGTTCGGCCATTCTCTTTCCGGATACGAAATGACCGGATTTTTACGGTAATGCTTGTAATTTAACATCTTACTCCTCATTTCTGCGCACGCTCTTTGCACATGCCAGGTTTGTGTCAAGTGCGCTCAGACACAAATCCCGTGTGTGAAAAAAGAAAGCCCGTTGATATACAACGGGCTTAAAAATCCTTCTATTCACCGAGTCCATTTTCTATCGCACTGACTAATGTCTTAAGTGCTTCTTCCTCGTCTTCGCCATCACATACAAACTCGACCTCATCACCACACTTAACACATGCACCCAGTACACTTAAAACACTCTTGGCATTCGCTGTACTATCTCTGAATGTAAATGTTATTAATGATTTGAACTGCATCGCTTCCTTACATAGGATGCCTGCTGGTCTTAGATGTAGCCCTGTCGGATTTTTGATGACCACCTTTTGGCTTACCATACCACAATCCCTCCAATTCCGGTTACAGTCAGCATCCCCCGCCGACTGTAACCTTGTCTTAACTATAACATTTTTTCGGTACTATCACAAGTGTTATAGCATAATATTCTGTATCAATTCCGCTAAATTCTTAGCTTCTTCTTCTATCATCTTCTGGTCTTTTCCTTCAATCATAACTCTTACCAAAGGTTCTGTTCCGGATGGACGAATCAGCACACGTCCCTCTCCCGCAAACTTTTCATTCAGAGCCGCAATGGCCTCTGCAATTTCCGGATATTCCATATATTTTTCTTTTTTATGGTTTGGTACTTTGGCATTTACCAGTGCCTGCGGCATTACTTCCATGATAGTTTTCAGTTCAGAAAGCGGTTTGCCGGTCTCTACCATAACCTGTAATACATGTAAGGCACTTAACAAACCATCTCCTGTTGTATTCTCATCCAGGAAAATAACATGGCCTGACTGTTCTCCACCAAGACTTGCGCCAATCTCTTTCATTCTCTCTAATACATAACGATCACCGACCTTAGTCTGTTCCATGTTTATACCGTTCTTCTCTGCCATAAGGAAGAATCCCAGATTACTCATAACGGTAGCAACGATGGTATCCTTATTTAATTTGCCCTGGGCTTTCATGTGGTTTCCAACAAGTGCCATAATCTGGTCACCATCCACGATATTGCCTAATTCATCTACTGCTAACAGCCGGTCAGCATCTCCATCAAAAGCCAGTCCTACCTGCGCTTTTTCATAAACCACTCTTGCCTGCAATTCCTCCATGTGGGTAGAACCACAGTTAGCATTGATATTTGTGCCATCCGGATTATTATGAATGGCTACCACTTCTGCTCCCAGTTCTTTCATCGTCTCTACGGAAGTATAATAAGAAGCACCTTCTGCACAGTCCAGTACAATCTTCATACCACGTAAATCCACGTTAACCGCTTTCATGGCATGATTAATATACTCTTCTCTGGCATCGGTACGATATTTAATCTTACCGACACCGGCACCGATAGGGAACTTCACTCCCTGCATATCACTCTTAATCAGGGCTTCGATTTCATCCTCCAGGGAATCCGGCAGTTTATATCCATTTCCATCAAAGAATTTAATGCCGTTATACTCTACCGGGTTGTGGGATGCCGAAATAACAACACCTGCATCTACTTTATATTTTCTGGTCAGATATGCTACTGCCGGAGTCGGAACTACTCCTACATACACAGCATTCGCTCCAACGGAACAGGCTCCTGCCATCAGTGCGTTGGCAAGCATATCTCCTGAGATTCTCGTATCACAGCCAACCATAATGGTTGGTTTATGCTCATTCTCTTTCGTGAGGACATAGGCTCCTGCCTGTCCTAACTGCATTGCCAGTTGTGGGGTTAATTCTTCATTGGCCACCCCTCTGACACCATCTGTTCCAAATAATCTGCTCATACTTAATACCTAACCTTTCCCATTCTGTCAGAATTCCCATTCTTCTATTCTTTTTCTATAATGTGTAATGCCACTTCCACTGCTTCTTTTACTGAAATGGTGGATTCTGGCAGGGAAATATCCAATGTCACGCGATAAGTTCCCCTGCTTAACTCTTCCATTTCTTCCGAAGTCATCCATTCGGCTACATCAATATATGGTGCTATATCTGTAACCGTAATGTTCTGTAAGTCAGCACTTAACCCCGTTAAGACAATGACACACTCTTCAGCCGGATCTGTAATCTCGCCTTCATAGCCTTCCGGCATATTGCGGATTTCAATATCTGTTACCGGTATGATAAACTGTTTTTCTACATTCTGTTCAATACCAACCGTAACATTTACCTTGCCGCTGAAATTATCCTCTGCAAGCTCAGTTCCATCTGGCAGGTAATCCTTCAAATCAACCAATGTGGTAACATCATCCTTTGCGCCTGTTACATCAATTACGCCTTCCGGAACATCAATCGAATTGACATTTTCTATTACTTTGGATTTTCCGGCAATTGTCACCATGGTTCTGGTGCTTTCGATTTCTCCATTAAGACTGTACCCATCCGCAGGCATTCCTGTTATCTCATAATTTACAGGAACAGTCTTCCGTTCCAGAATCTCCACACTGACACGTACCTTACTGATACTCTTTTCTATACTGTCAGATACAACCTCTTCCCCTTCATCGTTATAGAATCGAATCTCTATGTCTGTTCCAATATTACTGGTAAATCCAGAAACATCAATTTCAACCTGGGCTTTGGTAATCTGAGAGATAACTGACTCCGGTCCGGAAATCCGTATCAGGTTCTGTTCTGTGGACACATCACCTACCAGATAACCATCCTTTACCTCTCCCACAGTATTGATACGGATTGGCAGGGATTTTGTTTTCTTGTCTTCAATGTTCAGTCTGACACAATCAATACTTCCTGATATACTTTCCAGCTTATCATTATATTTGTTCGTGGATAACCGGATAGAAATCGTATCCAGACTGGTCAGGTCATTCATATCTGCCACAGCAACCACATTGCTTTCATCCAGGGAATCGATAATCGATCTGGCTGCCGTAATAGTTACCAAATCAATCACGTTGGTTCCATCCAACACTTCATATATCTGTCCGTTATCTGTAATCAATTCCGCATTTTTAATCGTAACCGGCACATCGGATACTTTCAGGGATGTTACCGGGTCATTGATATTCGTTACAATAATCCATAACGCAGCGGCAAATATGAAAGAGCCCAGTTTCAGTCCCCAGTTTTTCGTAAGTCTATTCTTCATTTCTGGTCCTGCCTTTCCATAATTTGCGTTTCTTCTCTTCGGTAGGCTTATTCTGAATATCTGACAGGCGTTCTTTCAGGCGTTCTGCATCTAATCCTCTCTCCAGCTTTCCTCCATAGGCTACACTGATTTTACCGGTTTCCTCCGACACAATAACTGTCAGGGAATCCGTCACTTCCGAAATCCCCACGCCGGCTCTGTGTCTGGTTCCCAACTCTTTGCTGAGTGCCATGTTGTCTGACAGTGGTAAATAACAGGTTGCCGACACAACCCGGTTGCCCCTTACAATAACAGCTCCATCATGTAATGGGGTATTATGTTCAAAAATATTGATAAGCAGCTGGCTGGATACAATACCATCCACATCAATTCCGGTTCTTTCATATTCTCCTAAAGGCTGGTTCTGTTCAATAACAATCAGCGCACCGGTCTTGACCTTTCCCATTTCTACACAGGCTTTTGTAATTTCATTAATGGTTCTATCTGAAAACCTTCCGTCCATCGTCTTACCGGAATCAAAAGACAGGATGGAAGAAAACAGATTCTTCCGTCCAAGCTCTTCCAGTGCTTTTCGCAGCTCTGGCTGCAATACAACCACCATGGCAATCGCCGCAATACTGAACACATTGGAAACAATCCACAGAATCGTATTCATCTTGAAAATAGCTGCAAGGAGAACAAATACTCCGATTACAACAACGCCCTTGAGTAATGCCCACGCTTTTGTATTTTTAATCCATACTAAAATATGATATATCAGAAATGTAAGAATAATAATTTCTGCTATATCTGTCCAATGGATAGATGGCATATGCAATTTTGTAAGATAAGCCTCTGCAAAATGATTAAATTGTTGCACAGTCACTCCACCTGCCCTTTTCTATCTCTTAGCTGTTATCGTGCACTTCTTGTTTTAGATGCCGTCTTTCCTGTCTGACTGTTAATCTGTTTTACCTTCTTTTCCTGTTTCGCAACTACTACCTTCGGTACCGCTTTTACATAATAATAATACTCATCATCCTCAAACTGTACCTTTTCTGTTCTGCTGTAGTCTACATTAAACACAAAGAACTGTAACACTACCGTCAGCAACAGTGCTACAACAGTGCCCAGAATCACACCTAACAGTGAAATATTCGTTTCGAACATCAAATCCCCAATGAGGACTACCATAATATCTGCTATTGCTCCTGCTGCTATCGCAATTGTCCAGGAATAATCTATGCTAAGTCTTCTGATAAGATAAACCAGAATAATCGTAACCGCAAAGGCAACTATGGTTACTATCATCTCTTTGTTATTCAGCAGCCCATCAATTATAAACTTGAACCTAGCTGCAGTTTCTTCATCTGCCATGGCTCCGATTACCGATACATTCTGTGTCACATAGTGAATCATATAATAAGCAATCACACCACACCCTACAGAAACTGCCGATACCGGAGTCCCCACCAGACCCATTGCTAATGGCACAACATAAGGTATCTTTAACACAAAACAGATAGGGGTCAGCACTACTATCAGGGTATCCCTCGGCGAAAAACGCAGGTACAGTAAGAACATAAGCAGGAATCCTGCACCTATTACAACTGCACATTCCAGACTGAAAGCATATAAATGTAACAGCACAAATGCTGCTGCCATCACAACAATAAAATTCATTGGCATAAAGGAACACATCAATGCAACAATCAGTACAACTGCCAGGCGGTTGATGCCTTCCATATATCCCAAATGGGAATTAATCATCAAAAGAGAAACCAGCGCCAGTAAGAATTTCAGCACAGGGGTCAGATATACCTCATATTTACTATATATTGCTATCAACGTTTGTTTTATAACAAGTAGGGTAGTCATTTTTTATCCTTTCGTTTCCAGTTCGTTCCTGTACCAGCTTCATGACTTATAATACATACTGGACAGTTTCCGCAGATTCATATAGTACAGGTGCAGGCTCTTCTTTGCCCTGCTGTAGCGGTACGCACATATAATGTAGGATATTACTGCATATCCGGCAATCACTGCCAGGTAAATCGTCAGAACCCGCTTGCCGAATGCCAGCAAGTCCATCTTGTAAATATCCATCATAAACACTTCAAAATCATAAAAAATATACAACGCAAAAACCACTATAAATGCCAGTGTTGCACTTATAATGGATTTCAATACCTGCCAGCCTATATAATCAACACGAAAGTAATTGCCAATAGCAACGTTTTTCTTTCCCTCGTTCTGTTCATAGGATGCCAGTTTCGTCATCAGAATTATTCTATCTTCGTTCAGCATGTAACTCTCCTTTAGTTCAGGAAGCGCATTTTAGGATTTTCTCTGGCATCTTCTTTTTTCTGTGGTCTTGGTGTTTCTGTCTTCCTTACACTGTTAAGCTGATTTACCATATCATTCTTACACTTATTACAAAAACGTCCTGTCTGAATCGCTGCACCACAGTTTTCACAGAATAAAGCCATGCCCGTTCCTTCTGCCAGTTCCAGTCTTTCTTCCCGAAGCCACTGGTATATCTGCTGCTGGGATACATCACAGGCCTCTGCCACTTCCGGAATCGTGCTATGTACATTGTCCTGGATATATTTCTTTACTTCCTGAAACTTCTGTTCCATCGCTTCCCTGCACTGCATACAAATAGGTGCGCCTGAAACATAGTTAAAAAGTTTACCACATCTTCTACAGTTTCTTACGTTCATATCTGTCCTCCTGTGTTTAAATTCCTCTGCCTATTGCAAGTGCCACATAATATATATTCTTTATTCCGACCTTTTGCAGTTCCGTACACATAGCATCTATGGTGCTGCCGGTAGTATAGATATCATCAATAATTACAATCGTATCTAATTTTACATCATTACAACAGATTTTGAAAGCTTTTTTCAAATTATTTTGTCTCGCTTCCGCTGACAGGTCCTTCATCGGTGCCGTTTTCCGTACTCTTTTAATCAGGTCACACCTGACTGGAATTTCAAGATATTTCCCAAGCTCTTTGGCCAGCACCTCTGCCTGGTTATATCCTCTGGAATGTTTCTTCGTCACGTGAACAGGCACCGGTACCAAAGCCTGTACCTGATGTTGTTTGAAGAATTCCGACAGACTCTGTGCCATACAGGCAGCATAATAAGCTCCGTATTCCTGTCGCCCCTTATACTTGAAGCGATAAAGAGAATCGGCTATGCTTTTGTATTCAAAAACTGCCCTTCCGCATCGGAACAAATGCCTTTTTCCCTGGCAGTCCGCACAGTATTCTTCTTCCTGCGTGGCAATTTTTTTACCACATTTCAGGCAGAAAGGAGCTTTAATATAGCGAAAGTGTTCTTCGCAGCCTTCACAGACAAGGCTTCCAAACGGGGCGACTGCCCCATCACAGACCGGACACCTTCTAGGATACAGTAAGTCCAGAATTGTCCTCAAGATTGTTCTTTTCATCAATATATTTTCCTATTCCGGGATTAGTTCACAAATTCGTTCTGCCAGTCCCGTGTAACGTCTGTTCTGATAGTTATTGGCAATCATTTCCTGTACCATCTGTCGGCTTCCCAGAATCGTTACACAGTTTTTCGCTCTGGTTACACCTGTATACAGAAGATTCCGGTTCATCAGCATTCTCGGCCCTGTCAGAAGGGGAATAATGACTGCCGGATATTCGCTTCCCTGGGATTTGTGAATGGTTACTGCATAAGCCAGCTCTACCTCATCAAGCTGTGCATAAGCATACCGCACACTGCGGTGTTCATCAAATTCTATCACTACCTCATGCGCATATTCATCAATCGTTTTGATAATGCCTATATCCCCATTAAAAATACCGGTTCCTTTATCAATAGGGATACCATATTTACTGACAACCTCCCATTCCAACTGGTAGTTATTCTTAATCTGCATGACCTTATCCTGCTCCCGCAGCAGGGTTTCCCCGGAAACATACTCCTTCTTATCCGGTGTGGGTGGATTTAAATACCTTTGCAGGATGGTATTCAATGTTTCTACTCCCAGTTTTCCCTTCCGCATCGGCGTCAATACCTGAATATCATAAGGATTTGCCCCTACATAAGAAGGCAGTTTTTCAAGAATAAGCTGTATCATATGTTTATAAATAACATTTACGTCATTTCTTTCCAGGAAGAAAAAATCTTTGCTTTTATTATGTAGTGTAATTTCTTCTCCGGCGTGAATCCGGTGGGCATTCATAACAATGTCGCTTTCTTCTGCCTGACGGAAAATTTTCTCCAGGACCATAGTCTGAAACCGTCCACTGTTCATCAAATCCTGAAGTACCTGCCCTGCACCTACAGAGGGAAGCTGGTTGACATCCCCTACCATAATCAGACGGGTTCCCACAGAAACTGCTTTTAACAGTGCCTGGAAAAGGAAAATATCTACCATCGACATCTCATCTATAATAATAACGTCTGTCTCCAGAGGATTGTCTTCATTTCTCTCAAATCTGGCCGTCTTTGCTTCTTCTGAGACGGCTCCGTTCAATTCCAGCATGCGATGAATGGTTCTTGCCTCATAGCCGGTCGCCTCTGTCATTCTTTTGGCTGCCCTTCCGGTAGGTGCCGCCAGAAAAATATCCATTCCCTCTGCCATAAAATACCGGATAATGGTATTGATGGTTGTGGTTTTGCCGGTTCCCGGTCCGCCCGACAAAATAAAAATTCCGTTTTTCACACTTTCCAGCACGGATTTTTTCTGTAACTCGTCCAGTTCAATTCCTAACTCCGCTTCCAATTGGTCGATTTTAGTCCAGATGCCCTGTTCTTCTGCCGGCAGCATTTCCTCTTTCATAGACACATTTAAATCATGAAGCATCTTAGCACAGTTCAATTCTGCATAATAGTACGAGGCAGCATATACTTTTCTGTCTTTCCCAACCGTAGAAGGCATTTTGATGACTAACTTTTTGTCCATGGCAAGGTTCTGTAACTGGGGTGCCATCTGTTCCGGCGCCAGCCCCAATAGTTCTCCTGCCCGTTGCAGCAAAAGCTTTTCCGGCAGGTAACAATGTCCCTCTCCTCCTGCCTGCAATAAGGTATAAAGGATTCCACTCCGGATACGATAATCAGAGTCTGTGTGAATTCCTATTTTAGAAGCAATTTCATCTGCTATCTTAAACCCGATTCCATTAATATCTTCCGATAACCGATAAGGATTTTCTTTCATAATGCCATACAGATTCATGCCGTAGGTATCATAGATTCTGATTGCCAGTGTATTGGAAATACCATACTGCTGCAAAAAAGTCATGGCCTCCCTGGCATCCCTTTTCTCATAAACAGTAACGGCAATTTCCCTTGCTTTCCGCTCACTGATTCCTTTTATCTCTGCCAGCCGCTCCGGCTCTTCTTCAATTACCCGGAAAGTATCCTTTCCGAATCGTTTTACAATTCTGGCAGCCAAAGCTTCCCCTATTCCTTTGATAGCACCCGAGCCCAGATATCGTTCTATCGTTACAGCATCTTCCGGTTGCACTATCTGATAACGTTCTATCTTGAACTGTTCGCCATAAACAGGATGCGAAGTATAATTGCCTTCTGCCTCAATGGTTTCTCCCTGGTCCATGGTTTTAAAAAATCCCACGCAGGTAATTTCCTCTTCTCCACTTACCAGATTCAGCACTGTATAGCCATTATCCGTATTCCGATATATGATATGTTCAATATATCCTTTTATTATCTCCATCATTCTTCCTCTGTCTGCATCCCGATACGGAAAAAGGCTGCCCGGAAGGCAGCCCTATCATTCTTTTCACATACCAAGTACTCTTACTCAATATTATAATTTCTCTTCATCTGTTCATAAAGCATCTGAGCCACAGAATTGGCTCCCTGATTTGCTGCCTGATTAGAGATTTCCTGAATGACAGAATCCTTAAAGTAATCTACCATATTAGACGCGTATCCATCCTTATCTTCATCATCGCTGAAGACTTTGGCTGTTTTTTCCATTTCTTTAAATACCTGCTCCCATAAATAGGACTCAAATTCCTTGCAAGCTTCCAACAGTTCATCATCGGAAGAAACTTCCGAAACCGTATTGTTCAACTTATTCTGTAGTGCCTGTGTGGATGCTTCGTTGGCACTGTTTATGTAACCGGAATAATCTGTTAATCCGTTTATTCCTGATAAATCCATTGTCTGACATCCTCCCTCGGTCAAGTACCATTATTATATCGCTGCCTTTTACCCTGATTTGTTATGCGATTGCTCCACCTTAACGTTTCAGACTATTTGCAACTTCCATCATGGAATCAGAGGTTGTAATGGCTTTGGAATTCATTTCATACGCACGCTGTGCCACAATCAGATTTACCATCTCATCTGCTACCGATACGTTGGAGCCTTCCAGGTATCCCTGTACCACACTGCTCTTTGTCACATTCGCATTGGTGGCTTCATTGATAGCTCTTCCACTGGCTTCTGTCACTGCCCATCTGGTATCTCCCACTCTGTTCAGCCCGCCCGGATTAGAGAACTGGTACAGTCCAATAGTAATACCGATAGATACCGGGTTGTTAGATGCATCCGGATAACAGATATTACCATTTTCATCAATTGTAAGCTTGCTTGCCACATAGTTACGGTTTAAGGAGATTGCGCGTCCCCTCGTATCCAATACTGGAAGTCCGTCTGCATCGGTTAAGGTCAATCCGCCATTCGAGCCAAGCGCCCAGGTAAAATCACCATTTCTTGTATAATATGTCTCACCATCCTCGCCTCTGACTGCAAAAAAGCCATCACCCTGAATAGCAAAAGCCGTATCACTTTGGGATGCCAGTAAACTTCCCTGGGTAAAAATAGAGTTAATGGATGAATTCCTGACTCCAAGACCTACCTGGGAACTGGTTGGCTTTGGGTCTCCATTCGCAGTCGTAGTTACAGTCTGAAGGTTCTGATATAACAGAGACTTAAACTGCGCTACCTGCGCTTTATATCCTGTAGAATTGACATTTGCAAGGTTATTTGCAATCGTGTCTACATTTACCTGCTGGGCATTCATACCTGTTGCAGCAGTCCACAAACTTCTAACCATCGTACTCTACCTCCTATACTTTACCAAGCTGGTTTACGGCAGTATCAAGTGTTTCATCATACGTTGTAATCAGCTTCTGATTACTTTCATACTGTCTCTGTATCGAAATCATATTTACCATCTCTGTCACAATGGAAACATTTGCCATCTCCAGAAATCCCGAATATATCTGCGTTTCGGCCGGTTCTGTTTCCTTTGCTCCTTCAACTGCCTGAAAATAATTCTCTCCAAAGCGTTCCAGATAATCATAATCCTCAAAATCTGTTATGCCAAGAACTGCCACCTGGCTTCCATCCTGATAAACATTGCCGGCTCTGTCAATGCTGGTATCCAGTGCAGGATTCAGTCTAATCCGCCTGCCTCTGTCATTCAGCACATAATCACCATCCTGTGTTCTCAGATATCCCTGGCTGTCCATGGTAAAATTACCATCTCGTGTATACAGCGTAGAAGTGTCACCAGCCTTGTTTGTATATTCTATCGTAAAAAATCCGTTAGAAGATAAGGCTAAATCGAAAGTATTTCCTGTTTCTTTTAAGCCTCCCTCGGAATAGTCCACATAATTCTCCCCGATTTTGACTCCCATATTCATGCCGCCAATTCTTCTGGGAAGGCCACCTGCTTCCGACTGGTCTTTTATCTTATAAGCAAGCACCGTATCAAAAGCCTGACTTGTGGTTCCTTCTTTCTTAAATCCAATCGTATCTGCATTTGCCAGATTGTTGGTCATGGTATCCATTCTGTGCTGCTCGTTAATCATTCCTGTATATGCGGTATATAACCCCTTAAGCATACATGCACCTCGCTTTACTAGTCCTCACGATATCCTGCCAGAAACTCTACATACTTACCGGTTCCGATTGCCACTGCGGTCATCGGGTCCTCTGCGGTCATAGTATTGATTCCTGTCTTTGCCGCAATCAAATCTTCCAGTCCACGCAATAAGCTTCCGCCACCAGTCAGTACAATTCCCCGGTCTGCAATATCCGCAGCCAGCTCCGGTGGGGTTTTCTCCAGTACGCTGTGGATGGTTTCCACAATCTGTACGGTTGTTTCATGTAATGCTTCCTCTGTTTCTTCGGAGGAAACCTTTACGGTACGAGGCAGACCGGTTACCAGATTACGTCCCCGCACATCCATATAATCTACTTCTGCCCTCTTATAGGCAGAACCAATCTTAATTTTAATATCCTCTGCAGTTCTCTCACCAATCAGCAGATTATGTTTCTTACGCATATAACGTACAATCGCTTCGTCAAAATCATCACCTGCAATCTTGATGGAAGCACTGACTACAGTACCACCCAGGGAAATAACTGCAATATCAGAAGTACCACCACCAATATCTACAATCATATTACCACATGGCTTGGAAATATCAATTCCGGCTCCGATGGCTGCCGCTATAGGCTCTTCGATAATGGATACCTCTCTGGCACCTGCCTGATAAGTAGCATCTTCAACAGCTTTCTTCTCTACCTCTGTTACGCCACTCGGTACACACACGGCAATACGTGGTTTACGGAACGTTCTCTTTCCCAGCGCTTTCTGGATGAAATATTTCATCATTTTCTCTGTTACCTGATAATCTGAAATAACACCCTGTCTTAATGGTCTGACTGCTACGATGTTACCCGGTGTTCTACCAAGCATCAGTCTGGCATCCTCGCCAATTGCTTTAATTTTATTGGTATCTCTATCAAATGCTACAACAGAAGGTTCCTTTAAAACCACGCCTTTTCCTCTGATATAAACTAAAATACTGGCTGTTCCCAAGTCAATTCCGATATCGGTATACTGCATTTCTCTGAACCCCTTTCCTATGGTCTCTCTATCATAATTTCCAATTCTTGTCAAACTAATCATGCCGGCTGTGTTGTTTGCCGTTTCCACACAGTCCTCTTACAAAATAAGCGCAATATGCTGGATATATTATAACCTAAAGGAATGGTTTTTCAAAGAGTTTTATTATTTTTTAAGAAATTATTTTTCTTTTGCTTTTTCCAGCATCTTCTTCACATAGACACCTGTATAAGATTTCGGATTCCGGGCAATTTCTTCCGGTGTGCCTTCCGCAATGACAGTGCCACCGCCTTCACCACCCTCCGGTCCGATATCAATAATATAATCTGCCGTCTTAATCACATCCAGATTATGCTCGATTACCACTACCGTGTTGCCGGTTTCTGTCAGCTTGTGCAAGATTTCAACCAGTTTATGCACATCTGCAAAATGCAGGCCTGTAGTTGGTTCATCCAGGATGTAAATGGTCTTTCCCGTACTTCTCTTACTCAGCTCCGTTGCCAGCTTGATTCGCTGTGCTTCTCCACCAGACAGTGTGGTAGATGGCTGTCCCAGCTTCACATAGGAAAGCCCCACATCATACAAGGTCTCTATTTTTCTGCGGATAGATGGAATATTCTCAAAAAATGGTACTGCTTCCTCCACTGTCATATCCAGCACGTCAAAAATACTCTTTCCCTTGTATTTTACTTCCAGGGTCTCCCGGTTATAACGCTTACCGCCACACACTTCACAAGGAACATAGACATCCGGCAGGAAATGCATCTCGATTTTAATGATGCCATCACCGCCACATGCTTCGCATCGTCCCCCCTTCACGTTGAAGCTGAAACGTCCCTTGTTGTAGCCCCTGGCTTTGGCATCCTGGGTAGAAGCAAACAAATCCCGAATCTGGTCAAACACTCCGGTATAAGTTGCCGGGTTAGAGCGGGGCGTTCTCCCTATAGGAGACTGGTCAATATCAATTACCTTATCTAACTGCTCCATTCCCTCGATACTTTTATGTTTTCCCGGAATACATCTTGCCCGGTTCAAGTCCCTTGCCAGATGTTTATACAATATTTCATTTACCAGGGAACTCTTTCCGGAACCAGATACCCCTGTCACGCAAGTCATAATGCCCAGTGGGAACTTCACATCAATATTTTTCAGGTTGTTTTCCGCAGCTCCTCTTACTGTCAGATAGCCGGTCGGCTGCTTGCGGGTCTCAGGTATCGGAATCTGTAACCTGCCACTTAAATACTGTCCGGTAACAGACTCCTCTACCTGCATAATTTCTTCTGCCGTCCCCTGGGCAACTACCTGTCCGCCATGGGAACCTGCTCCTGGACCGATATCCACAATATGATCCGCGGCCAGCATGGTATCCTCATCATGTTCTACCACAATCAGCGTATTTCCCATATCCTTTAAATTCTTCAGTGCCGCAATCAGTTTATCATTATCACGCTGATGAAGTCCTATACTTGGCTCATCCAGAATATAACATACCCCAACCAGACCGGAACCAATCTGGGTTGCCAGCCGGATTCGCTGCGCCTCTCCACCGGACAGGGTAGCTGTTGCCCTGGAAAGGGAAAGATATTCCAGTCCTACTTCCATCAGAAATCCTACACGGGCACGGATTTCTTTCAATATCTGTTTTCCAATCAGCTCCTGTTGGGAAGTCAGCTTCATATTGCCAATAAATTCATGCAGCTTTGCAATGGAAAGCGAAGTAATTTCGTAAATGTTTTTGTCACATACGGTTACTGCCAGAGAATCCTTTTTCAGTCGCATTCCCCTACATTCCTTACAGGGGGTAATCCGCATAAAGCTCTCATACTCCTGCTTGGTTGTCTCAGAACCGGTTTCCCGGTATCTTCTCTCCACATTCCTAATGAGTCCCTCAAACGCAATCGGATAAACACCTTTTCCGCGCTGTCCTTCATAATACACATCCACCTGTCTGTCGGTTCCGTTGATAATAATATCCTGCACCTTAGGCGACAACTGTTCAAAAGGGGTATCCAGACTGAAATCAAATTCTTTGGCAAGAGCCTGTAACATCGCATTGGTAAAGCTTCCATTGGAGCCACTGGACTGCCAGCCAAGAACAGCAATAGCTCCCTGGCTTAAGCTCAGACTCTTATCCGGAATCATTAAATCCACATCAAATTCCATCTTGTAGCCTAAGCCGAAACACTCCGGGCAGGCTCCAAACGGATTGTTAAAAGAAAAGCTTCTCGGTTCAATCTCGCTGATACTGATACCACAATCCGGGCAGGCAAAGCTCTGACTGTAATTAACCGGCTCCCCTCCTATTACGTCCAGAATCATCAACCCTTCTGCCAGGGCAAATACATTTTCGATAGAATCTGCCAGTCGTCTTTCAATCCCAGGTTTTACCACCAGTCGGTCTACGATGATTTCTATGTTGTGTTTGATATTTTTCTCCAGTTTAATTTCCTCTGACAAATCATAGAGGTTTCCATCCACCCGGACTCTGACGTAACCACTTCTCTTGGCACGTTCAAAAACTTTTACATGCTCACCCTTTCTACCCCGGACTACAGGTGCCAGCAGCTGTATCTTCGTCCCCTCCGGCATGGACAGAATCTGGTCTACTATCTCATCTACGGTCTGCTTGCGAATCTCTTTCCCACAGTTAGGACAATGCGGGATACCAATGCGGGCATACAGCAATCGGAAATAATCATATATCTCCGTTACGGTCCCCACGGTAGACCTTGGGTTTCTGTTCGTTGACTTCTGGTCAATGGAAATCGCCGGAGAAAGACCTTCTATTTTATCCACGTTGGGCTTTTCCATCTGTCCCAGAAACTGTCTGGCATAGGAAGACAGAGATTCCATGTATCTTCTCTGTCCCTCTGCATAAATCGTATCAAATGCCAGGGATGACTTTCCGGAACCTGATAATCCTGTTAATACCACAAATTCGTTTCGTGGAATATCTACGTCAATACCTTTTAAGTTATGTTCATTGGCACCCCGAATCTTAATATACTCCTTAGGGCGCATCTTCATACTCTCCGACATGTTGTTCTCCTCATTCTGCCTGTTCCAAATTCTATAAAACCTTTTCTATTTATCAAAATTATTATATTTCTCTTTCAATTCTACCATCTGGTCACGCAGTTGTGCTGCTGCCTCGAAGTTCAAGTCCGCTGCCGCCTTCTTCATCTGCTTCTCCACATTCTTAATCAGCTTCTCCAGTTCTTTCTTATCCATGGATTCCGGGTCTTTTTCAAACCGCATCTCCTCTTTGGCAACTGCCTTGGAAATGCTGATTAAATCACGAACCGCTTTCTTAATGGTCTGTGGCGTAATATCATGCTCTTCATTATACTTCTGCTGAATCTCACGACGACGATTGGTTTCCGTAATGGCTGCGCGCATGGAATCCGTCATGTTGTCCGCGTACATGATAACATGTCCTTCTGCATTTCTGGCCGCCCGTCCAATGGTCTGAATCAGGGATGTCTCAGAACGCAGGAAACCTTCCTTATCCGCGTCCAGTATGGCTACCAGGGAAATCTCCGGGATGTCCAGTCCTTCTCGAAGCAGGTTAATTCCCACCAGCACGTCAAATACATCCAGACGCATATCCCGGATAATCTCTGCCCGTTCCAGGGTGTCGATATCCGAGTGGAGATATTTTACCCGGATTCCCACTTCTTTCATATAATCAGTCAAATCTTCTGCCATACGTTTCGTCAACGTAGTTACCAGCACTTTATGATGATTCTTAACTTCCTTATTCACTTCCGAAATCAAATCATCTATTTGTCCCTCTACCGGGCGTACCTCTACCTCCGGGTCTAACAGTCCGGTAGGCCGGATAATCTGTTCTGTCCGAAGCAGTTCATGGTCTGCCTCATAGTCCGATGGGGTCGCTGACACGAACAACATCTGGTCAATATGCTGCTCAAACTCCTCAAAGCAGAGCGGACGATTGTCCAGTGCAGAGGGCAGACGGAACCCATAATCTACCAGAGTGTTCTTTCGCGACCTGTCTCCGGCAAACATTCCCCGTATCTGCGGAATCGTAATATGAGACTCATCAATAATAATCAAAAAATCATCTTTAAAATAATCTAATAAAGTAAACGGCGGCTCTCCTTCTGCCATTCCGTTTAAATGCCTGGAATAGTTCTCAATTCCCGAACAGAAACCGGTCTCCTTCAACATTTCAATATCAAAGTTCGTCCTCTCGGAAATACGCTGTGCCTCTAACAGTTTATCTTCACTCTTAAAGTACTTTACCCGTCCTTCCAGTTCCTTCTCAATCTCTTTACATGCCACATTGATTTTCTCCTGTGGCACTACATAGTGGGAAGCCGGATATATCATGACATGTTCCAGGGTTGCATGCACTTGTCCGGTCAGAGGGTCTGTCTGTGCAATCCGGTCAATTTCATCACCGAAAAACTCTATCCGGATAAGATAGTCTCCCCCCTGTGCCGGATACACCTCCAGCACATCGCCACGCACCCGGAAACAACAGCGGTCTAAATCCATATCATTCCGGCTATACTGCATTTCAATCAGCCCACGGATTACTTCATCCCGGTCCCTCTGCATCCCCGGACGGAGGGACATACTCATACCCGCATATTCCTCCGGGCTTCCCAGTCCGTATATACAGGATACACTGGCAATGACTACCACATCTCTACGCTCTGTTAAGGATGCTGTTGCCGACAGCCGCAGCTTATCTATTTCATCATTAATAGAAGAATCCTTGGCAATATAGGTATCCGTAGAGGGTACGTATGCCTCTGGCTGATAATAATCATAGTAAGAAACAAAATATTCTACTGCATTTTCCGGAAAAAACTCTTTGAATTCGCCGTAAAGCTGACCTGCCAGTGTCTTATTATGCGCAATAATCAAAGTCGGCTTATTCAATGCCTGGATAATATTTGCCATCGTAAAAGTCTTGCCGGAACCGGTTACACCCAGTAACGTTTCAAACTGGTTCCCTCGCCGGAACCCTTCCACCAGTTCCCGGATTGCCTGCGGCTGGTCACCGGTAGGCTGATATGGGGATTTTAATTTGAACTCATTCATGGGTAATTCCTCCATTTGTGACTTTTACTATGACCAATATCAAAACTAATGTTTGTAACAGTCCTTATTATATCAAATAAATTTTTGAAAGTATATAGAAAAAAGTACAAATGTTCGATTATCATTTGTACTTTTTTCTTTCACCACTATTCTATTTTCCATCCTGTTGTATTGAAATATTCTCCAGAATCCAGTCTATTTCAATCGTTTTTGAACAGTTATAATATTGTTATTCGCTTTCGGTAGTTATCCAAAAAGCTCCGGCTCATTCTCAATCAAATCTTCTGCCAGATATTTTGCATCCATATTTTCTATTCCATAACTGCCATCCGAAATTTGTTCGGCAAGTTTACTGGAATAATAAATATCAAATGCTTTTCTTAAATCTATCCCTTTTATTTTGGAAATTACATTAATAATATCATTTTCCAAATTTTGCTTATAAACCTCTTCTAATTGCTTCTTATCTACCATTGTTTTCCACCTCATACGCCCTTTTAAAAGTGGTAAGTCGGTTCAGCGTTTCCTGATTTACAATACAGATTTGATTATTCATTTTATAATATCGCAATTCACCTAAAACTTTTTCCTTATCCCATAATCCTCTAAAATACATATCTACAGTCTTAAACACATCGTCATCCGCAACATTTCCTATAACAATATCATATTCTCTATTGAGTGGCTCTCCCTTTCTACATGCACACACAAAATCAAGCCATTCTTCATTCTCTTTTTCAAAAGATAATACTTTAAAATCATCCCATTTTTCGAATGTACTACGTCAGGATTTTTTATAATTTCTGTTGCGCCATGATATACAATCATACATTAATTCCTTTTTCCCTAACATAATCTGTAATGTCTTCTACCAAATATTCCTTTCCCTGCGTATGAAGGACATCGTAGCATTTAATAATATAATTATCTAAAATTCCGGTTGAATTTAATATTTTATACACTTTGGCTGGAGACATTGCCCATTTATCCGCAAGACTATATAACATAAATATTGAAAAACTCAATTCATTTTCCTTACACATAATCCCTACCAACCTTTCCGTTATATTCTTAATTAAATTATAACAGGTATTTCATTTTCATATACTATATTTTTCCCTTCAAGGCAGTTCCAGCTTTACTTTATCATGAACGCTGATGTCCTCGCCTACCTGTACTTCTATGACATGCAGCGTGGTATCCGCAATAATCGTGTGGGGAACTCCTGCACGCATCTGTACCACATCTCCGGCAGTAACCTTTCTCTCCACACCGTCTACGATGGTTCTGCCCTCCCCGGCAATAATCGTCCACACTTCATCCCGGTGCTCGTGGCGGTGATAATTCATCTTATGTCCCGGATTGAGTACTACCTTAATGGTCATACTGCCTTCTTCGATATCAATTACCTTAAAGCTGCCCCAGGACTTTTCGGCGAACATAATCTGCTGGTCGATTTCGTCCACATAAGGCTTAATGTAACTGGACTGGTTCTTATCCGATACCAGGATTCCCTCCGGGCTGGCGGATACTACCACATCCTTTAAGCCCATGCACAGAACCGGCACGTTCAGCTCATTTACCACATGGACATTGTTGCAGGCATCGTTTAAAATTGCCTTTCCAATACTGCCGCTTTCCATGGCTTCGGTCAGGGTGTTCCATGTCCCCATATCTTTCCACATACCCGAAAACCGCATTACTTCGATTTCTTTCTCATGCTCCACTACCGCATAATCAAAGCTGATTTTCGTCAGTGTTTCATATTTATGAAAAAGATCCTGATAATCCGTAAACTCGATTAACTCATGGGCTCTCTGTAATACATATCCCAGACGGAACGCAAATACACCGCCATTCCATAATGCTCCTTTGGCAATATATTCTTTGGCAATCTCCTCTGTCGGCTTTTCCTTAAAAACAGCTACCTTACTGATTTCGGCTTTGTCTTCTGGAATAATATAGCCATATTTTGCACTTGGATAAGTAGGTTCAATGCCCATCAGCACCAGATTGGCGCGGCTTGTCTCGGCAAGGGTTCCCAGCTTCTGAATGGCTTCAAAATAGTCCGTGTTGACATAAGGGTCTACCGGGCATACCACAACAGCTTCTTCCTCTGCTACTTTCTGTACATCATGAAGATAAGCGGCTGCCAATGCAATCGCCGGGAAAGTATCCCTTCTACAGGGTTCCACGCTGATTCCTACATTTTCCCCCAGCTGATTATGAATCGCTGATACCTGAGACTTGGACGTAGCGATGGTTACCATCGCATGACTATCCACCTCCAGAATCTGCCGGTAAACCCGCTGTACCATTGATTCATATTCGCCATTTTCTGTCTTAAAAATCTTAATAAACTGTTTCGACCGGGTATCGTTGGACAGGGGCCATAAACGTTTTCCCGAACCTCCGGATAATAACACAATATTCATCTAGCAATCTCCTTTACTTCTTTCCTTTTCTGGCTTCCCACTCTTCGTCTTCTATCCAGTCATCCTCTTCCGATTCTTCCGCTTCTGCTGCCTGGCTCTTTTGCGGAAGAGTATCCTGCTGTGACTGATTCCATTCTTCATCCTCTATCCAGTCATCTTCTTCCTGTGACAGTTCCTCTTCTTTGGACTTTTCTTCCCTGGTATCTTCTTCGTAATCTGTTTCGTCATAATCATCTTCTGAGTTTTCCAGTGTATAGTTTACTGTTTCCAGTTCGCCCTGCTCGTCTTCGGTTTCGTCCTCATCTTCCTCTTCCGATTCTTCCAGGGATTCTTTCTCTTCTGTTTTTCTCCGTTTCCAGAGGAAAATACCGCATCCGGCTCCTGCCAGAATGATAAGCAGAATAGCAATGATTAACAGCCATCTTCCCACACTGCCGGTTTTCTCCTGTGTCACTGCTGCTGCCGCCATCGGCGCATCGTCTACTATAATCATATAATCCGAAGCATGTTCAAAGGTAAATGCTGCCTTTCCATCTTCATCTATCAGAGAAGCAGTCATAAATTCAAGCTGCCCGGACTCGGGATTGTAATAGAAAAGGTTTGCATACTTACCACTTTCCATGGTTCCAATGGCAATATTTAACTGCGGTGCGAACGAGAATGGTCCATCATGTGCCAGGGAAATTTCGATACAGGCTTTTCCTTCTGTCAACTGACTGTAAGCCTCCTGCGGTATCTGTCCTGCATTAACCATTACTGCCATGTCTATATTCTCAAGCTGTTCCAGGTCAATCAAATCGGTATCAATCACCCAGCTAATCTGATTGTCCATGGAAAGAACCAAATCAATATTCTGCTCTTTTGCCATCTTAATCTGGTCTGGAGTCAGAATGGTCGTATCATTCATAGCCACTACGACCACTGGCTTCTGGATAACACTCTGCTCTTCTTCAGCATCCTCTTCCACCGGCTGTGCTTCCTGCCATGGTTCTACTGCTTCACTCTGTGTCAGAAGAGAATTGTGGTTGGAAGCCGCTTCCGAAGTTCCTGCCGTGTTCTGGTCAGCAGCCTGCGCAGTTGGTTGTGGTTCCACTGTCGGTGCAGTTGCAGCCGCCGGGGTATTTGTGGTGGTCTGCGCATTGGTCGTTGCCGGCGTGCCCGTCGTTGCCTGTGTATTCTCCTGTGCCGGTGTCGTATTCACGGTACCACCCGTTTCCGAGGTAGTTGTGGTACTTGGAGTATTATTATTTCCCGCACTGTTGTTTGTACTTGGTGTGCTCATGCTTCCTGTACTTGGTGTACTCGTACTTGTTCCCGTGCTTGGCGTGCTCGTACTTCCTGTACTCGTTCCCGTGCTTGGCGTGCTCGTGCTTCCTGCACTTGTTCCCGCGCTTGGCGTGCTCGTACTTCCTGTACTCGTTCCCGTGCTTGGCGTGCTCGTGCTTCCTGCACTTGTTCCCGTGCTTGGCGTGCTCGTATTTCCTGTACTTGTTCCCGTGCTTGGCGTACTCGTGCTTCCCGTGCTTGGACTACTCGTACTTCCTGTACTTGATGTACTCGTACTTGTTCCGATACTTGGACTACTCGTACTTCCCATGCTTGTTCCCGTGCTTGGTGTACTCGTACTTCCTGTACTTGTTCCCGTGCTTGGCGTACTCGTGCTTCCCGCACTTGTTCCCGTGCTTGGACTACTCGTACTTCCCATGCTTGTTCCCGTGCTTGGACTGCTCGTACTTCCCGCACTCGTTCCCGTGCTTGGCGTGCTCGTACTTCCTGTACTCGTTCCGGTACTTGGACTACTCGTACTTCCTGTACTCGTTCCGGTACTTGGACTACTCGTACTTCCCATGCTTGTTCCCGTGCTTGGACTGCTCGTGCTTCCTGTACTCGTTCCGGTACTTGGGCTACTCGTACTTCCCGCACTCGTTCCCGTGCTTGGCGTACTCGTACTGTCATCGCTAGTAGTTGGTTTCTCTGGTTCCGGCACCACAATCGTCAACGGAATTCCTGTTATTGTATGATAGTTTGCTTCATCCGGGTTATATGATACATAAAATACATACTTTCCTGCTTTGGATAACAGCGTATTCCCGTCACTTTCCCAGGCATAGCCACTGGGAAGAGTACACTTCTGCAAAGTATCTCCTATCGACAGCTCTACCGGATTCAATGACGCATAGGTTGGTATTGCCTTGGTTACTGTAACGGAAATCTGCTTCGTCACAGTGTTATATTTTACTATATCTGATGGTGTATACACGGCTTCATAGGATACCGTTCCCGTCTTGATAGCGGTTGTCTCATTCTTCCATTTCCAGCCGGAGGGTAAAGTTACTGCGGTCAAGGTCAGACCCTCTGCATAAGTAACCGGTGCCACGGTTGGAACAGACACCGATGGATCTGCTTTTATTACCGTTACCTTACAGGTTGCCGAAGCAGCTCCTCCCTTAGCACAGGTAATCGTCGCCGTTCCCGGAGAAACCGCCGTTATTTTGCCAGTTCCATCTATGGTTGCTACATTGTTATCAGAGCTTGTATAAGACAGTTCTGAGGTATTGTCTAACATGGAGCCATTGACATAGGCTTCCAACATCTCTGTTTTTCCTACCGCAAGATTGTCTACTGTCGTCTTGCTTAACGCTATTTTATCTGTAGTATCTGGTTTCGCACAGGCAGAAGACGGCATGTTGTTATAAACCGGTATTTTAAAAACAAAAGTATTCTCCAGTGCTCCTGCGTTGGCATAAGCCTTACGGATATTCTGAGATTCCGAATAAGGAGCCTGTAAATTCTGCATATACTGATGACTATAAGTATTGTTTTTGGAAACATTGAATTTCTCCAGATACAGGGTATCTTGTCCCCGCAGGATATAATTGCTTCCCAAAACCGTTGCACCACCAGATAAGGATTTATATCGCGTGTTCCATCCGTATTCTTTGGCCTTCTTCAAACCATTAAGAATAACCGCCTGGTTATTAGCCCCTGATGCCCCTACATTAAAATAGTTATAATAGCCTTCATATCCAGAATAAGTTCCGGAAATTAGGGCAGATGTTCCCTTAGTTCCCTGTTCCTGCAACACCCGGGATGCCAGATGGAACGGACTTACCTTTGTACTGCTTCCCAGGCTGGCAAAGGCATGGGCATAAGTCATACCTTCTCCCGGTATTCCGCCAGACATAAAGGAACTGTTCAGTATGGTCTGTACCGCGCTTTCCGTGTGATAAGAAGCATTGTAAGTCAACTGTTCAAACTGGAAAATATAAGGGTCTGCCAGAAAATTTCTGGGATCCATGTAATACTTAATAATACTTTCTGTAGCCGTATACCAGCCAGAACCCGCTGTTTTCGCCTCCGTGTCTTTCCAGGAGGCCGGACTTGTCCGATATACACAGTTTCGCTCATTTTTTCTTTCATTCGCTATAACGGTATTCCAATCAAGACCTGTATTCATTTTAACAAAGGTCCATCCGGGGTGTTTTCTTTTTAGTTCATACAATGCATTCTGATAGGATGCCGGGAACTGATCCACATCTGCAGACCAGGATTCCAACCCCATCAATGCGATACCTGGTGCCTCATATTTACTCTGCCAGGATAAAAAGGCTTCATCGGATACTGCCAGATAGCTTTCTTCTACATAACCATTATAAGAATTTTCTCCTAGATAAAACGCCACATGATACCAAATATTATAATCTTCATCTACTTCCACATCCTGGATTTCCACGGTCTGTCCACTCACTACCGTTGCCACCGTATCCGCATCTTCGGAAGCACTGCTCCGTACCTCATAGGAATCTGTCAGATAAACAAGTGCCAGAATTTCTTTTTTCTGGCTTATCTTCTGCAACTCTTTCTTCGCCTGCTCCAAATCCCGGATAGGTCCATCGCTTTCTATATTAATTTCTATCAGAATGGCTGGCACTTCCACGTTGTCAGCCACGATTCCTTCTGACTCTTCCCACTGAGGATAAAATTCATACTGGCTATACTCGGTATTTGTATAATCTTCGTCACATACCCAGTCTACCGCCAGGCTGCTATACTCCGTGTCTCCTTCATACAGCACCTGCAGTTCATCCGGCATAATTTCCATGACTTCTTCCATTGGTGCTTTTTCTTCACAGGGAATATAGGCTATCTCCTCCGGAAGTTCTTCAAATGCCGTAATATATCTTATGGAGTTTTCTGAAATACTGTTTTCTTCCGCTGCCATGACCGGCTCTACTGCCGTCAAGGCCATAACTCCCATCATCCATAAAGCAAGCTGCCTTTTCATTCGTGTCCCAATATCCTTTCCCTGTTGTTTGCAAGGCATAGTACGCCCTATTATGTCAACATAACTTATGTTACTATAAGTTCGCTATTTATGTCAACTGCTTCTCTATTTTTCCTATTTTTGTTCTGTCTTAATCGGCTGATTTTCCTAAAAAAGTCATGGGATAACCTTTTTCATCTATCCCATGACTTCTTTTCATTTTTTATTTTATGGTAAACCACTATTATTTCGATTATTCTATCATTTTCTGAATCTCTTCTTTGGCACTTTCTAACTGGTTATCCACACCATCTTCATAATAGGCTTCCGAATCAAATTCGCACACGATATCCGGTTCAATTCCTATTCCATGAATATTGTTGCCATTAGGCGTGTAGTAAGCACTGATAGTGAGCTTCAAAGCGGTTCCATCCGTCAATGGCAGTACCCTTTGTACAATGCCCTTTCCATAGGTAGTAGTTCCTATCAAAGTACCTTTACCATAATCCTTAATGGCACCGGACAGAATTTCTGCTGCACTGGCAGAATTTTCATTTACCAACACTACCAGCGGAATCTGTAATTCATTTTCCCCATCACCGGTATATTCTTCTCTGTGCCCATTCTTATCTTCCGTATACACAATCAAACCCTTCGGAAGAATCTGTCTTGCAATGTCTACTACAACCGACAGGCTTCCTCCCGGATTACTTCTGAGATCCAGAATCAGCCCCTTGGCATCAGAACCCTTGATAACTGCCAACGCCTCTGTAAACTGGTCTGTGGTAACATCATCAAACTCTGTAATGCGAATATAGCCAACCCCATTATCATACATTTCATAATTCACAGTAGGAGATTCTATCTCTCGTCTGGTCACGTCAATTTCCAGGTAATCCGTCTCACCTTCTCTGACAATTGTCAGATGCACTATTGTGCCCTCCTCACCTTTGACCTTGGAAACAATTTCCGATAATTCCATTCCCTGGATATTCTCGCCATCTACCATATAGATAATATCATTTTCCCTTAAGCCGGCTTCTTCCGCAGGCGTATTGGGGATAATACCGCTGATTTTAGCAAGACCGGTGGTTGTATCCAGGCTCAGGTAAGCACCTATACCCTCGTAAACCCCTGCTGTCTCCTGCATCAGTGCCTGCCATTCTTCTGTTGTATAATAAACAGAATAAGGGTCTCCCAGAGAATCCACCATACCGGCATACATGCCTTCTATCATGGCATTTACATCTACATCTTCTTCCTTGTAATAATACTCTTCTATAATCTGCTCAATCGTTTCCAGCTTTTCCAGAGACTCACTATTGACAACATTCTGCGCCTCCTCGCTGGACGCACTGGTCTGTGCTGCAGATTTTTGTTTTGCAATATCATATAATTTGGTGCCCACATAGGTACCTGCAACAACCATTGTGGTAAAAACAATCCCTATGAGAATGCCAAGGGCAAGCGTTGCCCCATGCTTATTATCCTGCCCATCAGGATTCTGCGGTGAAGACGCAGGCAACAGTTCCTTATTGGAATACTCCTTATTATAGTAATTATTTTCTCCGTTCTGCTCCAAATTTTCCATCTCCATTTACTATTTAAGATAATTCCATGGACTCACATAACTTCCATTCAGACGTACACTAAAGTGTAAATGATTTCCCGTGGAACGTCCGGTACTTCCTACCGCTGCAATAGACTGTCCTTTCGCAACAGACTGTCCTTTAGACACATATAAGGCAGAACAGTGCATATATATGGTGTACAGCCCACTCCCATGGTCAATCATAATGTAATTTCCCATAGTACCACTATATGCAGCCGCCACTACATCACCATCATAAGCTGCCAGAATAGAACTGCCCCCTGGTGCTGCCAGGTCAATACCATTATGAAACTTCTCAATACCCAGTATTGGATGCATGCGATTGCCATATTCATCAGATATTCTGGTATATCCAGGACAGGGCCACGCAAACATACCGCCATTATACACACGTGCCTGCGCATTTTCGGCTGCCAGCCTTGCCTTCTCTTCTGCCACTGCCTTTTCCAGAGCTGCGATTTCTGCATTCTGGCTGGCAATCATATCTTCGTATTCCTGAATAGCAGCTTCCTTATTGGAAATATCGGAAGACACTGCAGTAATCTGTGCCTCTTTCTCCGAAATCAGGGTTGATACATTCTTTTCTTCCGCTTCTACAGCCGCTTTCGCTTCATCCAGAACCTCTTTCTCAGCTTCCAGTTCTTCCTTGCATAATTGCACCATCTCTTTGGTGGCAACATACTCATCCAGTTTATTTCTATCGTATGCAGACAAGGCCTCAATATAATCCGCCTTATTCGTCATATCTGCAAATCCTTCTGAAGAAAAGAGCAGTTCCAGATAAAAGCTGTCACCCTTCTCATACATAAATTTAATGCGCTCTTTCATAGCCTGATACTGATTTTCCTGCTGTTCAATCGCTGCATTCAATTCTTCTGTGGTCTGTTCAATTTCATCCTCTTTTTCTGAGATTAATGTATTATATTGTTCAATCTTTGCCTGTATGTTACTAAGTTCACCATCAAGCTGTGTTACATAGGTTGTCAAATCACTTTTTGACTTTTCCAGTTCCTTTTTCAGGTTCTCTACATCGGTAAGACTGGCTTTCAGAGTGGAGACCTCTTTTCTTGCCTCCGCAATCTCTGCCTCTTTCTGCTGAATACTCTCATTGGTAAGCGCAGCATGGACTGTAACCATTTCTCCGGGACTGGAAGATGCAAACACAATGCAGACACATAACCCCAGGCATAATGTCCTTTTTAAGTATTTCATATAACGCTCCAAACGGCCTTTTATCATACTCTCAAATGCTTTCTGACAGTTACAATACTTCCAATAAAACCAATTCCCACGCCAAGTCCCAATGATACCGGCAGTAAAATATTGAAAATCTCCTCCACCGTAAGAAAACTAAGTAACTGGGTCAGCATAACAAACCGCTCTGTCACATAAGCAATAACGGTATTATACAAGCCGTAAATAATTCCCAGAGGGATAGCTGCTCCTATCAGACCAATCAACATACCCTCAATGACAAACGGAGAACGCACGAAAAAGTCTGTTGCACCAATATATTTCATAATATTGATTTCCTCTTTCCGGACAGAAATACCAATCGTTACTGTATTGCTGATTAGGAATACGGATACCGCAAAGAGAATGGCAATGATTCCTACCGAAACGTAAGCAATTAATGCATTGACACCGGTCAGGGTTGCTGCCGTCACTTCAGAACGATTAACCATACGCACGCCATCCATGGATTCCAGATAGGTAACCAGTGCCGACTGCATGGACACATCGTTCAGATAGATCTGGTAGTTGGCCGAATTCTCCAGGGGATTCTCCGTAAATCCGTCTTTATAGTCTCCCAGATATTCTTCACTGAACGTATCCCATGCTTCCTCTGCTGATACATACACAATCTCCGATACCTCCGGCCGCTTCTGAATCTGCTCTCCGATTTGCTGAATCTGTTCATCAGAAATGCCTTCATCAAAGAATACGGTAACCGATACTCCCTGCTCTGCCGTTTTTACAATATGCTGGAAGTTCATTACAATTGCATAAAATAAACCAAACAAAAACAAACACGCACTAATCGTTGCAATGGATGCCAATGTAAACCACTTGTTTCGAAAAAGGTTCCGGAATCCCTGATGAAGCGTGTAGAAAAATGTACTAATCCTCATCGATATATCCTCCCTTTTCTTCGTCGCTTACAATAACTCCCTTTTTCAGGGTAACAACTCTCTTCTGCATGGCATTCACAATTTCCCGGTTATGGGTTACCACCAGAACTGTGGTTCCATTCTCATTAATCTGCTCTAACAGCTTCATAATCTCCCAGGAATTCTTCGGATCCAGGTTACCGGTAGGCTCATCGGCTAACAGGATAGCGGGCTCATTTACCAGGGCTCGTGCCAGTGCTACTCTCTGCTGCTCTCCACCGGATAATTGTTTTGGTTTTGCCTTATATTTGCCGGCAAGTCCCACTACAGAAAGAATACTCGGCACATTTTTCTTGATTTCTTTATTGGATTTCTGGACAATCCGCTGTGCAAAAGCAACATTATCATATACGTTCCTGTCCTTCAACAAACGGAAATCCTGGAATACGATTCCCAGATTTCTACGAAACTTTGGAATCTTCCTATGCCTGATACGCGACAAATCATATCCCATTACATTAATATATCCACTGGTAATGGAAAGCTCACGAAGGAGCAATTTAATCAGGGTTGACTTACCAGAACCACTGTCTCCTACAATAAATACGAACTCACCTTTCTTAATGTGCAGATTGACATCCTTTAATGCCGGTGCACCTGTGGAATATGCTTTACATACATTCGTCAGTGTAATAATCTCATTGGAATCGGATGTATTTTTCTTCTTCTTTTTCTTCTTTGTATCCACGTTTTCACCACCTGTAACTTTTAATACTCATAACTTTCCATATATTTCATATACTTGACTACCATCAGCGCAATCTTAAAGGTAATGGCATCCTCAAATACGCGCAGGTCAAGCCCTGTACTCTTTTGTAATTTATCCAGACGGTATACCAGTGTATTTCTGTGAATGAACAGCTGTCTGGAGGTTTCTGATACATTCAGTGAATTCTCGAAAAATTTATTGATAGTTGTCAAGGTCTCTTCATCAAAATCATCAGGACTCTTTCCATCAAAAATCTCCCGGATGAACATTTTGCATAGCGGAATCGGCAGCTGATAAATCAGACGTCCAATGCCCAGTTCACTATAGGCGATAACATTCCTCTCATCAAAGAAAATCTTACCTACATCAAGTGCCATCTTTGCTTCCTTATAGGAACGGCTGACCTCCTTGATTTCTCCCACCACAGTACCATAGGCAATTCTCACATCTTTCATATTCTCTTTCGCAAGATAGGACACAATGCCGGTTGCTGTCTTCTCAATCTCCTTGGCATTATCCCCTTCCGACAAATCTTTTACCACAATAACATTATTCTCATCCACTGCCGTAATAAAATCTTTGCTGTAATTGCCAAAATAAGACCGCATCATCTCTAACACGTTGCTGTCCTTGGTGTTCTCTGTTTCGATAATCAGAGCCACACGCTTTACATCTGCCTGAATATGCAACTTCTTTGCCCTACTGTAAATATCTACCAGGAGCAGGTTATCTAACAGCAGGTTCTTAATGAAGTTATCCTTATCAAATCTTTCTTTATACGCTACAAGAAGATTCTGAATCTGGAAAGCAACCATCTTGCCTACCATATAAACATCCTCTCCAACACCACCAGCCACCAGGATATACTCTATCTGCTGTTCATCAAATATCTTGAAATACTGATATCCCTGTATTTCCTGGGAATCCGCAGGAGACTTTGCAAACTCAGCAGCAGCCTTGCCGCACTGTTCCATCTCTTCCTGGGTCGCTGCTGCCACCTTGCCGTCAATGTCCATGACACACAGCTCCACTCTGGCAATCGCCTTTAACCCTTCTATTGTGTTCTGTAAAATCTGATTTGAAATCATAACCCACCCCTTGTGATTCTTTTAGCAATTTATACAAATGCTAAACACCTGTTTCCTGCAAAATGCAACATCTATTTTTTATTTTAATCTATATTTACAAATAAATCTATATGCAATCATGAATTTTTTGTGTATTTTTTAATGGGAAGTTCGTTTTTCCCCATTTTCTCCTATTAGACATTTTACACAAAAATAGAACAGTACGGAAACTGTTCTATTTCGTATAATTATTTACTCTTCGCTTAAAAATATCATTATTAATCCGATTCAGCAGTTTTTCCCAAGGGGATTCCTTTTTCCACATACAGCTAAATTTCTCTGGCATGGCTATCCATATCTTGGTGTTTAACAGTGCACGGCTGTCCGTAAGCCACTGTAACTGCGCGCCAAACGCCATACGCGCAATAACCACCGCCGGAGCTATCAGATTAATCTCGTTTATCATGGATTCCCGGTTCTCCGGTGTCACATTTAACGGCAAGCTTCCCACATAAGTGACATTGTGGTCTAATTGTTGCAGTTCTGCTTTCAGCTCATCCGCCTGTTCCTGGGTGTCTGCCACTACCAGCACTCCACGGTGTTGTTTTCCAAGTTTATGCAGGAATCCCTGCAGAAATTCCTGTCCGTCAACTTCCCGATAGCGGTTTCCTGCTGTAACCCCTGCTGCCTGAAGGCTTTCCGGGTCAGCCCAAAGGGTCAGGTCAGCTTCCTCAATCCAGGCTTTCTGTGCTTCACTCTTCTGTGCCTCCAGCAAAACACCACCCGTAAGATATAAAATAATACGCACTGCACCCTCCTGTAAGAACCGCTCTGTCCGGTTAAGCGATTCTCTGGCGCTGCAGTCTTTGAGTTCCATTCCAAGGATGTTAATATTACGCATTTTTAACACTTCCTCATAACTGTCATGTCTTGAATTATATCAAATATATGTTATACTTGCAATATAAGGTAATCGTCTGAATGCGCTGTCAGCACAGGGCTTCAGATATCAGAACCATAAGAAAGGCAAGGTGATTTCTATGGATATCGCTGCATTATCAATGGCAATGTCAAGTGTTAACCTGCAAACTGCTTACAGCGCAGCCATGTTGGGCAACTCCCTTGAGCAGGCAGAAACTACCGGCAGTGAAGTCGTTGCCCTGATGGATTCTGCCGCTATGGAGCGTTCCGTTACTCCTTATCTTGGCAGTAACTTTGATGTAAGTGTATAACACCATCACAGAAACAGTTCCAGGCTCATATAAGCAATACTGATAACAATCGCTATCACAAGAGGAATACTAATCAGGTATTCCTTTTTTTCTTTCCTCTTTGCCCAGATTTGCCGCAGGGCTTCTGCCCGGTTCTCATTCTTGGCAATCCATGCCAGAACACAGAAAGCAAGCGGCAAAGTTACTGCCGCAATCATCAGATACACACTCAAAGCCATCGTCAGAGCCTCTGTTGTCAACGCCTCGGTGGTTTCTGTCTCCGCAAGCATTTTCCCATACGCTGTTCCGGATAACCACTGGGAGAAGAACATCAGGCATACCTGTTGGGAATTGAATACCATGTGGCATATTACAGATGCCCACAGGCTTCCGGTTGCTTCCACTAACAAAGCTAATAAAATTCCCAGGGCAAATGCATACAATGCCTGATTAAAATTAAGATGTATCAATCCAAATAAGAGAGCTGACAATAAGATTGCCCAGAACACACTGCCTGATTTCTTATAACCGCGGTAAATAACTCCGCGGAAAACAAACTCCTCACAGAATGGTCCGTAAATTCCCATCAGCAACAGCATAACAGGAAAGCCCATTTCCAGAATATCATCCTGTATGGCATACACTGCATTTTCCACAAAAAACATAGAAATCGAATTCAGTACCGTAACAAACGGCATACACAAAAAGGTAAACAGCACTATCATCAGTGCAGAAGAAATCTTTATCTTATGGAATCCCAGGGATTCTCCAAAACCGCTCTTCGTTACCAACAGGCATACTGCTCCTGGCAGAAGGATAATCATTTCACTGATAATCAGATTCGCTGTCATACTAAGTGAAATGCGGTTTCCGGTAAAAATCAAAACCCCAACCACCGCAAAATGTACCAACATAATCGCTAAAAAAAGCCAGTTTGTTTTCTTACTGTTCATAGTATTCCTTATCCCCATACACCTTAATGGTTATGAATCCACCCGTCTGATGGCTCTTTCCGTAATCACAATCTTCCCGGTTTTCAGCAAATGCCCTACCGCACGTTTGAATTCATTCTTGCTCATCTGTGTTTCCCGTTTAATCACTTCCGGTGATGCCTTATCGGTAAAAGGCAGTGCCCCATCAAAGCTGTCAATGATTTCCAACACCCTTCCGGCATCCTGCTCTATCTGCAAATATGCTTTCTCACGTATACTCAAATCCAGTTTTCCATCCTCTTTGACACCGGTAACACGAGCGTTTATCACATCTCCGATTCTTACCGCTCCATACAGCTCCTTCTGCGCAATCAATCCGGAATACCGGTTATCTACTGCCACAAAGGCTCCGAAATTACGGCTGATTTCATAAACAGTTCCCACAACCTTGTCGTCCTTATGATACGGACTGTCGGTATCCAGATAAGGATATACGTTCATGGTAGCGCAGAGCCGGTTACTCTTATCAATATACAAAGCCACCAGACATTTCTCTCCGGCAGTTACCTTTTTCGTCTGCTCCTTGAACGGCAGCAGCAAATCCTTCTCCAGTCCCCAGTTCAGGAACGCACCTATCTTCCCTACCTGTGCTACCTGTAACACAGCAACTTTTCCCAGCGTAAGCATCGGTTTTGTAGTTGTTGCAATCAGCCTGTCCTTTGAGTCACGATAGACAAAAACTTCTATGGCATCTCCTACCTGTGCCTGCTGAGGCACCTGCTTTTTCGGGAGAAGCACCCGCTCTTCCACGTTCCCGCCATCTCCTACATAGACACCGAATTCTACTTTTTTCACAATCTGTAATGTCTGGATTTCTCCTAATGCAATCATTTTTCCCTCCATGATTGATGTTCCCATCCTTCTTCCATACTTCGGTTACCGTCCAAGCATCTCCACGATGCAGTATGGTCTGCCGTCTTTGTTATTCAACACCACAGTATACAGCTTTCCCTCTTCACTGACTGCCACAAAAGGGCAGATTTCATCATCCAGTACCGCCTGGCTCTTATATTCTGCCCGCAACTGTTTAATCTCGAAATCCTCTGGTATAAAATCCATTGCCATCCGTACATATTGTCCGTTATTGACATGTTTATTCGTATCCAGATGATGCTGTTTTACGGTAAACGCTTCTTTCTCACATCCCTCTGCCGGCACATGAATTTTACGAGGCGCATATTCCATGGGATATTTTTCTTCCAATTTATATCCCTTCAACATTCTTTCGCCCGGTTTGGTCGGAACCATTTTCTGTGTGTCCAACAGACTCCATACCGAATTGGCATAGGCCAGAACCTCTCCCTGTGCCGTCTTCATCTCAAAATTACGATACCCGATAAAGCCCTTAAACTCATAAGGTGCCGTACCAATGATAATATGCTCACACAGATGCGGATACCGGTTCACAAAAATCTGCCAGGAAGAAAGTACCCAGACTTGATGTATCTGTGTTAAATAATCCAACCCCAGTCCGATATCCTCCGAATGAAACGTGGAACAATCCTGAAAATAATCCAAAAGGGACTGCAACATCATATTTCCGTCAACACCAACTTCGCTGTATCTTACTCTGCTGTCAAACGTATACATATACTGTAACCATACCTTCCTGTTTACTGTGTTTCCTGTCTCATTTTCTTTGTCATCTGTTATAAACTTAGCATATCATATTTTGAAATAAATTTTAATTTAATTAAGCAAGAAGTTTCCTTATTACATAACAAAACCCCGGTTGGTTTCCAACCGGGGCTCAGTAACTGGGCTACAAGGATTCGAACCTTGAAATGACGGAGTCAGAGTCCGTTGCCTTACCGTTTGGCGATAGCCCATCAACAATTAGTTATTATATAGGAATGTGTTTATTTTGGCAAGCACTTTTTTAAAAAATTTTATTTTTTATTTTATTTTTTGCATTTCTCTTTTCTTCTTCTTTTCAAAAATGGTAAAAAGCCCGATTTTTTACGGGCCTTTTACCATTTTTTATTTTATAACCTGATTAGATTTCAAACATTAACTCGCCATATGTAGGAATTGGCCAGCATTCTTTGTCAACAATCATTTCCAATTCATCTGCCGGAGCACGTAATTCATCCATAATAACCTTTACGGTATCTTTATAGAAAAATGCCTGCTCTTTTGCATCTGTAATGGCTGAAGCTTCTTTCTCCGCTTTCTCCAGTCTGCTTAAAGCTGTCCGCATTGCCACAAGCTTCTCACTTACTTCTTTTAATAAAGCAGACTGTGTGGATGCATCTACACCTGCTTCTTTTACAGCATTTATGGTATCTGCCAGAGATTTAGAATATTTGATAACTGCCGGAATAATCTGTTTACCAGCCATATCAATCATAGTCAGTGCTTCAATATTGATGGTCTTAGCGTAGGTTTCATAGATAATCTCTTCACGAGACTCCAGCTCTACCTTCGTAAAAATACCAAATTTTTCAAACAGTTTTACTGCTTTGTCGGTTGTCAGTGTGCTGGCAGCCTCTATCATGGACTTAATGTTAGGAAGACCTCTACGCTCTGCCTCTTCAACCCATTCATCAGAATATCCGTTACCATTGAAAATAATTCTCTGATGCTCTGTCATATACTCTTTAATCAGGTCATGGATAGCCATTTCCTTATCTTCTGCTGCTTCAATTCTGTCTGCCGCTTCGCAGAATGCCTCTGCCACAATCGCATTCAGTGTGGTATTCGGGCTTGCGATGGAATCTGCAGAACCAACCATACGGAACTCAAACTTATTACCAGTAAAAGCAAATGGTGAAGTTCTGTTACGGTCAGTAGCATCCTTCTGGAAATCCGGAAGGGTCTTAACACCGGTCAGCAGCTTGCCGCCTTCTTTTACAGAGGTAGCTTCTCCTGTCTCAATTAACTGTGTTACAACATCCTCTAACTGTTCTCCTAAGAAGATAGAGATAATTGCAGGGGGTGCCTCGTTAGCTCCCAATCTGTGGTCGTTACCAACATCAGAAGCAGACTGGCGGAGTAAATCTGCGTGTTTATCAACTGCCTTCATAATACAAGCCAGTACGAATAAGAACTGTACATTTTCATTTGGTGTATCGCCTGGGTCAAGCAGGTTCACGCCATTATCGGTTGTGATGGACCAGTTGTCATGCTTACCGGAACCATTGACACCAGCGTATGGTTTCTCATGAAGCAGACATCTCATGCTGTGTTTTACTGCAACTCTCTTCATCGTCTCCATAACTAACTGGTTGTGGTCTACTGCGATGTTTGCAGTTTCATAAATAGGTGCCAGCTCATGCTGTGCAGGTGCTACTTCGTTGTGCTGTGTTTTAGCCGTAACTCCCAGTTTCCAGAGCTCTTCATTCAAATCTTTCATATATTCGCCGACACGTTCTCTGATAACACCAAAGTAATGGTCTTCCATTTCCTGGCCCTTCGGTGCCGGTGCACCAAATAAGGTACGTCCTGCGAACATTAAGTCGGTTCTCTTCTTATATAAATCTGCATCTACCAGGAAGTATTCCTGTTCCGGTCCTACGGACGCAGTGACCTTTGTTGCTTCTGTATTGCCGAATAATCTTACCACACGGATTGCCTGTTCACTTAAAGCCTCCATGGAACGAAGCAGGGGCGTTTTCTTATCCAGTGCCTCTCCGGTATAGGAGCAGAACGCTGTCGGAATACAAAGAATCGTACCGCAGCCGGATTCTTTCAGAAATGCCGGAGAAGTAATATCCCATGCAGTATATCCTCTTGCCTCGAAGGTAGCACGAAGTCCACCGGATGGGAATGAAGATGCATCAGGCTCGCCTTTAATCAGCTCTTTGCCTGAGAACTCAGTAATCATTTTGCCCGTTTCGTCCGGATGGGTAACGAATGCATCATGTTTTTCAGCGGTAATACCGGTCAACGGCTGGAACCAGTGTGTATAATGCGTTGCGCCATTTTCAACAGCCCAGTCTTTCATTGCTTTTGCTACTACATTGGCAGCATCGCTGGATAACTCGCCGCCTTGGTCCATTACTTTTACAACTTCTTTGTAAACATTCTTTGGTAAACGCTCCTTCATTTTTCCAAGAGTGAATACATTCTGGCCAAAAATCTTTTCAACATTAAATACTTCGCTCATTTTTCCATCTTCCTTTCCTCAACAAGGATATCCGAACCTCCCTTAGTCGCTGCATCTGCGCAAAATGCATAAAAAAAATGTCCCAAAATTACTTTTGGAACATCCTCGTTCAAGATACCTTTATAGTTGGTCTGCTGACCTTTTCTATAAGATACTCTACTTTTTTTAAAAATGCAATACTATTTTCAAAAAAATTTATATTTGGCAGTACAATGCGAGACAATTCCAAAGATTCACTGCTCACATTGTACAATACGGACGTTATAGCGGTCAACCGAAATATTATTGTTGTGGATTTCCCACTCTTAAAATATCATATATTTCCGGAATCGTTGACAGCTGCACATCTATTATCTGCCTGGAATGAGGGCAGGACTCTACCATCTCTCCCTCTTCATTATACATCGCCATTACTTCCACCGGCACATTCGTACCATCCGGCTTCATAATTTCAATCTGGTCACCTACACAGAATTTATTCCTCTGTTCAAACCTGGCACAGACTGTACCATCTTCCCGTTTTGTGAAACCATTCACAATGCCGAGATAAATATATTCATTTACATAGGTATTGTTATCATATATCTGTGCATTCTCATCCGGCTTTCCAAAATAGAAGCCTGTCGTAAACTGACGGTAAGTACACTTGGAAATTTCTGCCTTATACCAGCCCATGTTGGCATGGTATTTTTCTTCCGATTCCAGGTAATCATCAATTGCTTTACGGTAGGTACGCGCCACGGTTGCTACATAAAGGGCTGTTTTCATTCTGCCCTCTATCTTAAAGCTGTCAATTCCTGCATCTATCATTTCCGGGATATGCTCAATCATGCATAAGTCCTTGGAGTTAAAAATATAGGTTCCCCGTTCATTCTCATAAACCGGCAGATACTCACCCGGTCTTTTTTCCTCTACCACCGCATTTTTCTTATTGAATTGTTGGGTACATGG